>NZ_JBIBAK010000012.1:148396-346999 GCF_042899865.1 Streptomyces sp. NPDC013157 | reverse complement strand
AGAAGCTCGCCGAGTCCCTCGGGGTGACCCAGCTGTCGAAGTCCCAGGTCAGTGCGATGGCCAAGCACCTGGACGAACAGGTCACCGCGTTCCGTCTTCGAAGAGCGGCTTCCCATCACCGTCATCGCCGCGGCGGCCGGCGTCGACACCCTCCACGGCCTCTCCCGCATCCTGCCGTTTCTGAGCGCCGTCCCCGCCGGAGAAGCCGCCCGCCTGCTGCGAGGCAGCCAATGACCACGCCCCGCAGCCTGCCCAGTGATCGCCACGAGCGCCTCCTGGCGATGCGCGCCAAGCGTAGGTTCATCAACGACGCCGACGTCGATGCAGCGATCGAGGAAGTCGACAACAGCCAACTCGTTCCGCTGCTGGAGGAGTTCGTCCACCTCCCGCGCGGCCGGCACCGCACCCTGCACCTCAGAAGCCTTCTGGTCGGTCTCCATCTCTGCACCCAGGACACCGGCGGAAAGATCGTCCTGGAACGGGTCACGGACATCCTGTACTTCCGCATCAGCCCGCAGCTGCGCGCCCGCCTCGGCATAGCCGAGTACGACGACCACGACCAGGGATTCGAGGCGGCCTACGCCGTGGTCAGGCGGATCTTCCACGCCATGAAGGACGCGATGAACCCCTCCCCGCTGCCGCCCAACGGGCACCTCTCACGCAAGGAGGCGAGCGCGCTGACGGCGGCAGCCGACGTGGACGAGCTGGCGGAGCGGGAGCGACGGCTGGCGCTGTTCACCGAGTTCGTGCTGGACGCCTCCGTACGCCCCCTCCACGATCTGCTGGCAGAACTGGCAGAGGTCTCCCTGGGCATCGACGCCACCCCCCGTCCGCACGTTCTCCCGCGGCCGTCGCACGAACGGACCCGAGCTCGCGACCGATCCGGACGCCGGCTGGTACGTACGCGAGGGCGACCACCGCGACCCGGACGTGCCGGTGTCCGACGCCATGCGCCCGCCTCCGCCGCCCGCCAGGAAGGGCAAAGCCAAGCCGCCTCCGGGCAAGAAGAAGACCTCGCTCAAGAAGAAGTACCTCTACGGCTACGACGCCCACCTCATCGTGACCCGTGACACAGAACACGACGCCGTACTCCTCGACGACGGCACCCGAACCCAGAAGTCCTGCCCGTCGTCGTCCTCGGCGTCGCTCTCGACAAGCCCGGCCAGCGCCCTGCGTACAACGGCCTGAAGGTCCTCGGCCGACTCCGGGAGCGGGGATACAAGCCTGGCTACCTTGCCGGTGACCGCGCCTACAACAACTCTGAGCCCGCGGAATGGCAGATCCCCGTCCGAGCCATGGGCTACAAGCCCGTCTACGACTACCGGGCGGACCAGCTCGGCAAGCAGGACGGAACGCAGGGCGCCATCCTCGTCGAGGGCCGTCGGTACTGCCCGTCCATGCCGAAGCCCCTCATCAACGCCACCATCGATCTGCATGCCGAGCGCATCGACCGGGAGACGTGGGTCCGGCTGATCGCCGCCCGCCGCGGCTACCGCCTCATGCCGAAGCAGAACGCCGACGCCGACGGCTACCAGCGGATGATGTGCCCCGCCGAAGCGGGCAAGGCCCAGTGCTCTCTCAAGCCCCACACGATGGGACGCGGCATCCACCTTCCCCTCGTCGACCCGGAACCCAGCCCGGTGGGCCCCGTCAAGGTCTGCCGCCAGCGCGCCATCACCGTCGGCCCGGAAGCCGGCGCCAAGCAGTGGCAGGCCCTGGAGTACGGCGGCCCGGAATGGCAGAAGATCTACTTCCGGCTGCGCAACAGCGTCGAGGGCTACAACGGCTATGCCAAGAACCCCCTCGCCGAGGGCATCGAAGCCGCCGGCTCCCGCCGCATCCGCGGCATCGCGGCCCAGACGATCCTCCTGGCCTTCCAGCTCGCCCACGCCAACCGCCGCAAGATCAAGAAATGGCTGGAGACGCTCTCGCTCGGCGGCGAACGCCCTCGCCGCCGCACCCACCACAGGCGGAAGATCAAAGAGCCCGGGACCTGGACACCTACCGGCCATCTGTCGTCGGCCGCATGAACCGGCCGAGGTCACCACAGCACCACCCGGGTAACGACCAGCAGCTCAAATAGCAGGGCCCCGGCCGTGAGATACCTCACCGCCGGGGCCCTGTCACGTCCCTGTCCGGGCTGGTTCCGGCCCGACAACGAGGAACGGGCCTCCACCGGTGACTTTCGTCACTGGTGAAGACCCGTTCCGTCGGTTCTTCCTTGTGCGCGAGGGGGGAGTTGAACCCCCACGCCCTTGCGGGCACTGGAACCTGAATCCAGCGCGTCTGCCTATTCCGCCACCCGCGCATTGGGTGTGTCTTCCGGCCTCAGCCCCGTTGTTTCCTTCGGGCTGGCCCCTTCCGACACCGAGAACACTAGCACGTGGGACAGGCTGGGTTCACATCCCTTGTCCCGGGGCAGCGCTCACCTGGTGATCACGTACCGAGCAGTCCGCGGTCACGTATCAACCTCGTACCGGTCGAGCCCATCTGTCCAGGAGACGGATCGGGTCCACAGTCAGGTGCGGGACACTGGTCGTGGGCCACCTCTACGATCCTGGGAAGAAGTAGCGCCGATCCTTGACAGGAGAAGCGAGCCGATCGGTTCGAAGGGGGGCCGCTCGGGGAACCGGCTGATTGCCGGGCGCGTAGATACGATCAGTGAGCGGTAACGGCAACGGCAGGCAGTACGGGCAAGGCGACAGAGGAGGTGCCCTGTGGGAGTCCTGAAGAAGTTCGAGCAGCGTCTCGAAGGTCTGGTCAACGGCACCTTCGCGAAGGTGTTCAAGTCCGAGGTCCAGCCCGTGGAGATCGCCGGCGCGCTGCAGCGCGAGTGCGACAACAACGCGACCATCTGGAACCGCGACCGGACCGTCGTACCCAATGACTTCATCGTGGAGCTGAGCGCGCCCGACTTCGAGCGGCTCAGCCCCTACTCCGGGCAGCTCGGCGACGAGCTCGCCGGGATGGTCCGCGACTACGCCAAGCAGCAGCGTTACACCTTCATGGGGCCGATCAAGGTCAACCTGGAGAAGGCCGACGACCTCGACACCGGCCTGTACCGGGTGCGCAGCCGTACGCTCGCCTCCTCCAGCAACCAGCAGGCCCCCGAGCGCGCCCCCGCGGGCGGTGCCCCGCAGCGTCCGGGCGGCTACGGCTACCCGCAGCAGAGCGCCGCCGCCCCGCCGATGCCGAGCGCCCCGCCGCCCGGCGCCCGCCCCGGCGGCTACGGCTACCCGCAGCCGGCCCAGCCGGCCCAGCCGGCCGCCCAGCGGCCGCCCTCGGGTCCCGTCGGCGCCTCGGCGCCCGGTGCCCGCACCCGCTACTGGATCGAGATCAACGGCACCCGCCATCAGATCTCCCGCGCGACGCTCGTGCTGGGCCGCAGCACCGAGGCCGACGTGCGGATCGACGACCCCGGCGTCTCCCGCCGGCACTGCGAGATCCGGACCGGTTCGCCCTCGACGATCCAGGATCTCGGGTCCACCAACGGCATCGTGGTGGACGGGCAGCACACCACCCGCGCTACGCTCCGCGACGGCTCGCGGATCGTCGTGGGCAGCACCACCATCATTTACCGGCAAGCCGAAGGGTGAAGCGGGGGCAATGTCAGAGCTGACCCTCACGGTCATGCGGCTGGGTTTCCTGGCCGTACTGTGGCTGTTCGTGATCGTGGCCGTGCAGGTCATCCGCAGCGACCTGTTCGGTACGCGCGTCACCCAGCGCGGATCGCGTAGGGAAGAAGGCCGCCGGCAGCAGCCCGCCGCCCGGCAGCAGGCCGCGCCCCCGCAGCAGCGCGGCCAGCAGCCCGCGGCCGGCGGCCGCGGACGCCGTAACGCCCCCACCAAACTGGTCGTCTCCGAGGGCACCCTCACCGGTACGACGGTCGCGCTCCAGGGACAGACCATCACCCTCGGCCGCGCCCACGACTCGACGATCGTGCTGGACGACGACTACGCCTCCAGCCGCCATGCCAGGATCTACCCGGACCGCGACGGCCAGTGGATCGTCGAGGACCTCGGCTCGACCAACGGCACCTACCTGGACCGGTCCCGGCTGACGACTCCCACGCCGGTCCCGCTGGGCGCACCGATCCGCATCGGCAAAACCGTCATCGAGCTGCGGAAGTAGTGCTACATCATGGATAGGCGCGAGCGGAGCGAGCACGCAGCGGCGGACCGGACGCCGGTCCCCGGCGCGCTCCCGACCGGAGGGTGGGCACCGTGCGGATGTACCCGGAGCCGACAGGCGAGGTGCGCATGAGTCTGTCACTGCGCTTCGCCGCCGGATCGCACAAAGGCATGATCCGCGAGGGCAACGAGGACTCCGGTTACGCCGGTCCCCGCCTGCTCGCCATCGCCGACGGCATGGGCGGCCAGGCCGCGGGCGAGGTCGCCTCCTCCGAGGTGATCTCCACCCTGGTCACGCTCGACGACGACGTGCCCGGCTCCGACATCCTCACCTCCCTGGGCCACGCCGTGCAGCGCGCCAACGACCAGCTGCGCGCCATGGTGGAGGAGGACCCCCAGCTCGAAGGCATGGGGACAACCCTCACCGCCCTGCTGTGGACCGGCCAGCGGCTCGGCCTCGTGCACGTCGGCGACTCCCGCGCGTACCTGCTCCGTGACGGCGTGCTCACGCAGATCACCCAGGACCACACCTGGGTGCAGCGGCTCGTCGACGAGGGCCGGATCACCGAGGAAGAGGCCACCACCCACCCGCAGCGCTCGCTGCTGATGCGCGCGCTCGGCAGCGGCGACCACGTCGAGCCGGACCTGTCGATCCGCGAGGTGCGCGCGGGTGACCGGTATCTCATCTGCTCCGACGGGCTCTCCGGGGTCGTCTCCCACCAGACCCTGGAGGAGACCCTCGCCAGCTACCAGGGACCGCAGGAGACCGTGCAGGAGCTGATCCAGCTCGCGCTGCGCGGCGGCGGCCCCGACAACATCACGGTGATCATCGCGGACGTCCTCGACCTGGACACCGGCGACACCCTCGCGGGCCAGCTCTCCGACACCCCGGTCGTGGTCGGAGCGGTCGCCGAGAACCAGCACCACCTGCACGACAACGGCTACATGCAGACCCCGGCCGGCCGCGCCGCCAACCTCGGCCGGCAGGGCCACGGCGGCGGCGGAGAGTTCGGCCCGCCCGGCTCCGGCGACACCACCGGCTACGTCCCCACCGACAGCTTCGGCGACTACACCGACGACGACTTCGTCAAGCCCCGCAGGGGCCGCAAGTGGCTGAAGAGATCCTTCTACAGCGTGCTCGCCCTCGCCGTGATCGGCGGGGGCCTGTACGGCGGCTACCGCTGGACGCAGACGCAGTACTACGTCGGCGCCAACGGCGAGCACGTCGCGCTGTACCAGGGCATCAGCCAGGACCTGGCCTGGGTGTCACTGTCGAAGGTGGAGACGGACCACCCCGAGATCGAACTCAAGTACCTGCCGCCCTACCAGCAGAAGCAGGTCAAGGCGACCATCGCCGAGGGCGGTCTCCAGGACGCCCGGTCGAAGGTGCAGGAGCTGGCCGTGCAGGCCTCCGCCTGCAAGAAGGAGTCGGAGCGCACCGCCGCCGAGTCCAAGACCAACTCCAAGACCGGCCAGGGCGAGGCCGGCGGCACCACGGGAACCACCAAGACCTCTCTCACGTCCAAGGCCTCGCCAAGCCCTTCGAACTCGGCGTCCTCCACGGCGTCACCGTCCCCGTCCCCCTCAGCGACCCCCAGCCCCGGCCCCACCCTCTCGGAGGATGAGCAGAAGGTCGTCTCGCTGTGCGGTAAGCAGTAGGCAAGCCGTGAGAGGCCCTGTCACACGATGAGCAGTACTACCAACACGTCGACGAACCACACGTCCACGATCGGCTCCATCGGCACGCCGAGCCGGCGCAACACCGAGCTCGCGCTCCTGGTGTTCGCCGTCGCCATCCCGGTGTTCGCCTACGCCAACGTGGGCCTGGCCATCAACGACAAGGTCCCCGCCGGACTGCTGAGCTACGGCCTCGGCCTCGGCCTCCTCGCCGCCGTCGCGCACCTCGTCGTCCGCAAGTTCGCCCCCTACGCGGACCCGCTGCTGCTGCCGCTGGCCACCCTGCTCAACGGCCTCGGCCTGGTCGTCATCTGGAGACTCGACCAGTCCAAGCTGCTCCAGTCGATCCACGTCTCGGGCGGCAAGGCCACCAACCAGCTGCTGTACACCGCGATGGGCATCGCGCTGTTCATCGTCGTCCTGATCTTCCTCAAGGACCACAGAGCACTCCAGCGCTACACCTACATCTCCATGGTGGCCGCGCTCTTCCTGCTCCTGCTCCCCCTGGTCCCCGGCCTCGGCCTGAACGTCTACGGCGCCAAGATCTGGATCTCCATCGGCGGCTTCACCATCCAGCCCGGTGAGTTCGCGAAGATCGTCCTCGCGGTGTTCTTCGCCGGCTACCTGATGGTCAAGCGGGACGCCCTCGCGCTCGCCAGCCGCCGCTTCATGGGGCTGTACCTGCCGCGCGGCCGCGACCTGGGACCGATCCTGGTCGTCTGGTTCATCTCGATCCTCATCCTGGTGTTCGAGACCGACCTCGGTACCTCGCTGCTGTTCTTCGGAATGTTCATCATCATGCTGTACGTCGCCACCGAGCGGACCAGCTGGATCGTCTTCGGTCTGCTGATGTCGGCGGCCGGCGCGGTCGGCGTGGCCAGCTTCGAACCGCACGTCCAGCAGCGTGTCCAGGCCTGGCTCGACCCGATGAAGGAGTACACGCTCTCCCGGCAGGGCGTCGCCGGCCACTCCGAGCAGGCGATGCAGGCCCTGTGGGCGTTCGGCTCCGGCGGCACCCTCGGCACCGGCCTCGGCCAGGGCCACTCCGACCTGATCCGGTTCGCCGCCAACTCCGACTTCATCCTCGCCACCTTCGGCGAGGAGCTGGGCCTCGCCGGCATCATGGCGATCCTGCTCATCTACGGCCTGATCGTGGAGCGCGGTGTGCGCACCTCGCTCGCCGCCCGCGACCCGTTCGGCAAGCTGCTCGCCGTCGGCCTCTCCGGCGCCTTCGCCCTCCAGGTCTTCGTCGTCGCCGGCGGTGTGATGGGCCTCATCCCGCTGACCGGTATGACGATGCCGTTCCTCGCGTACGGCGGTTCCTCCGTGATCGCCAACTGGGCCCTCATCGGCGTGCTGATCCGCATCAGCGACACCGCCCGCCGCCCGGCCCCGGCCCCCGCCGCCAACCCCGACGCCGAGATGACCCAGGTGGTCCGCCCCTCATGAACAAGCCCCTGCGCCGGATCGCGATCTTCTGCGGCCTCCTGGTCCTCACCCTGCTGCTGCGCGACAACTGGCTCCAGTACGTCAAGGCCGACACCCTCCGCGAGGACCCGTCCAACCGCCGCGTCACCATCGCCCGCTACTCCACCCCGCGCGGCGACATCATCGTCGACGGCAACCCGATCACCGGGTCCACGGCATCCGGCTCCTCCGGCCTCAACGACCTGAAGTACAAGCGCACGTACAAGAACGGCCCCATGTGGTCGCCGGTCACCGGCTACGCCTCCCAGGCCTTCGGCGCCAACCAGCTGGAGAGCCTCGAGGACGGCATCCTCACCGGCAACGACGACCGGCTCTTCTTCCGCAACACCCTCGACATGATCACGGGCAAGCAGAAGCAGGGCGGCAACGTCGTCACCACCCTCAGCGCGGCCGCGCAGAAGGCCGCGTACAACGGTCTGAAGACACAGGGCGGCAAGGGCGCGGTCGTGGCCCTGGAGCCCTCCACGGGCAAGATCCTGGCGCTGGCCTCCTACCCGTCGTACGACCCCTCCGCCTTCGCCGGCACCTCGGACACCGACGCCGAGGCCTGGAAGAAGCTGCAGAAGAAATACAACCCGAACGACCCGATGCTGAACCGGGCGCTGCGCGAGACCTACCCGCCGGGCTCCACCTTCAAGGTGGTCACCGCCGCGGCCGCGCTCCAGAACGGCCTGTACAAGTCGGCCGACGAGAACACCGACTCCCCGCTGCCCTACGTCATGCCCGGCACCACCACCGAGCTGAAGAACGAGGGCAACATCCCCTGCAAGAACGCGACCATGCGCAACGCGCTCAAGTTCTCCTGCAACACCGTCTTCGGCAAGATCGGCGCCGACCTCGGCAACGACAAGATGCTCGCCGAGGCGAAGAAGTTCGGATTCGACTCCGAGCAGTTCACCCCGGTCCGCTCCAGCGCCTCGGTCTTCTCCGACAACATGAACCAGTCGCAGACCGCGCTGTCCTCGATCGGCCAGTACAACACCGCCGCGACCCCGCTCCAGATGGCCATGGTCGCCTCCGCGGTCGCCAACGACGGCAAGCTGATGAAGCCGTACATGATCGACAAACTGCAGTCGTCGAACCTGGACACCATCTCCCAGACCGACCCCGAGGAGATGAGCCAGCCGCTGAGCTCCTCGAACGCCCAGGTCCTGCAGTCCATGATGGAGACGGTCGTCAAGGACGGCACCGGCAAGAACGCGCAGATCAACGGCATCACCGTGGGCGGCAAGACCGGTACCGCCCAGCACGGCGTGGAGAACAGCGAGAACCCCTACGCCTGGTTCATCTCCTACGCCAAGCTCCCCGACGGCAGCAAGCCGGTCGCGGTCGCCGTGGTGATCGAGGACGACCAGGCCAACCGTGACGACATCTCCGGCGGCGGCCTCGCGGCCCCGATCGCGAAGAGCGTGATGGAGGCGGTCATCAACTCCAAGAAGTGACCCCGCTCACGTCCCCTTCACATCGGTGCACGTTGACATACCGGTCCTGTATCGGGTTACGGGCTTGGCCAGGTCACACAAACAGAGCCGGGTACGGTAGGCCCGGACGGCAGCCTCCGACCGCACACCCGTGCCGGTCGGGACCGACGGAGAGGGCTGGTAGGGAACTATGGAAGAGCCGCGTCGCCTCGGCGGCCGGTACGAGCTGGGCCACGTGCTCGGCCGTGGTGGCATGGCGGAGGTCTACCTCGCCCATGACACGCGGCTCGGCCGCACGGTGGCGGTGAAGACGCTGCGCGCGGACCTCGCGCGCGACCCGTCCTTCCAGGCCCGGTTCCGCCGGGAGGCCCAGTCGGCCGCCTCGCTCAACCATCCCGCGATCGTCGCGGTCTACGACACGGGCGAGGACTACATCGACGGGGTCTCGATCCCGTACATCGTCATGGAGTACGTGGACGGCTCGACGCTGCGTGAGCTGCTGCACTCCGGCCGCAAGCTGCTGCCCGAGCGCGCGATGGAGATGACCATCGGCATCCTCCAGGGCCTGGAGTACGCGCACCGCAGCGGCATCGTCCACCGTGACATCAAGCCGGCGAACGTCATGCTGACGCGCAACGGCCAGGTCAAGGTCATGGACTTCGGCATCGCCCGCGCCATGGGCGACGCCGGCATGACCATGACCCAGACGGCGGCCGTCATCGGCACCGCCCAGTACCTCTCCCCGGAGCAGGCGAAGGGCGAGCAGGTCGACGCCCGCTCGGACCTCTACTCGACGGGTTGCCTCCTCTACGAGCTGCTGACGGTACGGCCGCCCTTCGTGGGCGACAGCCCGGTCGCGGTCGCCTACCAGCACGTCCGTGAGGAACCCCAGCCGCCGTCGGTCTTCGACCCCGAGATCACGCCCGAGATGGACGCCATCGTCCTCAAGGCCCTGGTCAAGGACCCGAACTACCGCTACCAGTCCGCCGACGAGATGCGCGCCGACATCGAGGCCTGTCTCGACGGCCAGCCGGTCGCGGCCACCGCGGCCATGGGCTCCGTCGGCTACGGCGGCTACCCGGACGACATGCCCACCACGGCCATGCGCTCCGACGCCGGCGCCACCACCATGCTCCCCCCGATGAACCCGGACGACGGCGGCTACGGCTACGACGAGCGCCCGGACCGCCGCCGCCAGCAGAAAAAGAAGAACAACACGTCCACGATCCTGCTCGTGGTCGCCGGCATCCTCGTGCTGGTGGGCTCGATCCTGATCGGGAAGTGGGTGGTCAGCGGGGGCGGGTCGGACAAACCCTTCGCCGCCCCGAACTTCGTCGGACAGACCTACGCGGACGCGCAGAAGATGGCCGACAACTCGGGCCTGAAGCTGGGGACGCCCACACGGAAGACCTGCAACAACGCGCCCAAGGGCAGCGTCTGCTCCCAGGACCCGACGGCCGGCTCGGACGTGAACAAGGGCGACACGATCAACCTGGTGGTCTCGACGGGCGCGCCCAAGGTGGTCGTACCCAGCGTCGTCGGCCAGAACATCGACGACGCCAGGACCACGCTTGAGGGCGACAAGTACAAGTTCGTCGTCAAGACGAAGCAGCGGACCTCCGGGGAGGACCCGGGCACCGTCCTGGACCAGGATCCGGCCCTCGGCGCGGAAGTCCAGAAGGGCTCCACGATCACTCTCACGGTCGCCAAGGCCCAGGAGAAGTCCACGGTCCCCGACGTCAGCGGCAAGACCTGTGACGAGGCCAAGGCGCAGATGCAGGCGAACAACCTCACCGGCAACTGCACCGAGGTCGACACCACCGACCCCAACCTGGTCGGCAAGGTCGTCTCGACCGACCCGGCGGCCAACACGCAGGTCGACAAGAACTCCACGGTGAACATCCAGATCGGCAAGGCCCAGCAGCAGACGGCCGTGCCGAGCGTCCTGGGCCAGACCGTGAAGCAGGCCAAGCAGACCCTGCAGGCGGCCGGCTTCACCAACATCCAGTTCAACGGCGACTCCAGCGACAACGCCCTCGTCACCAACCAGGACCCGCAGGCCAACACCGGCGTCAATGATCCCGGCGGCACGCAGATCACCCTGACCACGGTGAGCACCGGCAACAACGGCGGGAACAACAACGGCGGTACCAACTTCTTCGGCGGTACCTTCGGCTGACGTTCCACGCGCAGCGACGAAAGAGCCTGCCCGGGCGGACGCTCCTGGTCAGCCCACGGCAGGCACTTCTCGGCCCCGCCGAGCTTCGGCTCGGCGGGGCCGAGCGCTTCATACACCCGCGCAGGACACGCTGCCTGCGAACATCTGGTCCTGTATCGATCGTGCCTTCCCCTTCGACAAGTCGTTGATCAGATCGGGTGGGGACTCGCAACTCTGCCCTGGCCGTCTGGCCACACCACGATCGAAAGGGCAGAGCGTGATCAACGAATCGGCACTACTGGAATCGCAGAGCCTGCGCAGCAGCGTGCTGGACCGCACCGACGTGCTCGACAGGGTGAAGGCGCTGTCACTGCTGCCGGACGGAATGCATGTGACTACGGCGATGGTGGCGACGTACTTCGAGGTAGGGCTGGAAGCCGTCAAGTCACTCGTCAAGGACCACCGAACAGAACTGGAAGTCAGCGGCTATCGCTCACTGACAGGCGAAGAACTGAGGTCCTTCAAGGACCTCAGTGGGATTCAGTCGCGCACCGCGTCTCTCGCGCTCTTCTCCCGCCGAGCTGTCCTCAACGTCGCCATGCTGCTCCGAGACAGCGAAGTCGCACGTCAGGTACGTGTGTACCTGCTCGACATGGAGTACTTGGCCCGGACACAGCCTGTGGAAAACTCCGCCCCGACCGAGCCCTCGGATCTCAACGACCGCATCGACCAGCGCATCACCCACATCCTCGGCAAGACCGTCGTCCCGATGTTCAACGCCCTGATCGAGACATCGGGGGAACACCGCGCGGAGCTGATCGCGCTCCGGACGGGAGTCCAGCGCATCGAGCGGCGGCTCCACCAGCACCACACACGGCTGAAGAGGCTCGAAGGCATCCGGGACGACCGCCCCGCCATCGGAGTCATGGCCGCCATGGACGCCATGAACGGGCGCACGTTCGAGCGCCACATCGCCAAGCTGCTGATCCGCGACGGTTGCACCAACGTCGTCGTACAGGGCGGCCACGGCGACCGGGGCGTCGACATCATCGGACTCACAGCCGACGGACGGCGCCTCGTCGTCCAGTGCAAGAGGTTCGCGCCCTACCTGAATATCACCAGCCCCGACGTCCAGAAGTTCATCGGCGCGGCGAAGGTCCTGTACAGCGCGGACGTGGCGCTCTACGTGGCAACGTGCCCCTTCACAGCGGAGGCCCTGGACATCGCCGCCGAAGCCGGGATCACCGCCGTACACCGTGGTGCGCTGGAGGACTGGAGTGCCGGGGAACCGCTGAAGATCCTGGAGTAAGCACGACGTGACGGGAAAGGGCCCGAAGCCGCAAAGGGTAGTTGCGGCTTCGGGCCGGCCTTTTAAGCGTGCCGGCAAGTCACGCTAACGCAGCTCCTTCGGCAGCGTCCGCTTGCTGTCCACCTTCTCCACCCGCACCAACTCCCCCCACACCACATACCGGTAGCGGCTCGTGTACACCGGCGTACAGGTCGTCAGCGTGATGTAGTGGCCCGGCTTGGTCTTGCCGGACTCCTTGGGGACCTGGGAGAGGACCTTGACGTTGTACTTCGAGGTCTCCGGGAGGATGTCGTAGACCTTGTAGACGTACCAGTCGTCGCGGGTCTCGAAGACGACCGGGTCGCCGACCTTCACCTTGTCGATGTTGTGGAACTTGGCACCGTGGCCGTCGCGATGGGCGGCGAGGGTGAAGTTGCCGGTCTTGCCGGTGGTGGGGAGCGTGGCCTTGGACGGGTCGATGTAGTAGCCGGCCACGCCGTTGTTCAGGACGTCCGTCGACGTGCCCTTCTCGACGAGGACCTCGCCGTTCCTCATCGACGGCACGTGCAGGAAGCCGATGCCGTTCTTCGTGTTCAGCGCGCCGGGACCGGTGTCCGGCTGGGCCCAGCTCTGCCGGACCTTGTCGCCCGCCCGGTCGGCCTTGCGGTCCGCTATCACGTTCGTCCACCACAGCGAGTAGACGACGAACAGGCCGAGCACCAGGCCCGCCGTGATGAGGAGTTCGCCGAAGACGCTGACCGCCATGGCGATCCGGCCGGTCGGCCGACGGCCCGCGGGGGGCGCCGAGTCCGGCGCGTCGGTCTGCTCTTCGGTGTCGTCGGCGGTCGCTGCCACTGTTCCTCTGCCCCTACTCGACGAGCGCGTCTGGCTTGCCCTTGCTGCGCGGGCGTTCCTCGACCATCTTGCCCCACACGATCAACCGGTACTTGCTCGTGAACTCCGGCGTGCAGGTGGTGAGAGTGATGTAGCGGCCCGGTGCGGTGAAACCCGAACCCTTCGGGATCGGGTCCAGCACGCTCACGTTGCTCGGCGCGGTCACCGGCAGCATCGACGTCACCTTGTACACGTAGTACTCGTCCTGCGTCTCGACGACGACCGCGTCACCGGCCACGAGCTTGTTGATGTACCGGAACGGCTCACCGTGCGTGTTGCGGTGCGCGGCCAGACCGAAGTTGCCGGTCTTGTCCTGCGGCATCGCGGTCTTCAGCGCGCCCTCGCCGTAGTGCCCGACCATGCCCTTGTCGAGGACCTTCTTGTTGCTGACGCCCTCGGCGATCGGCGCCACCACGTCCAGCTTGGGGATGTGCAGGATGGCGAAGCCCTGCCCGGGCGCGAAGACACCCGGCGCACGCTTGCCGCTCGCCCAGTCCTGCTGGAGGCTGCTGGCCTCCTTGCCGGCCTCCGCGTGGGCACGGACGTTCGTCCACCACAGCTGGTACGTGACGAACAGCAGCATCAGCACGCCGGTGGTGATGAACACCTCGCCGATCGCCCGGCTCGCCATGACGGCCGGGCTGGGCTTGCGCAACCGCTGCTGCCGACGGGCCTCGACCCGGGAGAGCGGCCGGCCCGGCGCGGCGCCCGGCGCGATGCCCGGCGCGGTGTTCTCCGGCAGCGCGGTCTCCGGTGCGCCGCCGTGCCGCCCGCCACGCCGCTTGGCGGCCTTTCTGCGGGCCGCTCGGCCGCCTCCTGGGGTTCCGGTGCCCGAAGGGACTGCTGTGCCCGCAGAAGCCGATATGGGCGGCGGATCGGGGATCCGCAGCGCGACGGTCTCCTCGTCGATCGGCGGAAGGAGCGGGAGAAACGCCGTCTCCCCGAGCGCACCTGACCCCTCGTACGGCTGCTCCCCGTACGAGGCACCGGTCTCGCGCTCGGGGCGCAGCGCGGTCACGCCGTGGCCCTGCCCACCACCGGGGCGAGCCCCACCGACCTCGCCACGGCCCCCTGGTCACCGCACTCCACCAGCCAGTTGGCCAGCATCCGGTGCCCGTGCTCGGTCAGCACCGACTCGGGGTGGAACTGCACGCCCTCCACCGGGAGTTCACGGTGCCTGAGGCCCATGATGATCCCGTCGTGGGTGCGGGCGGTCACCTCCAGCTCGGCCGGGACCGTCGCCGGCTCCGCGGCCAGCGAGTGGTACCGGGTCGCAGTGAAGGGCGTCGGCAGGCCCGCGAAGACGCCCTTGCCGCCGTGCTCGACCAACGAGGTCTTGCCGTGCAGCAGCTCCGGCGCCCGGTCCACCACACCGCCGTACGCCACCTGCATCGACTGCATGCCGAGGCAGACGCCGAAGACCGGGACACCGGTCGCGGCGCAGTGCCGGACCATGTCCACGCAGACGCCCGCCTCCTCCGGCGTACCCGGACCGGGCGAGAGCAGCACCCCGTCGAAACCGTCCTGGGCGTGCGCGGTCGACACCTCGTCGTTGCGCAGCACCTCGCACTCGGCGCCCAGCTGGTACAGGTACTGGACCAGGTTGAAGACGAAGCTGTCGTAGTTGTCGACGACGAGAATCCGCGCGCTCACTGGTTGTCCACCGTCACATCGTTGAAGGGCAGCAGCGGTTCGGCCCAGGGGAAGACGTACTGGAAGAGGATGTAGACCACGGCCAGGACCAGCAGGAGTGAGATCAGCGCCTTCACCCACGCGTTGCCCGGCAGATGCCGCCAGATCCAGCCGTACATGCCGTCCCTTCCGTTCCACCACGGCACCAGAATCCCGCCGTACTGCACCAGACTAACGGCGCAGCGCCTGAGGTCTGCCTGACTCCACAGGCTGTGTGGAGTCCAAGTGCGCCCAGACGATCAGCCGATGGCTGTGCCCCCATTCCGGATCGCACGTGGTCAGCGTGAGATAGCGGCCCGGACGCGTATACCCCGACTTACGTGGCACAGGGTCGATCACTTCAACGTCCGTCGGAACTGTTTTGTAAGGGCCTTTGTCGATCCGATATGTGAACCAGGTCGTCCCGTCCGTCAGCACGATCGCGTCGCCCTCGCGCAGCTTCGGGAAGTCGAGGAACGGGTCGCCGTAGGTGCGCCGATGGCCGGCGACCGCGAAGTTGCCCACCTGGCCCACCTGGGCGGTCCGGGCGTAGTGGGCGAGGCCCTTCTTCAGTACATCGGTGCCGGTGCCCTCCAGGACCGGCTTGTTCCACGTGAAACCGAACCGGGGGATGTACATGATCGCGAAGGCCTTGCCGTAGTGGTACGCGGCGGGCTTCGCGGGTGCCGCGGCGGTCGCGGACGCCTTGGCCGTCGGATGCACCGCGGCCTTCGCCGACCACTGCCGCTGTAACTGGTCGATCTGGTCGTGCATCACACTGTCGGCCTTCACACCGGTCCAGAACAGCACGTACGCGACGAACAGCACGATGAGCGTGCCGACGGTGATGCAGAGCTCGCTGACGGTCCTGACGATCACGCGCACCGGCGGCTCCAGAAAGTGACGAGCTGCTTACTCCACGGGCTTCGCGTAGTGCAGATCCACTGTGCCCGAGTAGCCCGGAAGAGTCACCGTCCCGTCCTCGGTCACTTTCCAGCCGAGGCCGTACACGTTCACGTACACCATGTAGTTCTGGATCGCCTCGGAGTCCGCGAGCGACTTCTGCATCTTCGCCGGGTCACCGATCGCCTGGATCTTGTACGGCGGTGAGTAGACCCGGCCCTGGAGAATCAGGGTGTTGCCTACGCAGCGCACGGCGCTGGTGGAGATCAGCCGCTGGTCCATGACCTTGATGCCCTGGGCCCCGCCCTGCCACAGGGCGTTCACCACGGCCTGCAGGTCCTGCTGGTGGATGACCAGGTAGTCGGGCTGCGGCTCGGGGTAGCCCGGGAGCTTGGCGGTGGCGTTCGGCGGGGCGTCGTTGAGCGTGACGGTGATGGCCTTGCCGGTGAGCTTCTGGGTGCCCGCGTCCTTCTCCAGGCCGGTGAGCTGGTCGTCCTGGGCCTTGGTGGAGCCGTCGTCGCGCTTGGCGAGCTTCTCGTTCTGGTCGCGCGTGCTCGCGTTGGACTCGTCCAGCTCCTTGTTCTTGCGGCTGTGCTCCTGGATCAGGTCGGAGAGCTTGAGCAGGTTGTCGTCCGAGCGGATGTCGGTGCCCTTGGCCGTGTTGAAGCTGGTGAAGAAGAGCAGACCGGCCAGGGCGAAGACGCCCACGGTGAGAATCCGCACCGGACGGAAGCCGGGTCGGAGGCGCGGGCGGAGGCCGGGCCGGAAACCGTCCTTGCCGGCCGGGCCGGAACCCGTTGATCCGGTCGCGTTGGAGTCGGCAGAATTGCTCAACGTACCCTTATCTCCTTCAGCGCCACGGAAGCACTACGCTAACGGACGCCCGGGGGAGCGCTCAGTCTGCCCTTACTGTCCCCTTGTACGCTGCCCCGAGCCCGACCCAGTTACCTGCGCGGCCACGCAGCGCATCGACAGGAGAGACCCTCGTGCCGAAGTCACGTATCCGCAAGAAGGCCGACTACACGCCGCCCCCGGCGAAGCAGGCGACCGCCATCAAGCTCAACAGTCGCGCCTGGGTCGCGCCGGTGATGCTGGCCATGTTCCTCATCGGACTGGCCTGGATCGTCGTCTTCTACGTGACCGACGGTTCGCTGCCGATCGACAGCCTCGACAACTGGAACATCGTCGTGGGCTTCGGCTTCATCGCGGCCGGCTTCGGCGTCTCCACGCAGTGGAAGTAGCTCTACCCAGGGCTATCCGCTGAGTTATCCACAGCCCTGTGTATGGACCTGGGGAAAAGAAGACGATCTGTGGATAACCCGTCGGCCGTTGACGCCGGTACGACTACCACAACACCGGTCACCTGACTGTTGGCCCCCTGCCTGACCTGCGGAAACGCAAGTGAGGGACAGGGGGCACAGTTGTGCGCGCACGTTGTGCACAAGATCCGCGACCGACTGTGGACAACGGTTCGGTATCGGTGCGGTGAGCCGCCGTGATCAGGTGAGCTGACCGGTTCTGACGAGGGTCAGGACGACCGCCACCACCAGCACCAGGGCGCATGTGCCGTACTGGATCAGGTTCCGCCGCTCACGGGGTGCGTGCACCATCGCGTAGCCGGTGATGACACCCGCGACCAGGCCGCCGATGTGGGCCTGCCAGGCGATGTTGGCCCAGCTGAACGTGAAGATGAGGTTGATCACCAGCAGGGCGATGATCGGCCGCATGTCGTAGTTGAGCCGGCGGATGAGCACCGCGGTCGCGCCGAAGAGGCCGAAAATCGCGCCGGAGGCGCCGAGCGAGGGCTGGTTGGCGTCGGCCAGCAGATAGGTGAGGGCGCTGCCGGCCAGACCGGAGACGACGTAGAGCGCGAGATACCGGGCGCGGCCGAGCGCGGCCTCCAGCGGACCACCGATCCACCACAGGCTGAGCATGTTGAACAGGATGTGGATGTAGCTGCCATGCAGGAACATCGCGGTCAGCATCCGGTAGTACTGGCCCTGGGCAACGCCCTCGACATCGCCATACTGCGGGAACCAGGCCTGGCCGATCAGGTCGAAGCGGTTGGTGAAGCTGTCTCCGACAGACAGCTGGACCAGGAAGACGGCGATGTTGATGCCGATCAGGATCTTGGTGAGCAGTCGCGGGTCGGCGGTCATCGTGCCGCCGGCGAGGGTGCGGGGCCGGGAGGCGGCGGGGGGTGGGCCGCTGTGGCCTTCGGTGGTGCCGCGGACGCAGTCGGGGCACTGGAAGCCCACGGAGGCGCTGACCATGCACTCGGGGCAGATGGGGCGCTCGCAGCGGGTGCAGCGCACGCCGGTCTCCCGGTCCGGGTGCCGGTAGCACTTGGGCAGGCTGTGGGCGTCGCGCGCGCTGCCTGCCGCCTGGTCCTCCATGGGGTCCCCTCGCTCGTCGTGGGCAGTGTTCCGCCCCGCCCATCCTTACGGACGAGCGGGGCGTTTGGTTCCCTTCGGGTGCTTCCCTTTCGTACCCGGTCAGCCCGCGCGTTCGTACCCGGTCAGCCCGCGCGCTTCGCGACCACGACCGTCTCGATGACGACGTCGTTCACCGGCCGCTTGTTGGGTCCGCTGACGGGGACGGCGGCGATGCTGTCCACGATCTTCTGGCCGGCCGGGTCGACGACCTCGCCGAAGATGGTGTGCTTGCGGTTGAGGTGGGGAGCGGGGTTGACCGTGATGAAGAACTGGGAGCCGTTGGTGCGGGGGCCGGCGTTGGCCATGGCGAGCAGGTAGGGGCGGTCGAAGCGCAGGTCGGGGTGGAACTCGTCCTCGAACTTGTAGCCGGGGCCGCCGATGCCGGTGCCGAGCGGGTCGCCGCCCTGGATCATGAAGCCGCTGATCACCCGGTGGAAGACGGTGCCGTCATAGAGCGGGTCGGTGGAGACGGCGCCGGTGGCAGGGTGGGTCCACTCACGCTCACCCTGCGCCAGTTCGACGAAGTTCCTCACCGTCTTGGGCGCGTGGTTCGGGAAGAGCCGGACCTCGATGTCGCCGAGGCTGGTCTTCAGGGTGGCGTAGAGCTGCTCGGCCACGATCCGCCTTCCGTTGTGCTCGCTTCAGTGTCCCGATCCTCGCACGGTACGGCGGGTCCGACGCCCGCCCGGTGGTTCCCGGCCCGGATCCTCACGAATCACTTGCGGAACCCCTCCTGCCATGCGGGGGCGCACGGCACCGATCCGTGGCATTGTCGTCGACAAGCCCCTCTTAGTTCTGGTTGCACCCGTATGCCCGCCCTCGCGCGCCGCTCGGCCCGCGGACAGGCATGATCCGTAAAAGGGTGGAAAGTCGAAATACCGTACGCCACCGAGGAGGAGGAAACCCGTGACCCGCAAAGACAGCGTGCGCGCCGCGACCAGTTCGGCGAAAGACAGCGTGCGGCACGCCGCGGAAGCGGTGGCGCCCTACGCCGACACGGCCAAGGAGCGTGCCGCGTACTACGCACAGGAGGCACGTGTACGGCTCGCGCCCGTGGTGTCGCAGGCCGCCGAGCAGGCCCGCGTCCAGTACGACGCCCGTCTCGTGCCGCGTCTGGAGCAGGCCCGCGCCCATGTGCCGCCGAGGATGGACCAGGCCGCGCACGACGCCGCCGACCTGACGCGCAAGGCGGCCCGGCAGGCCGCCGACTACTCGCGTCCGAGGATCGAGCAGGCGGTGGCGGTGGCCGGTCCGGTCCGTGAGGAGGCGACCGCGCGGGGTGCCGCCGCGCTGGCCGCGCTGCGCGGCAACGTGTCGGCCGAGGAGATCGAGAAACTGGCCCGCCGGAACCAGCGGCGCTCGGCCTACGGCCGAGCGTTCAAGGCGTTCGCGGTGTTCGGCGCGGTGGCCGGTGCGGCCTTCGCGGCCTGGAAGTGGTGGGACAAGCAGGCCAACCCCGACTGGCTGGTCGAGCCCCCGGCCCCCACGGAGGTCCCGGATGCGGGGCGTCTCGGCTCGGTGGACGGCAGTTCTCCCCTAGACCCGGAGGTCCAGGCGAAGGAGGCGGAGGAGCACGGTTCCCGGCCCCGGGACGACAAGAACCGCTGAGTCCGGCACGTCGCGCATCTGTCGTGCCCCGCCTCACGATGCCGTTTCACGTGAAACCAAATGCCTGACCGCGAGGGCGGACAAAAACCCCTCTGACCGCGTTTACGCAGGTCAGAGGGGTTTGTTGTGGAGCCTAGGGGAGTCGAACCCCTGACATCCGCCATGCAAAGACGGCGCTCTACCAACTGAGCTAAGGCCCCGTACGGGAAGCGCCCGGCCAAGCGGAAGGTCCGCAGGGTCGGTGCCGCAGACCAGAGTACCGGGTCACCCCCCGTACCTCGCAAAAAGATTGGGGGTCCCCGCAGATGACCACTCTCCGTAAGATGCTCGACGGGGTTCGCTGTAGCGAACCGTGGTTTTTTTGGGGAAGCGATGGGGAGACGCAATGGACGCCGCACAGCAGGAAGCCACCGCCAGAGCGCGGGAGCTGCAGCGGAACTGGTACGGAGAGCCGTTGGGGGCGCTCTTCCGTAAGCTCATCGACGACCTGGGGCTCAACCAGGCACGTCTCGCGGCGGTCCTCGGACTGTCCGCGCCCATGCTGTCGCAGCTGATGAGCGGACAGCGGGCGAAGATCGGCAACCCGGCCGTGGTCCAGCGGGTGCAGCTGCTCCAGGACCTCTCGGCACAGGTCGCGGACGGCAGCGTGAGTGCGGCCGAGGCGACCGAGCGCATGGACGAGATCAAGAAGTCCCAGGGGGGCTCGGTGCTCAGCAACACCACGCAGACGACCAGCGGTTCGGGGGCGCCGACGGTCAAGCGGGTGGTCCGCGAGATCCAGTCGCTGCTGCGCTCGGTGGCCGCCGCCGGTGACATCATCGACGCGGCCGACACTCTCGCTCCGTCCCACCCGGAGCTGGCGGAGTTCCTCCGGGTCTACGGTGCGGGCCGCACGTCGGACGCGGTCACGCACTACCAGTCGCACCAGAGCTGAGCCACGGCCCGGCGCACCGGAGGGGGTCCGGTGAACCGGGCGGGGCCAGGCCCTGGCAGAGGGGGTCACGCGAGAGGGGTCGTATCGCTCATCCGGGGGAAGCAAGGGGGGTAACAGGCAAGGGGGGTGGCAGGGGAACCCGAGGGGGAGGGGCACGGGCAGTCATGGGTGAGGTCTTCGCGGGCCGGTACGAACTGGCCGACCCGATCGGTCATGGCGGAGTGGGCGCCGTCTGGCGCGCCTGGGACCACCGGCGCAAGCGCTATGTGGCGGCCAAGGTGCTCCAGCAGAGCGACGCCCACGCGCTCCTGCGCTTCGTGCGGGAGCAGGCGCTGCGCATCGACCACCCCCATGTCCTGGCCCCGGCCAGCTGGGCCGCCGACGACGACAAGGTCCTGTTCACGATGGACCTGGTCGCCGGCGGCTCGCTGGTCCACCTCGTCGGGGACTACGGTCCCCTGCCCCCGCTGTTCGTCTGCACCCTCCTCGACCAGCTCCTCGCCGGCCTCGCCGCGGTGCACGCCGAGGGAGTGGTCCACCGGGACATCAAACCCGCGAACATCCTGCTGGAAGCGACCGGCACGGCCCGTCCCCGGCTGCGCCTGTCCGACTTCGGCATCGCCATGCGGTTCGGCGAGGCCCGGCTGACCGAGACCAATCTCGTGGTCGGTACGCCGGGTTACATCGCCCCCGAGCAACTCCTTGGCGCCGAGCCGGACTTCACTGCCGACCTGTTCGCCGTCGGCCTCGTCGCCCTGTATCTCATGGAAGGCGCCAAGCCCGACGCCAAGGCGCTTGTCCAGTACTTCGCCGAACACGGCACCCCGGGAGCGCCCAAGAGCATCCCCGACCCGCTCTGGCAGGTCGTCGCCAGCCTCCTCCAGCCCGATCCCCGCGCCCGCTTCCGCACGGCCACGGGAGCCCGCAGGGCGCTCGCCGAGGCCCGGGAACTCCTCCCGGAGACGGACGCCGACGACGAGTCGATCGAGATCTTCGACCAACTGGGGCCGTTGCCACCGGGGTTCGGGCCGGCGGGTCCGGTACGGGTGGCTTCGGGAATCGACACGGCGCAGGGGGCGTCGGGGACTGCGGCGGGGCCTGGCGCGGCGGGATCGGGGACCGGGACGGCACGGGGAGCGGCGACGCCCGGTGCGGCGGCGGGTGCGGACACGGCGACCGCGCCGGGGGTGCGGGCAGCCGGCGCCGCCACGGGACTGGAGACGGCCGGGGAATCGGCCGCGGCGGCAGGGACGGGTGCGGGCCCGGGCACGGTCCCGGGTGCGGGTCCGGGTACGAAGTCGAGTGCGGGCCCGGATCCCAGGTCAGGTGCGGGTTCGGGGGCGGGGCCGGCTGCGGCGACACCCGGGGCGGAGGACGGAGCGGCGGCGAGGAGCGCCGCCGGGTCGCCCCCGGCGGACGGTACCGGCAGCGGCGGAAGCACCTCGGCCCCGGCCTCCATGTCCGACACCGGAAGCTTCCGGCTCCCCCCGCCCCGGACGCCGGTCACCCCGCCCCCCGCTGCCGTACGGCCCGGACCGACACCGCCGTACGTGCCGTACGCCGAGCCGGCGGCCGCCCCGGCCGCGCAGCCCCACACGCCCTGGCCCCCCGCGCAGCCGCTCCCCCCGGTCCAGCCACACGCCGACACCCCCACCCCCACCCCGACGGCCACGTACACCGCGCGGGACCCGCAGACCCCACCGCCGTCGGTCCGCACCCATGGCCGGCGTCGGCGGCGGGCGCCCAGGCCCGGCCCGCCCGCGAGGGCGGCCGTGCCCATCCTTCTCCTCGCGCTGGCCTGCTACGCCGTCGGTTTCTGGGCGCTGGCCCGGCTCTGAGCACGCCGGGCGACCAGGGTCCACACGCCCAGGACGAGCAGCAGAGCCGTGCCCGTGCCGATGCCGCCCGCCGCGAGCGCCCGCATCGCCGTGTCGTCGTCGGCCGGGGTCAAGAGTCCCCCGCGGTCCCAGGCCACGCCGAAGATGCCCTTCGGGACCGGTGAACCGGCGTATTCGGGGCCGGAGTTCGGGGTGCCGTCGATACGGACCCGGAGCGTGACGCCGTACGGCCCCTTCCCGAAGGTGTCCGCGGTCTGCCCGGTGAGGTGGACGACGAGGTAGTAGGCGCCGGCGAAGCGGACGGCGCTCTCCGCTCCGGAGGCGGCGTACCGGTTGGCGTAGGCGACAGGCGGCAGGGGATCCAGGGAGGACGACTTCTGGGTGCCGTCGTAGCCGAGGGAGACGTCGTCGACGTAGCCGCGGACGGGGTTGTAGAGGGAGAGGTTGAGCGCGGCGCTGACATAGCCGTGGGCGTCGCCGCCGGTGCTGCCGAGGTCGACGGTGGCGTGCAGCTGCTGGCCCCAGTCGACCGGGACGGCGTAGTAGAGCGTCTGGCCGGGCGTGATGTCGGTCTGCCAGACACCCTGGTCCAGGGTGCGGGCCGTGGTGAAGCCGGCGCCCGCGGTGCGGTGGCGGGGGTCCGAGGTGAGCGGCTCGGGGGACGCGGAGTTCCAGGCGTCGGGGGCGGTGGTGGCGCCGGCCTTGGCCAGGGCCGGTTCGGTGACGGGGGCGATCTCCAGGTCCCAGCTGCCCGGGGAGGTGGTGCGCGAGCCGGACACGACCCGCGCGACGACCACGTAGTAGGTGCCGGCGTCCCGGCACAGCGCCTTGCCCGCGTCCCGCCGCCCCACCGCCGTGACCGGCCGCGGGCTGAGCCCGGCGCCGAAGCGGGCGCTGTCGTAGTCGCAAGCGGTGCCGTTGGCGTCCTCGATCGAGACCTCGATGCCGTCGCTGGCGGAGACGGTGGCCGAGGAGGGCGGCACGGCGGTGACGGGGACGTAGGCCGTGGTGCCGGCGGTGAGTTCGAGGCGGAAGTACAGCTCGCCCTTGTCGGGGAGGGTGCTGCGGTAGGCCGTACCGGGCTCCAGCGGTACGGCGTCCGTGGTGCTCGCCGCTCCGGCGACGGTGCGGGCGTCGGGGGCGAAGGCGTATCCGCTGCCGCCGTCGGCAGCGGCGGGAGCGGACGGGAGCAGTGCCGTCAGTGCGAGGGCGGCCGTCACGCAGATGCCCCGCCATGCCGCCGTACGCCACCGCCGTATCACGCACGCCCCCAGTCGTCGTCCGCCGACCGCCGAAGTCACGGTCCGGCCGGCCCCCATACTGCCCCGCGCGCCCCCGCGCCACCCGGCGATCCGCACGACCGTCCGAAACGCCCCACCCGGAACCCCCGTATCGCACCGCCCGGCCGTCCCGGCAACGCAGGCTTCGGCAACGCAAAACCCGGCAACGCAGGCCCCGGCAACGCAAAACCCCGACCGCGTCGGCGGCCGGGGTCTCAGTGTCGTCTGTTGTCGGTACTCACGAACCCGTGGGCACGGAGTCAGTCGCCTCCGTCCACAGATCCTGCTCGGCGCGATCCGCCTGGATCTGGCGGTACACGAGGAGCCCGCCGATGGCGGCCAGTGCGACCAGGAGAAGCTTCTTCACCGCGCGACCTCGTCTCTTCCTTGACGTAGGGGACCTCTGGCGCCCGACTATACACACCGACCGATATCGATCGGTGACCTGGCATCCGGCCCCCAACTCCGGTCCGCCGCAAGGTGTTGCACGAGGTCGGACCGCTCCGATCGGAGGGTGATCACACCTCCACGGACGGTTACTTTGCTCCCCCTCGACTGCCTTCATGCACCTTTCTTGGGATTTTTCCCACGCCATGCACCCATCCGTGTGGTGTTCATCAGAACATCGACGCGCCACAGGCCGACGTCCCCCACTTCGCGAGCCCCATACACATCATGAGGAAAGTACGCAAATCGCCCAACCCGAAAGTGAGGGGCCATGGCCCGGAACTCCAAGGTCATGAAGCTGTGGACCGCCATCGTCACCGCATTCCTCGCGCTGTGCACGGCGCTCGGATTCGTCTCCGCCACCACCGCCGCCGCGGTACCGCAGACCGAGACCCCGCGCAACAGCACCGGCGAGGACCACGGCCCGGCCCGGGTGACGATCCCGGCACAGACCCACTGGCTCTGGTCCCAGGCAAGGTCCCTCCCGCCCACGATGAAGCAGCGGATCCGGGCCGAGGCCCACGGCAAGACCCCCAGCTGCCGCCACCGCCCCCTGGACACCACCGAGTCGGAGACCTCGGCAGAACCCCCCGCGGCTCCGCTCGACTGCTGACCCCCTCAGGTAACAGACGGCTCGGACGCAACGGCGCAAGGGCGACTTGCGTACGTACCAGCGCCTACTGCGACACAGACCCGCGACGGGATCGCCCCGGTCGCGGGTCTCCGCACGCCCGGAATCCCCACATCCCTGCATTTCTGCACCCTGCACGCCTGCATGCCTGCATTTCTGCCTCCGTGTCTCCGTGCCTCCATGGACGGAACGGCTCGACTCATCAACTCCTCTTGAGGAGTCGTAGGCTGATCATGTGCCCAAGGCATACGAGGAGATCGCAGACGACCTCCGCCGCTCCATCAGGGAGGGCGAGCGCGAGCCCGGCGCCCGGCTGCCCTCCGAGGCGGAGCTGGCCCGGTCCTACGGGCGGAGCGTCCCGACGATCCAGAACGCGCTGCGGCTGCTGAGCGCGGAGGGCCTGATCGACAAGCGGCACGGCAGCGGTACATTCGTGCGCCGCCCGCGCACCCGCGCGGTCCGCGACAACGAACGGCACCAGTGGGAGAAGAACCGCGCCCTGATGCCGGAGGCCACCCGGGCCGAGACCGGCGCGACCGAGCGCGAGACCGGCCTGGTCATCGACGACCTGGTCTTCTTCGCCCGCTACCGCGAGCTCACCGCGCCCGGCGACCTCGCCGACGCGTTCGGGTTGCCGGAGGGCACCGCGCTCCTGGAGCGCACCTACCGGACCAGGCACTCCGCCGAGACCGCTCCCTTCAGCCTGGTGACCTCCTACCTCGTGCGCGACCTGATCGCGGCCAATCCGGCCCTCCTGGACGAGGCCAACGAACCCTGGCCGGGCGGTACCCAGAACCAGCTGCACACCGTCGGCATCGAGGTCGGCCGCGTCGAGGAGCGCTTCACCGCCCGGCCGCCGACGCCGGAGGAGGCCCGGGAGCTGGACCTGCCGGCCGGCACCTCGGTGATCCTGCTGCGCAAGACGTCGTACGACATCCACGACCGCATCGTGGACATCACCGCCGTCACGCTCCCCGGCGACCGTACCGAGCTGCTCTTCACCACACATCTGGAAAGGTGGTGAGCGCTGCCGTGACCCGGCGCATCACCGTCGTCACCGCGGTCCACGCGCCGTCGGCCCCATTCCTGCCCGAGGCCCACAAGTCGCTGTGCGAGCAGCGGCTGCCGGACGGGTGGGAGTGGGAGTGGCTGATCCAGGAGGACGGTCACGGCGAAGAGGTCCAGGCCTACGTCCCCGACGACGCGCGGGTGTCCTTCCGGCAGGGCCGTGCCGGGGGTCCCGGGGTCGCGCGCACCATGGCGCTGGCCCGGGCGCAGGGGTCGTACGTCAAGGTCCTCGACGCCGACGACCAGCTGCCGCCCGGTGCACTGGGCCGTGACCTGGCCGCGCTGGAGGCCCGCCCGGACCTCGGCTGGGCCACCTCACGGGCTCTGGACCTGCTGCCGGACGGCTCCACGGCCGGTTTTCCGGGCGATCCGGAGGAGGGCCCGATGGAGCGCGGGACGGTGCTCGGCCACTGGGCGGCGAACGGCTTCCGTGCCCAGGTCCACCCGGCCACCCTCTTCGTCCGCCGCGAGCTGCTGCTGGCCCTCGGCGGCTGGATGGCGCTGCCCGCCTCCGAGGACACCGGGCTGCTGCTCGCCCTCGACGCCGTCAGTGCGGGCTGGTTCTCGGCGGAGGTCGGGCTGCTCTACCGCAAGTGGGAGGGCCAGGTCACCGGCCGCCCCGCGCACACCGACCCGGTGGAACGGGAGGCTCGCATGACGGTCGTGGCGGCACGGGCCCGGGCGCTGGCGGAGCTCGGCTGGCGCTACGGGTGACGTGCGGCGGTACGGCGGCGGTACGACCGTCCTGCCGGGGCGCTCACAGGGCCGCCGCGTCCACGCGGGAGAACACCAGGTCGCTCTCCTCGGTCACCGGGCGGTCCCAGCGGACCGGGACCACCGGTTCGCCGTACAGGGCGCGGGGGTAGCTGTCGGCCGCGTAGCTGTTGGCGAGCCGGTAGACGTGGTAGCCGGCGTCGGTCATGGTGCGCAGCAGGTCGTCGGCGGAGTCGCCCAGCTGGGCCATCCGGTCGGGGGTGACCTCGACGGTGATCTCGGCGTCGGGGCGGAGCTTCTCCAGCAGCGGGGCGAGCCCGCGCACCACCGCTCCCTCGGCGCCCTCCACGTCGATCTTGACGACCCGCGCGGTCTCGATCTCCTCCGGCCGGAGCAGCTCCGGCAGCGGTACGGCCTCGATGTCGAAGCTGGACTCGGCCGGGCCGTCCCACGGGACGATGCTGTTGGCGCCCATGTTGCGGGAGCTGGCGAGCACGAAGGTCAGGGTGCGGTGGGCGTCGGAGACGGCGGCGTTGACCGCGCGGATGTTCCGGCAGCCGTTGAGCGCGCTCTGCTGTTCGAGGCGGCGGTGGAAGGCGGGGGAGGCCTCCACGGCCACCACCCTGCCCTGCTCCCCGACCAGCCGGGAGGCCAGGACGCTGAAGACCCCGATGTTGGCGCCGACGTCGACGAAGCAGTCCCCCGGCGCCAGCCGGCCGCGCAGCCAACGGGTCATGTGCGGTTCCCACACCCCGAAGAGGTAGAGGTAGCGCTGGATGAGGTCCTGGGTGTCGACCGCGAACCGGTCGCCGGAGAGCGTCTCGACGACGCGCCGCCGGGGGTGGTCGCGCAGGTACGGGTTGAGCGCGCGGGCCGCGAGGGACTTGCCCCAGGGGCCCGGGACGCCGCGGACGTAGCGGCGGCCGAGGGTGGCCAGGAGTTCGGTGAGTTCCGTACCGGTGCTGCGCATCCGCTAGTCAGTGACCTTCTTGCCGTCGATCCGGATCGCCTGCGACGGGCAGCGCTCGGCGATGTCCCGGATCAGTTCGTCCTCGTCCCCGGGCTCCTCGCGTCCGGGCAGGACGAAACCGTACCCGTCCTCGAAACCGAACACACCGGGTGCCCGGAAGGCACACTCGCCCGACCCGTAACAGACGTCGGCATCGACGGAGACCTTCATGGAAGGTCCCCTGCCCAGCAGGGGACCCGCTGAACCCGCTACTTGAACGGCAGCTCCAGCATCCGGATCGCGTTCCCACGCAGCAGTTTGTAGGCGACCTCCGGGTCCAGGCCGCCCACGTGTTCCTGGGCCACCCGCTTGGTCTCCGGCCAGGTCGAGTCGACGTGCGGGTAGTCCGTCTCGAAGGTCGCGTTGTCGACGCCGACCGTCTCGATCGCCTCGATGCCGTGCCGGTCCCGGAAGAAGCAGCAGAAGATCTGCCGGTAGTAGTACGTCGAAGGCGGTTCGGGGATCAGGTCCTTCACCCCGCCCCAGGCACGGTGCTCCTCCCAGACGTCGTCGGCGCGCTCCAGGGCGTACGGGATCCAGCCCATCTGGCCCTCGCTGTACGCGAGTTTCAGCCGCGGGAACTTCACCAGGACCCCGGAGAAGAGGAAGTCCATCATCGAGGCCATGGCGTTGTTGAAGCTGAGCGAGGCCTGGACGGCGGGCGGGGCGTCCGGGGAGGCGGCCGGCATCTGGGAGCTCGACCCGATGTGCATGTTGACCACCGTCCCGGTCTCCTCGCAGGCCGCGAAGAACGGGTCCCAGTAGCCGGAGTGGATGGACGGCAGGCCCAGGTAGGTGGGGATCTCGCTGAAGGTGACCGCCCGGACGCCCCGTTCGGCGTTGCGCCGGATCTCGGCGACGGCCAGGTCGACGTCCCACAGCGGGATCAGGCACAGCGGGATCAGCCTGCCGCCGCTGTCCCCGCACCACTCCTCGACCATCCAGTCGTTGTAGGCGCGGACGCAGGCCAGCGCGACCTCCTTGTCGTCGGCCTCGGCGAAGGTCTGCCCGCAGAAGCGGGGGAAGGTGGGGAAGCAGAGGGAGGCCTCGACATGGTTGATGTCCATGTCCTTGAGCCGTTCCTTCGGGTCCCAGCAGCCGGGCCGCATCTGCTCCCGGGTGATGCCGTCGAGCGTCATCTCGTCCCGGGAGAAGCCGACGGCCGCGATGATGCGCTTGTACGGGAAGAGCAGGCCCTCGTACTCCCACCAGTCGGTGGTCTGGCCCGCGGGGTCCGTGGTGAACCGGTACTTGCCGCCGACGTAGGCGAGTTCGCCGATGCCGGCGGTGAAGGGCTTGGGTCCCTTGTCGCGGTACCTGCCCGGCAGCCACTTCTCGAAGAGGTGCGCGGGCTCGATCACGTGGTCGTCCACGCTGATCACCCTGGGCAGATCCTGGGTGCCGGTCGCGTTCTCTGCCATGCCTACCCCCTGCTGCCTGCGGATTTCCCACATTATCTGACGGTCTATCAGATAAGCCGTCGGCATTCAGGCTAGGCCCAGGAGCCCGCACCAGCAAGGCCCGCCGCACCCCGCCCGCCGCCCGCCGCCCGGACTTCGTCCCGCCCGCCCTCTTGCGACGCGTGCCGCCTTCCGCTGAACTGACGAACCGTCAGATGAATGGTTCGGGCAGTCGGACAGATGGTCATGGGGATCCGGGGAGGGTGCGGGATGCGATCAGCCTTGCTGAACGGTGCCGAGTGGTTCGCGGTGCTCCGCATCGGGCTCGGTCTGTGGTGGCTGGAGAGCTGGCGGCACAAGGACAAGAAGCAGTGGTTCGGCGGCGGAGGCATCCGGTGGGCGGCCGGTGTCGCGGAGAAGCACCGCTGGCCGGTGGTCCGGCGGGGCTTCGACACCGTCGTCGCGCCGCGCCCCCGGCTGATGGCCTACGTCGTGGCCTACGCGGAGCTCGCCCTGGGCCTCGGGCTGGTCGCCGGCTTCCTCACCCCGGTCGCGCTGGTGGCCGGGTTCCTGCTCAACCTGATCTACCTGGTCCTCATGATCCATGACTGGGCGGAACAGGGGCAAAACCTGATGATGGCCCTGATCTCCCTGGTCGGCCTGTTCGCGATCAGCTGGCAGAGCTGGTCGGTGGACTCGGCACTGGGTCTGTTCGGCTAGCCGGGACGCGCTTCGGGGTCGGGCCCCATGGGAGCGCCCGCGACGAGGTGCCCTCTGATCGGCGGCGCAGCCGCCGTTCTGGGGGCGCGGGGAACTGCGCGACCAGCCACGACGAGCCCGCAGCGTCCCTCCGCCCCCATCACCCCATCACCCCATCACCCCATCACGGCATCACGGCACCCGCGGCGAGGAGGCACAGATGACGACCGACCCCTCGAAGTCCCCCTCCGGCTCTCCCCCGAAGTCCCCCTCCGATTCCCCTTCGGCCGACACCCTGAGAAAGCTGCACTCGGCCCGCGCCCGCAGCGCGTACGAGCGTGCGGTGGCCGCCTGCCGCGACGCGGGCATCACTCCGGACGCGGCGCAGACCGTCCCGACGAGTCCGGCGGGCCGGGCCGCGAACGCGCTGCGGCTGTCGGCCCAGTCGCTCGCCGCGCTGGCCGGTACCGCCCCCGACCCGGCGGCGGACGCCCGCTGCGCCCGCAACGCCGCCGCCACCGCGGCCCTGGCCGCACAGGTGGCCGCCGCCCTGGACGACCGCACCGAGACGGCTTCCGCCCTGCGCGCGGCCCTCACCGCCTCCCAGGCGGCGGCGACGGCGGCCGGCGGTGCGGCGGCGGGACAGGACTCGGCCCTCACTGCGAAGGCCGACGACACGGAGGAACGCGCGGTCGAGGCGGCTCGTACGGCGGGCTGGATGTGATCACGTACGGCGGGCTGGATGTGATCCCGTGCCGTTCGGCACCGGTCCCTCCCCACGTGGGGACCGGTGCCGAACGGCGCGGGAGGTGGAGGACCGCCGACTGAGACCGGAGGCCGGCTCAGTGGGCGGGAGCAGCTCGCGTCCCACGGCCACTCCGGCGGAGGACCACCGGTCGAAGGTGACCGAGAACGTGCGGTGCCTTGAGCTGTCTCTGCGAATGCTGAGCTGGTCGGCCGGTCGGGGCGACCCCCGATCACCGCGTTGCTGAGGCGAAATCCTGCCAGCCGAGGGGCCCGTATGAGGAGGGCAGGACGTCCGGTCCAGGGCTTCGCCGCAGGTCAGCCGTATAAAGTGGGTTTTCCGGTCCGGATGGCCAGCAGCGGGGGAAGTAAGGGGTGGAGATCCTTGGGTCCCGACGCAGGGGCACGCACAGCCTTCGCGGAACGTCTCGCGTTGCTGTACAGGGAGGCCGGTAATCCTCCGCTCAAGCGAGTCGCCGAGGCGGTCGACCGGCTGCACCGCGTCGACGAGCGGGGTCGGCCCGTGCGGGTCTCCGCCCAGCGGATCAGCGACTGGCGGCGGGCGAAGAACGTTCCCGCACAGTTCGTCGCCCTCTCCGCCGTCCTGCAGGTCCTGATCCCGCAGGCCCGTCGCGCCCAGCCGACACCGGTGTCCGGCGGGCTCTACGACCTGGTCCAGTGGCAGAAGCTGTGGGAGCGGGCCGTGGCCGATCCGGTCGGCGAACTGCCCGCACCGGAAACGGCCGAGGAGACGGAAAAGCCGCCGCCGGTCGACAGCGTCTGCCCCTACCGGGGTCTGGCCTCCTACCGCCGTGAGGACGCCCGCTGGTTCTTCGGACGGGAACGCAGTACCGACGCACTGGTCGCCCAGCTCCGTTCCGCGGAGTCGGGCGGCGGTCTGGTGATGCTGGTCGGCGCCTCGGGCGCGGGAAAGTCCTCGCTGCTGAACGCCGGCCTGGTCACCGCGGTCCAGAGCGGCGCCCTGGCCGACGACGAGGACCGCGACCGCCCGCGCCACATATTTCAGCTCGTCCCTGGCGCGGACCCCGTGAAGGAGCTGACCCGCCGCATACCCGAGCTGGCCGAGCCGGCAGACCTGGACGACCCGGACGCCGTACGGAAAGCGCTCACGGCCTGGGCCCGCCGGGAAACATCGGCCACGCGGACGGCGGCCGGGCAGACCACGCCCGAACCGACCGATGCCGTACCTGCCGTACCGACCGCAGCCGGATCAACCGTCGATGTTTCACGTGAAACACGACCGCCCTCGCGGCCCCATCCGGCTCGTCCGGTCGTGATCGTCGACCAGTTCGAGGAGACCTTCACCCTCTGCACCGACGAGGCGGACCGGCGCACCTTCGTCCAGCTCCTGCACACGGCCAGCACCCCCGCCGCCCCCGGTGAACCGGCCCCCGCCCTGGTGGTCCTGGGTATCCGTGCCGACTTCTACGAGCAGTGCCTCGGATACCGGGAGCTGGCCGACGCGCTCCAGCACCGGCACATGGTGCTCGGCCCGCTGACCACCGCGGAACTGCGCGAGGCCGTGACTGCTCCCGCCAAGGCCGTGGGCCTGGAACTGGAGCCCGGGCTCGCCGAACTGATCGTCCGTGAGGTGAGCGCGGACGGCCCGCGCGGCGCCCATGACGCCGGCGTCCTCCCGCTCCTCTCCCACGCCCTGCTCGCCACGTGGCAGCGGCGCAAGGCGGGGCGGCTGACGCTGGCCGGCTACCGGGCGGCCGGCGGCATCCAGGGCGCTGTCGCGGCGACCGCCGAACGCGCCTGGTCGAGCCTGGACCCGGCCGCCCGCACCGCCGCCCGGCTGCTCCTGCTCCGGCTGGTGCGGCTCGGCGAGGACACCCAGGCGACCCGCAGACGCGGCACCAGACGCCAGCTGGCCGCGGAATCCACCGACCCGGGCAAGACGGAGGAGTCACTCGAAGCCCTGGTCCGGGCCCGGCTGGTGACCCTCGACGCCGACACCGTGGAGATCACCCACGAGGCGCTGCTGCACGCCTGGCCCCGGCTGCGCGAGTGGCTCGACGAGGACCGCAACGGCAATCTGCTGCGCCAGCGCCTGGAGGAGGACGGCCGGGCCTGGGAAGAGTCGTCCCAGGACTCCTCGCTGCTCTACCGGGGCTCACGCCTGGAACAGGCCCACACCTGGGCGAAGTCGGCCGGTGACACCTTCCTGACCCGCAGCGCGGTGGAGTTCCTGGCGGCCTCGGTACGGCTGCGCCGCCGTACCGTGTGGCTCAGCCGGGCCGCCGTGTCGGCGCTGGTCGTGCTCGCGCTACTGGCGGCCGGCTCCGCCGTGATCGCCCGCCAGCAGCGGGACGACGCGGTGTTCGAGCAGGTGGTGGCGGAGGCCGACCGTTTCCAGTACTCCGACCCGTCGCTCTCCGCCCAGCTCGACCTGGTCGCCCACGACCTGCGCCAGGACGACGAGGGCGCCAACAACCGTCTGATCTCCATCGTCAACGCCCCACTGGCCACCCCGCTGCTCGGCCACACCGGCGCCGTCTACCTCACCACCTTCAGCCCCGACGGCAAGGTCCTGGCCACCGCCGCCTACGACCGCACGGTCCGGCTGTGGGACGTGAGCGACCCGACCCGGCCGAAGGCCCTGGGCAAGCCCCTGCTCGGCCACACGAGCTGGGTATCCAGCGCGGTCTTCAGCCCGGACGGCAGGACCCTGGCCAGCGCCGGCGACGACGGCACCGTACGCCTGTGGGACGTCTCCGACCCGCGGCACCCGACCTCCCTGGGCTCACCGCTGGCCGACCACGACGGCACCGTCTACCTGGTCGCCTTCAGCCCGGACGGCAAGACCCTGGCCGCCGCCGACGAGGACCACACCGTCCGCCTGTGGGACGTGCACGACCCGCGCCACCCCGCCTCGCTGGGCACCCTCACCGGCCACACCGAGGCCGTGCGCTCCATCGCGTTCAGCCCCGACGGCCGCACCCTCGCGGCCGGCAGCGACGACAACTCGATCCTCCTGTACGACGTCTCCGACCCGCGCCGCCCCGAGCGCGTCGGCGCTCCGCTCACCGGACACACCGCGACCGTGCACTCGGTGGCCTTCAGCCCGGACGGCCGGACCCTCGCCAGCGGCAGCAAGGACGACACCGTACGGCTGTGGGACGTCAGCGACCGGGCCCACCCCAAGACCCTCGGCGCGCCGCTCACCGGCCACACCGGGCCTGTCTGGTCGGTGGCCTTCAGCCCCGACGGCTCCATGCTCGCCGCGGGGAGCGCGGACTCCACGGCCAGCCTGTGGAACGTCGGCAACCCGGCCTTCCCCTCCCAGGTGGGCGAGCCGCTCGCGGGCAGCAGCGGCGAGATGTACGCCGTCGGCTGGAGCCCCGACGGGCACACCCTCGCCACCGGCAGCGGTGACGGCAAGGTGCGGCTGTGGTCGATCCCGGGCTCGGACATGATCGGCGCGGCGGGGGCGTTCAGCCCCGACGGCAGGGTCCTGGCCACCGGCGGCGGCGACAGCCGGATGCGGCTGTGGAACATCACGGATCCGGCCCGGCCCACCGCGCTCGGCGAGCCGTTCACGACCGGGTCACGGGACCTGCGCTCGATGGTGTTCACCCGGGACGGGCGCACCCTGATCATCCTGACCAGCGAGAACAACCTCAGCTGGGTGCAGCTGTGGAACGTGTCGGACCCCGCGCACCCCGCCCAGTACGGTGCGCCGGTCCGGCTGGACACCCGGTACGCGGGCTCCGAGGCGCTGACGCTGAGCCCCGACGGGCGGACCGTGGCCGCCGACTACGACGACCGCACGGTCCAGCTCCTGGACATCAGCGACCCGGCCCGTCCCCAGCGCCTCGGTGAGCCCCTCAAGGGCCACACCGGTTACGTCAACGCGCTCGTCTTCAGCCCGGACGGCCGCACCCTGGCCAGCGGCAGCGCGGACGGCACCGTCCGCCTCTGGAACGTCTCCGACCGGACCCGGGCCATGCCCCTCGGCGCCCCGCTGAAGGGCCACCTGGGCCCCATCAACACCCTCGCCTACAGCCCCGACGGCCGCACCCTGGCCAGCGGTAGCGACGACGACACGGTCCGCCTCTGGAACGTCTCCGATCCCGGCCACGCGATCCGTCTCGGCCCGGCCCTCACCGGCCACACCGAGGCGGTGGTCTCCCTGACCTTCAGCCGGGACGGCAGGACCCTGGCCAGCGGCGGCAACGACAACACGGTCCGCCTCTGGAACGTGTCGTCCCCGTCCTCGGCGCACCCCATCGGCCAGTCCATGAGCCCCAACGCCAAGACGGGCAACTTCCTCTCCTTCAGCCCGCGGAGCAACATGCTGGGCGTCTCCAGCGGCGCCGACACGGTCCGGCTGTGGAGCCTCGACGTCGACCAGGCGGTCAACCGCATCTGCGCGGTCACCCGCAACGTCCTGACACCCGCCAAGTGGCGCGAATACCTCCCCCGCCTCGCCTACAACCCGCCCTGCGAAGCCTGATCCGCCCCTGCCTCCGACCGCGTTTGAGTGATCCCGATCACAACTGCTCAAGACGGCTGAGAAGTTGACTCCCGCCGCACAGGCCACCTTGTTAGGCTGGCCGCAACCCGGTCGCTGGTGCATCCCCCGTCGCCAGCGACCGGGCCTTTTCATGCCCGCTCCCCGCCGAGCCCGCACCGCCGCGACCACCGTCCCGGCTCACTCCCCGGCGTCGGCCCAACGAGCCCCGGCGAACACCCCGGCCCGGATCTGCAGCACCGCACCGAGCACGATGAACCCCAGGGCAACGCCGGAGACAACCAGCCCCACCCCGGACGAGACGCCGAGAACCCTGGCCCCGCCGTCCAGGACGAAGCCGCCCCCCATCGCCACCCGACCCCACCCATCCCTGCGCGACCGCGCGTGCGGCGCGACTCCCCGACCGATCAAGGCCAGCACGCCCACGACCACGACAAAGCAGCCGGCTCCCAAGGTGACCCACCCAGACATGGCACCCCCTCCGCGGGAAGGCTACGCCCGCGGGCCTGACGGTGCCGTAGAGCACCGCCGGTCGACAGTTCCGCTATGCCTGGCTGATCAGCACGCCGAGAGCACACAGGGCGAACGCGAGCCCGATCGGACTCCTCTTCACGCCACGGCCGGCAGCCTGCCGCTGGAGTTCCCGCGTACCGAGCAGGGCCCCACAGAGCAGGAGAGTGCCGGCGACGACGCGTCTGACCACCTGCACGGGCGCCCTCTCGGCCGTAGATGCCGAAGACCCCCGGACCAGATGGCCCGGGGGTCTTCGTGCTGGTGGGGCTAACAGGATTTGAACCTGTGGCCTCATCCTTATCAGGGATGCGCTCTAACCAACTGAGCTATAGCCCCGCCGCGCTCTGCGGTGTATGTCCCGCGCGCTGACTCCTGAAGATTAGCGCACGACCGGGGCAGTCCCAAAATCGGTTGTCGGGGGACCGTCAGGAGAGGTTTGGACCGCGGTTACTCGTCCTCGGCCAAGGTCAGCTCGACGCCGCCGACGAAGCCCGCGGAGAGGTTGTAGATGAACGCGCCGAGGGTCGCCAGCGCCGTCGCGAGGACGACGTCGATGACCGCGATGATCGACGCGAACATCAGGACGTGCGGGAGGGACAGGAACGCCTGGAGGTCGAAGCCGTTCGACTCGTTCGAACCGGTCGCCTCCGAGATCGTGCCGCCGACCGTCGAGAACACGCCCATCGCGTCCAGGACCATCCACAGCACCGCCGCCGCCACGATGGAGCAGATGCCCAGCGCGATGGAGAGCAGGAAGCTGACCTTCATCACCGACCAGGGATCGGCTTTGGCGACCCGCAGCCGGGCCTTACGGGTGCGCGGCGCGGTGCGCGCTCCGGCGGCGCCCGTGCGCGGCCGTCGTACGCCCCCCGCGGGCGCCTGGGCGGCCTGCGCCGCCGGGTAGGCCTGCGGCGGGTGGTAGGGCGCGGCGGGCTGCTCGGCACGCCGTTCCCCGGGCAGCGGGGAAGCCCCCTGCTGCGGCTGTGCGGGCGCCGGCCGGTCGCCCGGCGCGGCCGGCCCTCGGGTGTCGGTCACAGTTCCCCCCTGCGATCCCTGTGCGTCGGACGCGGGCGCCTTCGCGGGCGCCTTGATCGCCTTCAGCTGGGTCGTGTGCGTGTCCGCCTGCTGCGGCGCACCGCCCCCGTCGGACGCGGCGGAGCCACGGCCGCCGCCGTCCGCATCCGTACCCGTCGAGGTACCGGCCGATCCGGCGCCCGTGGCTCCGCTCACGATGACTCACTCCTCGTGCCTACTCGGCCGAGGGCGCCTCACCCTCGTCCGTGCCGCTGGTCGCGACACCCTCGGCGGTCTCGTCCACGGCGTCCTCGCCGTCGACTTCCTCCGCCTCGCTGCCGGCCTCGGCGTTACGTGCGATACCCACGACGGCATCGCGCTTGCCCAGGTTGATCAGTTGGACGCCCATGGTGTCACGGCCCGTCTCCCTGACCCCGCTGACTCGCGTGCGAATCACACCGCCGGACAGGGTGATGGCGAGGATCTCGTCGTTCTCCTCGACGATCAGCGCGCCGACCAGTGAACCGCGGTCCTCCACGATCTTGGCGGCCTTGATACCGAGGCCGCCGCGGCCCTGGACGCGGTACTCGTCGACACGGGTCCGCTTCGCGTACCCCCCGTCGGTGGCAGTGAACACGAACGTACCGGGTCGAACAACATTCATCGACAGAAGTTCATCCCCCTCACGGAAACTCATGCCCTTGACACCGGAGGTGGCCCGGCCCATGGGTCGCAGAGTGTCGTCGGAGGCGGTGAACCTGATCGACTGTGCCTTCTTGCTGATCAGAAGCAGATCGTCCTCCGCCGAAACCAGTTCGGCACCGATCAGTTCGTCGTCGGAACCGTCCTCGCGCTCGCGCAGGTTGATCGCGATGACACCGCCGGAGCGGGGCGAATCGTAATCCTTCAGAGGCGTCTTCTTGACCAGACCGGCCTTGGTGGCGAGCACCAGGTACTCCGCCGCGTCGTAGTCCCGGATCGCGAGGATCTCGGCGATCGCCTCGTCCGGCTGGAAGGCCAGCAGGTTCGCCACGTGCTGCCCGCGCGCGTCCCGGCCGGCGTCCGGCAGCTCGTAGGCCTTCGCCCGGTACACCCGGCCCTTGTTCGTGAAGAACAGCAGCCAGTGGTGCGTGGTCGAGACGAAGAAGTGGTCGACGATGTCGTCTTCCTTCAGCTTCGTACCGCGCACGCCCTTGCCGCCGCGCTTCTGCGCCCGGTAGTCGTCCGTCTTGGTCCGCTTCACGTAGCCGCCGCGCGAGACGGTGACCACGATGTCCTCCTCGGCGATCAGGTCCTCGATGGACATGTCACCGTCGTAGGGCACCAGCATGGTCTTGCGGTCGTCGCCGTACTTCTCGACGATCGCGGCCAGCTCCTCGCTGACGATGCCGCGCTGGCGGACCGGCGAGGCCAGGATCGCGTTGTACTCGGTGATCTTCGCCTGGAGCTCGTCGTGCTCCTGGATGATCTTCTGGCGCTCCAGGGCGGCCAGCCGGCGCAGCTGCATCTCGAGGATGGCGTTGGCCTGGATCTCGTCGATCTCCAGGAGCTCCATCAGGCCCGTACGCGCGATCTCGACCGTGTCACTGGCCCGGATCAGCGCGATGACCTCGTCGATCGCGTCCAGCGCCTTCAGCAGACCGCGCAGGATGTGCGCCCGCTCCTCGGCCTTGCGCAGCCGGAAGCGCGTACGGCGGACGATGACCTCGATCTGGTGCGTCACCCAGTGCCGGATGAACGCGTCCAGGGAGAGGGTGCGCGGCACGCCGTCGACAAGGGCCAGCATGTTGGCGCCGAAGTTGGTCTGCAGGTCGGTGTGCTTGTACAGGTTGTTCAGGACGACCTTGGCGACCGCGTCCCGCTTCAGCACGATGACCAGGCGCTGGCCCGTCCGCGACGAGGTCTCGTCACGGACGTCCGCGATGCCGCCGACCTTGCCGTCCTTCACCAGGTCGGCGATCTTCTGCGCGAGGTTGTCGGGGTTCACCTGGTACGGCAGCTCCGTGACCACCAGGCACTGGCGGTTCTGGATCTCCTCGACCTCGACGACCGCCCGCATGGTGATCGAGCCGCGACCCGTGCGGTACGCCTCCTCGATGCCCTTGCGGCCGACGACCAGGGCGCCGGTCGGGAAGTCCGGGCCCTTGATCCGCTCGATCAGCGCGTCCAGGAGCTCCTCGTGCGAGGCCTCCGGGTTCTCCAGGCACCACTGGGCACCGGCGGCGACCTCGCGCAGGTTGTGCGGCGGGATGTTGGTCGCCATGCCGACCGCGATACCGGCGGAGCCGTTGATCAGCAGGTTCGGGAAGCGCGCGGGCAGGACGGTCGGCTCCTGGGAGCGGCCGTCGTAGTTGTCCGTGAAGTCGACGGTCTCCTCGTCGATGTCGCGGACCATCTCCATCGACAGCGGCGCCATCTTGCACTCGGTGTACCGCATGGCGGCCGCCGGGTCGTTGCCCGGGGAACCGAAGTTGCCGTTGGAGTCGACGAGCGGCATCCGCATCGACCAGGGCTGGGCCAGGCGGACCAGGGCGTCGTAGATGGAGGAGTCGCCGTGGGGGTGGTAGTTGCCCATGACGTCACCGACGACACGGGCGCACTTGTAGAAGCCGCGCTCGGGGCGGTAACCGCCGTCGTACATCGCGTACAGGACGCGTCGGTGGACGGGCTTGAGACCGTCCCGGACGTCAGGCAGCGCGCGGGACACGATGACGGACATCGCGTAGTCGAGGTACGAGCGCTGCATCTCCGTCTCGAGCCCGACGGGCTCGATGCGCAGGGTGTCGCCGCCTTCTGCCTCAGGCGTGACTGGGGTGTTCTCGTCGGCCATAGCTGGTGGGGATCCTTCCTGGTGCGGTCAGCTGAGACCGACTCAGATGTCGAGGAAGCGGACGTCCTTGGCGTTGCGCTGGATGAACTGGCGGCGGGCCTCGACGTCCTCGCCCATCAGGACCGAGAACAGGTCGTCGGCCTGGGCGGCGTCGTCGAGGGTGACCTGGCCGAGGACCCGGTGGTCGACGTCCATGGTGGTCACGCGCAGCTCCTCGGCGTTCATCTCGCCGAGACCCTTGAAGCGCTGGATCGAGTCCTCCTTGACCCGCTTGCCGCGCTGGCGGCCCAGCTCGAGGAGGGCGTCGCGCTCGCGGTCGGAGTAGGCGTACTCGACCTCGTCCCGGCCCCACTTGATCTTGTAGAGCGGGGGACGGGACAGGTACACGTGCCCCTGCTCCACCAGGTCGCGCATGAAGCGGAACAGGAAGGTCAGCAGCAGGGTGTTGATGTGCTGGCCGTCGACGTCGGCGTCCGCCATCAGGATGATCTTGTGATAGCGGAGCTTCTCGATGTCGAAGTCCTCGTGCACACCGGTGCCGAAGGCCGAGATCAGCGCCTGGATCTCCTGGTTCTGCAGGATCTTGTCGATCCGCGCCTTCTCGACGTTGAGGATCTTGCCGCGGATCGGGAGGATCGCCTGGTACTGCGGGTTGCGGCCGGACTTGGCCGAGCCGCCGGCGGAGTCACCCTCGACAATGAAGATCTCGCACTTGGTGGGGTCGTTCGACTGGCAGTCGGAGAGCTTGCCCGGCAGCGACGCGCTCTCCAGCAGGCCCTTGCGCCGGGTCAGGTCACGCGCCTTGCGGGCCGCCACGCGCGCGGTGGCCGCCTGGATGCCCTTGCGGATGATGTCCGCGGCCTCCACCGGGTTGCGGTCCAGCCAGTCGTTCAGGTGCTCGTAGACCGCCTTCTGCACGAAGGTCTTGGCCTCCGTGTTGCCCAGCTTGGTCTTCGTCTGACCCTCGAACTGCGGCTCGCTGAGCTTGACCGAGATGATCGCGGTCAGACCCTCACGGATGTCGTCACCGGTGAGGTTGTCGTCCTTCTCCCGGAGCAGCTTCTTGTCGCGCGCGTACTTGTTGATCAGCGAGGTGAGCGCCGCTCGGAAGCCCTCCTCGTGGGTGCCGCCCTCGTGCGTGTGGATGATGTTGGCGAACGAGTAGACGCCCTCGCTGTAGCCGCTGTTCCACTGCATGGCGACCTCGAGGGACAGGCTCTTGTCCTTGTCCTCGGCCTCCAGGTCGATGATCGTCGGGTGCACCACGTCTCCCTTGCGGGAGTTGAGGTACTTCACGAAGTCGACGATGCCGCCCTCGTAGTGGTACGTGACGGTCTTGACCTCGGCCTTCTCGTCCGCACCCGCCTCGTCCGCACCGGCGACGGCCTTCGCCGACTCACGCTCGTCGGTGAGCCGGATCGTCAGGCCCTTGTTGAGGAACGCCATCTCCTGGAAGCGCCGCGACAGCGTCTCGAAGGAGTACTCGGTGGTCTCGAAGATGTCCGGATCGGCCCAGAACGTGACCGAGGTCCCCGTCTCGCCGGTCTCCTCGTGCTTGGCCAGCGGAGCCGTCGGGACGCCCAGCTTGTAGTCCTGCGTCCAGCGGTGGCCGTCGGTCCTGATCTCGACGGACACCCTGCTCGACAGCGCGTTCACGACGGACACACCCACACCGTGCAGACCGCCGGAGACGGCGTAGCCGCCGCCGCCGAACTTGCCGCCCGCGTGCAGCACGGTCAGCACGACCTCGACGGCCGGCTTGCCCTCGGACGCCACGATGCCGACGGGGATGCCACGGCCGTTGTCGACGACGCGCACGCCACCGTCGGCCAGGACCGTCACGTCGATGGTGTCCGCGTAGCCGGCCAGGGCCTCGTCGACGGAGTTGTCCACAACCTCGTACACCAGGTGGTGCAGGCCGCGCTCACCGGTCGAGCCGATGTACATACCGGGTCGCTTGCGGACCGCGTCCAGCCCTTCGAGCACGGTGATGGCACTGGCGTCGTACGAAGCGGAGGCGGTGGCCTCACCGTGCGCGCCGGCGTCGGTGGACGGGATGTTCTCGTTGGGGTTGCCGGAATCGGCCACGAAGCGCCCTTTCTGGCACAGCACGAGCCGGGCTCGTCGGCGGGTTGCCGGAGCGGCTGCGGCATGTTGCGTTGGTAAGCCTTGATCAGCGTTGCTCAGCTTTTCCCGGACGGTCCCCACGGTCGGGGCGGGATTGTCTCCCAGTCTACCGGTAGCGCCGACAGTGATGGGGGTTTGCCGGTACCTGAGTCCGCATGTGCCGCCCTGAACCGGCCTCTGCCGACTCCCGATATACGGATGGGGGCTCCAAGAGGCTCACGGAGGCACTCAGCGCTTCCGGCTGTCAACCCTTGGCTACTCCGGCGTCAGGTCGCGATTCGCAACCGCGTGCGGTCGTACGACGATCAGCCGGGCCGGCCGTGGAACGGCCCCGCACCCGGCTGCGATCGTGACGTAAGTCACCCGTAGGTGTCCCCGGGACCCGTGCTCCCAGGGGCCCGCAGCGGGCCGTAGCGGCGGGCCGGACCGCCGGGATTGAGCACCTTGATCAGCCGTACGGTGCCGTGCCCCAGGTCCTCGTTCAGGCGGGCGACCAGCGCGGGCGCGAGGTGGCGCAGCTGGGTCGCCCAGGCCGTGGAGTCGCACTGGACGACCAGCACCCGCTCGTCCTCGTCGTACCGCTGCGGCACACAGTGCTTGGCCAGGTCCTCACCGACGATCTCCGGCCAGCGCCCCATCACCCCGCCCACCGCGGCCGGTGTCTCCCAGCCGCGTTCGGTGATCAGCCGGTTGATCGCGGAACCCAGCGCCATGGGGTCGCGGCCGTCCGCGCGCGCGCCGGAGCGCAGGCCACCGCGCCGCACCTGCTTCTTCTGCTGCGCCGCGTCGCCACGTGCGCGTGCCGCCTCCTTGGCCGCCCTGAGCGCCACGCGCGCGAGGTCGACACCGGAGGGTTCCTCCTTGGGTGCGGGTCCGTCGGTGCTCATGCCCGCTCCACCGTCCCGTCGGCCACCGCGTACCGCGTACCGGCGAGGATGTGCGGCACGTCGTCGTCCACGGCGGCGGTGACCAGCACCTGCTCACCGGGCGCGACCAGCTCCGCCAGCCGCTCCCGGCGCCGTGCGTCCAGCTCGGCGAACACGTCGTCGAGCACCAGCACCGGCTCGTTGCCCTCGGCCCGCAGCAGGTCGTACGAGGCGAGGCGCAGCGCCAGCGCGTACGACCAGGACTCGCCGTGCGAGGCGTACCCCTTGGCGGGCAGCTGCCCCAGCTTGAGGACCAGGTCGTCGCGGTGCGGGCCGACCAGCGTCACGCCCCGCTCGATCTCCTGCTTGCGGGCATCGGCCAGAGCCGCCATCAGCTGGCCGTACAGATCCTCGCGCGTGTGCGCCTCGCCGGGCGCCGACGGCTTGTACTCCAGCGCGACGGGACCACCGCCCGGCGCCAGCTGCTCGTACGCCTTGTCCGCGAGGGGCTGGATCGCGGCGACCAGGTCGACCCGCTGGGCGAGCAGCTCGGCGCCGGCCCGCGCCAGGTGCTGGTCCCACACGTCGAGCGTGGACAGGTCCATGGAGCGGCCGCCATGGCGCCGGGCGAGAGCGGCGGTCTTCAACAGGGTGTTCCGCTGCTTGAGCACCCGCTCGTAGTCGGACCGCACACCGGCCATCCGTGGCGAACGGGCCGTGATCAGCTCGTCCAGGAAACGCCGCCGCTCGCCGGGATCGCCCTTCACCAGCGCGAGGTCCTCGGGCGCGAACAGCACGGTCCGTACGATCCCCAGCACGTCCCGAGGCCTGACCTGCGAGGACCTGTTGATGCGGGCGCGGTTGGCCTTGCCGGGGTTCAGCTCCAGCTCGACCAGCTGCTGCCGGTCGCCCTGCCGGACCTGCGCCCGGATGATCGCCCGGTCGGCGCCCATGCGGACCAGGGGGGCGTCGGAGGCGACCCGGTGGCTGCCGAGGGTGGCGAGATAGCCGACGGCCTCGACGAGGTTGGTCTTGCCCTGGCCGTTGGGGCCGACGAAGGCGGTGACGCCCGGGTCGAGCGGGACCTCGACCCGGGCGTAGGAGCGGAAGTCGGCCAGCGACAGATGCGTGACGTGCATGGGTGTTTCGCCGACCTCCCCGTGACCTGCTGCTTCGTCTCTGCTCGGTACTGCTTCTCGGTGCTACTTCGCCTCTACGGCGTGGCCGCCGAACTGGTTGCGCAGCGCGGCGATCATCTTCATCTGCGGCGAGTCGTCCTGCCGGGAGGCGAACCGCGCGAACAGCGAGGCGGTGATCGCGGGCAGCGGCACCGCGTTGTCTATGGCGGCCTCCACAGTCCACCGGCCCTCGCCGGAGTCCTGTGCAAAACCCTTCAGCCTGTCCAGGTGCTCGTCCTCGTCGAGGGCGTTCACCGCGAGGTCGAGCAGCCAGGAACGGATGACCGTCCCTTCCTGCCAGGAGCGGAAGACCTCGCGCACGTCCGTGACGGAGTCGACCTTCTCCAGGAGCTCCCAGCCCTCAGCGTAGGCCTGCATCATCGCGTACTCGATGCCGTTGTGGACCATCTTCGCGAAGTGGCCCGCGCCGACCTTGCCGGCGTGCACCGAACCGAAGTCGCCCTCGGGCTTGAGCGCGTCGAAGACCGGCCGGACCTTCTCGACGTGCTCGGCGGCGCCGCCGTACATCAGCGCGTAGCCGTTCTCCAGGCCCCAGACGCCGCCGGAGACCCCGCAGTCGACGAAGCCGATGCCCTTGGCGGCCAGCTCCTCCGCGTGCCTCTCGTCGTCCGTCCAGCGGGAGTTGCCGCCGTCGACGACCACGTCACCGGGCTCCAGCAGCTCGGCCAGCTCGTCGATCGTGGACTGGGTCGGCGCCCCGGCCGGGACCATCACCCACACCACGCGCGGCCCGCTGAGCTTGCCCACAAGCTCTTCCAGGCTGTGGACATCGGCGAGGTCCGGGTTGCGGTCGTATCCGACGACGGTGTGGCCCGCGCGGCGGATCCGCTCGCGCATGTTGCCGCCCATCTTGCCGAGGCCGACGAGACCGAGCTCCATCAGTTGGTTCCTTAGGTTGCGGTGTGGCAGGAGAGGCACGTGCGTGCCCGCGTCCGAGCCTAATCCCGGCCCTTTGCGCACAGTTGTGGGCATAGCCGCTCACCTGGGGAAACCCACCCCGCGACGGTGCCGGATACCCACAGGGGGCGGCCGGCACCGTGCACAGCTGTGGACAACTCAGCCGCTGAGGCGCACCGGCATGATCAGGTACTTGTAGGCCTCGTCCGCCTCCGCGTCCAGCGCCGGCTTGCCGCTGAGCAGCGCCGGCTTGGTGGACGTCGTGAACGACAGCTGGGCGACCGGCGAGTCGATCGCGCTCAGGCCGTCGAGCAGGAAGGTCGGGTTGAAGGCGATCGAGATGTCGTCGCCCTCCAGTTGCGCGTCGACCCTTTCCACAGCCTGTGCGTCGTCGCTTGAACCGGCCTCCAGGATCAGCACGCCCTGCTCGAAGCTGAGCCGCACCGGCGTGTTCCGCTCGGCGACCAGGGCGACGCGCTTGACGGCCTCCACGAAGGGGGCGGTCTCGATCACGGCGACGGAGTTGAACTCGGTCGGGAACAGCGTGCGGTACTTCGGCAGGTCGCCTTCGAGCAGCCGCGTGGTGGTACGGCGGCCGGCACCCTCGAAACCGATGAGCCCCTCGCCCGCGCCCGAGCCGGAGAGCGCCAGGATGACGCTGTCGCCGCTCGTGAGCGCCTTGGCGGTGTCCAGGAGCGTCTTGGCGGGCACCAGGGCGACCGCGGAGGCCTCCGGGTTCTCCGGCTTCCACAGGAACTCGCGGACCGCGAAGCGGTAGCGGTCGGTGGAGGCGAGGGTGACCGTGTCGCCCTCGATCTCGATCCGCACACCGGTGAGCACCGGGAGGGTGTCGTCACGGCCGGCGGCGATGGCCACCTGGGAGACGGCGGAGGCGAAGACCTCGCCGGGGACCGTGCCCGTCGCGTTCGGCATCTGCGGCAGGGAGGGGTACTCCTCCACAGGCAGGGTGTGCAGCGTGAACCGGGAGGATCCACAGACCACCGTCGCCCGTACACCGTCTGTGGAAATCTCCACCGGCCGGTTGGGGAGCGCCCGGCAGATGTCGGCGAGCAGCCGGCCGGAGACCAGGACCGTGCCCTCTTCCTCGACCTCGGTCTCGACGCTCACCCGCGCGGAGACCTCGTAGTCGAAGCTGGACAGGCTCAGCTGGCCGTCCTCGGCCTTCAGGAGCAGGCCGGCGAGGACCGGCGCCGGCGGACGGGCCGGGAGGCTGCGTGCCGCCCAGGCCACTGCCTCCGCGAGTACGTCGCGTTCCACCCGGATCTTCACCGTAAGCCCGCCTCCTGCTGTTGCCGGGGCTTCTCGCCCTGCTGCGTCTTCGTCGTCTGTCCCGGTGTCGTCGGCCCCGGGGAGGGGAAGAACACCGGGGACCAGTCTGACGCACCGCACTGACAGCTGGTGCCTCTCGGGGTCAAGTCGTGACGAGGCGCGGTCAGAGGCCGGAGAGCGAGTTGTGCACAGGGCCCTCTTCGAAACGGATTCCCAGCTCTCTCTAGTTGTCAGTAGTAGTAGGGGCTGTGGATACCGTGGATAACCTCGTTTGCCCAGCTCAGGGGCGAGATTTTGTCCACCGCCCCTGTGGGTGGAGCCGGTGGACAACTGGGCGTCTCTGTGGAGAACAGAAAGTTCTGCACACACCGTGCACAGCCCGAGGGCACTTCTCCCCAACGCCGTCCCCAGCTTTACCCACCTTTCCCACAGCCCAACCCGGCACCTTCGTGTGACGCCTTTCACTCGACTCGGTGAGGAGGCGCGTCGCGTTGCCGAACAGTGGACAGCGGTGTGGAGAAGCTGGGGATCGCTGGGGACAACCGCCCCTCAGCCTGTGGGGTACCGGTGGACAACTTCGTCCACAGTCTGTGGATCCCGTCTTTGTCCACAGACTGTGGAGATCCGTCGTCCACGATTCCACAGCCCCCTGAGCTGCCCTGATGCCGTTTCAACCCCCAGCCTGTGGACGACGCTCGGGACAACTTCACAGTCCCCAGGGTGTGGACGCAAGAAAGTCGGCAAATCTGTGGAGGACGCCCGTAACCGGGCCGGTAATCGAACAGCGGACCTTGTTTGAACGCCCCCTGGGGGCGCGGGGAACTGCGCGACCAGCCCCCATGGACCGGCACCAGACCCCCTCCGAACCACCCCAGGACGCCAGAAGGGCGCCCCCGGATCTCTCCCAAGGGCGCCCTGAACGCCGTAGAACGTCGGACGGACCGCTACCCGTTCTTGATGCGGTTGGTCAGCTCGGTGACCTGGTTGTAGATCGACCGCCGCTCCGCCATCAACGCCCGGATCTTCCGGTCGGCGTGCATCACGGTCGTATGGTCCCGGTTCCCGAACTGCGCCCCGATCTTCGGCAGCGACAGATCCGTCAGCTCCCGGCACAGGTACATCGCGATCTGCCGCGCCGTGACCAGCTGCCGCCCGCGCGAGCTCCCGCACAGGTCCTCGACAGTGAGCCCGAAGTAGTCCGCGGTCGCCGCCATGATCGCCGTGGCACTGATCTCCGGCGTGGAGTCCTGTCCCCCGGGGATCAGATCCTTCAGCACGATCTCGGTCAGCCCGAGATCGACCGGCTGCCGGTTGAGCGACGCGAACGCCGTCACCCGGATCAGCGCGCCCTCCAGCTCACGGATGTTGCGCGAGATGCGGGAGGCGATGAACTCCAGCACCTCCGGCGGCGCGTTCAGCTGCTCCTGCACCGCCTTCTTGCGGAGGATCGCGATCCGCGTCTCCAGTTCCGGCGGTTGGACGTCGGTGATCAGACCCCACTCGAACCGGTTCCGCAGCCGGTCCTCCAGCGTGACCAGCTGCTTGGGCGGCCGGTCGCTGGAGAGCACGATCTGCTTGTTCGCGTTGTGGAGCGTGTTGAAGGTGTGGAAGAACTCCTCCTGCGTCGACTCCTTGTCCGCGAGGAACTGGATGTCGTCGACGAGCAGGATGTCCATCTCGCGGTAGCGCTTGCGGAAGCTGTCGCCCTTGCCGTCGCGGATGGAGTTGATGAACTCGTTGGTGAACTCCTCCGAGCTCACGTACCGCACCCGCGTGCCCGGGTAGAGGCTCCGCGCGTAGTGCCCGATCGCGTGCAGCAGGTGCGTCTTGCCGAGTCCCGACTCCCCGTAGATGAAGAGGGGGTTGTACGCCTTGGCGGGCGCCTCGGCGACGGCGACCGCGGCCGCGTGCGCGAAGCGGTTGGACGCGCCGATGACGAACGTGTCGAAGAGGTACTTGGGGTTCAGGCGGGCGGTCGGCTCACCGGGGCCGCCGGACGGCGCGGGCTTCGCGCCCAGCGGCCCGGGGCCGCCGGCGCTCGGCATGTTCGGCAGGTCCGGCCGTCCCGGACCGCCCCGGTGCCCCTGGCCCGGCCCGCCCGGGGACTCGGACAGCTCACGGCGCCCGGAGTCCCGGTCGTAGTCGGACCGGTCGTGGGGAGCAGGCCGGTCGTGCGCGGGCCGCTCGTAGTCGGAGCGGTCGTAGTCGGGCCGGTCGTAGTCGGGGCGCGGCGGTTCGTACTCCGCGCGCTGCTGCTCGTACGACGGCCGGTCCAGCGGCTGCTGCGGGCGGTACTCCTGGGCGTACGAGTCCCCGTAACCGTCCGAGCGGTACGCGTCCTGGGACGGCGAGGCGTAGGGATCGCGCTCCGGGAAACCCAGCCGCGGCTGCTGCCAGCTGTACTCGTCCTGTCCGGGGCGCGGCCAGGCACCGGGCTCGGGGCGCTGGTACTCGGAGGGGTAGGCGGGGCGGGCCGTGGGCAGCTGGTCGCGGCCGCCCTGGTCCGGCAGCTGCTCGGCGCGGTGCCGGCCGTACCCTCCGTCGTACGGCGAGGACGGGTGCTCGGGCTCGTCGTAACGCTGCTTCTGTACGGGGGGCGCCGGCGGGGCCGGGGGCTCACCCGCGGACTCGTCCACGGTGATCGCGATCCGGATCGGGCGCCCGCACTCGCGGCTCAGGGTCTCGCTGACGATCGGTGCGAGACGGCCCTCCAGTACGTTCTTCGCGAATTCGTTCGGTACGGCGAGGAGAGCGGTGTCCGCGACCAGCGCGAGCGGCTGGCAGCGCCTGATCCAGTGTTCGTCCTTCGCCTCCACACCCTGACCGCGGCCCTCACCGAGGAGCTGCTCCAGTACTCGTGGCCACACTGCGGCAAGATCGGCAGGTACGTCAGCCACAGGGCACGCTCTCTCACAGGTCCCACGAACGTGTGGTTCGAGGACGGGTCGGGATGAAAATCAGGTCGGGCGGGGATAAAGGAACGAATCGGAGTTCAGCCACGGTAGTCAGCGTGGCGGCTGCGGTTCAAGTTGTTGTCCCCAGCCTGTGGATAGTGTCTCTCGGTCACTGCTGGTTTGACCGAATGGCGTAGCCCCGCGTACCGTAACCAGGTCGAGTTGTCGATGGCTGCTGCCGCCTGCCTCCGATGGGCACAGATCGCTGAAGGTGATCGGGAAGCGGTGCACTCGGGCGTGATGCGAGCTACTCGTGGGCGCACGGTGACAGCCAGGACGGCACCCGCCACCACCGATTTGATTTCTGGAGCCCCCGAGTGAGCAAGCGCACCTTCCAGCCGAACAACCGTCGTCGCGCGAAGACCCACGGCTTCCGTCTGCGGATGCGCACCCGTGCCGGCCGCGCGATTCTCGCGAACCGTCGTGCCAAGGGTCGCGCCAGCCTGTCCGCCTGATCCCGATCAGGTCATGACGTCGTGCTGCCCACCGAGAACCGGCTGAGGCGGCGCGAGGACTTCGCGACCGCGGTACGACGAGGGCGCCGGGCAGGCCGCCCGTCCCTCGTCGTCCACCTTCGAAGCGGTGCCACGGACCCGCACGCGCCTGGGGAGAGCGCTCCCCCGACGCGTGCGGGTTTCGTCGTGAGCAAGGCCGTGGGTGGTGCGGTTGTGCGCAACACAGTGAAGCGCAGACTGCGTCATCTGATGCGTGAGCGAGTCACCCTGTTTCCCCCCGGTAGCCTGGTAGTCGTACGAGCGCTGCCCGGAGCGGGCGACGCCGACCATGCACAGCTGGCCCGAGACCTGGATGCCGCCATCGAGCGGCTGCTGGGAGGGGGCGCGCGATGAAGTACCCGCTGCTGGCTCTGATCAAGCTCTACCAGTGGACGATCAGTCCGCTGCTGGGGCCGGTATGCAAGTACTACCCGTCGTGCTCCCACTACGGCTACACGGCCATCGACCGGCACGGTGCGATCAAGGGCACGGCACTCACGGCCTGGCGCATCCTGCGGTGCAATCCGTGGTCGCTCGGCGGTGTGGACCATGTTCCGCCGCGCAAGCGCCCGCGGTGGCACGAAATGCTGCGTGACGCCTGGCGTGCACGCAGGGGCGGGCCCTCCGCCGCCGAACCGGCCACCGAGGAGAAGACTCCTTCCGAGCTTCCTTCGAGCCCGGCCGCAGAGACTTCGTCCCATGCCCAAGGAGCATGATTAGTGGACACGATTGCCAGCCTTTTCAGCTTCATCACGACACCCGTCTCATGGGTCATCGTCCAGTTCCACTCCGTGTACGGGAAGATCTTCGGTCCCGACACGGGCTGGGCCTGGGGCTTGTCCATCGTGTCCCTGGTGATCCTGATCCGCATCTGCCTGATCCCGCTCTTCGTGAAGCAGATCAAGGCGACCCGGGCCATGCAGACGCTCCAGCCCGAGATGAAGAAGATCCAGGAGCGCTACAAGAACGACAAGCAGCGCCAGTCCGAAGAGATGATGAAGCTGTACAAGGAGTCGGGTACCAACCCGCTCTCCTCGTGCCTTCCCATCCTGGCGCAGTCCCCGTTCTTCTTCGCCCTGTACCACGTGCTCAACGGCATCGCGACGGGCTCGACGATCGGCGTCATCAACGAGTCGCTGCTCGCCAGCGCCCGTAAGGCCCACATCTTCGGGGCCCCGCTCGCCGCGAAGTTCACGGACGGCTCCGCGAAGGTGGAGGCCCTCGGTGCCTCCCTCACGGACGTCCGGGTCGTCACCGCGGTCATGATCGTCCTGATGTCGGCGTCGCAGTTCTACACGCAGCGCCAGCTGATGACGAAGAACGTCGACACCACGGTGAAGACGCCGTTCATGCAGCAGCAGAAGATGCTGATGTACGTCTTCCCGGTCATGTTCGCCGTCTTCGGCATCAACTTCCCGGTCGGTGTCCTCGTCTACTGGCTGACCACCAACGTGTGGACCATGGGCCAGCAGATGTACGTCATCCGCAACAACCCGACCCCGGGTTCCAAGGCCCAGGCCGCCTACCTGGAGCGCCTCACCAAGCACGTCACACACCACGGCAAGACCCGTCGGCGCAGCGAGAAGACCATCGTCAAGGCGATCGTCGCCAAGGGCCGGGACCGCAACGAGTTCGAGCGCTCGTTCGTCAACGCGCTGACCAAGGCGGGCCTCGTGGCCCAGGCCGACGGCACCGTGGTGAAGGGCGAGGCCCAGGCCGTCGCGCAGACCGAGGACGGCGTCACGGCCACCGGCGCCGCCAAGCGCCAGCAGCCCAAGCGTCAGACCAAGGCCCAGCGGCAGTCCGGCGCGGCGAAGGTGGCCGGCGACACCGCATCGGATTCCCCGGACTCGTCGGGTTCGGAGGGCAAGACGACCTCGCTGGAGAAGTCCGACGAGCCGCAGGATGCCAAGCCGGCCGCCCAGCAGGCCCCGAAGGGCGGCTCCAACGGCCGCAGCAGGGCCCAGTCCGGTCAGCGCAAGGGCGGTCCGCAGCGCCCCAAGTCCCCGTCCAAGAAGTAAGAAGGAGCCCATCCCGTGACGGAAGGCACCACCTCCGCCGCTGCCGAGGGTGCAGACACCCTGACCCGCCTGGAGCAGGAGGGCGAGATCGCGGCGGACTATCTCGAAGGTCTGCTGGACATCGCCGACCTCGACGGTGACATCGACATGGATGTCGAGGCCGACCGTGCCTCCGTGTCGATCATCAGCGACTCGGGCGGCCGTGACCTGCAGAAGCTGGTCGGCCGCGACGGCGAGGTGCTGGAGGCGCTCCAGGAGCTGACCCGCCTGGCCGTGCACCGGGAGACCGGTGACCGCAGCCGGCTGATGCTCGACATCGCGGGCTACCGCGCCAAGAAGCGCGCCGAGCTCTCCGAGCTGGGCGCCAAGGCCGCCGCCGAGGTGAAGAGCACCGGCGAGCCCGTGAAGCTCAAGCCGATGACCCCGTTCGAGCGCAAGGTCGTGCACGACGCGGTCAAGTCCGCCGGGCTGCGCAGCGAGTCGGAGGGCGAGGAGCCGCAGCGGTTCGTCGTCGTGCTGCCCGCCTGAGCGGTCCCCCCGTTTCACCGGCCCCGTCTGTTGAGCAGGCGGGGCCGAACTTTGTCAGCCTGGTAGTTCTGGTGGCCGGTGCGCGGAGCGCCGGCGCGGTACGGAAGGACGGTCCCCGTGACGGAGGCTGCGGAGCTCCCCCCGGCGCCTGAACAGGCGCGGGAAGTGTTCGGCGAGCGCTTCGCCGATGCGGTCCGCTACGCGGAGCTGCTCGCCGAGGCAGGCGTGCAGCGTGGTCTGATCGGCCCACGGGAAGTGCCCCGCCTGTGGGAGCGGCACCTGCTGAACTGCGCGGTGCTCTCTGAGGCCGTCCCCGAAGGGGTGACGGTGTGCGACGTGGGTTCCGGAGCCGGCCTGCCGGGCATTCCGCTCGCGCTGGTCCGGGAGGACCTCAACATCACCCTGCTGGAGCCACTGCTACGGCGCACCAACTTCCTGACCGAGGTCGTCGAGCTGCTCGGCCTGGACCATGTGACCGTGGTGCGTGGCCGCGCCGAGGAGGTCATGGGCAAGCTGCCTCCGGTGCATGTGGTGACCGCCCGCGCCGTGGCCCCGCTGGACCGGCTGGCCACGTGGGGCATTCCGCTGCTGCGTCCCTACGGCGAGATGCTCGCCCTCAAGGGGGACACGGCGGAGGAGGAGCTGAAGGCCGCGGCCACCGCGCTGGCCAAGCTCGGCGCGGTGTCGACCTCCATCCTGCATGTGGGTGAGGGCGTGGTGGATCCGCTGTCGACCGTCGTCCGTGTGGAGGTCGGGGAGAGCCCGGGCGGCGTGCGCTTCGCGGCCAAGCGGGCGAAGGCGGCCCGTACGGGGAGGGCGCGTAGGCGCCGCTGATCCGTCCTGACGACCAGACGTACTCCACACAAGCTGCCAAACCTACGCATGACGGAGTGTCGCGGCTTTTCGGTACTGCGCGCTGTGCATCGTGTTTCACGTGAAACGTCGCTCACTGCTACACGGCATTATCGGCCGGGGCCGCGCCGCGGCCGAACCGCGCGACCGAAAGCCCCTCGGATCCCTCAGAGAGGGGGCCTCTGGTGACGCTCCGTCCTCCCTGCGGGGCGCGGAGTTGTCCACAGAGGTGGATTTCTCCACAGAACACCAGGCCTCACTGGTTCACGACCCCGAAGGCATGGGAGGCTCTGTTCATTGCGAGCCTGAAGTCGAGGAGAGTGAATCCTTGCGGTCCGACGCCAACATCGCGGGACCGATGACCGATCCGGTCCCCGGTCCCCGTACCGAATCGATGGGGGCGGATGTTTCACGTGAAACACCGCCTCCGATGGACGACACTCCCATCGGTCGTGCTGCCCAACTCGCGGTGGAGGCTCTGGGTCGCGCCGGCGAAGGACTGCCACGTCCGGAGCAGACCAGAGTCATCGTGGTCGCCAACCAGAAGGGCGGCGTGGGCAAGACGACGACCACCGTCAACCTTGCCGCGTCCCTGGCCCTGCACGGTGGTCGCGTTCTGGTGATCGACCTCGACCCGCAGGGCAATGCGTCCACTGCGCTGGGGATCGACCATCACGCCGAAGTTCCGTCCATCTACGACGTGTTGGTCGAGAGCAAGCCCCTGGCAGAGGTTGTCCAGCCGGTGGTGGACGTCGAAGGCCTCTTCTGTGCCCCCGCCACGATCGATCTCGCCGGTGCGGAGATCGAGCTGGTGTCCCTGGTGGCGCGGGAGAGCCGGCTGCAGCGGGCGATCCAGGCGTACGAGCAGCCGCTGGACTACATCCTCATCGACTGCCCACCCTCGCTCGGCCTGCTGACGGTCAACGCGCTCGTCGCGGGCGCCGAGGTGCTCATCCCGATCCAGTGCGAGTACTACGCGCTGGAGGGCCTGGGTCAGCTGCTGCGCAACGTCGACCTGGTCCGGGGGCACCTCAACCCCAACCTGCACGTGTCGACCATCCTGCTCACCATGTACGACGGCCGGACGCGCCTTGCCTCTCAGGTCGCGGACGAGGTGCGCAGCCATTTCGGCGACGAGGTGCTGCGGACGAGCATTCCCCGCTCGGTCCGTATCTCCGAGGCGCCGAGCTACGGGCAGACGGTACTGACCTACGATCCTGGATCAAGCGGTGCCCTCTCGTACCTTGAGGCGGCCCGAGAAATCGCGCTGAAGGGCATCGGGATCAGCTACGACCCGACGCAGGCCCATATCGGCGCTCAGACCAACCCGAGCATGGTGGAGGGGATCCAGTGAGCGAGCGACGGAGGGGGCTGGGTCGTGGTCTCGGTGCACTGATCCCAGCTGCCCCGACCGAGAAGACCCCGGCCCAGACGGCCGTGGGGGGAACGGTAGTTCCGTCCCCCGCCGCGGCTCCGGTGCTGACGACCGACCGTGGCGTCGCCGCGGCCAAGGTGACGACGCTGCCGGCTGTTTCACATGAAACCGAGGAGCCCTCGGTGTTCGGGGCCGGAGGAGCCGCGGAGACGCCCGCCCCTCCGATGGGCGCCCACTTCGCGGAGATCCCCCTCGACGACATCGCGCCGAACCCGCGTCAGCCACGTGAGGTCTTCGACGAGGACGCTCTGCAGGAACTGGTCACCTCCATCCAGGAAGTGGGCCTCCTCCAGCCCGTCGTCGTACGGCAGCTGGGTCCCTCCCGCTATGAGCTCATCATGGGCGAGCGGCGCTGGCGGGCCTGCCGTGAGGCCGGCCTGGAGGCGATCCCGGCCATCGTCCGGGCGACGGACGACGAGAAGCTCCTTCTGGACGCGCTGCTGGAGAACCTCCACCGTGCCCAGCTGAACCCGCTGGAAGAGGCCGCCGCCTACGACCAGCTGCTGAAGGACTTCAACTGCACGCACGACCAGCTGGCCGACCGCATCGGTCGCTCCCGCCCGCAGGTCTCCAACACCCTGCGGCTGCTGAAGCTCTCCCCGGCCGTCCAGCGCCGGGTGGCCGCCGGAGTCCTGTCGGCCGGGCACGCGCGGGCGCTGCTCTCCGTCGACGACTCGGAGGAGCAGGACCGGCTGGCCCACCGGATCGTCGCCGAGGGGCTGTCGGTACGGGCCGTCGAGGAGATCGTGACCCTCATGGGCTCGCGGCCTCAGACGACGACACGTGCCAAGGGACCGCGGGCCGGCGCCCGGGTCTCCCCAGCGCTGAGTGACCTCGCGACCCGGCTCTCGGACCGCTTCGAGACGCGGGTGAAGGTCGACCTGGGTCAGAAGAAGGGCAAGATCACTGTCGAGTTCGCCTCGATGGAAGACCTTGAGCGGATCCTCGGCACCCTGGCACCCGGCGAGGGACCGGTCCTCCACCAGGGCCTTCACGACGGTGACTCCTCGGCCTCCGAGGAGCCGGAGGACTGATCGTCCCGGCTGTTTGCCGCCTGGTCGGTGTTCTGTCGCCCAGAGAGTGGATCGTGTCCGGTGTGTACCGGAACACGGTCCGCTCTTTGCTTTCAGGCGGTATCGACGGAAACGCTGTGTGGATACGATGCGTTCGGTATGGCGCATCCACCTGGCAGCTGGCAGTACCTCTGAGAGAGGCGTGGGCCATGCGATCGATGAGCCGCACCGGACTGGTGAGCGCGGGTCTGGGACTGGGCGCGACCGTCGGATTCTTCGGCAGTCTGCTCAGGGAACGCAGCGCTCTGTCAGCCGCTCGCGACGCCGCGGGCGCAGGAAGCGAGGAACAGCCTTCATGGGGCGTCGGCTCGTACCGCTCACGCTGGACAACCTTGAGGACCTTCCCCAGCGCTGTCGCTCGTGTGTCTTCTGGGAACTGGACCCCGTCAGCAGCGAAGCAGCGGTGAGAGCGGGTACGGCCGCGCTGGAGAAGGAATCCTGGATCTCCGCCGTCCTGCTCGACTGGGGATCGTGCGGCCGAGTCGTCTACGTCGACGACGTACCGGTGGGCTTTGTGCTCTACGCTCCGCCCGCCTACGTCCCGCGGTCCACGGCGTTCCCCACGAGCCCGGTGTCACCGGACGCCGTCCAGCTCATGACCGGCTTCATCATGCCCGGCTATCAGGGGCAGGGGCTCGGACGTGTGATGGTGCAGACGGTCGCCAAGGATCTGCTGCGGCGGGGCTTCAAGGCGATCGAGGCGTTCGGGGACGCCCGCTACAAGGAACCCGCCTGTCTGCTCCCTGCCGAGCATCTGCTGGCGGTGGGCTTCAAGACGGTCCGGCAGCACCCCTCGCACCCCCGGCTGCGGCTGGAGCTGCGGACGACGCTCTCCTGGAAAGAGGACGTGGAGCTGGCGCTCGACCGGCTTCTGGGGGCCGTACAGAAGGAACCGGCGCTACGGCCGCTCTAAAGCGAATAGGCCAACCCCTGAGGGTTGGCCCATTCGTGTTTCACGTGAAACATCACTCGGCGATGAAGTCCTCGAGGTCGCGGACAAGCGCCGCCTTCGGCTTGGCGCCGACGATGGTCTTGGCGACCTCGCCACCCTGGTACACGTTCAGGGTCGGGATCGACATGACGCCGTACTTGGCGGCCGTGTTCGGGTTCTCGTCGATGTTCAGCTTGACGATCTCGATCTTCTCGCCGTGCTCGGCGGCAATCGCCTCGAGCGACGGGGCGATCTGGCGGCACGGACCGCACCACTCGGCCCAGAAGTCCACCAGGACGGGCTTGTCGCTCTTGAGGACGACCTCTTCGAAGTCGGCGTCGGTCACATGCTTCAGGGTGCCGGCCACGGCGGGCTCCTTTACTTGATGGTGCGGTGGGGCGGAAGGGGGATGGTCAGACGGTGGTCTTCTCGGGCTCGGCCTTCTCCTCGTCCGCGAGGGCGGCGAGGAAACGCTCGGCGTCGAGAGCGGCGGAGCAGCCGGTACCGGCCGCAGTGATGGCCTGGCGGTAGGTGTGGTCGACCACGTCACCGGCGGCGAACACACCCGTCAGGTTGGTGTGCGTCGAGGGCGATGCCACCTTCAGGTAGCCCTCCTCGTCCAGGTCCAGCTGGCCCTTGAAGAGCTCGGTGCGCGGGTCGTGGCCGATCGCGATGAACAGACCGGTGACCGGCAGGTCGGAGAGCTCACCGGTCTTGACGTTGCGCAGCTTCAGACCGGCCAGCTTCTGCTCGCCCTGGACCTCGGCGATCTCGCTGTCCCAGGCGAACTTGATCTTCGGGTCGGCGAAGGCGCGCTCCTGCATCGCCTTGGAGGCGCGCAGGGTGTCCCGGCGGTGGACGATCGTCACGGACTTGGCGAACCGGGAGAGGAAGGTGGCCTCCTCCATCGCGGTGTCGCCACCGCCGATCACGGCGATGTCCTGGTCCTTGAAGAAGAACCCGTCACAGGTGGCGCACCAGGAGACGCCGCGTCCGGAGAGGGCGTCCTCGTTCGGCAGACCGAGCTTGCGGTGCTGGGAGCCGGTGGTGACGATGACGGCCTTCGCCTTGTGGACCGTGCCGGCGGTGTCGGTGACGGTCTTGATCTCACCGGTCAGGTCGACGGAGACGACGTCGTCCGGAATCAGCTCGGCGCCGAAGCGCTCGGCCTGCGCCCGCATGTTGTCCATGAGCTCGGGGCCCATGATGCCGTCGCGGAAGCCCGGGAAGTTCTCCACCTCGGTGGTGTTCATGAGGGCACCGCCCGCTGTGACGGCCCCCTCGAACACCAGGGGCTTCAGCGACGCGCGCGCGGTGTAGAGCGCCGCCGTGTAGCCGGCGGGCCCGGAGCCGATGATGATCACGTTACGGACGTCGCTCACGGCTTGATTCCTCGTCTCTGGTCTACGTCAATTCGACCGGTGGGAGCTTCTGTCAGAAGCTCTCACCCCACCCAACGGATCCTAAGGGGCGCGCATTCCCGGTGTGTCCGGGCACACGGGCATCCCACACCGTACGGATTTCCACGCTGGGGCGAGACGATGCGTACCCCCTCTGAGGCCGTCCCCGGGGGACGCTCAGGGATGGGCCAGAGACTCCGTCAGGAGGACCTTGCCGGGGGAAGCCGACCCCTTGCTGTCACAGGACGCGTCGACGATGTATGCCGTCACCCGGGAGGCATCGGAGGAGTCGGGGAGCACGACGAGGTAGGCGTCATGGCCCTCGTAGGTCCCTTTTTTCGCGCCGAGGACAAGGTCGGTCTGGCTGATGCCCTGGCGCACGCACACAGGCACCTCTGTCGTGGGCTGCAGCTTGATCGTCGGGCTTGGCGTCGAGTTCGGTTGGCCGCTGGGCTGGGACTCGACGCTGAAGGGCTTCTGGGAGCCCCGCTGCGTGCTCGGCTTCGTGCCGAGGAGATCCTTCACCTGGCCCGGAAGGGTGCTCTTGGAGAAGGTTCCGGCGGAGTTCGTCGGCTTGCTCTGAGCCGTCGGGGTCCCGTCGCCGCCAAGAGACTGCAGGAAGAAGGAACCGGCGCCGAGAACGGCGGCGGTGAAGACCGTCCCGAGGACGATCGTGCGGCGGCGTCGGCCGCGGTTATGTCCGCGGTCCTTGCGGCCGGGACCGGCGGAGGCACTTGGCCGTCCGGCAGGGCGGTCCCCGGGGTGCGGCGTCTCGCGGGGAGATGTTTCACGTGAAACATGAGCCACAGGCGCCGTCGCGTTCAGCAGAGCCTCGGCGGCGAGGGCGGCGTCGATCCGGCCCGCGACATCGGCCGGCATGCGCGGGGGGCCCGGCAGTGTGCCCAGCAGACCCCGGATCTCCTCCAGCGAGGTGTGGACGTCGGTGCAGAGTCCGCACCCGTCCAGGTGTTGTCGTACTTCCTCCGTCCGGGCGGGTGGGAGCAGACCCTCGGTGAGGTCGGAGATCTCCGCGACGTCCGGGTGCCCGGTCGTGTCTGTCGTCGAAGTCACGCTCGACCACCTCCGCCCTTCACTGCGGCTGAATCACTCGGCCCGGTGTCCTGCGGGCCCCCGTCCTCCTGCGGGCCCCCGTCCTGATGCCCCGCTGCGGGTGGGACGGATGTCCCCTCCGCCCGGTTCCGTGCCTGGGCCGGGTCGTTTTCGTCACCGGTGTTTTCCGGCCGTAGATGGGTGATCAGCGGCAGGAGTCTGGCTCTGCCACGAGCGCACCGGCTCTTCACCGTCCCGGTGGGCACATCGAGGATCCGGGCCGCCTCGGCGACCGGGTAGCCCTGCATGTCGACCAGGACGAGGGCGGCCCGCTGGTCGCGGGGCAGGGTGCCGAGGGCTTCCAGGAGCTGGCGGTGCAGATCGTTCCGCTCGGCCGGGGCGGAGGCCGATTCATGCGGCTCCAGCAGCTGCTCCAGCCGCTCGGTGTCGTCGACCGGGGCGGTCTTGCGGGAGGCCGCCTTGCGCGCGCGGTCGAGGCAGGCGTTGACCGTGATCCGGTGCAGCCACGTTGTGACGGCCGACTGGCCACGGAAGGTGTGGGCGGCCCTGTAGGCGGATACGAGGGCGTCCTGGACGGCGTCAGCGGCCTCCTCGCGGTCCCCCAGGGTCCGCAGGGCGACCGCCCAGAGCCGGTCCCGGTGCCGGCGCACGATCTCACCGAAGGCATCGGGGTCGCCTTCCACATGGCGGGCGAGCAGCTCCTGGTCGCTCGCTCCGCCGTATCCGGCGCCTTCCGCCATCTGCCCCCTCCGCCTTCGGTGCTGCCGGTGAGACGTCAGCCTGTGAACTTCACCTCGGTGACGGCCTGCTTGTAGCCGGCTTGTGCGTACGCGTCGGGATCCGCGCCCGAATTCGGCACGGCGGTGATCCACACGAGCACGAACTGGCTCTTCACCTTCTTGCTGACCTTCACCGTGGCGGTGTTCCCGGTGGTGGTGACGCTGCCGATCTGCGTCATCGAGCTGATCGATCCCGGGCTCAGCGAGTCGGCGGCGTACAGCGCGACCGTTGTGTGATCGCCAGAGTAGCGAAGGGAGATGGTTCCCGTGGCGAGTTCCTTGGCGGACCCCAGGTCGTAGACGATTCCCACGCCCGGCTTGTACGGAGCGAGCTCCGGTCCGCTCACGAAGGTGTTCGTCCTCCAGTAGGTCGAGGTGCTGCCGTCGTACGTCTTCTTGACGTCGTTCGGATGCTGGGCCTCGCCCTCGGCGACGTACTCCTGGGCGTTCTGGATCTTTATCGTGGCGGCGGGCGCGGGGCTGGCGGTGTTCTTGTCGCCGTCGTCCGTCGTCTGGGTGTTGGTGGTGTCGCCGCCGGACTTGTCGCTCTGGTCCATCAGGGCGTCCGCGAGCTGCCAGCTGCCCAGGCCCAGGGCGGCGATGAGGAGGGCCGAGACGGCCCACTTCAGCGCCTTGCCGGTGCGGCTCTGGAGCGGTGGCGGCGGGGCCTGGAGCGGCTGTGTCACGCCGGGCGGCGTGGGACGGCCGTAGGTGCCCTGCTGGTACGTGGTGCGCTGGTACTCGGGCGGTGCCGTGAACGCCGGCTCCGGCGGACGGATGCGGGGCATCTCGCCGATCGCCTTGACCAGCTCCTCCGGCGTGGTGCACGCGGACTCGTGGCGGGAAGCGGTGGCGCCGTCGTTGACCAGAGCCCGCATGGCGAGCTCGGACAGGCCGCGGTGGACGCCGGCACGCACCTGGTCGGGTGCGATCAGACCGATGTCCTTGGGCAGCCCGGCCAGACCGTAGGCGTCGCTCTCGTAGGGCCAGCGCTGGGTCAGCGCCGCGTACAGCAGGGCGCCGATCGCCTCGGTGTCGGTGCGCTGCGGGGTGTCGGAACTGATACCGCGCAGCGCCGCGTTCACCGCGAGGCCGCGGATGCGCCACTGCCCCGTGGAGGTGCGCAGCACGGCGTTCGGGTTCAGGCGGAGATGGGCCAGCCCCTCGCGGTGCGCGGCCGCCATGGCGGAGGCGATCTGACTGACCATCTGGTAGGCGTCGTGCGGCTCCAGCGGTCCGGCGGCCAGCAGTGCGGTCAGCTCCGTGGCGTCCGGCAGCCACTCGTGGACGACATAGACGAGGTCGTTCTCCTCGACGGCGTCCAGGACCTGCACGAAGCGCGGGTCGCCGAGCAGCGCGGCGGAGCGGGCGGCGGCCAGCACCGCACGGGTCCGCGGATGGTCGGCCGGCAGGATGTGGACGCCGACGGCACGGCGAAGTTTCTCGTCGACCGCACGCCAACTGCTGAATCCGTCCAGACGGGTGACGCACTCCTCAAGACGGTAGCGTCTGGCGAGCTTGTGCCCGCTGTGCAGTTCAGGGGGTGCGGCCTGCTTCTCAGCACCCGCGGCCATGCCGTTTCCCTGTGCTTCGTCGCTGTCCGTGTCCCGCTCCGGGTTCTTGGCCACCCCGTCGGCCGTGGACTGGTCCGCCTTGGCGGTCAGCGGCTCGTCACCGCTGTTGTCTGCCACGTCGACGGCAGCCGTGCTCCGTTCCGCCACCGTCGTTCCTGCCTCCCCATCCGTTGCACGCTGTACGACGCCGAAACCAATTGTGCCCACAGTCCCCCGCTATGCACGACACGCGGCGGCGAACGATGGTTGTGCGCTTACCCCCGCCTCAACGACCCAGACGCCCGCGCACCATACCCACGAGGGAGTTGAGCTCCTCGATGCGCATGCGGCGCGCGGCGACGTAGAAGACGCCGAGCAGGACCGCCCCGCCGGCCACCAGCGCGGCGAAGGAACCGATCACGCCCTGCCCCAGAGTGTGGCCGATGCCGTAGCAGGCCGCACCACTGAGCAGCGCGGCCGGTACGGAGGCGATGCAGAGCCTGGCGTAGGTGCGGGTGACCCGGGAGCCGTCCAGGTCGCCGCCGAGCCGCTTGCGCAGCCGCCGCCAGGCCACCCCGACGCCGATCGCGTAGGCCAGGCCATAGGAGGCCGCCATGCCGGCCACCGCCCAGCGGGCCGGGAGCAGCAGGTAACAGGTGACCGAGGCGCCCGCGTTGACCGCCGCGACGATGACCGTGTTGTAGAAGGGGGTGCGGGTGTCTTCGTAGGCGTAGAAGGCGCGCAGGACGACGTACTGCACCGAGTAGGGGATCAGGCCGAGGGCGAAGGCCATCAGCATGAACCCCATGTTGGTGGCTTCGCTGACGCCCGAGGAACCGAAGATCAGGGTGCACATCGGGATGCCGAGGGCCAGGAAGCCGAAGGAGATGGGGACGATCGCGACGGCGGTCGTCCTGAGGCCCTGGGAGATGTCGTCGCGGACGGCGCCCGTGTCGTTCTCGGCGGCCGAGCGGGAGATCCGCGGCAGCAGGGCGGCCATCAGGGAGACCGTGATGATGGCCTGCGGCAGGCCCCAGATCAGCTGGGCGTTGGCGTAGGCGGCGAAGCCGGTGCCGTCGACCGGGGAGCTCTTGCCGGCCGAGGTGGACAGCTGGGAGACGACGAGCGCGCCCGCCTGGTTGGCGAGGACGAACAGCACGGTCCACTTGGCGAGGGTTGCGGCCTTGCCGAGGCCGTGGCCCCGCCAGTCGAAGCGCAGCCGCAGCCGGAACCCGGTCTCGCGCAGGTAGGGGATCATCGCCAGGGCCTGGACCACGAGCCCGAGCAGCACGCCGAGGCCGAGCAGTCGCTGGCCCTCCGGCGGAATGGTCGTGACCTTCATGCCGGAGTGCGCGGCGGTGCCGTAGACCCAGATGAACAGGCCGAGGGTGACGATGATGACGATGTTGTTGAGGACGGGGGTCCACATCATCGCGCCGAACTTGCCGCGGGCGTTGAGGATCTGACCCATCACCACGTGGATGCCCATGAAGAAGATCGAGGGCAGGAAGTAGCGGACGAAGGTGATGCCGACCTCGTTGGCCGCCGGGTCGCTGGCGACCGAGTCGGACAGCAGCCGGATGAGGAAGGGCGCGGCCGCGATGGTGGCCGCGGTGAGCAGGCCCAGCGCCACCATGACGAGGGTCAGTAGACGGTTGGCGAAGGCCTCGCCGCCGTCGTCGTCCTCCTTCATGGCCCGCACCAGCTGCGGCACGAAGACGGAGTTGAGGCCGCCGCCGACGGTGAGGATGTAGATCATCGTCGGCAGCTGGTAGGCGACCTGGAAGGTGTCGCCGAGGAGGCCGACGCCCAGCGCGGAGACGATCAGCGCGGAGCGGACGAAGCCGGTGAGGCGGGAGACCATCGTCCCTGCCGCCATCACGGCGCTCGACTTGAGCAGCCCCGCGGCCTTCCCGCCCTTCTTCGCCGTGACGGGGGCCGGGGCCTCGGCGGGAACGGCACCGAGGTTCAGGGTCTGGTCGACCGCGGCCGTCGGGGCAGCCGGTGGCGTCGGTGCCTGGTACGGCGGCACCTGTGCGGGCCCTCCCGGGGCGGCCGCCGGACCCGGAACCGCCGGGGGCTCCGACGGCAGCCGGCCGCCGCCCTGCTGCGGATCCCGGTAGCCGCTCTGCTGCTGTTCGCGGTAGCCGTTCTGCTGCTGGTCGCGGAAGAGATGAGCGAAGGCGTCCGGCTCGTGGTGCTCCTCACCGGAGTGCGAGACCAGGTCGTCCACGCCCACGAACTGGGTCGTGCGCGGGTTGTCGCCGTACGGCAGGTACTGGCTCGGCCTGTCCGGCTCCGGCGCCGGGGTCTGGGCCCACACGTGCGGGTCGGGGGCGTAGGGCGACTGGGCGGGCTGCCCGTACAGCGGCTGCTGCGGGTAGCTGCCCGGCGCCGGCGGGGGGTGCGCGGCACGGTCGTAGAGTGCCTCGGCGACAGGGTCCTGGGCGGAGAGGTCGCGTGCCCGGTAGGGGTCCTGGTCGTAGGCGTCCTGGAGGTACATGTCAGCCGCGTGCTGCGGCGGGACCTGGCCGGGCTCCGGCGGCGGCTCGGGGTAGCCCGAACCGGCCGCGCCCTGGCCGCTTTCACCGTCGTACGGCGCGTTCATGGTTACCCCTACCTCATCGTCCCGGGCCCACCGGCCACGACATCGCTCAACGGTCCACTCTCTCACCCGTCTCGGACGGGTCGGCGCTTTCCGGTGCGGTGTCCGGTGTCGGGTCACTCGGCTGCTCCGGGTCGTCTTCCCCGGACCGGGCGACGGACTCCTCGTGGAGACGATCCCCACGGGCAGCGGGGTTCCCCGGTCCGTCGGCGTCCTTGGTGTCCTCCGGGTTCTCGGCCTCCGGGGTGCCAGGGGTCTCCGGGGCGTGGGGAGCGTCCGGGGTGTCCTCGCCCGTCTCGTCGGGGCCGTCGCCCTCCTCGGCCCGGCGGGCGGCCGCCCGCTTGCGCTGGGTGTACATACGGAAGCCGGCGAGCACCAGCAGCAGCACGCCGCCGCCGATGACCAGCATCACCGTCGGCGTGACCTCGGTGACCTTCACGTCGAACCTGACGGGCGCGCCGTACTCCTGGCCGTCCTCGGTGTACAGCTGGGCGGTGACCTCGACCCGGCCGTTGGCGTTGGCCGAGGTGGAGAACTTCACGGACTGGCTGTGGCCGCCGGAGACCTCGACGGGCTGCTCGTAGTAGGGCTTGCCGCCGATCTCCAGTCGGGTCGGCATGGTCGAGGTGAGCCGCAGCACGAGGTGGTCGACGCCCTGGACCAGGTTGTTCTGGACGGTCACCGGGATGGTGGCGCTGCGGCCGGAGAGCTTGGTCTCGGACTTGTCGATCAGCTTGACCTGACCGGTGAGGTCGTCGAGCCAGGACTCCACGCTCGTGCGGAAGCTGTCCGCCGCGCTGCCGCGGCCCCGCCACGACGTGGACATCTCGCGGTTTATGGCCCGCCCGAAGGGGGTCACCACCCGGGACTCGTCGGTGAGGATCACCTGGAAGTTGTCGAGCTTGTCCTGGGTGCGGGCGATCTGCTCGAAGGCCGTCCGGGGCAGCTCCTGCTTGCGCAGTGCGGAGGGGTACGCGGACGACGAGGGGATCTTCGTGGTCGCGCCGGGGTCGGGCTTGGCCTTGGCGGCCGCCGCGAGTTCCTGCGACTGCGACCAGTTGCTGTCCTGCAGCGCGGTGATCGCCGTTGCCATCGCCTGGGCCTGGCTTGCGGTTGGCATCCGTTGCGGGGCGACGACGATGCTGCGCTGCTTGCCGGTCTGGGTGTTCAGCGCGAGGCTCTGGGCGAGGAACTGCTGCACGGCGAGCGTGGCCGAGTCGGCGTTCGTCAGATCGCCCTCGAACGCCGTGGACAGCCGCGCGTCGGCGACCACCGCCGTCGTGCCGCCGCCGATCGGGCGCGCCGCCGAGGGCGTGTAGGTGAGCCCGCCGGTCTCCTGGAGGCTGTCGCTGCGGGCGATCACCTTGTCGGCACCCGCCGAGGTGGCGACCTTGATGATCGAGGGGTCTACGGCGCCGTCCACGGGCCACGCGAAGTCGGTGCTCGGTGTGACATGGAGCACGGTCTTCACGGTGATGGTGGCGACGTCGGTGGCGTCCTTGAGGTGGCTCAGCGAGCCGGTCACGCTGGTGCCGTTGTGGGCGAGGGAGGCCAGGTCCGGGTCCGCGAAGGGGAGGGCCACCACCTCCTTGTCCGCCACCGCCTCCTGGAGGTCGGCCAGGAACTGCTTGGCCACCGCCTGGTGGGTGCCGGCCGCGGTGGTGTCGCCGGCGCCCTGGATCCGGTAGTTGCGCGTCATCGCGTCCACGGAGGCCAGCAGATCCGGGTCGATCACCCAGGTGACATCGAGATCCTTGCCGAGCGCCAGCATCTGGGCCAGCCGGCCGCCGGGCGCGATCTCCTTGGCGAGGTCGTCGTTCTGGAAGACGGGCGTCTGCAGTTCGCCGGCGCCCGTCTTCGCCGTCACGTGGACGGTGGAGATCAGCGGCCAGAGATACGTCGTCTTCGTCTTCGTGTCGGCTTCGGAGGACTGCCACGGCAGGAACGTCCGCTGGATGCCGAGAACCTGGTCCCACTGCTGCGCGGAGGTCTTCCCGGACAGCGAGACGCCGAACTGGTACACGCCGTCCTGGCCGAGGTCCAGCTTGTCGACCGGCACGGAGATGCTGAAGTGCTCGGCGACGCCCGACGGGAGCGAGTCGAAGTCCTCGGTGTACTTGCCGCCGACCTCGGTGCCCAGGCCCGACTGGAGGTCCTCGGAGTGCCGGGCGGCCGTGTCGATCTCGGAGCGGGTGCTGAGCAGGGAGCCCACCCGCAGGTCCACGTGCGCGTCCGTGACGGCCTGCTTGCCGTTGTTGGTCACCGTGCCGGAGACCGTCAGCGTGTCCCCGTCGTTGGGGGCGCTGGGGCTCAGCGAGTCCAGGGCGACGGACACGGTGTCCGAGCCGGCCGCCTGCGCCGGCACCGCCGCGGGCAGTTGCATCAGTCCGGCCAGCAGGGGCGCACCCGCGAGCAGTGCCCCGGTGCGCCGCAGCCAGCGGCGGGCAGGTGAGGGCGTCCCCTGGAAGTCTGCCGCCTCGGCCACGCGCTCGTCCGTCCCTCGTCGTCAGTGGTCGTCGGAATGTGCGTCCACGCATGGTAACGAGGTGCGCTGAACGGAAGTGCCGCGGTCTGCCTCACAAGATCGGGAAAGCGGATCGGCGCGTCCCCTATATCCAGTATCGTCGGGAGGCTCTGTTAAGCGGCGAAAACTGTGCTTGTGCGGGTACGGAGTGAGATGTCCCACCCCCTGCCCAGAGGGGCTCTCCATGGGGCGCTGCCGGAATACGGAGGCGCTTCGGACCGTCTGGGGCACGTACTCTGTTCTGTTGTGCCGAACGCCAATGAAGACACTCCCACTGTCCTGAGCCAGGCGCAGCAGCGCGCGGTGAGCGAACTGCTGCGGGTGGCGCCCGTCGCCGACGACCTCGCCCGCCGATTCCAGGAGGCCGGGTTCTCCCTTGCCCTGGTCGGCGGCTCGGTTCGGGACGCGCTGCTGGGCCGGCTCGGCAACGACCTGGACTTCACGACCGACGCTCGCCCCGAGGACGTATTGAAGATCGTCCGGCCCTGGGCGGACGCCGTCTGGGAGGTCGGGATCGCCTTCGGCACGGTGGGCGCGCAGAAGCAGGGCTACCAGATCGAGGTCACCACCTACCGCTCCGAGGCCTACGACCGCACCTCGCGCAAGCCCGAGGTGTCGTACGGGGACTCCATCGAGGAGGACCTCGTCCGTCGCGACTTCACGGTCAACGCGATGGCGGTGGCGCTGCCGGAGAAGGACTTCATCGACCCTCACGGCGGTCTCGAAGATCTCGCACTGCGTGTGCTGCGCACCCCGGGGACGCCCGAGGACTCCTTCTCGGACGACCCATTGCGGATGATGCGGGCCGCCCGCTTCGCCGCGCAGCTCGACTTCGAGGTGGCTTCCGAGGTCGTCGCGGCGATGAAGGACATGGCCGGCCGCCTGGAGATCGTCTCGGCCGAGCGGGTCCGGGACGAGCTGAACAAGCTGATCCTCTCGGCTCACCCCCGCAAGGGGCTGACCCTGCTCGTCGACACCGGCCTAGCCGAGCATGTCCTGCCCGAGCTGCCCGCTCTGCGTCTGGAGAGTGACGAGCACCACCGGCACAAGGACGTCTACGACCACACGCTGATCGTCCTGGAACAGGCCATGGCGCTGGAGGACAACGGTCCCGACCTCACCCTCCGGCTCGCCGCTCTGCTGCACGACATCGGCAAGCCGCGCACCCGCCGCTTCGAGGACGACGGCAGGGTCTCGTTCCACCACCACGAGGTGGTCGGAGCGAAGATGACCAAGAAGCGCATGACGGCGTTGAAGTACTCCAACGAACTGGTGAAGGACGTCTCGCAGCTGGTCGAACTCCACCTGCGCTTCCACGGCTACGGCACCGGGGAGTGGACGGACTCGGCGGTCCGCCGCTACGTCCGTGATGCGGGCCCGCTGCTGGACCGTCTACACAAGCTCACCCGGTCCGACTGCACCACTCGCAACAAGCGCAGGGCCGCGGCGCTCTCCCGTGCCTACGACGGCTTGGAGCAGCGCATCGCCGAACTCCAGGAGAAGGAGGAGCTCGATGCGATCCGCCCGGACCTCGACGGCAACCAGATCATGGAGATCCTGGGTATCCGCCCCGGCCCGGAGGTCGGCAAGGCCTACAAGCACATGCTGGAGCTTCGGCTGGAGAACGGGCCGATGGGGCACGACGCAGCGGTGACCGCACTCAAGGAGTGGTGGGCCGAGCAGGGCTGAGAGCGCACAGCGGGGTCATGTTTCACGTGAAACATGACCCCGCTGTGACGCAACGAGGGGCGATGTTTCACGTGAAACATCGCCCCTCTTCACTCTTCACTGCGGTGTCGCGTGATCCTGCTGCGGCCGGTGGTCGAGTGCGAAGCGGGCCATGGCCGCAGCGACCAATGCGTAGACGAGGGCGACCGTGATGACGAGGGTCGCCGAGCGGCCGTCCGGTGGAAGCATCAGCGCGGCTACTGCGGCGGACCCGACAAAGGCGACGTTGAAGAGGACGTCGTAGACGGAGAAGATCCGACCGCGGAAGCCGTCGTCGACGGACGATTGCACGAGGGTGTCCGTGGCGATCTTCGCGCCCTGGGTGATGAGTCCGAGGACGAAGGCGGCGGCGAGCATAGGGACGGTCGTGAACGGGAGGCCCAGGGCGGGCTCCAGCACGGCGGCCGACGCGGCGCATACGACGATCCAGCGGCCGGGGCCGAGGCGCCCCGCGGCCCATGGCGTCACCACGGCGGCGGCGAAGAAGCCCGCGCCGGAGATGCCCAGGGCCAGCCCCAGCAACCCGAGTCCGTCGTCCGGGTCGGAGGAGAGGGCGTACCGGCACAGCATCAGAACCAGGACGAGCAGTGCGCCGTAGCAGAAGCGCATCGCCGTCATGCCGGCCAGTGCCCAGGCCGCCTCACGACGGCGCGGTGCGGCGAGATGCCGAATCGCCTCCAGCAGGTCGCGTGCCGTGGTGATCACGGCCGTTCTCAGGTTCGGCTGGGCCGTGTGCCGGTCCGGGCCGAGGAGGTCGGGAGCCATGGACAGGGAGGCGAGGGCCGCGCCCAGGTACAGCGTGGCGCCCAGCGACACCACCGCCGCATCGGAATCCGAGGCCACCAGCCGCACGGCGAAGGCGAGGCCGCCGCCGGCGGTCGCGGCGAGGGTGCCGGCGGTCGGGGAGAGGGAGTTGGCGATCACCAGCCGGTCGGTGTCGACCACTCGTGGCAGCGCGGCCGACAGGCCGGAGAGGACGAAGCGGTTGACGGCCGTGACGCACAGGGCGGACGCGTAGAAGAGCCAGTCGGGGACTTCGCTGACCATGAGGACGGCGGTGGCCGCGGCCAGCAGTGCGCGCAGCAGATTGCCGTAGAGGAAGATCTGGCGGCGGCGCCAGCGATCCAGCAGGACGCCGGCGAAGGGGCCCACGAGGGAGTACGGGAGGAGCAGGACGGCCATGGCCGAGGCGATCGCGGCAGGCGAGGTCTGCTTCTCCGGGGAGAAGACGACGTAGGCGGCGAGGGCGACCTGGTAGACGCCGTCGGCCCCCTGGGAGAGCAGGCGTATGACGAGTAGACGGCGGAAGTTCCGCAGGCGCAGCAGGACACGCAGGTCGCGGACGACGGGCATGGGGCACAGCCTCACATATGGGGCCGTGCACAGGAGAAGGGTCCCCGGATCGGATGACCCGGGGACCCTCTGAGCCCTGGCAGGAGCGATTTTTACGAGCTTGAGCTGTGGAGCTTCAGTGCCCGGCGGGGTGCCGGGTCAGCGCTCGACGTCGCCGCGGATGAACTTCTCCACGTTCTCGCGGGCCTCGTCGTCGAAGTACTGGACCGGCGGGGACTTCATGAAGTAGCTGGACGCCGAGAGGATCGGGCCGCCGATGCCGCGGTCCTTGGCGATCTTCGCGGCGCGCAGGGCGTCGATGATGACACCGGCGGAGTTCGGGGAGTCCCAGACCTCGAGCTTGTACTCCAGGTTCAGCGGGACGTCACCGAAGGCGCGGCCCTCCAGGCGGACGTACGCCCACTTGCGGTCGTCGAGCCAGGCTACGTAGTCGGACGGGCCGATGTGGACGTTCTTCTCGCCGAGGTCCCGGTCGGGGATCTGGGAGGTGACGGCCTGCGTCTTGGAGATCTTCTTGGACTCCAGCCGCTCGCGCTCCAGCATGTTCTTGAAGTCCATGTTGCCGCCGACGTTCAGCTGCATCGTGCGGTCCAGGATGACGCCCCGGTCCTCGAAGAGCTTCGCCATGACGCGGTGCGTGATCGTGGCGCCGACCTGAGACTTGATGTCGTCACCGACGATCGGCACACCGGCCTCGGTGAACTTGTCCGCCCACTCCTTGGTGCCGGCGATGAAGACCGGGAGGGCGTTGACGAAGGCGACCTTGGCGTCGATGGCGCACTGGGCGTAGAACTTCGCCGCGTCCTCGGAACCGACGGGCAGGTAGCAGACGAGGACGTCGACCTGCTTGTCCTTGAGGATCTGGACGACGTCGACCGGCTCGGCCTCGGACTCCTCGATGGTCTGGCGGTAGTACTTGCCGAGTCCGTCGAGGGTGTGGCCGCGCTGCACGGTGACACCGGTGTTGGGCACGTCGCAGATCTTGATGGTGTTGTTCTCAGAGGCGCCGATGGCGTCCGCCAGGTCGAGGCCGACCTTCTTGGCGTCCACGTCGAACGCGGCGACGAACTCCACGTCCTTGACGTGGTAGTCGCCGAACTGCACGTGCATCAGGCCGGGGACCTTGGACGCCGGGTCGGCGTCCTTGTAGTACTCGACGCCCTGCACCAGCGATGCGGCGCAGTTGCCCACACCGACGATGGCTACGCGAACCGAACCCATTCCGGTTGCTCCCTGTGTGTACGAGTGAGGCCCTGAACGGGTCTCACGTGGCGGTGTCGTCGGACGCATCCGGCCGGAGGGAATCCCCGGACCGGGGCAGGGCGCCCGGCGCTCCATTGGTGGTGTTCTGCTGAGCGGACCCCCCGGAGGCGGAACCCTTCAGGTCCCGCCCGGCCCGCTCGCTCTCGATGAGCTCGTTCAGCCAGCGCACTTCGCGCTCCACGGACTCCATCCCGTGGCGCTGGAGCTCAAGCGTGTAGTCGTCGAGGCGCTCCCGGGTGCGCGCCAGCGAGGCGCGCATCTTCTCGAGGCGCTCCTCCAGCCGGCTGCGGCGGCCCTCCAGTACGCGCATCCGCACATCGCGGGAGGTCTGCCCGAAGAAGGCGAACCGCGCAGCGAAGTGCTCGTCCTCGTACGCGTCGGGGCCGGTCTGCGACAGGAGCTCCTCGAAGTGCTCCTTACCGTCCGCCGTCAACCGGTAGACGATCTTGGCGCGGCGGCCGGCGAGCGGCGCGGCGAGTGCGTCCTCGGTGGTACTTCCCGGTTCCTCGATCAACCAGCCGTTGGCGACCAGCGTCTTGAGGCAGGGGTAGAGCGTTCCGTAGCTGAACGCACGGAACACGCCGAGTGATGTGTTGAGCCGTTTCCGCAGCTCATAGCCGTGCATCGGGGACTCGCGGAGCAGGCCGAGGACGGCGAACTCAAGGATGCCGGAGCGCCGGCTCATGGTCGCCTCCTCTCGTCCGCGGCTCGCTTATCTCGCTCTGATGTATCGACTCGATACATCCCGACGATAGATCGGCTTTCCCCGTGCGACAAGAGGAACGACGGTGAACGGGATCACATCACCGATTCGTTGGAGGCAACTTGCCTGATTTGGGGTGAACTTCGAAGCTCGGCGGGTTTTGCTGGTGCGTAGTCTGTGCGGCATGCACACCACCGGGAACCATGTGACGCCTGGGGGGCGTCCACGTCCTCGGTGCCGTACGGGTGAATGCAGGACCGACCACATCCGTATTTCGGGGGGACCGGAAATCAGCCGCCGTTCCAGGCGCCCACGGGTGCGCCTGCCCGAGGAGTAATCGTTCGATGAGCGAGCACCGTCGCAAACCGCCGCCGCCGCAGGGAGGCGGACGTGCCGCGGCCCGACGCGGCCAGTCCGGACCGTCCTCCGGCCGCCGCGCGGCACCGCGAGGCGCCACCGGGTCTCTTTCCGACTCCTATGGGTCCAGTTCCTATGGGTCGGACGCGGACTCGGGAGGTGAGGAGCGTCCGTACGGTGGCCGTGCCGAGGCACGCCGGGCGGCACAGAGAAGTACGGGAAACAGCCGTCGCAGAGCGGCCGACAACGGAGGCCGTGGTCCGGGTGGTCCTGCCGGGCCCGGGCGCGGCAGAGGCCGGGCGTCGACGGCGCCCGGCAAGAAGCGTCTGATCGACTATCCCAGGGCGAACAGATTCGGCTGGCGCAGGTGGGTCCCCTCCTGGAAGCTCGTCTCGGGGCTGTGCATCACCTTCTTCGGCAGCCTGGTGGCGCTGGTCGGCGTCGGGTACGCCATGGTCGGCGTCCCGGACGAGAACCAGGCGGCCAAGTCCCAGAACAACGTCTACTACTGGGCCGACGGCAAGCAGATGGTGGCGACGGGCACCGGCATCAACCGGCAGAACGTCACCATCGACCAGATCCCCGAGGCCATGCAGTACGCGGTGATCTCGGCGGAGAACAAGAGCTTCTACACGGACCCGGGCGTCGACTTCAAGGGCATCGCCCGTGCCCTCGTCAACATGGCGCAGGGTGGTGAGACGCAGGGTGGTTCGACGATCACCCAGCAGTTCGTCAAGAACACCTACCTCAGTCAGGACCAGACGCTCACCCGCAAGTTCAAGGAGATGTTCATCTCCATCAAGGTGGGCACCAAGTTCACCAAGCCGGAGATCCTCCAGGGCTACCTGAACACCTCGTACTTCGGCCGTGGCGCGTACGGCATCCAGGCCGCCGCCCAGACCTACTACGGGGTGGACGCCAAGGACCTCACCCCGAGCCAGTGTGGGGTCCTGGCGGCTCTGCTCAAGGGCGCGACGTACTACGACCCCGCGGGCAACCCGGACATCGATCCCGCAGCGTCCAAGGACGCCAACTACAAGCGCTCGCACGACCGCTGGGCCTGGATCCTCGAAGAGATGCACAAGGACCAGCACCTCACCGACGCCGAGTACCAGACGGCCGTCAAGAAGTACCCGATGCCCCAGGGCCGCAAGGCGGTCAAGGGCATGACCGGTCAGATCAGCTACCTCGCCGACACGGCCAAGAAGTACGTCCTCGCGCACTCCAACATCACGGAGGCACAGTTCGACCAGGGCGGCTTCCAGATCTACACGACCTTCGACAAGGACAAGGTCAACGCGCTGACCGCGGCCGTGGAGAAGGTCCAGAAGGCGCGTCTGGACCCGAAGAACCGGGACAAGGACAAGTACGTCCAGTTCGGTGCCGCGTCGGTGGTGCCCGACGACGGCGCGATCGTCGCCCTGTACGGCGGTGCCGGCTACGAGAACAACCACTTCACCAACAACGCCGACACCTCAGGTGTCCCCGTCGGTTCGACGTGGAAGCCGTTCGTGCTGGCAGCGGCCATGCAGGACGGGACGTACAAGACCGACGGCGTCGGGGTGTCGCCCCTGAGCAAGTACAACGGCGACGACAACCTCAAGGTGCGCAGGCCGGACGGTACGTACTACTTGAACAAGGACAACTCGATCTTCCGCCAGCGGAACGAGAGTGCGTACCCCTGGGGCTACATCACCCTGCGCAAGGCGATGGAGCAGTCGATCAACACACCGTTCGTGCAACTCGGCGTGGATGTCGGGATGACGAAGGTACGGGACATGGCCCAGGCGTCCGGGATCCTGCCGGACAGCATGTCGCAGAACCTGAACCCCTCGTTCGCCATCGGTACGTCCACTCCCAGTGCCATCCGCATGGCGGATGCGTACGCGACGTTCGCGGCGTCCGGTGAGCACGTGGACCCGTACTCCGTGACCGCGGTCAAGCAGGACGGGCAGCCGCTGAGCGGCTTCGGCAAGCCGAAGACGACCAGGGCCATGGAGGAGAACGTCGCGAACAACGTCACGGACGTCCTGCAGAACGTCATCCAGAACGGTACGGGTACCAACGCCAAGGCCCTGGGCCGTACGGCGGCGGGCAAGACCGGTACCACCGACAGCAACAAGTCGGCCTGGTTCGTCGGCTACACCAAGCAGCTGTCGACCTCGGTGGCGATGTTCCGTGAGAACCCGAAGGACGCCGAGCTGCTCTCCATGAACGGCACCGCCGGCGTGGCGTCCATCCACGGTGGTGACATCCCGACCTCGGTGTGGACCGAGTACATGAAGGCCGCGCTGCAGGGCAAGAACGACCTGGGCTTCCCCGAGGCGACCAAGATCGGTGAGGTCGCCGACGAGGCCGGGGCTCCTTCCCCGACGCCGTCTCCCAGCATCACGCCGAGCGAGACGCCCATCGAGACGCCGAGCGCCACCCCGAGCGAGACGGTCACCTCCCCGTCGCCCACGGTGACGGAGACCTGCCAGTTCGCCTGGAACTGCTCGACCGACGGCGGCACGACCGGCGGCAGCACGTCGGGTACGACGTCCTCGCCGTCAGCTACGGATACGACCGGCACAGGCAACACCAGAGGCAATGCCAACGGCGGAGGAAACCTCTTCGGCGGATCAACCGGATAGCCGCGCGGTCTGACCGGCTGGTGACCATTTCGCCCGCCGAAGTCTGTTTCACGTGAAACATGGGCCGCCGCACCCGGCGAGGTGCGGCGGCCCTCGGCGTATTCCTAGAGAGGTACGGCAGGATGGGCCCCATGCCCAGTGCAGAGACGACGCCCGCGGGCGTGCGTGAGCCGGAGCCGGTGCGGCCGACCAGGGATGACGAGGTCGCCGCCGCCGGGAGTGAGCTGATCGGCGGCCCCATCGGGCGGCGTGCCCTGCTCGGCACGTCCTGGTGGACGCCGCTACGGGTGGTCGTCATCGTGGCGGTCGGGATGTTCGCCCTCGGCATGGTGCAGAAGATGCCCTGCTACGACAGTGGCTGGTTCTTCGGCGCGAGTTCCCAGTACACCCACGCCTGCTACTCGGACATTCCGCACCTCTACCAGGGGCGCGGTTTCGCCGACGGTCTGGTGCCGTACTTCGACAAGCTCCCGGGCGACATGGACTACCTCGAATACCCGGTGCTCACCGGTGTGTTCATGGAGGTGGCCGCATGGCTCACGCCGGGCAGCGGCAGCATCATGCTCCAGGAGCAGGTGTACTGGTTCGTCAACGCCGGAATGCTGATGCTGTGCGCCGCGGTCATCGCGGTGTGCGTGGTCCGTACGCACCGCAGGCGCCCCTGGGACGGCCTGCTGGTCGCCCTGGCACCTGCCTTCGCCCTGACCGCCACCATCAACTGGGACCTCCTGGCGGTCGCTCTGACGGCCGCGGCGATGCTGATGTGGTCCCGGAGCCGTCCCCTCGCCTTCGGCGTCCTTCTGGGGCTTGCCACGGCCGCCAAGCTGTACCCCGTCTTCCTGCTGGGGCCGTTGTTCCTCCTGTGCTGGCGTGCCGGCAAATGGCGGGAGTTCTTCGTTGCCACGGGCGGTGCGGTGGTCGCCTGGCTCGTCGTGAACCTGCCGGTGATGATCTTCGCCTTCGACGGCTGGTCGAAGTTCTACACGTTCAGCCAGGAGCGGGGCGTCGACTTCGGTTCCTTCTGGCTGATCTGGGCGCAGAACACGACCACCCCGCCCAGCACCGACTTCGTGAACACCGCGGCCACGGTCCTGGTGCTGCTCTGCTTCGCGGGCATCGCCGCCCTGGCCCTCACCGCTCCGCGTCGGCCGCGCTTCGCCCAGCTGGCCTTCCTGGTGGTGGCGGCCTTCATCCTCACCAACAAGGTCTACTCCCCGCAGTACGTGCTGTGGCTGGTGCCGCTGGCCGTCCTCGCCCGGCCCAAGTGGCGGGACTTCCTGATCTGGCAGGCGTGCGAGGTGGCGTACTTCCTGGGCATCTGGATGTACCTCGCCTACACGACCAGCGGAGACGCCCACAAGGGCCTGCCGACCGACGGCTACCACTGGGCCATCGCCGTGCACCTGCTGGGCACGCTCTACCTGTGCGGCATGGTCGTGCGCGACATCCTCATGCCCGAGCGGGACGTGGTGCGCCGCAGCGGGGAGGACGATCCCTCCGGCGGGGTGCTGGACGGTACGGAGGACGCCTTCGTGCTCGGCGCGGCGGCCCGTCCCCCGCGCCACGCGGCCCACTTCGAGGGGCCGCAGGTGGAATGGGGAACCCGATCCTCGGAGGACGGTTCGCTCTGAGGGTGGTTCGCTCTGAGTGAACAGCTCAGCTCCTGAACGGAAAAAGGGCCGCACACGGACTCCGTGTGCGGCCCTTTGCCTGTTCCGCGGACGGTCAGGCGGTGCGCTTCTCCGTCCTGGGGCCGGTCAGCGGTCCACGATCCGGTCGAACTGGGTCGTGGTGTGCCGCAGATGGGCCACCAGCTCCTCGCCGACCTTCGGCTCCGGGGCATCCGAGGGCACGAAGAGGATCGACACCTGCATGTGGGGCGGCTCCGCGAACCAGCGCTGCTTGCCGCCCCAGACGAACGGAGAAAGGTTCCGGTTCACCGTGGCCAGGCCGGCCCGTGCGACGCCCTTGGCGCGCGGCATGACGCCGTGCAGGGCCTTCGGGGCCTCCAGGCCCACCCCGTGCGACGTACCGCCCGCCACGACCACCAGGAAGCCGTCCGAGGCCGCCTTCTGCTGCCGGTAGCCGAACCGGTCGCCCTTGGCGACGCGGGAGACGTCCAGGACCGCCCCGCGGTACTCGGTGGCGTCGTGGTCCCCCAGCCACAGCCGGGTGCCGATCCGGGCCCGGAACCGGGTCTGCGGGAACTGCTGCTGCAGCCGGGCGAGTTCGTCGGCCTTGAGGTGGCTGACGAACATCGTGTGCAGCGGCAGCCGGGCCGCGCGCAGCCGGTCCATCCAGCCGATGACCTCCTCGACGGCGTCCGAGCCGTCGGTGCGGTCCAGCGGCAGGTGGATGGCGAAGCCCTCCAGCCGGACGTTCTCTATAGCGGAGTGCAGCTGCGGCAGATCCTGCTCGCTGATGCCGTGCCGCTTCATCGTGGACATCACCTCGATGACCACGCGGGCGCCCACCAGGCCGTACACGCCGTCGATGGACGACACCGAGCGGATGACCCGGTCGGGCAGCGGCACCGGTTCCTCGCCGCGCCGGTACGGGGTCAGCACCAGCAGGTCGCCGCCGAACCAGTCCTTGATGCGCGCGGCTTCGTACGTCGTACCGACGGCGAGGATGTCCGAGCCCAGCCGCGTGGCCTCCTCGGCCAGGCGCTCGTGCCCGAAGCCGTAGCCGTTGCCCTTGCAGACCGGGACGAGGCCCGGGAACTGCTCCTGCACGTGCTTGTGGTGCGCCCGCCAGCGCGCGGTGTCGACGTAGAGCGTGAGCGCCATGGCCGGACCTGGAACCTTTCTGGGTGGCTGGGGAGTGCCAGAGGACTGCGGTGTGTCAGGGCTATAGAAGCACGGAGCGTGACGTCAGCGGCGCGACATGTAGATGTCGAGCGCCTTGTGGAGCAGCTTGTTCAGCGGGAAGTCCCACTCGCCGAGGTACTCGGCGGCCTGGCCACCGGTGCCCACCTTGAACTGGATCAGGCCGAAGAGGTGGTCCGTCTCGTCCAGCGAGTCCGAGATGCCGCGCAGGTCGTAGACGGTGGCGCCGAGCGCGTAGGCGTCGCGCAGCATCCGCCACTGCATGGCGTTCGAGGGCCGCACCTCACGGCCGATGTTGTCGGACGCGCCGTAGGAGTACCAGACGTGTCCGCCGACGATCAGCATGGTCGCCGCGGACAGGTTGACCCCGTTGTGCCGGGCGAAGTACAGCCGCATCCGGTTGGGGTCCTCGGTGTTGAGGGCCGTCCACATGCGCTGGAAGTACGACAGCGGGCGCGGCCGGAAGTGGTCGCGGACGGCCGTGATCTCGTACAGCCGCTGCCACTCCGCCAGGTCCTGGTAGCCGCCCTGGACGACCTCGACGCCGGCCTTCTCGGCCTTCTTGATGTTGCGCCGCCACAGCTGGTTGAAGTTCCTGTGGACCTCTTCCAGGGAACGGTTCGCCAGCGGCACCTGGAAGACATAGCGCGGCTGCACGTCACCGAAGCCGGCGCCGCCGTCCTCGCCCTGCTGCCAGCCCATCCGGCGCAGCTTGTCGGCCACTTCGAAGGCGCGCGGCTCGATGAAGTCGGCCTCGATGTCGCGCAGTCGCTTCACGTCCGGGTTCTGGATGCCCTGCTTGATGGAGTTGGACTCCCAGCGCCGGATGATCACCGGCGGGCCCATCTTCACCGAGAACGCGCCCTGCTGCTTGAGGTGGGCGAGCATCGGCTGGAGCCACTCGTCGAGATTCGGCGCGAACCAGTTGATGACCGGGCCCTCGGGGAGGTAGGCGAGGTAGCGCTTGATCTTGGGCAGCTGGCGGTACAGCACCAGGCCCGCACCGACCATCTCGCCGGTGCGCTCGTCGAACCAGCCGAGGTTCTCCGAACGCCACTCCGCCTTGACATCGGCCCAGGCCGGGACCTGCATGTGGCTAGCCGCCTGCAGGCTCTGGATGTACGCCAGATGCTGTTCGCGGCTGATGGTCCTCAGGGTCAGGCTCATGTCGGGGCGCTCCTCGGGCTGGTGTGTCCCCATGGGTACAGGGGCTCCGGCTCTCGCGCCGAAGCCTACTGCGCCTTGCCCGCGGCCCGACTGGCCGTACGGCACCTACGCCCCGGCTCCTGTCCGGCCGGGGCGTTCCAGGGTTGTGTCAGGGGTGCCGGACTCAGCCGAACAGGCCGCCGTGCGCCATGCCGATGAAGAAGCCGATGCCCGAGGCACCGAGACCCAGGATCAGGCCGAAACGCTCTCGCGTGGTGATCGAGACCCACTGCCCGTACAGACCGGTGCAGAGGCCGATCAGGCCGGTCCAGGAGCTGAGCAGGTGAAGGCTGTGGAAGAACGACGTGATGAAGGCGATGAGCCCGAGCGCCAGCGTCACTGCCATCAGCGAGTCCTGGAGCGGATGGGTCTTGCCGTCGGTGGCGAACAGAGATCCGGCGGTGTTGGGTCGCAATGCCTGTGCCATGGGCACCTCCTGCGGAAGGCGGCGCATCGTAGCGCCGTACACACCCGATGTGTACAGATTGAGGGCCCCGGCCGCCGGATTTCAACCGGAAGCGCGTGTGCGGGTAGTCTGTAGCGTCTGCACCGGTGTCTGCCCAGGCCCTGGCCGGGATCCCAGCGGGAACCCCCGAATGTCAGTGGCTGCCGATACCGTTGCGTACGCATCACAACCCTCCTGCCACGGAACGACCGTGGCCGCTGAGTCCAAAGGAGGTGGGTTCCACATGCGTCACTACGAGGTGATGGTCATCCTCGACCCCGATCTGGAGGAGCGCGCTGTCGCCCCCCTGATCGAGAACTTCCTCTCCGTCGTCCGTGAGGGCAACGGAAAGGTCGAGAAGGTCGACACCTGGGGCCGTCGTCGTCTCTCGTACGAGATCAAGAAGAAGCCCGAGGGCATCTACTCGGTCATCGACCTGCAGGCCGAGCCTGTGGTCGTCAAGGAGCTCGACCGCCAGATGAACCTGAACGAGTCGGTCCTCCGGACCAAGGTCCTCCGCCCCGAGACCCACTGAGCTCTCTGCTCAGCCGATCTCGGGATTTCGAGTAGCAGCACAAGCAGCCAGCAGCAAACCCGCCGAGAGGTTCCCCCATGGCAGGCGAGACCGTCATCACGGTCGTCGGCAATCTTGTCGATGACCCCGAGCTGCGCTTCACCCCCTCCGGTGCGGCGGTCGCGAAGTTCCGTGTCGCGTCCACCCCCCGCACCTTCGACCGTCAGACCAACGAGTGGAAGGACGGCGAGAGCCTGTTCCTGACCTGCTCGGTCTGGCGTCAGGCGGCGGAGAACGTCGCGGAGTCGCTCCAGCGAGGCATGCGCGTCATCGTGCAGGGCCGCCTGAAGCAGCGGTCCTACGAGGACCGTGAGGGTGTCAAGCGCACGGTCTACGAGCTGGACGTCGAGGAAGTCGGCGCCAGCCTGCGGAGCGCCACGGCCAAGGTCACCAAGACCGCCGGTGGCGGCGGCCGCGGCGGCCAGGGTGGTTACGGCGGTGGTGGCGGCCAGGGTGGCGGCGGCTGGGGCGGTGGCCCCGGCGGCGGCAACCAGGGCGGCGCCCCCAACGACGACCCCTGGGCTTCCGGCGCTCCCGCTGGTGGTGGCAACCAGGGCGGTGGCGGCTGGGGCGGCGGCTCCGCCTCCGGCGGCGGTGGCGGCTACTCGGAGGAGCCCCCCTTCTAAGGGGCAAGGGCTCGTATCCCCACTTCTTGATCACACAGGAGAAACACCATGGCGAAGCCGCCTGTGCGCAAGCCTAAGAAGAAGGTCTGCGCTTTCTGCAAGGACAAGGTCACGTACGTGGACTACAAGGACACGAACATGCTGCGGAAGTTCATTTCCGACCGCGGCAAGATCCGTGCCCGCCGCGTGACCGGCAACTGCACGCAGCACCAGCGTGACGTCGCCACGGCCGTCAAGAACAGCCGTGAGATGGCGCTGCTGCCCTACACCTCCACCGCGCGCTAAGGGAAGGGTGACCGACCAATGAAGATCATCCTCACCCACGAGGTCTCTGGCCTCGGCGCCGCCGGCGACGTCGTCGACGTCAAGGACGGCTACGCACGCAACTACCTGATCCCGCGGAAGTTCGCGATCCGCTGGACCAAGGGTGGCGAGAAGGACGTCGAGCAGATCCGTCGTGCTCGCAAGATCCACGAGATCCAGACCATCGAGCAGGCCAACCAGGTGAAGGCCCAGCTCGAGGGCGTCAAGGTCCGCCTGGCCGTCCGTGCCGGCGACGCCGGCCGTCTCTTCGGTTCCGTCACCCAGGCCGACATCGCTTCGGCGATCAAGGCTGCCGGTGGCCCCGAGGTCGACAAGCGCCGCATCGAGGTCGGTTCGGCGATCAAGACGCTGGGCGCCCACGAGACGTCCGTGCGTCTGCACCCCGAGGTTGCCGCCAAGGTCAACATCGAGGTCGTCGCGGCCTGACGCTGCGCTCGGCTTGAGCAGTAGCAGCAGTAGCTGAAAGGGGCCGCACCCGGAAGGGTGCGGCCCCTTTTGCCTTCGCCGAGGACGGTGTGGAGCCGCGGGGTGTTTCACGTGAAACGTGACAGCCCGCGATGTTTCACGTGAAACCGTCGGCAGTGCGCAAAGGTCAGCGCGTCGCGCCGGTCACGATCCATCGCCCGGAGCGTGCCCGCAGCCAGAGGGTGAGCATCCGTACTGTCATCATCAGCGTCATGGCTCCCCAGAGCGCCGTGAGCCCGCCGCCCAGGGCGGGGACGAGTAGCGCCACCGGAGTGAAGACCACGAGTGTGAGGACCATGGCCCCGGCGAGATAGGGCCCGTCTCCCGCACCCATCAGTACGCCGTCGAGGACGAAGACCACTCCGGAGATCGGCTGGGAGAGCGCCACGATGAGCAGCGCGGGCAGCGCGGTGTGCTTCACGGCGAGGTCGCCGGTGAACAACGGGAGGAAGAGCGGCCGGGCGGTGATCACGAGCAGGCCCAGGACGACTCCGGTGGTGATGCCCCATTGCACCATGCGCCGACAGGCTTCGCGGGCGCCGGCGGCGTCATCCGCCCCGAGATAGCGGCCGATGACGGCCTGTCCGGCGATGGCGATCGCGTCCAGGGCGAAGGCCAGCAGGCTCCACAGGGACAGCACGATCTGGTGGGCTGCGATGTCGGCATCGCCCAGCCGGGCCGCCACGGCGGTGGCGATCATCAGGATGGCCCGCAGTGAGATCGTCCGGACGAGCAGGGGTACGCCGGCCTGTGCCGAGGCACGTATCCCGGCGGCGTCGGGGCGCAGCGACGCTCCGTGTCTGTGAGCGCCGCGTACGACGACGGTCAGATAGACGGCCGCCATCCCGCACTGGGCGATGACGGTGCCCCAGGCGGAGCCGGCGATGCCCAGTCCGGCACCGTAGACGAGCACCGCGTTGAGCCCGGCGTTGGCGATGAACCCCGCTACGGCGACGTACAGCGGCGTCCGGGTGTTCTGGAGGCCGCGCAGGACGCCGGTGGCGGCGAGCACGACCAGCATGGCCGGGATACCGAGGGAGGAGATCCTCAGGTAGGTGGTCGCGTAGGGAGCGGCGGTGGCTGAGGCGCCGAAGACGTCGACGACGCCGGGGGCGAAGGGGACGGCGACGGCGATGACCGCGGCACCGAGCAGCAGTGCCAGCCAGATGCCGTCCATGCCCTGGCGGACGGCCGCCTGGAGATCGCCGGAGCCCACCCGGCGGGCGACGGCGGACGTGGTGGCGTAGGCGAGGAAGACGAAGATGCTCACCGCGGTGGTGAGGAGGGCCGAGGCGATTCCGAGACCGGCGAGTTGTGCGGTGCCGAGGTGGCCGACGATCGCGCTGTCGGCCATGACGAAAAGCGGCTCGGCGACGAGTGCGCCGAAGGCCGGGACGGCCAGTGCGATGATCTCTCGGTCGTGCCCCTGTCGGGTGGCCTCGGAGGTCGCGGGAGCCTGTGACATGGGCGCTAATCTAATCGTCCACAGGTAAGTGATGCAAATACATAGTGACCCTTACCTGGGGTTGTGTCGTCCGCGCCGTCGCGCGTTGTTCGAAGCGATCTTGGTCCGACTGGGAAAGTTTTTCTTCTGCACAGCCGGTGGATGGTAAATGTGCAGGTCAGAGGTTGTTGTGGACAGGCATCGAGGGCTTGTTCACAGGGCTGTCCACCGCGTCGTACACAGGTTTTGGCGGGTTCTCCACAGCATACGGGCGGTCGTCCACATGGCCTGTGGATAACCAGATTGGCTGACGGTGCCCGCGGGCCTAACGTGGTCCGGCACCCGCTCCTTGTCGCGGCCTCGGAAACCTCATAAAACCGACGCGTCCAGAACCGGAATGGGGCGTCCTGGTTGTCAGTGCCGTGCCGTACAAAAGAGGGCATGGCGAGGTCCGCGGTGCGGACGGGAGGAGGTGGCTCGGTGAGCATTTCCGAGCCCTTGGACGATCCGTGGGCCGACGCCGGTCCGGGTGATCGTCTGCCCGCCTCCCGCCGACGGGACGACGGCGGTCGCGGCCGGGACGACCGGCACGACCGGGGCCGGGACAGCGGGGACTGGGACGGCGGGGGCGCCACCTTCGAGCGGGTTCCCCCGCAGGACCTGGACGCCGAGCAGTCCGTGCTCGGCGGCATGCTGCTCTCCAAGGACGCCATCGCCGACGTCGTCGAGATCCTCAAGGGCCACGACTTCTACAAGCCCGCGCACGAGACGATCTACCAGGCGATCCTCGACGTCTACGCGAAGGGCGAGCCGGCCGACCCCATCACCATCGCCGCCGAGCTCACCAAACGCGGCGAGATCAACAAGGTCGGCGGCGCCTCCTATCTGCACACCCTCGTCCAGACGGTGCCGACGGCGGCGAACGCCGAGTACTACGCGGAGATCGTCCACGAGCGGGCGGTGCTGCGCCGCCTGGTCGAGGCGGGTACCCGCATCACACAGATGGGATACGCGGCCGACGGCGACATCGACGAGATCGTCAACAGCGCCCAGGCCGAGATCTACGCCGTCACCGAGCAGCGGACCAGCGAGGACTACCTGCCGCTCGGCGACATCATGGAGGGCGCCCTCGACGAGATCGAGGCGATCGGCTCCCGCACCGGCGAGATGACCGGCGTGCCCACCGGCTTCACCGACCTGGACTCGCTCACCAACGGCCTGCACCCCGGCCAGATGATCGTCATCGCCGCGCGTCCCGCCATGGGTAAGTCCACCCTCGCGCTGGACTTCGCGCGGGCCGCGTCGATCAAGCACAACCTGCCCAGCGTCATCTTCTCCCTCGAAATGGGCCGCAACGAGATCGCGATGCGTCTGCTGTCCGCCGAGGCCCGGGTCGCCCTGCACCACATGCGTTCCGGCACGATGACCGACGAGGACTGGACCCGGCTGGCCCGCCGGATGCCCGACGTCTCGGCTGCGCCGCTCTACATCGACGACTCCCCGAACCTGTCGATGATGGAGATCCGCGCCAAGTGCCGTCGGCTGAAGCAGCGCAACGACATCAAGCTCGTGATCATCGACTATCTCCAGCTGATGCAGTCCGGCGGCAAGCGGTCCGAGAGCCGCCAGCAGGAGGTGTCGGACATGTCGCGAAACCTCAAGCTGCTGGCCAAGGAGCTGGAGGTTCCGGTGATCGCGCTCTCACAGCTCAACCGTGGTCCCGAGCAGCGCACGGACAAGAAGCCGATGGTCTCCGACCTGCGTGAGTCCGGCTCCATCGAGCAGGACGCCGACATGGTGATCCTGCTCCACCGCGAGGACGCCTACGAGAAGGAGTCGCCGCGCGCAGGCGAAGCGGACATCATCGTCGGCAAGCACCGAAACGGCCCGACGGCGACGATCACCGTGGCCTTCCAGGGCCACTACTCCCGCTTCGTGGACATGGCACAGACCTGATCCGAGCCGGGACAGCACCGACGTGATCCGCGCCGGCGAAATGGACTCGACGCCGGTCCGCCCACCAGGTGGACTGGGCGCATGACGACATTCCAGGAAGAGTTGCTCCCCGCCACCCGGCGGGCGCTGCTGCATCGGATCGCCGTGGCTCAGTCCGAAGGCCGGGCGCCGTCACTGGTGGCGGCGGTCGTGCGCGGCGGGCGGGCCGTCTGGCACGGGGCGCGGACCTCGGTGGACGGGCACGGGCCGGACGAGAACGTGCAGTACCGGATCGGTTCGATCACCAAGACCTTCACTGCCGTTCTGGTGCTCAGGCTGCGTGACGAGGGGCTGCTCGACCTCGGCGACCCGTTGGAGAAACATCTGCCGGGTACCGGCGCGGGGGAGGCGACCATCGCCGAACTCCTCGCACACACCGCAGGGTTGGCGGCCGAGTCCCCGGCACCCTGGTGGGAGCGCACGCCGGGCTCGCTGCGGCCGGAGCTCAGCGACGTCCTCGGTGAGCAGCCCCTCCTGCATCCCGTCGGCCGGCGCCACCACTACTCCAACCCCGGCTACACCCTGCTCGGCGCGCTGGTCGAGGAACTCCGCGGTGCCCCCTGGGAGGAGGTGCTGCGGCGGGAGGTGCTCGAGCCGCTGGGCCTCGACCGCACGACCGCCCAGCCGCATGCGCCGCACGCGGGTGGCTGGGCGGTGCACCCCTGGGCCGACGCCCTGCTCCCGGAGCCGCTGGAGGATCTCGGGCGGATGGCACCGGCCGGGCAGCTCTGGTCGACCACCGGCGACCTGGCCCGCTTCGCGGCGTTCCTGGCGGCCGGGGACGACCGAGTACTGAGCGCCGAGTCGGTGCGGGAGATGCGCACTCCGGCGGCCCCCGCCGAGGCCGCCGACGTAATGGACGGTGCCACCTACGGCCTCGGCCTGCAGATCCAGCGCCGTGACGGGAGGTTGCTCGTCGGGCACTCGGGCTCGCTGCCCGGCTTCCTGGCCAACCTCACCATCAGCGTGGACGACGACGTGGCGGCCGTGGTACTGGCGAACTGCACCTCCGGCCCCCTGCTGTCCGCCACCGGTGCCGACCTCGTCCGTATCGTCGCGGAGGCCGAGCCGCGCATCCCCGAGCCATGGCGCCCGCTGCCCCAGGTCGAGCCGTCCGTCCTGGAGTTGGCAGGCCCTTGGTACTGGGGAACACATGCCTTCGTGCTGCGGGTGGCGGCCGACGGGCTGGTCTCGCTGGGGCCGCTGACCGGCGTCGGCCGCCGAGCCCGTTTCCGCTCCAACCGCGACGGCACCTGGACCGGCCTGGAGGGCTATTACGCCGGAGTGCTGCTACGGCCCGTACGGCGCACGGACGGTGGCGTGAGCCACCTGGACGTCGGATCGTTCGTGTTCACACGTCAGCCGTACGACGAGACGGCTCCCGTGCCCGGAGGGGTGGATCCCGAGGGATGGCGGGGGATCGGCTAGCGGACGGGAAGGCGGGGGCGGTGTTTCACGTGAAACACCGCCCCCGCCCGCATGCTCCGCTCGGCTGTAAGCCGCTGGGGTCAGATCTCGAGCTTGAAGCCTGTGTGCGAGGCGGTGAAACCGAGCCGTTCGTAGAAGCGATGAGCGTCGACCCGTGATGTGTCCGAGGTCAGCTGGACCAACTGGCAGCCTTGGCGGCGGGATTCGTCGATAGCCCACTCGATGAACCGGGTGCCCAGACCGCTGCCGCGCTCGTCGGCGTGGATACGCACACCTTCGATGATGGACCGGGTGGCACCGCGCCTCGACAGCCCGGGAATGACCGTGAGTTGGAGTGTGCCGACGACGCGGCCTTCACGGACGGCCACGACCAGATGCTGGTTGGGATCGGCGCTGAGCCGTTCCAGGGCGCTCAGATAGGGCGCCAGGTCGTCCGGTGTCTCCCGCCGGGCGCCCAGCGGGTCGTCGGCGAGCATGCCGACGATGGCCGGGACGTCGTCGGCGACCGCGGTACGTATGTCAAGGTCTCCCATATCCGCAGCCTATGCGGGCACGTGCAGTGACTCCACGGCGCGGACCAGGGGAGCCAGATCTGCGTTCCTGGCGGCTTCGTCGAGGGATTCGCGCAGCGCCGTGTCGTTGGTGGGGCGAGCCTCTTCCAGCAGGCGTAGGCCCGCCTCGGTGACGTTGGTGTAGATGCCGCGACGGTCGGTCGGGCAGAGGTAGCGCTCCAGGAGGCCGCGGTCCTCCAGGCGTGTGACCAGCCGGGTGGTGGCGCTCTGGCTGAGTACGACCGCGTCGGCCACCTGCTTCATCTGCAGATGGCCCCCTTCGCCGTCGTGCTGCCGGCTGAGCACGTCGAGCAGGGAGTACTCGCGGACGCTCAGGTCGTGCTTGGCCTGTAGGGCGCGCTCGATGTGCGCCTCGATCCTGCCGTGGAGCAGGGAGAGGGCGCACCAGCCCTGGGCTAGGGCGGTGAGCGCGGGGTCCGTCGCTGTCATGGGCGTTTTCCTCCGTCCCGGAGCTGCTGAACCCAGGATAGAGCAGGCTCGCAATATCCCTCGCTTGCATATAGCCCGCGTCTGCAATTATTGTGAACGCACGCAAAGCGCACCTGCAATCGTCTGGGAAGGTCGTACCTCCATGCCTCTCGCGCTTCTGGCCCTCGCGATCGGGGCCTTCGGAATCGGAACGACCGAATTCGGGATCATGGGCTTGCTGCCCGAGGTCGCGGGTGACTTCGGGGTCTCCATCCCGACCGCCGGCCTGCTTGTCACCGGTTACGCGCTCGGCGTGGTCATCGGCGCCCCGCTGATGACCGTGCTGGGCACGAAGGTTCCCCGCAAGCGGATGCTGATGCTGCTGATGGGCTTCTTCATCGCCGGCAACCTGCTCACCGCCGTGGCCCCCGTCTTCGCCGTCATGCTGATCGGCCGGGTGGTCGCCTCCCTCGCCCACGGCGCCTTCTTCGGCATCGGCTCGGTCGTGGCGGCCGAGCTGGTCGCCCCGAGCAAGAAGGCGGGGGCCATCGCGATGATGTTCACCGGCCTCACGGTCGCCAACGTCATCGGCGTCCCGTTGGGCACCTTCGTGGGACAGCACGCCGGCTGGCGGGTCACCTTCGGCATCATCGCCGCCCTCGGCGTCGTCGGCCTGGTCGGCATCGCCAAGCTGGTCCCCGAGCTGCCCAAGCCGCAGGGCGTGCACCTGCGGCACGAGCTGGCCGCCTTCAAGAACACTCAGGTCCTGCTCGCCATGGCGATGACCGTCCTCGGCTTCGGCGGGGTCTTCGCGGCCATCACCTACATCGCGCCGATGATGACCCATGTCACCGGCTTCGCCGACGGTTCCGTGACCTGGCTGCTGGTCCTCTTCGGCCTCGGCATGGTCGGCGGCAACCTGGTCGGCGGGAAGTTCGCCGACCGCGCCCTGATGCCCATGCTGTACGTGTCCCTGGGCTCCCTGGCCGTCGTTCTCGCCCTCTTCACGCTCACCGCGCACAGCAAGATCGCGGCCGCCGTCACCGTGGCCCTGATCGGTGCCCTGGGCTTCGCCACCGTCCCGCCGCTCCAGAAGCGTGTCCTGGACCAGGCGCACGGCGCTCCCACCCTGGCGTCAGCCGTGAACATCGGCGCCTTCAACCTCGGCAACGCCCTGTCCGCCTGGCTCGGCGGCATGGTGATCGCCGCCGGCTTCGGCTACACCTCCCCCAACTGGGTCGGTGCCGCCCTCGCCGCGGCCGCCCTCGTCCTCGCCTTCCTGTCGGCCGCACTGGAGCGCCGCGACAGCGTCCCTAGCGCGGTGGTCGCCGGCGGTACACCCGCAGGACAGCGGGCGTCGGTCCACCACTGACCGCCCGCATCTCTCACCGCACGTCAGCACCATCCAAGGAGAACCATGACCACCACCACCGTCGCCCCGCTCACCACCCAGGACGCCGAGCTCCTCATCGCCGAAGCCGGTCGCGCCGCCGAGGTCGCCGGGGTCACCGTCAGCGTCACCGTCCTGGACGCCGGGGGTCATCTGCTCGCCTTCCGGCGGGACGACCACGCCGTGCTGATCTCCGGCGAGACCAGCACCCGCAAGGCCTACACGGCGCTCCAGCTGAACACCCCCACCGCCGACCTCGTCGACGCGGTCCAGCCCGGCGGCCCCTTCCACACCCTCCCCACCGCGCTCGACAGGCCGCTGCTGTTCATCGCCGGTGGTGTCCCCGTCCGGCGGGACGGCCGGCTCATCGGGGCGATCGGTGTCGGCGGCGGTGCGCCCGACCAGGACCACGGCTTCGCCTCCGCCGCCGTAGCCGCACTCGCCTGACCGCACCTCACTCGACCGCGAACGCCGGGTCCTTCCAGGGAGCCGGCGTTCGCCACGATCGAAGGCTTCTCAGCCCGCCGCGACCGTCAGTGGCGCGAACCGTCGCGTCCAGTCCCCCGGTGACTCCGTGATCCCGTAGGTCATCACCGAGTTCATGGCGACGGAGGCCAGCCCGCGGGCCTTCGCCCAGGCCAGCAGTTCCTCGTGGCGGACGTCGATGTCGGTACGCAGCGGGCGGTCGGTGTGGGCGGCGAGCGAGGCGATCAGGGACTTCGCTGTCCCCGTGTCGCGGGCGATCAGCGGTCCGACGACATGTGTGTCCATGTTGGGCCAGGCGGCCGCGTACCCGACGATCCGCCCGTCGTCCACGGCGACGCGCAGCAGGTCCGAGAACGCGGGCAGCCGGGTGATGAGCAGAGTGCGGTCGACGCCGAACACCTCCTCGTCCAGCCGGAGGATGGAACCGAGGTCCTCGGCGGTGGCCGCGCGGGTCACCATCCGCGGCTCGGGTCCGCCCGGCGTGAAGGAGCCGCGGAGCATCTCCGAACGCCCCGTGACCTTGAATCCCAGCTCCTCGTAGAGCGACCGACCGTTCGGTGTCGCGTACAGGGTCAGCGGAGTCGTTCCCGCTGCCGAGACGATGTGCCGCATCAGCCGACGTCCGATGCCCTGGCGGGCATGCCGTGCGGCGACCAGGACCATGCCGACCGCGCCGAGATGCGGGCGTTCCCTCGGGCCGTACTCCGTGATGACACAGGCGGCGACCAGGCCCCCGCCGGGGTCGTCGATGCCGTATCCCTTCCCGGCCGTGAGGAGCAAGCGCCACTTGTGTTCCTCACGGGGCCACCCCCGATCCTCGGACAAGTCGGCGCAGGCGCTGAGATCGCGTGGCGTCAGTCGGCGAATGGGCAGAGGGGCGTCGGAAGGAGTTGACACGCAGGTCAGGCTTGCCGACCGACACCCCCGGCGTCCACCTGTTTCAGGGGAGATGCACGCGCTTTTGGCCATGTGTAGTCCGCGGCTCAGTCCCTGGACAGACGCAGGACGTTTCACGTGAAACATCGCCGTATGGTCCCCGTCGGGTTGCCGCACCGAGGATCCATACGCTGCCCGTTAGCCTCGCGCCCATGGCGAGACTTCACCTCTTCGATCTTGACGGCACCTTGCTGCACGGCAGCTCCGCACCCGTCGAGATATCCCGTCAACTCGGCCTGGAAGCGGAGACCATGGAGCTTGATCGGGCGATCTCGGCGGGATGGATAGATCCGCCGGAGTACGCGGCGCGGGTGTACACCCTCTGGGCCGAGCTGACCGAAGCCCACGTGACGGCGGCATTCGACAGCGCGCCGTGGCTCGCCCGTATCAGGGACGTCTGGGCCGAGATCAGGGAATCGGGGGACTACTGCGCGGTGGTCTCGCTCTCACCCTCGTTCTTCGTGGAGCGTCTGCTGGACTGGGGAGCCCACGCGGCCTTCGGTTCGCGTTTCCCGGCGGTGCCGTTCGTCGAGCCCGTGGACCCGGCGGGGGCCCTCACCGCCGCGGCGAAGGTGACGATCGCGGACCGCCTGTGCGAGCAGTTCGGGGTCGGCCGGGCGGACTGCGTCGCCTACGGCGACTCGATGTCGGACAGGGAGTTGTTCGGCGCGGTTCCGGTGTCCGTGGCGGTCAATGCGGACGGACATCTCGCCGGTCTCGCGACGTACTCCTACACGGGCCGTGATCTGTGGGATGCCTATGAATTGGCGCGCGGCGCCCGGTAATTGAAGGAACCGATGGTTCGCCCGTTGCCAGTTTCACGGGGGAGACAGGGGGGACTTGTGTGCACGGCGACGGCCGGTAGGGTCGACTCCGGTTAACGTCCGGGGCGGGACGCTCCCTGCGGGAGTGATTGCGGCCCATGTCACACTCCCGCCTTACTTGTCCGTACACGGGGGAATCGCGGGTTGAATGTGGTCGTGTCGGCCACGGGGCCCGACCGGGGAGAGCTGGCCGTCAACGGGGGAAAGCAAGCACCTTCCGAGTGAAGTGCGCAGACCGACCGCAAGATGTTCGAGGCGAGGGCACACCATGGACGCTCCGACCACCACGTCGGCGGGCAACGACGGGGCCGGCGGGGGCCACTGGTTCACGTCCCACGACAGGCCCGCGGTCGACTCTTCCGCCGGGCCTCCGGGCGTGGCGCCGGGGAGCGGGCAGGAACCGCCCCAGAGCCGCCCTCTCGTGCCCGCGGAGCCCCGGGAGCGAATACGGTCGACAGCGGAGCCGACGCGCCTTCAGGGAGCCCCTCAGGCCCCGCCCGCCGGACAGCACGCGGCACCCGGCCCCTTCGCTCCCGCGACCGGGCACCCCGCATCCGGCTCTTTCGGCCAGCGCGTCCCGCCGCAGCGCAGCGCACAGCAGCCGCAGGACGCCTCCCCGGACGCGATCCGGATCCGCGGCACCATGGCCGAGATCGGTCCGATCGCCGACAAGGTCACCTCGTACTTCTACGCCCTGCTCTTCGTCCGCCACCCCGAACTGCGTTCGCTGTTCCCGGCCGCGATGGACACCCAGCGGGACCGGCTGCTGAAGGCGCTGCTCACCGCGGCCGAACACATCGACAACCCGCCCGTCCTGGTCGAGTACCTTCAGAACCTGGGCCGCGGTCACCGCAAGTACGGCACCCGGCCCGAGCACTACCCGGCCGTCGGCGAGTGCCTCATCGGCGCACTGAGCAAGTACGCCACGGGCATCTGGGACCGCGAGACGGAGGCGGCCTGGGTCCGGGCGTACACGACCATGTCCCAGGTGATGATCGACGCGGCGGCCACGGACGAACTGCGTGCGCCGGCGTGGTGGCACGCGGAGATCGTCGCCCACGAGCTGAGGACCGCCGACGTCGCGGTACTCACGCTCCGTCCGGACCAGCCGTACCCCTTCCTCGCCGGGCAGTACGCGAGTCTGGAGACACCTTGGTGGCCACGGGTGTGGCGGCACTTCTCCTTCGCCTCCGCGCCCCGCTCGGACGGCCTGCTCACGTTCCATGTGAAGGCGGTCCCGGCCGGCTGGGTCTCCAACTCGCTGGTGCATCGCGCCCGCCCCGGTGACGTCGTCCGCCTCGGCCCGGCCGGTGGTTCGATGACCGTCGACCACACGCGGGACGACGGACTGCTCTGCCTGGGCGGCGGCACCGGCATCGCACCCATCAAGGCGATGGTCGAGGACCTCGCCGAACGCGGCTCGCGCCGTCCGGTCGAGGTGTTCTACGGCGCCCGTACCGACCACGACCTGTACGACATCGACACCCTGCTCCGGCTCCAGCAGAGCCATCCCTGGCTCGCGGTCCGTGCGGTCGTCGACCAGCAGGCGCACCTCCAGCTTCCCGACGCCATCCGCGGATACGGGCCGTGGATCGAGTGCGACGCCTATCTCTCCGGGCCGCCCGGCATGATCCGCAACGGGATCGCCGCGCTCCGGGCCGCCGGCATCCCCGCGCACCGCATCCGGCACGACTCGGTCGAGGAACTGGTCGTCGCCGGAGACTGACCCGTTACCCGAGATCGGGAGCGTGCATGGCCCGCACGCCCTCGATGTTGCCGTCCAGGTAGTGCCGCAACGACAGCGGTACGAGATGGACTGAGGCGATCCCGACACGCGTGAAGGGGACCCGCACGATCTCGTACTCGCCGGCGGGCTCGTCGACTTCGGGGCCGTGTCGCAGGGCCGGGTCCATGGACTCCAGCCGGCAGACGAAGAAGTGCTGCACCTTCACACCGGTCGCGCTGCCGCTGTCACCGATGTGTTCCACGGTGTCCACGAAGCAGGGCACCACGTCGGTGATCTTGGCGCCGAGCTCCTCGTCCACCTCGCGGTGCAGGGCGTCGACGACGGTGGTGTCCTCCGGCTCGACCCCGCCACCGGGCGTAACCCAGTAGGGATCGACACCGGGCTTGGTGCGCTTGATCAGAATCAGGTCGTCGCCGTCCAGGAGAACGGCACGGGCGGTGCGCTTGACCACGGGTCGGACGGTCATGGGAGAAATGTGGCCCAGCTGGTTCCACGTGAAACATCGCGAGGCGCCACCGTACGGCCGCATTGCGTCAACCCTCGCGGAACGGTCCTCAGCCCCAGTCCGCGGACGCGTGCTGGAGCCACTCGTGCGCCCGTGCCACATGGGGCATGGCGAGCGTGCCGGTGCGCACCACAAGGAAGTACGTCCGAAGCGGGGGCACCGCGGGATCGTGCAGTGCCACGACCTCACCACGTTCCAGGGCGGCCGTGCACAGATACCGGGGCAGCACGGCGAGGCCGGCACCCGCGGCCGCACAGGCGAGGACCGCGCGCAGATCCGGCACCACGACCGTGCCCGAGGCGGCCGGACGCATGTCGAAGACGGAGCCCCAGTAGCGCGAGACGAACGGCAGCGACTCGTGGACCTCGACGACCGGGAGGTTCTCCAGGACGCCCGCGCCCTTGCCGCGTACCGCGTCCCGGCCGATCTCCTCGGACCAGCGCGGAGCGGCGACCAGTACGTGCTCCTCGTCGCACAGCGCGGTGGCGGTGAGCAGGGGGCCGCGCGGCCGGACCGTACTGATGGCCAGGTCATGGTGACCGGCGGACAGCCCCTCCAGAGTCTCCTCGGCGTTTCCGAACGAGGCACGCAGCGCGAAGCCCTGACCGTCGTCCCCGGCGAGCTCCGTGAGCGCGGGAAGCGCGCGCTCGGCGGTGAACTCTGGCGGGCCTGCCAGGTGCAGGGTGCGCACCGAGGAGTCGTCGTCGAGGCCGCGTTCCGCTATCTCCACGAGGGCGTCGAGATGCGGTGCGGCCTTGTGCGCGAGTTCGTCGCCGATGGTCGTGGGGGTCACCCCGCGGGCTTGGCGCAGGAAGAGCGGTCGTCCCAGCTGCCGTTCCAGAGTCCGGATCTGGGAGGTCACGGCCGGCTGCGAGAGGCCGAGCAGGGCGGCGGCGCGGGTGAAGGAGCCGGCCCGGTGCACGGTGACGAAGGTGCGCAGCAAGGCCAGATCCATCGCACGCCCTCCCGTTCGGCCTGCCCTTTTCCGGCCCTCGGGCAGGCCCCAACTATAAATAAGTCGATAGGTCTCTGTCGCTACAGTGATTGGACACTGACGCAGAGTCAACTAGCCTTGGTCGCGCGGTTCTTGGCGCGCGAGAACCGGGACGGTCCGAGCCACGAGGGGGGAGGCTCGGACCGTCCGTTATGCGTAACCCAGCCCGCGGGGGCGTCCGCAATCCGGTCACCGGTCCGACTCGTCGAGCGCCCGCAGCACATCGGCCACGAGATCTGCGGGATCCTCCGCCCCGACCGAGAGCCGGATGAAGCCCTCCGGTACGTCGTCCCCGCCCCAGCGTCGCCGCCGCTCGGCAGTGGAACGCACCCCGCCGAAACTCGTCGCATCGTCGACCAGCCGCAGGGACTCGAGGAAACGCTCGGCACGCGCACGCGTGGGCAGCGTGAAGGAGATCACCGAGCCGTAGCGGCGCATCTGCTGCGAGGCGATCTTGTGCGCAGGGTCGTCGGACAGCCCCGGGTAGCGCAGGGCCGTCACCTCGGACCGCTCGCGCAGCGCCTCCGCGAGCAGCAGGGCGGTCGCGGTCTGCCGGTCCACCCGCAGCTGGAGGGTGGCGAGGGAGCGATGGGCCAGCCAGGCTTCCATCGGCCCCGAGATCGCCCCGATGATCTTGCGCCAGCGGCGCACGGCGGCCATGGCCTCCGCGTCGCGCCCGGCGACGTACCCCAGCAGGACGTCCCCGTGGCCGGTGAGCTGCTTGGTGCCGCTGGCCACGGAGAAGTCGGCGCCCAGCGCCAGCGGCCGCTGGCCGAGCGGGGTGGCGAGGGTGTTGTCGACCGCGACCAGGGCGCCACGCGCGTGTGCCTCCTCGGCGAGCCGCCGGATGTCGCAGACGTCCAGCCCGGGGTTGCACGGCGACTCGATCAGCAGCAGCTTCGCGCCGTCCAGGACGTCGAGCTGGGCGTCGCTGGCGGTCGGCGCGGTGCGCACCTCGATGCCGTACGCCTCCAGCTGGGCACGGATCAGCGGCAGCACCTGGTAGCCGTCGGAGGGCAGCACGACCGCGTCCCCGGCGCTCAGCTGGGAGAAGAGCACCGCCGCGACGGCCGCCACGCCGGAGGCGAACACCAGCGTCTCGACACCCGCATCACCGGGTGCCTCCAACTCGCCGATCGCCCGCTCCAGATGGGTCCAGGTCGGGTTCTCATCGCGGCCGTAGGCGTACGGCCCGCTCACCTCGCCGGGCAGATGGAAGTGCGCGGCGAAGACCGGCCCGGGCAGGGTCGGCTCGTTCTTGACCGGCTCGGGCAGCCCCGCGCGCACGGCCCGCGTGCCCTCGCCCATGGTCGCCTCGCTCATCCCGCTGTTCCCTCCACCTCGGCCCGCACCGCGGCGAGCAGGCCCACGCTCGCCGCCTCCACCATCTCAAGACACTCCTCGAACCCGTCCAGACCGCCGTAGTACGGATCCGGTACGTCCAGGTCGTCAGCGGCGGCCGGGTCGTACGAGCGCAGCAGCCGCACCTTGCGCGCGTCCTCCTCGGTGGGCGCGAGGCGGCGCAGCGCCTTGAGGTGGCCGGAGTCGAGGGCGATCACGAGGTCGAGGCGGGCGAACCAGGACGCCTGGAACTGGCGGGCGGTGTGCTCGCTGTCGTAGCCGTGCTCCGCGAGGACGCGGACGGCGCGCGGGTCGGCGCCGTCGCCCTCGTGCCAGCCGCCGGTGCCGGCGCTGTCGGTCTCGACGCGGTCGTCGAGTCCGGCCTCGGCTGTGCGGGCACGGAAGACGGATTCGGCCATCGGGGAACGGCAGATGTTGCCGGTGCAGACGAAGCAGACGCGGTAGGTCATCGGGGGCTCAGTCCGCGTCGGGAAGGATCATGTTGAGAGCCCAGGACACGACCGAGATGATCAGACCGCCGAGGACGGCCGTCCAGAAGCCCTCCACGTGGAAGCTCAGGTCGAGCTTGTCGCACACCCACGACGTCAGCAGCAGCATCAGCGCGTTGACCACCAGGGTGATCAGGCCGAGAGTGAGGATGAACAGCGGGAAGGTCAGGACCTTCATGATCGGCTTGACCAGGAAGTTGACCAAGCCGAAGACCAGGGCGACCAGGATCAGCGTCCAGACCTTCTTGGCGGTGCTGTCGCCGGTCAGGGTGATCTTGTCGAGCAGCCATACGGCGACCGCCAGGGCGCCCGCGTTGGCGATCGTCTTGACTACGAAATTCTTCATGTGTCTGATCGTGGCAGAAGAGATCGGATACGAGCAGTGGGGCGAGGGCGACGAAGGCGATGAAGGCATTCCGGCTGGACGAACTGGAGGCGGAGCGCGCCGCCAACGACGGGGCCTACCTGCAGTTCCTGCGGGAGCGGAACATGTCGGTCGGCCTCTACGCCCTCGACGCCGGCTCGCACGACCCGCAGCAGCCGCACAACCAGGACGAGGTCTACTTCGTCGTCAGCGGCCGCGCCGCGATCACCGTCGGCATGGAGACCACTCAGGTGGCGCGGGGCAGCGTGGTGTACGTCCCGGCCGGGGTGGCCCACAAGTTCCATCACATCAGCGAGGATCTGCGGGTTCTGGTCGTCTTCTCTCCCCCCGAGGCCTGACCTCGGGCCTCGGGGTTCCCTAGGGGACGGGTCAGGGGAGGACAAGGGATCCAGGGCCCCCGTACGACCCCTTCGCGGCTCTAGCATCGGGTGCAGGACATCGCATCGTGCGGGACGCACGAGACCGTACGTGCCGGAGCGCACGAGAAGGCGGAGGACAGGGCAATGCGAGAGATCTTCACAGGTCTGCCGTGGTGGGTGAAGTGGATCGCGGTGCCGGTCATCGCGCTGGTGGTGTTCGGCGGTCTGATCACGGCCGTGATCAGCTGGGTGGTCTTCCTGCTCTTCAAGCTGCTGATCTTCGTGGCCCTGGTCGGCGGACTGATCTACATCGTGCGGAAGTTCATGTCGAACTCCTCGTCGAAGAGCGACTGGTGAGGACCGTGGGAATCGGTGACCGGTAACAGGAATCACCGGTTCCCTCGGGCGAGGGAAGTTTCGCGTACGGGCCGACCGGGAGCGGCGGCGGACGGTTAGAGTCGCTGACCCCCTCGCGCTCCGGGAGTGACTCTTGGCCACGCTTGACGCCACCTCCGCACCCACGGAACATCCCCCGCCCCCGACCCAACGCAGTTCCGGCACACCCCCCGTGCAGAGGCCGGCTTCCCCGGCCGACTCCGCACAGCCGCATTCGGCCACCCTCATCGGCTCCGTACAGCGCGCGATGCGCCTGCTGGAGTGCGTCGCCGGACACGAACACGGTGCACCCGCCAAACAACTCGCCCGCGAAACCGGCCTCGCCCTGCCCACCGCCTACCACCTGCTGCGCACCCTGGTCCACGAGGGCTATCTGCGCCGTGACAGGGGGCTGTTCTTCCTCGGTGACGCGGCGGAGCGGCTGAGTAGCAGCGGAGCGCAGCAGAAACGTCGCAGCGCGGTTGTCGACACCCTCGCTCACTGGCGCGATTCGATCGGTGCCCCGGTGTACTACGCCATGTACCGGGACGGCGAGATCGAGGTCATGAGCATCTCCGACTCCCCGGCCACCCCGGCGGTCGAGGAGTGGGCCGGCTTCCGCGAGACCGGGCACGCGCACGCCGTCGGCCAGTGTCTCCTCTCCCAGCTGGACCAGGACGTCCGGCGCGACCATCTCCACCGCTACCCCGTGCGGCCCCTCACCCCGTACACGGTCCGTGACGAGCAGACGCTGCTGCGACGGCTGGAGCGGACGCGGCGGATGGAGCCGGTGCTGGAGCGCCAGGAGTACGGGCTGGGGACGGTGTGTGCGGCGATCCCCCTCACCGTCGGCACCACGGCCGCCACGATCGCCATCTCCCTCCCTCTCCACCAGGCCGACCGGCTGCTGCCCGCCGTCCGGCAGTTGCAGACCGAAGTGGGTCGGCATCTGGGGTCCCTGGCCATCGCTATCAGTATCTGAAAACTCACTCCTTGTGATCTCCCGTGTACTTTCAGCAAGATTTGACCACCAGCAAGGGATAAATCCCGGCCAGTCGGTGTCATATGACGGGGTAGGCAATGCGCGAGTCCGTACAAGCAGAAGTCATGATGAGCTTTCTCGTCTCGGAGGAGCTCTCCTTCCGCATCCCCGTGGAGTTGCGCTACGAGACCTGTGATCCCTATGCCGTCCGGCTCACCTTCCACCTGCCCGGGGACGCGCCGGTGACCTGGGCCTTCGGCCGGGAGCTGCTGATCGACGGGGTGGGGCGGCCGTGCGGCGAGGGCGATGTGCACATCGCGCCCGCCGATTCCGAGGTGCTGGGCGAGGTGCTGATCCGGCTTCAGGTCGGCGGCGACCAGGCGGTGTTCCGGTCTTCGGCGCCCCCGCTGGTGGCCTTCCTCGACCGTACGGACAAGCTGGTGCCGCTCGGCCAGGAGGGCTCGCTCGCCGACTTCGACGCCCACCTCGACGAGGCTCTGGACCGCATCCTGGCCGAGGAGCCAAGCACTGGCTGAAGCGTTACGGCACGGAGTCGCGCGCCGCTCGTCCGAGCCGCGTGAGCGTGAGGACGGGCAGGAACGCTTCTGCGTGTCCGTGTGCGGCCCTTGCCGGAACGCTTCCCCAACCGGCGCACCATCCGCGCCCCCACGTCGTGGACGGCCTCCTCCCGGGCCGTCCACCGCGCCGTCACCGCTTCCGGCGCCGCCCCCGCCCGCCGCGTGCCGTGGGCGGCCCGGTCGGTGCGGCCTCCACGGACGCGGCCGGCCCGGTGCCCGGCCGGTCGGCCGACACCACCAGGGCCGCGAGCATCGTGGTGACCGGCACCGAGGCGACCAGGCCGATCGAGCCGACCAGGGTACGCACGATCTCCTCGGCCACCAGCTCGCTGTTGGCGACCGTGGCCACACTGCTCTGCGCGATCGAGAAGAGCAGCAGCAGGGGCAGCGCGGCGCCCGCGTAGGCCAGCACGAGGGTGTTGACGACGGAGGCGATGTGGTCGCGGCCGATGCGGATGCCCGCCCGGTACAGCCCGCGCCAGCCCATCGTCGGGTTGGCCTCGTGCAGTTCCCAGACGGCCGAGGTCTGGGTCACCGTCACGTCGTCCAGGACGCCCAGCGAACCGATGATGACACCGGCCAGCAGCAGGCCGCTCATGTCGATCGACGGGTACAGGCCGTGGATCAGGCCGGTGTTGTCGTCGGTGTTGCCGGTGAGCGCGGCCCAGTCGATGAACTCCGAGCCGAGCAGGCCGATCAGGCACAGGGAGACCAGCGTGCCGAGCACCGCCACCGAGGTCCGGGCTGACAGCCCGTGGCAGATGTACAGGGCGATCAGCATGATGGCGCTCGACCCGACCACCGCCATCAGCAGCGGATTCGAGCCCTGCAGGATCCCCGGCAGGATGAACAGCGTCAGCACCAGAAAGCTGACGGCCAGCGCGACCAGGGCCATCACACCGCGCAGGCGGCCCACCACCACGACGGCGAGCGCGAAGATCCCGGCGAGCAGCGCCATCGGGAACTTCCGGTTCACGTCGGTGACCGAGTACTGCAGGTCCCTGGGTGCGGAGGGCTCGTACGCGGCCACGACCTGCTCGCCCTCGTGCAACTGCCGCGACTGGTCGGGCTGCACGATCTCGGTGAAGGTACGGCCCTTGTCCTTGCCGGTGTCGACCCGGACGGTGGCCTTCTTGCAGGTGCCGTCCCCCTCCTTCGAGGAAGTGCCGTCGGCTGTGGCGGTGTCGGCGGTCGAGCCGCCTCCGGAGGCGTTGACCGACTTGCAGCTGACCGAGACGACCTTGGTGACCGTCGCCGCCTGCGTCTGGCGGTCGAAGCCGACGCCGGTGCGCTCGTGCGGCGGGGCACCGCCGGGCCACAGCACCACCAGACCGACCACGACCGCGGCGGTGAAGGGGATGAGGATCGCCGCGATGACCTTGCGCAGATGCTTGGAGACGGGCGCGGCGGGACCGTGGCTGTGACTGTGCCCGTGCGAATGGCCGTGACCCCCGCCGGGTCCGGATCCGTCCTGGGCCTCGCGGTGGCCGTGGGCATGGCCGTTGTCGTGATGGTGGGCATGGCTGAGGGCCTGCTCATGGATGTGTCCGTCACCGGCACCACGGCCCCCGTGGCCGGGTCCGCCGCCCTGCGGGGCGCCGTTGCCGCGCCGCGGGTCCGGGGGCGGATAGGGGTGCTGCTGTGTCGAGGTCACCGCCCGATCATCGCAAGAACGGTAGGGGCCCTCTGTTCACCGCGCCCGAATTGACGCTAGCGTGGAGGCACCTTTGCACACGCGGGAGCTCGGAGCACCGGGCTGAGAGGGCGCTGACCTCCGTATTCGCGATGTTTCACGTGGAACGTGTGATGTTTCGCAGGAAACGCCGCCCGACGGAAGCCGCTGCGTCGACCGCCGAACCTGTTACCGGGTAATGCCGGCGTAGGGAGTAGGTCTTATGACCAACAAGGACGCACGCACGCCTGCCTTCAGCCAGGACGAACAGTCCATTACGGGCGAACCGTCCCCGGAGGCCGGGAGGTCCATCGGCTGGCACAAGGGGTATGTCGAGGGCTCCCGCCCCGACCTGCGGGTGCCGGTCCGTCAGGTGCATCTCACCAACGGGCAGTCGGTCACGCTCTACGACACCTCAGGCCCGTACACCGATCCGCTCGTCGAGACCGACGTCCGCAGGGGCCTGCCGCCGCTGCGGGAGAACTGGATCGTCGCCCGCGGCGACACCGAGGAGTACGCGGGCCGGCCCGTCCGTCCTGAGGACGACGGAATCAAGCACACCTCGCCGCGCGGTGGCCTGCGCAACCTGGATGCGGTCTTCCCGGGCCGTCCGCGCCAGCCGCGTCGCAGCCGGGAAGGCGAGGCGGTGACCCAGCTCGCGTACGCCCGCCGGGGCGAGATCACCCCGGAGATGGAGTACGTGGCCATCCGCGAGAACGTTTCTCCTGCGGTGGTCCGTGAGGAGATCGCGGCGGGCAGGGCCGTACTGCCCGCCAACGTCAACCACCCGGAGATCGAGCCGATGATCATCGGCAAGCGGTTCCTGGTGAAGGTCAACGCCAACATCGGCAACTCCGCGGTCACCTCCTCCATCGAGGAGGAGGTCGAGAAGATGACCTGGGCGACCCGCTGGGGCGCCGACACGGTCATGGACCTCTCCACCGGCCGCAACATCCACACCACCCGTGAATGGGTGCTGCGCAACTCCCCCGTCCCCATCGGCACGGTGCCGCTCTACCAGGCCCTGGAGAAGGTCGACGGCAGGGCCGAGGAACTGACCTGGGAGATCTACAAGGACACGGTCGTCGAACAGGCCGAGCAGGGCGTGGACTACATGACCGTCCACGCAGGCGTGCGCCTGCCGTACGTGCCGCTCACCGCCAACCGCAAGACCGGCATCGTCTCGCGCGGTGGCTCGATCATGGCGGCCTGGTGCCTCGCGCACCACAAGGAGTCGTTCCTGTACGAGAACTTCGAGGAACTCTGCGAGATCCTCGCCGCCTACGACGTCACGTACTCGCTCGGCGACGGGCTGCGCCCCGGCTCCATCGCGGACGCCAACGACGAGGCCCAGTTCGCGGAACTCCGCACGCTCGGGGAACTCAACCGGATCGCCAGGCGTTTCGATGTACAGACCATGATCGAGGGCCCGGGCCACGTCCCGATGCACAAGATCAAGGAGAACATCGACCTTCAGCAGGAGATCTGCGATGAAGCTCCGTTCTATACGCTCGGCCCGCTGACCACGGACGTCGCGCCGGCGTACGACCACATCACCTCCGGCATCGGTGCCGCGATGATCGCCTGGTGGGGCACGGCGATGCTCTGCTACGTCACCCCCAAGGAACACCTGGGCCTGCCCAACCGGGACGACGTCAAGACCGGCGTCATCACCTACAAGATCGCAGCCCACGCGGCCGACCTCGCCAAGGGCCACCCCGGCGCGCAGGAGTGGGACGACGCACTGTCCGACGCTCGCTTCGAGTTCCGGTGGGAGGACCAGTTCAACCTCGCCCTGGACCCGGACACCGCCCGCGAATTCCACGACGAGACGCTCCCGGCGGAGCCGGCGAAGACGGCTCACTTCTGCTCGATGTGCGGGCCGAAGTTCTGCTCGATGAAGATTAGCCAAAGCATCACAGAGCGGTTCGGCGGTGCGGCGGCCGAGGGGGCGACACCGGAGGAGGTCGCGGAGGGGATGCTCCAGAAGTCGAAGGAATTCGCCGCGAGCGGGAACCGGGTGTACCTGCCGATCGCCGACTGACATGGTGAAGGGGGCAGACCCGAAGGCCTGCCCCCCCACACACACAGGGTCAAGCTCGGTCGTAGCCAGGGCAGTTGAGTGTGTCGATCCGAGTTGGTCCTCTACGGCGAGTCATATGCTCGGAGGCAAGGCGGGCTGCCCCGCACAGCGATCGACCGTTCAGTGACGCGACCAAAAGGAGTCGTGGCCGATGAGTCCGCTGCAGCTCTCCATCACTGCCGCCCTCTGCATCTCCGGCATCGCCCTGCACATCTGGTCCTCCGCGCCGGACCGGGCCGGGCGCCAGTACTCTCTCCAGCTACCGGTGATCCTTCTGTACTCCCTGGCCGCGGCCCTCTTCCTGTTCTCCGCCTTCCCGGACTCGATGACCGAGGGTCGGGCCTTGGGCTTCGGGATCGGCGGGGCGGCCGGGTTCGCCGCCTTCTTCCTGCTGGCGTCGTTCACATGGCTCAGCAAGACTCGGCGTCTGGACGAGGTCTCGGCGCAGCTGAAGAAGGCGACGCGGGAGAACACCGCGCTGCGCAGGCAACTGTCGCAGCAGCGGCCGGCGGAGGACGCTCCGGGGCCCGTCCTGCAGTGCACCCGGTACGAGCTGCCGTTGCAGGGCAACCGGCGCCATCGCATCGGGATGATCACCGGGAACGTCGTCAACGTGCTGGGGACGGACGTGTGGGTCAACTCCGAGAACACACGGATGGAGATGTCACGTGTCGACGAACCCACCCTTTCCGCGACGATCCGGTACCACGGCGGCTGCCGGGACACTGCGGGCCATCTGGTACACGACACCATCGCCCTGGAGCTGGCCGAGCACATGGCGGGCCGGTCCCATGTGACGGCGGGCTCCGTGCTGGTCACGGGGCCGGGAGAGCTGCGGGAGAGCCACCAGGTCCGGCGCATCCTGCATGTCGCTGCCGTGGAGGGAGAACCCGGCTCGGGGTACCGGCAGGTCATCGACCTGGAGCGGTGCGTGCGCAACGTCCTCGCCGAGGTGGACCGGCTGGCCGCCGCCGGGGAGCCGCTGCACTCGGTGGTGCTGCCGCTCCCCGGGACCGGCGGCGGCAACAGCGACCTCGGCAAGACCGTGGATACCCTGTTGACCGCGACCGTGAGCTACTTCCGTTCCCACGCGGCATCGCGCATCCGCGTCGTCTACCTGCTCGCCTATACGGACGTGCAGGCCACCGTGTGCCGGTCCGCTCTCGACTCGGAGCCTGCGCTCGCCGGAGAGCGCGGGCTGACCCGAACCGGAGGTGATGGTCCTCAGGCCAGCATGAGCCACCTCCTGCGGAACGACTGCAACTGGTCTCTGACCTCCGGCGAACGCGTGATCGGGGAGTTGTTGACCAGGTACGTCCAGTCGTTCCACCGGCGGACGATGCGCCTGTCGATGGACCCGTTCGCCTTCTTGGCCCGGTCCACCCATTTGAGGGTGTACTTGAAAAAGGTGATGTACGGGTACTCCGAGTCCTCGGCGGCCATGGCGCGCGCCTCCTCCAGGTACGCGGCGACCTCCAGCAGGTTCTCCGTCCTGTTGTGCTCCGGCCCGCCCTCGGCGAGGTACCTTCGGAACAGCACGGTGGCCAGCGTGTTCAGCGCGAACGCGTCACGGTGCTGGGCGATGGCCTGCCGGGCCCACGAGCTGGCCGGGGCGTGCCGGCCTCGCTTGCTCGCCCCGAGAGCCCGCTGCTCCCAGTACCGTGCGTTTTCCAGGCGTACGTCTCCTGCAGTGCCTCGTACCAGGCGTCCAGGCGTTCCTCGCCCAGCCACACGGTCAGCATCTCGTGGTCGAGGAGTTGGCGCACCATACGGTAGGCGAACGTGCGCGACGAGATGGCCGCCGGGGAGATCTGCACGCCATAGTGCTGGGCGAGTTTCAGGGTGACGTTGTAGTTCTCCTGCGCGCTGAAGGAGCTCTCCAGCATGTACGAGCCAAATGCCCGGTGCCGCGGGTGGAGGCGTCCCCCGGCGACGCGGATGAAATCGGCGAGCACCGACTCGGAGTGCAGCAGGGCGTTCAGCTCGCTCGCCGACAGTCCGCAGACGGACGCCGCAGCGCCGATCGGCAGCCCGTATCCGAGGGCGGATGTGATGCACACGGCCTGGAACACCGCTCGCTCGGTCTCGCTCTTCAGGCGCGAGTAGCCCGTCCGTACCCTGGTGCGGAACCCGTCTGCCTCCTCCAGGTTCGACATCGCCGAGAAGAGGTTCCTGCGGTGCTGCTGCGTGAAGTACTCGACCTGTTCGGTGTGGCCTGCGGCGGCCACGATGCCGAGCCGTCCGTGCCCTTTGAGCTGTCGGATCAGACCCTCGATCTCCGTGTCCTTCAGCTTGTCGGAGACCTCCGCGTCGGCGAACCCCACCCGTGAAGCTGCGGCGCACCTCCCGGGCGCGCGAACGCCGTTCCACGGCCAGCAGTTTGAAGGGGATGCCCCGCTCCTTGGCGTGCAGCGCCATGTCGGCGAGGTCGCTCGCGAAGTCGGCTGCGCCCTCCACGATGAGGAGGGTCCTCGGATGCTGTCTGAGCCACCACAGGGTGGCTTCCTGGGACGGGCGCAGTTCGGGATCGAGCAGATACGGCGTCCAGTCCTGTTCCACGAGTTTCCTCGCGACCCGCAGGGCTATCGTGCTCTTCCCCGTGAACGCGGAGCCGGTCAGGCAGATGACCTTCTGCTGTTCGTCCGACATCGCCTCGCGGAAGACGCTGTCGGTGAGGACGCGGTGTGAGTCGAGGTCGCGCAGGATGTCGGAGTACAGGGGTTCGTGCCCGGCGTAGAAGTCGTGCCGGTCGTCGAGGCGGTACTCGTCGCCCGCGCGGATGGGATGCCACTGGCTCAGGAAGCTCAGCAGGTTCGGGTTGATGCGGCTGGGGTTGTCGGCCGACACGTCGGCCTGCTGGAAGTACTTCGGCCAGCTGGCCCGGACCTTGGCGAGGAACTCCTCGGCCGTGGCCTCGACCGGGATGAGGCCCCACGCACGGAAGCGTTCCTTGTCGAACTCGTCGATCGTCGGCATGACGATGACGGAGGGCTCGGAGCTGCCCTGCACACGCCCCTTCTCCAGGACGTTCTCCAGGTCGATCTCGTCGTTGAGGCTCGCGCCCAGGATGATGGTGGGCGTCTCCAGGTAGCTGTCGGCGAAGATGCTGTGCCAGCGGTGGCGCTGGGTGACCGCGTACAGGTAGGACGAGATGTCGAAGACGAGGTCGTCCATCTTCTTCGCCCAGGCGACACCGTGCAGATGGACGAGGATGACCTGGTGGCCCGAGGGCACGCGGTGGGGGTCCGTCCAGGAGACGGGGACGAGTTCCTTGGCGGTGTGGTCGGTGAACTGCTTGTTGTAGGCGTTCTCCACCGAGTCATCGATGTTCAGCGACCAGATGTACCGCCACGGGATGGAGACGAGGTCGGCGTACCACGACGGTGCGGTGCAGTTGGCGAAGCGGTCCGCCATGTAGGCCAGGACGTTCTGGCCGTCCGCCGTGACGCGTGACCTCGCCATCGAGAAGACCTGGCGCAGGTTCCCGCGCGGATTGCCGGGCAGCGAGAACGCCTTGCCCATCTCCTGCGCGAGGTCCCAGCCGCCGGGCAGTGGCCCCAGCGGCCCCTCCGAGTCCAGGCTGGCCCCGGCGCCCAGCAGCAGCTGGTACTTCGACTCGGTGATGGCCCGCATCATGCTGTCCCACTGCTCGACCGACATCCACGGCGTTGACACGACCCGTCCCCTTCCTGAGATGCGTGAGCGCGGTGCTGTGCCGGATCGTGAGCACGCCCATGACGGGTTCGAGCGGTCAGTCAGCCCTGTTCATGGGGAACGCGCATCCTCCGGTCGGGCAAATCGTATCGAGTCCGGGCCTTGGACGAGGCGGATGCGACGGCCAGGACGACCGCGTTCATGCCCTGCGGCGTCATCGTGCCGGAAGAGTGCAGGCCGAGGGCGTTGCCGGTGCAAGGAGTTCGCGGCCGCGGGCAATCGGGTGTATCTGCCGATCGCGGAGGCACGGCGGGCCCGGGGAGCGTGCGGGAGGGGGCTGGCGGGTGTGGTGTCCGTCGGTTCCCCGGCGTGGACGCGTTGGCCGGGTGTCCGGCCTGCGCCCCCTGGCCGGGGGCGCAAGCCGGGCTATTCCGGCTGGTGTTCCGGGCCTCCGAAGTCCGGGCTGGTGTAGTCCGGGCTGGTGAAGCTCGGGCGGGGGGCGGGTGCGGCGCCGTCGTCGGTGCTGAAGCCGGGACGGTCGTAACCGAGACGCGGCATCCGGCCCGCCGGGCCCGACGGGGCGGTACGGCGCAGTCCGGCCGTGCCGGAGTCGGCGGCCAGTGCTTCCCGCAGGAAGGGCACGATGCCGCGCTCCAGCAGGGCGTCCCGCCAGGCCTCCCGGGCCTTGGCCACCTCCCCGCCGGGTTCGCCGTAGGCTCCGGCCTCCAGCGAGGGGCTGTTGCGCAGTGCGGTGAGCAGCAGTCCCGCGCCGGCCATGACGATGGCGGCCGCGGCCACGACGCCGAACACCCAGCCCGCGGTGAGCATGGTCTGGGCGAACGCGGGGGCCGGGTCCAGCATCTTCAGGACGTAGCCGACGAGCAGGAAGATCGCGGCGGCGGTGCCGGCGAGCACCGGTGCCAGGACCAGCGCGAGGGCGAAGCCCCCGGCGCCGGTGGTCTCGGCGGCCTCGCCGAGGGTGGTGGCGAGCCCCATCGCGCCGCCCGTGCCCGGCTCTGCGGAGCCGGACTCCTGGACGGTGGCCGGGGTGGACCGCGCCGGATTGCGCAGTTCCTCGCGGACCTTCACATAGTGCTGGTACTCGGTCGCCGCGGCCGCCGTGATCAGTGCGGTGGCGTTGAGCGCCATGGTGCGCAGCTGTTCGGTATTCAAGTGCTGGCCTATACCGGCCAGTTCGGGACGGTACGGGGCGGAGCGCAGCGCCTCGTCGAGGATCCGCTCGTACTCCTGACGGTCCTCGCTGTGCAGGTGCTGCGGAACGCTGTTCATGTGCATCCCCCGATGCTCCGTAGGGCTGGTGGCTCGCACGCCGGCGAGCCGTCGGGCAGAAACGGAGGGGAGCCTGCTACGGATAAACCGATGGTAGAGCCGTTACGGCACGCGGTGACAGGGGGTTGCCGGAAATTGGGGGCGGCCCGTGTGTGACGTCGAGGGGATGAAACCGCCCGGTTAACGCTCAGGTATTGAGCGGGAGTTGCCTCACCAGCAGCTTTCCGGCCATGGTCACGCCGCCGTCCATGGCGATGGCGAGCCCGTCGGCGTAGACGTGCGGCCCTTCCACAACGGGACCGGTGCCCTCTTCGCCCTCCTCGGAGCCGACTTCGCCCAGCAGATAGGGAATCGGGCTGTGTCCGTGAACGATGCGGGTACCGCCGTACGTATCGAGAAGGGAACGGACGGCGTCTGCACCCCCCTCGTCGCGGAAGGAGAAGCGCTTGGTGAACTTGCGGAAGAGATCCCACACCTCGTCCGCGTCATTACGCGTGATGGTCTCGCGGACGGTGTCGTTGACCGCCTCGATCGAGTCGCCGTAGTCGAGGTAGGCGGTGGTGTCGGAGTGGACCAGCAGGTAGCCGTCGACCTCCTCGACGGCGTCCAGGCGGGCCATCCACTGCAGGTGGTGGTCCTGGAGCCGGTCCATGTCGGTCTTCTGGCCGCCGTTGAGCAGCCAGGCCGCCTGGAAGGTGGCGGTGCCCGCGCCGGAGTTGACGGGGGTGTCGCCGAACCGCTTGGCGCCGAGCAGCAGCAGCTCGTGGTTGCCCATGAGGGCCTTGCAGTAGCCGCCGGCCGCGGCCGCCTCGGCGGACAGCCGCATCACCAGGTCGATGACGCCGATACCGTCCGGACCCCGGTCGGTGAAGTCGCCGAGGAACCAGAGCCGGGCGACGCCCGCGCACCAGTGCCCGTCCGCGTCGATCAGGCCCTGCTCGCGCAGCGCGGCCATCAGCTCGTCGAAATAGCCGTGTACGTCACCGACGACGTACAGCGGGCCGGGGCCGTCCGCGGGCTGCGCGGCCGGGGCGCCGGCCGGTTCGACGGGCACCTGGAGCGTGTCGCCGCGGTTGATGACCGGCAGGTCCCGCTGGGTGGGCGTGTACCCGTCCGGATGCCCCTCGGGGTATGCGTCGTCGAAGGGCGGGACGACGTCGCCGGGGTGGGTGCTGGGGGCGTACGGACCGGTCTCGTTGACGTACCCGGGCACCCGGAAGTCGCGCAACGTCGCCGTCCGCTCCGTCTCGGGTCCCTGACCGGCCCCCTGAGTCATCAGACCCCTCCACCATCGCGCCGCATCTGCACCGCTTCGGACTGCCTGGTCGCAGCGGCCCGCGGTGTCGTGGGCCCATCATAGGAATGCCCGTCGCGCCGTGTGATGACCCAGGGGTGGTGAATCCGGGCAGGACTCCAGTTCAGCGTGGCTTTCGCCCCGGTTGGGCAGGGGTTCGACCACCCGGCGTTCGGCTGCCGGCCGCCGTCCGACGACGTGGCAGCCGTGCCGCCCCGTTCTCCGCGCGTCCGTGCTACTCCTCCTCCGGTGCCCGCGGCGGGCTGACCGTGGTGCGCTGCGCGCGTCGCTGGGAGGAGGTACGCACGATCAGTTCGGTCGGTATCACCTGCTCGACCGGATGGTCCGACTCGACCCCCTCGATCGCGTCGATGAGCAGCTGCACCACCGCCGTGCCGATGCGGCGCGGCTTCAGGGAGAGCGTGGTGATGGGAGGCTCGGTGTTGGCGTACACGGTCGACTCGCTGCAGCACACCAGCAGCAGGTCGTCGGGGACGCGCAGCCCGTAGCGGCGGGCGGCGGCGAGCAGGTCGGTGCCGTTGGGGTCGAACAGTCCGTAGACGGCGTCGGGGCGGTCCGGGCGGGCCAGCAGCCGGTCGGCGGCGACGGCGCCCGCACACGGGTCGTGCGCCGGGTAGGCCTCGTAGACCGGGTCCTGGCCGACGCGCTCGCACCAGCGCAGGTAGGCGGTGGTCGACAGGTGGGTGTACGTGTCGGTCGAGGTGCCCGTGAGCAGGCCGATCCGGCGGGCGCCCGCGTCGGCGAGATGGTCGAGGATGCCGAGTACGGCGGCCTCGTGGTCGTTGTCCACCCAGGCGGTGACCGGGAGCGAGCCGGCCGGGCGGCCGTCGGAGACCACCGGCAGGCCCTGCCGGACCAGTTCGCTGACCACGGGGTCCTGGTCGGAGGGGTCGATGACGACCGTGCCGTCCAGGGCGACGTTCGACCACACGTCGTGCCGTGAGGTGGCGGGCAGGATGACGAGAGCGTAGCCACGGGCGAGCGCGGCCGAGGTGGCGGCCCGCGCCATCTCGGCGAAGTACGCGAACTCGGTGAAGGTGAAAGGTTCATCCCCGTACGTCGTCACGGTCAGGCCGATGAGCCCCGACTTGCCGGTACGGAGGGTGCGCGCGGCGGCCGAGGGGCGGTACCCCAGCCGGTCGGCGACCTCTCTGACATGGCGGCGGGTGGCGTCCGGGAGCCGCCCCTTGCCGTTCAGGGCGTCGGAGACGGTCGTGATGGAGACTCCGGCGGCGGCGGCCACGTCTCTGATGCCCGCCCGGCCCGGCCGGCTGCCTCGCCGAGAGGTTTCCGCGCGGCTCACCTGGTGCTTCCCTGCTGCTGTCATGGCGAGCCGATAGTAGGGCTCATGCGGTGGGGTAGTGCGGACGCATATGCACGCGTTGACAGGCACGTTTCTGCAAGGTCAATTTGGGTCAACTGCCTTAGAAAGAAAGTCAGTTGAACGATCCAATGGTAAGACGTGACTTGTCGGCACGGATGGGCCTGCCAAGTGCCCGATGTTTCGAAGAGGTCTCAACTCACCTGCACGGGTGATGCGCGCTACGGCGTGAGCCACCGGCGCGTAGATATATGTAGGGCGCGCCCCCGATAAATGCGCCTTCGTGCGGTGATGCCCGTGATGCCGGTGGTACGGATGAGGTTCGCCGTTCCGGCTCCTCGTCCCCCCGGCCGCTCTGCCGGCCCGGCTCTTCGCGCCCTCTTCCGCTGTACGCAGCGGCGCCGAATCCTCATAAGGTGAGCAGTATTGGATGCCGGCGGCGCGGACGGTCCGCCGGTGGTCGCGAGGAGGACTGCGGTGAGCGAGACGAGCCCCAAGCTGCGCGCCGAGCTGGAGGGGATCCCGACCTACAAGCCGGGCAAGCCGGCGGCGGCCGGCGGCCCGGTCGCGTACAAGCTCTCCTCCAACGAGAACCCGTATCCCCCGCTGCCCGGCGTGATGGAGTCCGTCACCGCGGCCGCCTCCTCCTTCAACCGCTACCCGGACATGGCGTGCACCGGTCTGATGAACGAGCTCTCGGACCGCTTCGGCGTTCCGCTCGGTCACCTGGCCACCGGCACCGGGTCGGTCGGTGTCGCCCAGCAGCTGATCCAGGCCACCAGCGGGCCCGGCGACGAGGTGATCTACGCGTGGCGGTCCTTCGAGGCTTACCCGATCATCACGCAGATCAGCGGCGCCCGGTCCGTTCAGGTGCCGCTCACGCCCGGTGATGTGCACGACCTGGACGCGATGGCGGACGCCATCACCGACCGCACCCGCCTGGTCTTCGTCTGCAATCCCAACAACCCGACCGGTACGGTCGTGAAGCGGGCCGAGCTGGAGCGGTTCCTGGACCGGGTGCCGAGCGACGTGCTGGTGGTCCTCGACGAGGCCTACCGGGAGTTCATCCGCGATCCCGAGGTGCCCGACGGCGTCGAGATCTACCGGCAGCGGCCGAACGTCTGCGTGCTGCGGACCTTCTCCAAGGCGTACGGACTGGCCGGGCTGCGCGTCGGCTTCGCGATCGCGCACGAGCCGGTGGCGGCGGCGCTGCGCAAGACGGCGGTCCCCTTCGGCGTGAGCCAGCTCGCCCAGGAGGCGGCGATCGCCTCGCTGCGGGCCGAGGACGAGCTGCTGGGCCGGGTCGGCTCACTGGTGTGCGAGCGGCAGCGCGTGGTCGAAGCGCTGCGCGGGCAGGGCTGGACGGTGCCCGAGTCCCAGGCCAACTTCGTGTGGCTGCGGTTGGGGGAGCGTACGACCGCCTTCGCACAGCTCAGCGAGGAGCACGGGGTGGTCGTCCGGCCGTTCCCGGGCGAGGGTGTGCGGGTGACGGTCGGCGAGACCGAGGCGAACGACATCTTCCTGAAGGTGGCGGAGGCGTTCCGCAAGGATCTGTAGCGTCCGCGGGGCCTTAGGGAGGCCCCGCGGTCAACGGGTGTCAGGTGTGCGGGGTCGTACGGCCGGGATGAGGGCCGAGCGGCCCCGTTCGCATGTTCCGGAGGGGCCGGACGGCTCAAGCGCGACCCCCCTTCGATGCTCGAGAGTGAGTGCGCCATAATGGCTTGTGAATGTGAATGCATTCACAAGCGCGTCCCGTTTGCTCCGTGATGTACGTGACAAAGGGGGCACATGCCGCTGTACCACGGCGACGTAAGGAGACTGACGACGTGGACCTGGCTCTGGCGCCGGAGACACTGGCGCGCTGGCAGTTCGGCATCACCACCGTCTACCACTTCCTGTTCGTCCCGCTGACGATCTCGCTGGCCGCCCTCACGGCCGGCCTGGAGACCGCCTGGGTGCGCACGGAGAAGGAGAAGTACCTCAGGGCGACCAAGTTCTGGGGCAAGCTCTTCCTGATCAACATCGCGATGGGCGTGGTCACCGGCATCGTGCAGGAGTTCCAGTTCGGCATGAACTGGTCCGACTACTCGCGGTTCGTCGGCGACATCTTCGGTGCCCCGCTCGCCTTCGAGGCACTGATCGCCTTCTTCTTCGAGTCCACCTTCATCGGGCTCTGGATCTTCGGCTGGGACAAGCTGCCCAAGAAGATCCACCTGGCCTGCATATGGATGGTCTCCATCGGCACGGTCCTGTCCGCGTACTTCATCCTCGCGGCCAACTCGTGGATGCAACACCCCGTCGGCTACAAGATCGACAAGGCGAAGGGGCGGGCCGAACTCACCGACTTCTGGGCCGTCCTCACCCAGAACACCGCGCTGGCCCAGGCCTTCCACACGCTGAGCGCCTGTTTCCTCACCGGCGGCGCGTTCATGGTCGGCATCGCGGCCTTCCACCTGTTCCGCAAGAAGCACATCAGCGTGATGAAGACCTCGCTGCGGCTCGGCCTGATCACCGTGGTCATCGGCGGTCTGCTCACCGCGGTCAGCGGCGACACCCTCGGCAAGGTCATGTTCAAGCAACAGCCCATGAAGATGGCCGCGGCCGAGGCCCTGTGGGACGGCCAGAACTCGGCCCCGTTCTCGATCTTCGCCTACGGCGACGTGAGCAAGGGCCACAACACCGTCGAACTCTCCGTGCCGGGCGTGCTGTCGTTCCTCGCCGACGACGACTTCAACTCGTACGTGCCCGGCATCAACGACACCAACAAGGCCGAGCAGCAGAAGTACGGCGCCGGCGACTACCGGCCCATCATCCCGGTCACCTTCTGGGCGTTCCGCTGGATGATCGGCTTCGGTATGGCGTCCTTCGCCATCGGCCTCGCCGGACTCTGGCTGACCCGCAAGAAGTTCATGCTGCCGCAGCACCTGCGGGTGGGTGAGGACGAGGTGCCGAACCTGGTCCTCTTCAGGAACAAGGCGCTCAGCCCCCAGCTCGGCAGGCTGTACTGGCTGGTGGCGATATGGACGCTGGGCTTCCCGCTGATAGCCAACTCCTGGGGCTGGATCTTCACCGAGATGGGCCGCCAGCCCTGGGTCGTCTACGGCGTCCTGCAGACCCGCGACGCGGTCTCCCCCGGCGTCTCCCAGACCGAGATCCTCATCTCGATGATCACCTTCACCGCGCTCTACGCCGTTCTCGCCGTCGTCGAGGTCAAGCTGCTCGTGAAGTACGTGAAGGCGGGCCCGCCCGAGCTCACGGAGGACGATCTCAACCCGCCCACGAAGATCGGCGGCCAGACCCGTGACGCCGACAAGCCGATGGCCTTCTCGTACTAGGCCGAGGGAGACGCAGTCATGGAACTTCACGACGTCTGGTTCGTCCTGATCGCCGTCCTGTGGACCGGCTACTTCTTCCTGGAGGGATTCGACTTCGGGGTCGGCATCCTCACCAAGCTGCTCGCCCGGGACCGCCTGGAGAAGCGGGTGCTGATCAACACGATCGGCCCGGTCTGGGACGGCAACGAGGTGTGGCTGCTCACCGCGGGCGGCGCAACCTTCGCCGCCTTCCCCGAGTGGTACGCCACGCTCTTCTCCGGCTTCTACCTGCCCCTGCTGGTCATCCTGGTCTGCCTGATCGTCCGGGGCGTCGCCTTCGAGTACCGGGCCAAGCGGCCCGAGGAGAACTGGCAGCGCAACTGGGAGACCGCGATCTTCTGGACCTCGCTGATCCCGGCGTTCCTGTGGGGCGTGGCCTTCGGGAACATCGTGCATGGCGTGAAGATCGACCGGAACTTCGAGTACGTCGGCACCGTCTGGGACCTGCTCAACCCGTACGCCCTGCTCGGCGGACTCGTCACGCTGACCCTGTTCACCTTCCACGGCTCGGTGTTCACCGCGCTCAAGACAGTCGGCGACATCCGGGTGCGGGCGCGGAAGCTGGCGACCAAGGTCGGTGTCCTCACCGCCGCACTGGCACTGGTCTTCCTGGTGTGGACCCAGGCCGACAGCGGTGACGGCAAGAGCCTGGTGGCACTGGTCGTGGCGGTCGCCGCGCTGGTGGCCGCTCTCGGGGCGAATCTCCGGGGCCGCGAGGGATGGGCGTTCGCCCTGTCCGGCGTGACCATCGTGGCCGCCGTGGCGATGCTCTTCCTGTCGCTCTTCCCGAACGTCATGCCGTCGTCGCTCAACGGGGACTGGAGCCTCACGGTCACCAACGCCTCGTCGAGCCCGTACACCCTGAAGATCATGACGTGGCTCGCGGCGATCGCGACGCCGCTCGTCATGCTCTACCAGGGGTGGACCTACTGGGTGTTCCGCAAGCGGATCGGTACGCAGCACATCGCGACCGAAGCCGCGCACTGAGTCCGAGGATGGGGTGTTTCACGTGAAACACCCTCTCCGGGCCGAAGGGCATGTTTCACGTGAAACCAATCGATCCTCGTCTGCTGCGTTACGCCAGTGCCACCCGCGTCTTCCTGGTGGCCGTCGTCGGCCTCGGTGCCGTCGGTGCCGGGCTGGTGATCGCCCAGGCCATGCTCATCGCCGACGTCGTGGTCGGCGCCTTCCAGCATGGTCACTCGGTCTCCGAACTCCGCACCCCCCTCCTGCTGTTGGCGGCCGTGGCCGTCGGCCGGGCGCTGGTCTCCTGGCTCACCGAGCTTGCCGCGCACCGGGCGAGCGCTGCGGTCAAGTCCGAGCTGCGCGGCCGTCTCCTCGACCGGGCGGTGGCACTGGGTCCCGGCTGGTTGAGTGACCAGCGGACCGGTTCGCTGGTCAACCTCGCCACGCGCGGTGTCGACGCCCTCGACAACTACTTCTCCCGCTACCTGCCGCAGTTGGGGCTGGCGGTGGTCGTGCCGGTCGCGGTGCTGGCGCGGATCGTCACCGAGGACTGGGTGTCCGCGGCGATCATCGTCGGCACCCTGCCGCTGATCCCGCTCTTCATGGTCCTGATCGGCTGGGCCACCCAGTCCCGGACGGAGCGTCAGTGGCGGCTGCTGTCCCGGCTCTCCGGGCATTTCCTGGACGTGGTCGCCGGGCTGCCCACGCTGAAGGTGTTCGGCCGGGCCAAGGCGCAGGCCGAGTCCATCCGCCGGATCACCGGCGAGTACCGGCAGGCGACCATGCGGACGCTGCGGATCGCCTTCCTCTCCTCGTTCGCGCTGGAGCTGCTCGCCACGCTGTCGGTGGCGCTGGTCGCCGTGACCATCGGCATGCGGCTCGTCCACGGCGACATGGACCTGTACATCGGGCTGGTCATCCTGGTGCTGGCGCCCGAGGCGTATCTGCCGTTGCGGCAGGTGGGAGCGCAGTTCCACGCGGCGGCGGAGGGGCTGGCCGCGGCGGAGGAGATCTTCGCGGTGCTGGAGACCCCGGTACCGGTGTCCGGGGCCGGTACGGTGCCCAGCGGCGCTGCCCTCGCCTTCGAGGGGGTGACGGTCCGCTATCCGGGGCGCTCTGCGGACGCGGTGACCGATGTGTCGTTCACGGTCGAACCCGGGGAGACCGTCGCGCTGGTCGGCCCGAGCGGTGTGGGCAAGTCGACGCTGCTCAACGTCCTGTTGGGGTTCGTGCGGCCGACGCGGGGCCGGGTGCGGATCGGGGACGCCGATCTCGCCGACGTCGACCTGGCGGAGTGGCGGTCACGGATCGCATGGGTGCCGCAGCGGCCGCATCTGTACGCCGGGACGATCGCCGAGAACGTACGGCTCGCGCGTCCGGACGCGGACGACGACGCCGTCCGGGGGGCGTTGCGGGACGCCGGGGCGCTGGAGTTCGTGGATGCGCTGCCGGAGGGAGCAGAGACGGTCCTCGGCGAGGACGGGGCGGGTCTGTCCGCGGGGCAGCGGCAGCGGCTGGCGCTGGCGCGGGCGTTTCTGGCCGACCGGCCCGTGCTGTTGCTGGATGAGCCGACGGCTGCGCTGGACGGGGTGACCGAGGGGGAGGTCGTGGCGGCGGTACGGCGGCTCTCCGAGGGGCGCACCGTGGTGCTGGTGGTGCACCGGCCGGCGTTGCTGTCGGCGGCGGACCGGGTGGTGCGGCTCTCCGGCGGCGAGGTCCCCAGGGGACTCCGCCCCCTGGAATCCCAGAGCCTTTGCCCACCCACCACCCGACTCGGTCAATGGGAAGGCGAGATCGCGGAGGGGCTCGGTGGGCTGGAAGGTGAGGGTGTGGGGTCGCTCGGTGGGGTGGGGAGTGGGCGCGCCGAGCGGAGTGGTGAGTTGGACGGTGCTCAAGGGGACGTGCTCGGGCAGTCCGCAGGGCGTGCTGTGGAGCCGGTGGCCGGGCGTCAGCAGGGTGTTCTCGCCCGCGTGCGTGCCGCCTCCCGGGCCCGGCGGGGGCGGTTGCTGCTTGCGCTTCTGCTGGGGGCTCTTGCGCTCGGCAGCGCCGTCGGGCTGATGGCGACGTCCGGGTGGCTGATCTCGCGGGCCTCACAGCAGCCGCCGGTGCTGTATCTGATGGTTGCCGTGACGGCCACGCGGGCCTTCGGGATCGGGCGGGCCGTGTTCCGGTACGGCGAGCGGCTGGTGTCGCACGACGCGGTGCTGCGGATGCTGGCCGACACGCGGGTCGCGGTGTACCGGCGGCTGGAGCGGCTCGCGCCCGCCGGGCTGCGGGCGACCAGGCGGGGCGACCTGCTCAGCCGGCTGGTCGCCGATGTGGACACCCTGCAGGACTACTGGCTGCGGTGGCTGCTTCCCGCCGGGGTGGCGGTGGCGGTGTCCGCCGGGGCCGTGGGTTTCACTGCCTGGCTCCTGCCCGAGGCCGGGGCCGCGCTCGCGGTGGGGCTGCTGGCGGCCGGTGTCGGCGTTCCGCTGGTGACCTCGGCCGTGGCCCGGCGCGCCGAGCACCGGCTGGCACCGGCCCGCGGGCTGCTCGCCACCCGGGTGACCGACCTGCTCACCGGCACCGCCGAACTGACCGTCGCCGGCGCCCTGCCCGCCCGCACCGACGCGGCACGGCGGGCCGACGGCACGCTCACCCGGATCGCCTCGCGAGGGGCCACGGCCACCGCACTCGGTGACGGGCTGACCGCGCTGCTGACCGGCCTGACCGTCGTGGCCGCCGCGCTGCTGGGCGCCCAGGGGGTCACCGACGGCCGGCTGAGCGGCGTGGCGATGGCGGTCGTGGTGCTCACTCCGCTGGCCGCCTTCGAGGCCGTACTCGGACTGCCGCTGGCCGTGCGGCACCGGCAGCGGGTGCGCAGGAGCGCCGAGCGCATCTACGAGGTGCTGGACGCGCCCGAACCCGTGCGGGAGCCGGAGCGGCCGCGTCAGGCACCCGCCGCGCCCTTCCCCGTCGTCCTGAAGGGCCTGACGGCCCGGTACCCGGGGCAGGCGCGGGACGCGCTCGGCGGGCTCGACCTCACCCTGCACGAGGGGCACAGGGTCGCCGTCGTCGGTGCCTCCGGCGCCGGCAAGTCGACCCTCGCCCAGGTCCTGCTGCGGTTCCTCGACCCGGACGCGGGCTCCTACACGGTCGCTGGCGTGGACGCGTACGGCATGGACAGCGACGACGTGCGGCGGCTCGTCGGGCTGTGCGCCCAGGACGCGCACCTCTTCGACAGCTCCGTGTGCGAGAACCTGCTGCTCGCCCGGAAGGACGCCACCGAGGAGGACCTGCGGGACGCGCTGGGCCGGGCCCGGCTGCTCGACTGGGCGGACGGGCTGCCCGACGGACTCGACACGCTGGTCGGTGAGCACGGGGCACGGCTGTCCGGCGGGCAACGGCAGCGGCTGGCCCTCGCCCGGGCGCTGCTCGCGGACTTCCCGGTGCTCGTGCTGGACGAGCCGGCCGAGCATCTCGACCTGCCGACGGCGGACGCGCTCACGGCGGATCTGCTGGCGGCCACCGAGGGCCGTACGACGCTGCTCATCACGCACCGGCTCGCGGGCCTGGAGGCCGTGGACGAGGTGATCGTCCTCGACGCGGGCCGGGTGGTGCAGCGCGGGAGCTACGCGGAGCTCGCCGCCGTGGCCGGACCGCTGCGCGACATGGCGGAGCGGGAGGCGGCGGCGGAGTCGCTGGCGGGAGTGCGGTAGCCCGGTGCCGCGGGCGGACTCAGGCGCGCGCGGCCAGGAGTTGCTCGATCACGACGGCGACCCCGTCCTCGTTGTTGGCGACCGTCCGGCCGGAGGCGGCGGCGACGGCGGCGGGGTGGGCGTTGCCCATGGCGTACGACTGGCCGGCCCAGGTCAGCATCTCGACGTCGTTGGGCATGTCCCCGAAGGCGACGACCTCCTCGTGCGAGATGCCACGATCGGCACACTCCAGGGCGAGTGTGCTGGCCTTGGAGACGCCCGGGCCGCTGATCTCCAGCAGGGCGCTGGGGCTGGACCGGGTGACGGTGGCGTGGTCGCCGACGGCGAGGCGGGCGAGGGTGAGGAAGGCGTCGGGGTCGAGGCCGGGGTGGTAGGCGAGGATCTTGAGCACGGGCTCGCCGGCGCTCGGACCGTCGGCCGCCAGGATCTCCTCGGCGGCCAGCAGATGGTCCGGTATCTCCAGGTGCAGCTTGGGATAGGCCGGCTCCTGGTGGAAGCCGTAGGTCTGCTCGATCGCGTACACGGTGCCGGGCGCGGCCTCGCGCAGCAGCCGTACGGCGTCCAGCGCGTTCTCCCGGGCCAGGTCGCGCACCTTCACGAAGCGGTGGGCGCCGGGGCCGCCGTGCAGGTCGACCACGGCCGCGCCGTTGCCGCAGATCGCCAGGCCGTGGCCGTGGACGTGGTCGCTGACGATGTCCATCCAGCGGGCCGGGCGGCCCGTGACGAAGAAGACCTCGATACCCGCCTCCTCGGCGGCGGCCAGCGCGGCGACCGTCCTCGGGGAGACCGACTTGTCGTCGCGCAGCAGGGTGCCGTCGAGATCGGTGGCGATCAGCCGGGGCGGGGTTGCGAAGGCAGGGGTCTCGGGCTGTCGGGTCGCTGAGGTCACCGCGCCATTCTCGCGCATATGCCCGCACGGCCGTGCGGGCGGGCGCACAGACGAGACACAGACGACTCCGCAGCGTCCTCTGCCGCCTCAGCCGAGCTGGGCCGGGGCCTCCATGGCGATCTGCTCGAAGACCTTCTGCTCGGCCGCGAAGTCCGAGTCGGGGATGGGCCAGTGGATCACCAGCTCGGTGAAGCCCAGCTCCTGGTGGCGGCCGGCGAAGTCCACGAAGGCGTCCAGGGACTCCAGGGGGCGGCCACGGTCCGGGGTGAACCCGGTGAGGAGGACCTTGTCCAGTTCCGCCACGTCCCGGCCGACCTCCGCGCAGGTCTCGGTGAGCTTCCCCACCTGGCCGCGCAGCGCTTCGACCGACTGCTCGGGCGTGCCGTTCTCGTACAGCTTCGGGTCGCCGGTGGTCACCCACGCCTGGCCGTACCGCGCGGCCAGCTTCAGCCCGCGCGGGCCGGTGGCCGCGACCGCGAAGGGCAGCCGGGGCCGCTGCACACAGCCCGGGATGTTGCGCGCCTCGTAGGCCGAGTAGAACCCGCCCTCGTACGTCACCGAGTCCTCGGTGAGCAGCCGGTCGAGGAGCGGGACGAACTCGGCGAACCGGTCGGCGCGCTCGCGCGGGGTCCACGGCTCCTGGCCCAGCGCGGTGGCGTCGAAGCCGTTGCCGCCGGCACCGATGCCGAGGGTGACGCGGCCGCCGGAGATGTCGTCGAGGGAGATCAGCTCCTTGGCGAGGGGCACCGGATGCCGGAAGTTCGGCGAGGTGACGAGTGTGCCGAGGCGCAGTCGGTCGGTGACGGACGCGGCGGCGGTCAGCGTCGGGATCGCCCCGAACCACGGGCCGTCCCGGAAGCTGCGCCAGGACAGGTGGTCGTAGGTGTACGCGGTGTGGAAGCCCAGTTCCTCGGCCCGCGTCCAGGCGGTGCCGCCGCCCTCGCTCCAGCGGCGGTACGGGAGGATCACGGTGCTCAGACGCAGACTCATGCGTCCGAGACTAAAGGGGTCCGCCGGCAACGGCCGAAACGGTCACCGTATGCGGCTGCTCAGCCACGGCGTGAGCAGGTATGCGGCCAAGTGCTCCCGGTAGGTGCGGTCCCCGGGCAGCGGTACGACCAGCGAGCTCGTGGGCGGGAAGCGGCGGGCCCGCACGTGGGCCAGGCCGCCGAAGACGGAGTGGAGGAAGGCGGGCACGTCGTCGCGCGGGACGTCGTGGAACTCGACGCCCTCGACCGTGATGAGCGCGTCGTCGTCCGGGTAGAGCCGCACGCTCACCCTCGGCACCCCGCCGAACTCGGCGTACGCCTCGTGCGGCAGCGAACCGTCCGGGTCCGTGGTGACACCGAAGCCCGCCGCGCTGCGCCGCGAGGTCAGGTCGGCGCCGATGTCGTGCGTGACCTCGATCTCGCGTCCGTGCTCGGCCGCGACCGTGTGGAGTGCGGTGACGGCAGCCTCGGTGGTCGGAAGGTGCCTCTGGTGTTCCCGGCGCTCGGAATGGTCCATACCATCCATCATGCCGGGGTCAGTGCGGATCGGGGAAGCGCAGGTAGCGCGGAGGTACCGCCCGCGTCAGCCACACCCCGTTCGCGCTGATGTGGAAGACGTGCCCGTCCCGGTGCATCGCCGCCGCGTCCACCGACAGCACGACCGGGCGCCCGCGCCGGGCACCGACCCGGGTCGCGGTCTCCCGGTCCGCCGACAGATGCACGTCGTGCCTGTTCATCGGCCTGAGGCCCTCGTCCCGGATCGCCTCCAGGTTCCGTGCGACGGTGCCGTGGTAGAGGTACGGCGGAGGGGTCGCCGGGGGCAGTCCGAGGTCGACGTCGATGCTGTGGCCCTGGCTGGCGCGGATCCGGGTGCCCTCGATCGCGAACCGCTGCTTGTCGTTGGCGGTGACGACGTGGTCCAGTTCCTCGCGGCTGACGGGGAAACCGTGCGCCGCTGCCGCCGCGAGCAGCGTGTCGATCTCCACCCAGCCCGCCTCGTCCAGGCTGAGCCCGATGCGTTCGGGCTGGTGGCGCAGGTGCTTCGAGAGGTACTTCGACACCTTCACGGTGCGCCGCTCGTCCGGTGTTCCTTCGTTGTGTCTCGCGTTCATGCCATCAGCGTGCCGGGCGAGACGCGGATCACGCAGATATTTTTCGTCGCAGGTTTGATCCACAACCAAGTGCGGTTATCCACAAGGAAATTGGCCGAGTTGTGGACAAGTGCTGGGCATTTCAGGGTGTTTCGTCAAGATCGTTAACAGGGCCGTGATCTGTGGCGAGGGCGTCCAACCGCCGTGCCCGGACCTCGCGTTCGGCGGCGAGCGCGATGAACTCCGCGATGCGGTCCGGGCCAACGAGGCGTCGTACGGCCCCGATCGTCTCGGTGGGGAGCGACACGGGACGTGTCCCGTCCGGGGTTTTCTGCCGTTCCCCTGCGCCGAGCTGCCGGCGCACCTCACGGGTCGCGAACAGACGCATGGCGCGGGCCAGTTCGGCGTCGACCGTCTGCCGGGCCAGGGGGCGCAGGCGCCGTACGAGCGAGGCCGCTTCGGCCGCGCCGGCGTCGGTGCGGTGGCCGGGGTCGTCGAGGTAGCGCGCGAAGACGTGCTCGGCGGTGAACTCCAGGAAACGGGCAGCGATGTGCTCGACCTGGAGTCTCAACTCCCGCAGATGCTCGGAGATCGCCATGAGGGGCACGCCGGCCGCGTGCAACTCGGCTGCCACGGCCAGCTCTTGGGGGCTCGGGACGAGGAAGGAGCCGGGGTCGCCGGCCACCGGTTCCAGTACGCCGAGTGCCACGGCCTCGGCCACGGCCGCGTCGTCGGGGGTGCCGCCGAAGCGGGCGTCCAGTTCGGCGCGGGTCAGGCGCACCGGCTCCTCGTCGGTCCAGGGGCCCTCGGCCTCGGTGACCAGCCCGAGGACGCCGGCCAGGCCGCGGCCGGTGTCCCAGGCGTCGAGCAACTCCTTGATGGAGGCGAGGGTGTAGCCGCGGGAGAGGAGGTCGGCGATCTGGTGGAGGCGGGTGAGGTGGACGTCGGAGTAGAGGTTGGCGCGGCCCTGGCGTTCGGGGCGGGGGAGGAGGCCCTTGTCCTGGTAGGCGCGGATGGTTCGGACGGTGGTGCGGGAGAGGCGGGCGAGGTCCTCGATGCGGTGGGTGGGGGTGGCCGGGGGGTCGGTCATGTGGGGTTCCTTGAGTGGTGACCGGGGTGGGGGCGGGGGTGGGGACGCTTACCGGCGCCGGCCGGGTGTCCCCCCAGCCTTCGGCCGGGGGACCCCCAGCGCCCACCCGTGCCGCCCTGGGGGCACCTCCCAGGCCCTTGAGGCACTGGGGGAGGCACGACTGCCCGCAGCTATGCAGCCCCGTAAGGGGCGCGGGGAGCCCCTACCGGCCCGCGGTTGGACGACGACCCTCTACAACTTCGGCTCCACTCTTGCGAGCGTCCTCAGCACCCCCGGCGCCACCCGCGAAAGCAACCGCATCCCCCGTGCCTCCGGCGTCACCGGTACCACCGCGCGGTTGTGCTCCACCGCCTCCAGGATTGCCGAAGCCACCTTCTCCGACGGGTAGTTGCGCATGCCGTACAGCCGGGCCGAGCGCTTCTGCCGGCGGCGCTGCTCCTCCTCGTCGACACCTGTGAAGCGCGCCGTCGAGGTGATGTTGGTGTTGACGAAGCCGGGGCAGATCGCCGTCACCCCGATGCGCCGGCCTGCCAGTTCGGCGCGCAGGCACTCGGACAGCATCAGGACCGCCGCCTTGGAGGTGCTGTAGGCCGGCAGGGCGCGGGAGGGCTGGTAGGCCGCTGCCGACGCGACGTTCACGATGTGGCCGCCCTGGGCGCGGTCCGCCATCCGGGCCCCGAAGAGGCGGCAACCGTGGATCACGCCCCAGAGGTTGACGTCCAGGACCCGCCGCCAGTCCTCCGTCGTCGTCGTGAAGAAGGAGCCCGACAGCCCGATGCCCGCGTTGTTGACCAGCACGTCCAGGACGCCGTAATCGCGGTGGACCTTCTCCGCGAGCTTCTCCATGGCCTGTTCGTCGGAGACGTCGGCCGTCTCCGCCCACGCGTCCGCCGCGCCGACCAGTCGGGAGAGCTCGGCGGTGCGGGCCGCCGCCTCCGCGTCCCGGTCCACCGCCACCACCCGCGCGCCCGCCTCCGCGAACGCGAACGCCGTCGCCCGTCCGATGCCGCTGCCCGCCCCGGTGACCAGCACCAACTGGCCTCCGAACCGCTGGGCATGGCGGTCGGCGGGCTTCTGCTCCGCCCCCCGGCCGTCCTCCACCGACCTCGCGAACTCCTCGATCCAGGCCGCCACCTGGTCCGGCCGGGTGCGCGGGATCCAGTGCTTGTCAGGCAGGGTGCGGCGGGTGAGCCGGGGCGCCCAGCGCTCCAGGTCGTCGTAGAGCCGCTCGGAGAGGAACGCGTCGCCGAGAGGCGTGATGAGCTGCACGGGCGCGTGCGCGTATGCGTCCTCGCGCGGGCGGCGCAGCCGGGCCCGTACGTTGTCGCGGTACAGCCAGGCGCCGTGTGCCGCGTCGGAGGGCAGGGAGGACGTGGGGTAGTCCCCCGCGGGGAGCCTCTCCGCCCGTTGCAGGATTCTCGGCCAAGCCTTGCCGAGGGGGCCCCGCCAGGCCAGTTCGGGCAGGGCGGGGGTGTGCAGCAGGTACACGTACCAGGACTTGGCGCCCTGGCCGAGGAGCTGGCCCACCCGGCGGGGGGTCGGGCGCTGCACGCGCGCGTTGATCCAGTGCCCGAAGTGGTCCAGGGACGGCCCGGACATCGACGTGAAGGAGGCGATGCGGCCCTCCGTGCGCCCCACCGTGGCGAACTCCCAGGACTGCACCGAGCCCCAGTCGTGGCCGACGAGGTGCACCGGGCGGTCCGGGCTGACCGCGTCGATCACGGCCAGGAAGTCGTCCGTGAGCTTGGCGAGGGTGAAGCCGCCACGCAGGGGTTTCGGGGCGGTGGAGCGGCCGTGGCCGCGGACGTCGTACAGGACGACGTGGAAGCGGCCGGCGAGACGGGTCGCGACCTCGGACCAGACCTCCTTGCTGTCCGGGTAGCCGTGGACGAGGACGACCGTCGGGTCCGCCGGGTCGCCCAGCTCCGCCACGCACAGGTCGACGCCGCCGGTACGCACCCGGCGCTCGCGCGCGCCTTCGATCTCGGTCACTTGTCCTCCGCCCAGCGCCGCACGTGCGGCAGATCGTCGTCCAGCCAGTAGGCGCTCTGCTCGGGGTCCCGGGAGTCGGTGACCACGAGGATCTCCTCGAACTTGGCGCCCGTGCCCCGGAAACCGAGGTGCGGTTCGACCGCCCACAGGCCCGGCGTGGGCGGGTGGTCGGAGAAGCGGTACGGCGACCACAGGGGCGACCAGCCCTCGCGGTGGCCGTGCAGCGCGTCGGCCGCGAGGCCCTTCAGGGACTGGGCGCCGAACCCGAAGAGGTGCGGTGACCAGCGGCGCTGCTTCACCCGGTCCACCTTGTGGGCGATCACCCCGAAGGGGTACGCGCGGTGCCGGTTGGCGTAGCCCTGGCGGACCATGAGGCGGTCCACGTCCTCGTAGATCTCGCGCAGCGGGCGGCGCTCGCGTACCTCGCGCAGGATCAGCTCGCGGTGCGCCTCCAGGTCGTCCATCAGCCGGTCCTGCACGGGGTTGGGCCCGAGGGAGCCCGAGTAGCCGATGTCGGCCGTGCAGCCCTCGTACACGGGAGCCAGGTCCAGGATGAACGGCATGCCGGGCGCCAGTCGGCGGTCGGTCGGGAAGAACTGCAGCGGTATGCGGAAGTCCGTGAACGCCGTGCGGTCGCCGAACCAGGCGAAGGGGAGGTGGAACCAGTCCCGCACGCCCCGCGCGCGCAGCCACTCGCGCTGCATCCGGGCCGCCTCGCGCTCGGTGATCCCCGGCTCCAGCCTGGCCGCGACCGCCTCCGCGCACTCGTACGCGAGCCGCTGCACCCGCCGGAAACCCTGGAGCTCCGTGGTGCGTTCTTCCTTCGATGCCACTGCCGTCGTCATCCGCCCCGCCCCGTCCCCGCCCGCGTCTCCGTCGACTGCGGTACGTGCCCGTAACTTGACACTGGTGAATGTGACAGTTGTTAGAGGCGACGTCAATAGGAGGACCGAGGCCTGTGGATAACTCTGCGTAGCTCTCAAGCAGGGGATCCCCTAGGGCCCCGTAATACTCCAGAGTGATGTGAAGACGGCTCCGAGGTCTGACGACCGCAGTGGCGCGGGTCACTACCTTCTATGGCGTGACTGTGATCGCGACCGAAAGCCTGAGCAAGCGGTTCCCCCGGGTGACCGCGCTCGACCGGCTGTCCGTGGACATCGGACCCGGTGTGACCGGACTCGTCGGAGCCAACGGCGCCGGCAAGTCCACCCTGATCAAGATCCTGCTGGGTCTGTCCCCCGCGACCGAGGGCCGCGCCGAAGTGCTCGGCCTCGACGTCGCGACCAAGGGCGCCGCCATCCGCGAGCGCGTGGGCTACATGCCGGAGCACGACTGCCTGCCGCCCGACGTCTCGGCCACCGAGTTCGTCGTGCACATGGCCCGCATGTCAGGCCTGCCGCCCGCCGCCGCCCGCGAGCGCACCGCCGACACCCTGCGTCACGTCGGGCTCTACGAGGAGCGGTACCGCCCCATCGGCGGCTACTCGACGGGCATGAAGCAGCGCGTGAAGCTCGCCCAGGCCCTGGTGCACGACCCGCAGCTGGTCTTCCTCGACGAGCCGACCAACGGCCTCGACCCGGTCGGCCGGGACGAGATGCTCGGCCTGATCCGCCGCATCCACACCGACTTCGGCATCTCGGTCCTGGTCACCTCGCACCTGCTCGGCGAACTGGAACGCACCTGCGACCACGTGGTCGTGGTCGACGGCGGCAAACTGCTGCGGTCCAGCTCCACCACCGACTTCACGCAGTCCACGACCACCCTCGCCATCGAGGTCACCGACAGCGACGAGCACCCGGACGGCACCCGTGCGGTGCGCGACGCGCTCCACGCGCGCGGGGTGGAGACGGACAACGAGGGCGGCGGCCTCCCCGGCGCCGGCCACATCCTGCTGCTCACCGCCCAGGGCGAGGAGACGTACGACCTCGTCCGCGACGTCGTCGCCGACCTCGGCCTCGGCCTGGTGCGCATGGAACAGCGCAGGCACCACATCTCCGAGGTCTTCACCAGCGACGACGAGCAGCGGAAGGAGGCGACCGTCCATGGCGGTTGACCAGCCCATCGCGGGACCGGGCGACCAGTCCCGCATCCACGACATCGGCTACCGCGGCTACGACGGCCCCCGCCTCGGCCGCGCGTACGCCCGCCTGTCCCTCTACTCGCAGACCCTGCGCGGCTCCTACGGCCTCGGCCGCTCGGTGAAGTCCAAGGTGCTGCCGATGCTGCTGTTCGCGGTGATGTGCGTGCCGGCGGCCATCATGGTCGCCGTGGCCGTCGCCACCAAGGCGCACGACCTGCCGGTGACCTACACGCGGTACGCGATCATCATGCAGGCCGTCATCAGCCTGTACGTCGCCTCGCAGGCGCCCCAGGCCGTCTCCCGCGACCTGCGCTTCAAGACCATCCCGCTGTACTTCTCGCGGCCCATCGAGACCGCCGACTACGTCCAGGCCAAGTTCGCTGCCCTGGCCTCCGCGATGTTCATCCTGACCGGCGCCCCGCTGCTCGTGCTGTACGTGGGTGCCCTGCTCGCCAAGATGGACTTCGCCCACCAGAGCAAGGGGTTCGGCCAGGGACTGGTCTCGGTCGCCCTGCTCTCCCTCCTCTTCGCCGGCATCGGCCTGGTCATCGCGTCGGTCACCCCGCGCCGCGGCTTCGGCATCGCCGCCGTGATCGCCGTGCTGACCATCTCCTACGGCGCGGTCTCCACCCTCCAGGCCATCGCCGACGCGCAGGGCAGCGCCGGTGCCATCGCGTGGATCGGCCTGTTCTCGCCGGTCACCCTGATCGGCGGCCTGAGCACCGCCCTCCTCGGCGGCACCAACACCTTCCCGGGCGGCGACGGCCCCTCCCACGCCCAGGGGGCGGTGTACCTGCTCGTCGTCCTCGGGCTCATCGCCGCGAGCTACGGCCTTCTGCTGCGCCGCTACAAGAAGGTGGGACTGTGACCACGCTCTCCATCGACCATGTCTCCCGCTGGTTCGGCAACGTGGTCGCCGTCAACGACATCACCATGACCATCGGGCCCGGCGTCACCGGCCTCCTCGGCCCCAACGGCGCCGGCAAGTCCACCCTCATCAACATGATGGGCGGCTTCCTCGCCCCCTCCACCGGCACGGTCACCCTCGACGGGCAGCCGACCTGGCGCAACGAGGCGATCTACAAGCACATCGGCATCGTCCCCGAGCGCGAGGCGATGTACGACTTCCTCACCGGCCGCGAATTCGTCGTCGCCAACGCCGAGTTGCACGGCCTCGGTGCCAAGGCCGCCCAGAAGGCCCTCGCCACGGTCGAGATGGAGTACGCGCAGGACCGCAAGATCTCGACGTACTCCAAGGGCATGCGCCAGCGCGTGAAGATGGCGTCCGCCCTGGTCCACGACCCGTCGCTGCTCCTCCTCGACGAGCCCTTCAACGGCATGGACCCGCGCCAGCGCATGCAGCTCATGGAGCTGCTGCGCCGCATGGGCGACGAGGGCCGCACCGTCCTCTTCTCCTCGCACATCCTCGAAGAGGTCGAGCAACTCGCCTGGCACATCGAGGTCGTGGTCGCCGGACGGCACGCGGCCAGCGGCGACTTCCGCAAGATCCGTCGCCTGATGACCGACCGCCCGCACCGCTACCTGGTCCGCTCCAGCGACGATCGCGCCCTCGCGGCCGCCCTTATCGCCGACCCCTCCACCTCGGGCATCGAAGTCGACCTCGCCGAGGGCGCGTTGCGCATCCAGGCCGTCGACTTCGGCCGATTCACCGCCCTGCTGCCCAAGGTCGCCCGCGACCACGGCATCCGGCTGCACACGGTCTCGCCGTCCGACGAGTCCCTCGAATCCGTGTTCTCGTATCTGGTCGCGGCGTAGGAGGCCGAAGATGTACGACCCCACAGTCGCCCGGCTCACCTACCGGGCCCTGCTCGGCCGCCGTCGGGCCCTCATCCTGGGCGCCCTGCCGCTGCTGCTGATCGCGATCTCCGTCGTCGTCCGCGGCCTCGCGGGCGCCGACGACCAGACGGCCGCCGACCTGCTCGGCGGCCTCGGGCTCGCCACCATGGTGCCGATCATCGGCGTCATCGCCGGCACGGGCGCGATCGGCCCGGAGATCGACGACGGCTCGGTGGTGTACCTGCTGTCCAAGCCGATCAAACGGCCGACGATCATCTTCACCAAGCTGATCGTGGCGATCGCCGTGACCATGGTCTTCTCCGCCCTGCCGACCCTGATCGCGGGCTTCATCCTCAACGGCAACGGGCAGCAGGTCGCCGTCGCCTACACGGTCGCCGCGCTGGTCGCCTCCATCGCCTACGCCGCGCTCTTCCTGCTTCTCGGCACGGTGTCGCGGCATGCGGTGGTCTTCGGGCTCGTCTACGCCCTGGTCTGGGAGGCCCTGTTCGGCTCCCTGGTCCCCGGAGCGCGGACGCTGAGCGTCCAGCAGTGGTCCCTGGCGGTCGCCCACAAGGTGACCGGCGGCGACCTGATCACGTCCGACGTGTCCCTGACGACGGGCACGGTGCTGCTGGTCGCGGTGACCGTCCTGGCCACCTGGTACGCGGGCCAGAAGCTGCGTTCGCTGACGCTGGCGGGCGAGGAGTAGACGCCCGCTTTACTGACGGGGACTTCACCTGGGGCCGGGCAGACTGGGCCAAAGGGGATGCATTGTGCGGGAGGCGCGGGGATGGCTGAGCTTGTCGGAGACGGCGACTGGGACGGGGTCGTCCTGGACGAGGACTTCATACGGTCCGCGGGGACTTCGGAGCCTTCCGCGCGAGCGCGGATGCTGGCCGCGAAGTGGCGGGCGGAGGCGCCGGAACCTCAGCCGTGGCGGTCGGACGAGCCGCCGGCGGGGTGGTTCTTCAGCAAGGGCCGGCGGCGTTGGTGGCGCCGGTAGGTGCTTCTTCGGCTGCGGGGGGCCGGTCGCGCAGTTCCTCCCCCAGCCGAAGGCTGGGGGTACCCCCGGCGCCCCTGGCGGGGCGCCCACCTCGCGCTAATTGAGTGGCACCCAACTCGGCTTACAGGCACAGTTGTTGTGTAGCCCACGAGCCGGGAGAGGAGCCGGACGATGTCCATGCACGACAGTACGTCCCGCTCCCGTCAGGGCAGCCGTCGGCGGATCGCCGTGTAGCTGCCCGGGGCGGCCGCTTCGAACACGCGATGTCGCTCTCGCGTGGGCCGCCCACCCGGAGGATTGGCCGAGTGGTAAGGCACCGGTTTGCTAAGCCGTGGTCGGGCCTGGAAAGCCCGCGCACGTTCGATCCGTGCATCCTCCGCAAGACGTTGTCACTGTGACTGAGCTGAACTTGCACGCGCCGGCGAGTGGTCCCACTTAAGGGGCGCTGGGGGTACCCCCGGCCGAAGGCTGGGGGAGGAACTGCGCGCTCAGCCCCCACCGGGCCCGCAGCAAACCGACAGGCTCAGCCGAGCAGACGCTCCACGACCACCGCGATCCCGTCCTCCTCGTTGGAGGACGTCACCTCGTCGGCCACCGCGCGAAGCTCTTCATGCGCGTTGGCCATGGCCACTCCCCGAGCCGCCCAGGCGAACATCGGGATGTCGTTCGGCATGTCGCCGAAGGCGATCGTGTCGGCGGACTTGAGGCCCAGCCGGCGCGCGGCCAGCGAGAGACCGGTCGCCTTCGACAGCCCCAGAGGCAGCAGCTCCACGATGCCCTCGCCCGCCATGGCGACCGTGACGAAGCCCCCGGCCGCCTGCCGGGCCGCTTCCGCGAGCTCGTCGTCGGACAGCTCCGGGTGCTGTATGTAGATCTTGTTCAGCGGCGCCGACCAGAGATCGGCCGCGTCCGTGAAGGGGGTCGACGGCAGGTGCCCCTTCGCGGCGTACCCCGGCCCCACCAGGACGTCGCCGTCGAGTCCGTCACGGCTCGCCGCCAGGTACAGCGGGCCGACCTCCGCCTCGATCTTCGCGAGGGCGACCCCGGCCAGCTGCCGGTCCAGCGTCACGGAGGTGAGGAGGCGGTGCGCGCCGGCGTCGTACACCTGCGCCCCCTGGCCGCACACGGCGAGACCGTCGTACCCGAGGTTGTCGAGGATGTGCCGGGTCCAGGGGACCCCCCGGCCGGTCACGACGATGTGTGCGGCGCCCGCCGCGGTGGCCGCGGCGAGCGCTTCACGGGTGCGCGGGGAGACGGACTCGTCGGAGCGCAGCAGCGTCCCGTCGAGGTCGGTGGCGATGAGCCCGTAGGGGAAGCTCACCGGGACACCGGCTCCAGGACCTCCCGGCCGCCCAGGTACGGGCGCAGCACCTCGGGCACGTACACCGAGCCGTCGGCCTGCTGGTGGTTCTCCAGGATCGCCACGATGGTGCGCGGTACGGCACACAGCGTGCCGTTGAGCGTGGCCAGCGGCTTGACCTGCTTGCCGTCGCGGACCCGGATGGACAGCCGGCGGGACTGGAACTCGGTGCAGTCCGACGTCGAGGTCAGCTCGCGGTACTTGCCCTGGGTCGGGATCCACGCCTCGCAGTCGAACTTGCGGGCGGCCGAGGCGCCGAGGTCACCGGTGGCGACGTCGATCACCCGGAACGGCAGCTCCAGCGAGGTCAGCCACTGCTTCTCCCAGGCCAGCAGACGCTGGTGCTCCGCCTCCGAGTCCTCGGGGGCGACGTAGGAGAACATCTCCACCTTGTCGAACTGGTGGACGCGGAAGATGCCCTTGGTGTCCTTGCCGTGCGAACCGGCCTCGCGGCGGAAGCAGGGCGAGAAACCGGCGTAGCGGAGGGGCAGGCGCTCCGCTTCGATGATCTCGTCCATGTGGTACGCGGCGAGCGGCACCTCGGACGTGCCGACCAGGTAGAGGTCGTCCTTGTCGAGGTGGTAGACGTCCTGGGCCGCCTGGCCGAGGAAGCCGGTGCCCGCCATGGACTGGGGGCGGACCAGCGCTGGGGTCAGCATCGGCGTGAAGCCGGCCTCGGTGGCCTGGGCGATCGCCGCGTTGACGAGCGCGAGCTCCAGGAGCGCGCCGACACCGGTCAGGAAGTAGAAGCGGGAGCCGGAGACCTTGGCGCCGCGCTCGACGTCGATCGCGCCGAGCAGCTGGCCCAGCTCCAGGTGGTCCTTGGGCTCGAAGCCCTCGGCACCGAAGTCGCGGATCGTGCCGTGCGTCTCCAGGGTGACGAAGTCCTCTTCGCCCCCGACGGGCACGTCGGGGTGGACGAGGTTGCCGAGCCGGAGCAGCAGCTCATGGGCCTCGGCGTCGGCCGCGTCGCGCTCGGCGTCGGCGGTCTTGACGTCGGCTTTCAGCTGCTCGGCCTTCTTCAGCAGCTCGGCCTTCTCGTCGGCGGAGGCCTTGGGGATGAGCTTGCCGAGCTGCTTCTGTTCGTTGCGCAGCTCGTCGAAGCGGACGCCGGAGGACCTGCGCCGCTCGTCGGCAGAGAGGAGGGCGTCGACGAGCGCGACGTCCTCTCCACGGGCGCGCTGGGACGCGCGCACACGGTCGGGGTCCTCACGGAGCAGGCGAAGGTCAATCACGAAGCCAAGGCTACCGGTGCGGGGTTGCCCCCCACGAATCACTATTGACACGTGTTCCGAATCGCGACTTACGTTCCGTTATGGGGGAATTGCCGAGCGTGTCAATAAAAAGTGTCTCACTCCCCGAGACGGGGCACGCCTGCGGCCTGCGGTTGACTGGAATCCCTTGTGGAGAGCGGGACTTGGGGGTGCGGTTGTCCACAGGAATCCACACCCACCCGAGAGTTATCCACAGGGTGTGTGGAAGGGGTGTGGACTCCGGAATCGATCACTCCGCGAGCGGCGTGTGAAGAGAGGAATTCCCACGCCAAACCGGGACAACACCCTCTTTCGAGTGGAAAGGCGTCGCTCCAAAAGATGAACCATGGGAAACGGGTGGACGAAGGGTGATGTGGGCGGGCGGGGTCGCACCGAAGGCCCGTAGGGCGATTTGTCGACAGGCTCATGCGTCGCTGTCGACTTGTCCCCAGGTCGAGATGGGCACCTGTGGATAACTCCTGTGGATAACGAAGATATGAGAGTACGACCGGCTAGAAGCGGCCGTCCTGGCAGCGCGCCACCCAGTCCGAGGCCGCCACGAACTCCTCGTCCGACGTCCCTGGCAGCGTGGGCCTCACGGTCTCGCCCGGCCTGACGTCCGCCCGCGGGTAGGAGCCCAGGAACCGCACCTGGCGGCAGATCCGCTTCAGCCCCATCAGGGCCTCCGCCACCCGCCGGTCGGAGATGTGGCCCTCGGCGTCGATGCAGAAGCAGTAGTTGCCGATGCCGGCGCCGGTCGGCCGGGACTGCAGCAGCATGAGGTTGATGCCCCGGGTGGCGAACTCGCCGAGCAGGTCGCGCAGCCCGCCGGGGTGGTCGTCGTTCTGCCAGAGCACGACCGAGGTCTTGTCCGCACCGGTCGGGGCCGCGGGCCGGGCCGGGCGGCCGACCAGGACGAACCGGGTCTGCGCGTTCTCCGCGTCGTGGATCCCGGTCTCCAGGGCCTCCAGACCGTACCGCTCGGCCGCGAACTCGCCCGCGAAGGCGGCGTCGTAACGGCCCTCCTGGACCAGGCGGGCGCCGTCCGCGTTCGAGGCGGCGGACTCCCAGACGGCCTCCGGGAGGTGGGCCCGCAGCCAGTTGCGGACCTGCGGCTGGGCGACCGGATGGGCGGTCACCGTCTTGATCTCGGAGAGTTTGGTGCCGGGGCGGACCAGCAGCGCGAAGGTGATCGACAGCAGCACCTCGCGGTAGATCATCAGCGGCTTGCCGGCGACCAGCTCGTCGAGGGTCGTGGTGACCCCGCCCTCGACGGAGTTCTCGATCGGCACGAACGCGGCCTCGGCCTCGCCGTTGCGCACGGCGTCCAGCGCGGACTGCACGGAGACGTATGGGATGAGCTCCCGGGTGGCGGCCTCCGGAAGCGTGCGCAGGGCGACTTCGGTGAAGGTGCCTTCGGGGCCGAGATACGCATAGCTCGCTGGCATGTCCCTCACCCTAATGGGCGCAGAGAGGTGCGGCTCACTCGTCTCATCGGATCCACTCGACCGGGTGGTTTGAAGCGCGGAAACGCACCAATAGTGATCAGAAACCACTGTGGTAACCGGAATGACGTGGAGGGCGCATGGATATCACCCGGTTATCAGCCCTCCAGCAGCCGCTGCCCCACATACTCCCCGGCGGCCGCACCGCCCGGCACCGCGAACAGGCCGCTCGCCTCGTGCCGGATGTACTGCGACAGCGCGTCCCCGCGGTCCAGCTTCCGCTGCAGCGGCACGAACCCACGCAGCGGATCCGCCTGCCAGCAGACGAAGAGCAGCCCCGCGTCCGGTGTCCCGTCCGCTTCGATGCCGTCGTGGTACGAGAACGGGCGCCGCAGGATGGCCGCGCCCCCGTTCTGGTCGGGCCGGGTGATTCGGGCATGGGCGTTGATCGGAACGACGTACTCCCCGTCCGCCTTGGCCTTCTCCAGGTCCATCGCCGTCGTCTCGGTGCCCCCGGTCAGCGGCGCCCCGTTCGACTTCTTCCGCCCGATCACGTTCTCCTGGGCCGTGAGCGACAGCTTCTCCCAGTCGTCGAGGAGCATGCGGATCCGGCGTACGACGGCGTAGGAGCCGTTCGCCATCCACGCGGGGTCGCTCGAACCGCTCGCCGGTACGAAGATCCGCTGGTCGAAGTCCGAGTCCGTCGGCTTCGGGTTCCGCGTGCCGTCCAGCTGGCCCATCAGGTTGCGGGCCGTCATGGGGTGCGCGGTGGCGCCCGGGGTGCGGTTGAAGCCGTTCATCTGCCAGCGGACCTTCGCCGCGCTGCCCGCGTCCTTCTGGATCGCCCGCAGGGCGTGGAAGGCGACCAGGGCGTCGTCGGCGCCGATCTGTACCCAGAGGTCGCCGTTGCTGCGCGACCTGTCGAGGTGGTCGGAGGAGAAGTCGGGCAGCGGGTCCAGCGCGGAGGGGCGCTGCTTCTCCAGGCCGGTACGGGCGAAGAAGCTGTTGCCGAAGCCGAAGGTGACCGTCAGCGCCGAGGGACCCGCGTCCCGGGCCACGTCCGTGTCGTCCTGCGTCATCGGCTCGCCCGCCATCAGCCGCTGGGCCGTCGTCGACCAGCGGCGCAGCAGCGCGGCGGCCTCGCTGCGGCCCGCGCCCGCCGCCAGGTCGAAGGCGACGAGATGGCCGCGCGCCTGGAGGCCCTCGGTGATGCCCGGCTGATGTTTCCCGTGAAACATCGCCCGGTCGGAGCCCACCGAGCTGAGCGGGGTGGCCTGGGCGGGGGCGGCCGCGTAGCCGACGCCCGCGCCCGCCGCGCCGAGTACGAGCCCGGTGGCCCCGGCGGTGCTGAGCAGCGCGCGCCGGCTGACGCCCCCGGCCGGGGGAGCCTCGGCGGCTGCGGTACGGGCCTCGGTGACGGACTGGGACTGTTCGGGCATGGTGCGGTTCAGCCGATCTGCGCGTTCTTGGAGACGGTCACCTGGTCGATGTCGGAGGTCCGCACGGTCACGGAGACCTTCCAGTCGCCGGCGATGGGGATCTGCACGCCGTTGGCCGCCCAGTGCCCGGTGGTGACGTGGTCGGGGTTCACGGGAATCGGCCCGAGTTTCTTGGCGTCGAGGGTGAAGGCGACCTTCACCTCGGGGATGTCGAAGGCCCGGCCGTTGGGCCGCTGGACGTAGACGTGCATCTCGTTGCTGCCCACCGCCGCGGGGTCCAGGTCGACGCGGACGACGCCCTTGCCGTCCTTGCCGCCGGTGTCGAAGGACATGTCGAGGGTCAGCGCGCCCGAGGACGAGTTCGACGTGGAGGAGGACGAGGCGGCCGCGGTGGCGGCCTTGGCGTCCTGCTCGGTACGGCCGGGCTCGGTCTGCGTCAGCACGGTCGTGACCGCGAGCAGGGCGACGGCGACCCCGGCCTCGGCCAGCACCGAGCGTCGCAGACCGAAGCGGTGCGGGTCGGCGTCCCGGAGACGCTTCTGCCGGGCGGTGTCCATGGCGGACTGCTGCCGGGCGAGCTGGGCGGCACGCTCGGAGCCGTCGGCGGCGGCCCCGGCCTTGTCGGAGCCGCCGGAGACACCTGCGACACCGGAGACACCGGTGCCGGACTTGGCCGCCTTGACGGAGGCCTCCTTCGTGGCGGCGGACGCCTTGACCGCCACCTTCTCCTGCGCCGCTTCCTCCGCCGCTTCTTCCTGCGCCTCTTCGGCCGTCTCCGTCCCCGTCACCGCCGCATCCGCGAGCCGTCCCGTCCACCGTCGCGAGATGGCCGCGATGCCGACGAGCAGCGCCACGAGCCCGATCTTGACCAGCAGCAGCTCGCCGTACGCCGTGTCGGTGAACGCCGACCAGGAGCCGAGCTGGCGCCAGGACTGGTAGATGCCGGTGGCGACCAGCGCGAGCACCGACCCGAAGGCGACGCGGGAGAAACGCTGTACGGCGGTGGACTCGACCGGGGTGTCGGCGGGCGCCCGGTAGAGGGCGACCAGCAGGGCGGTGAGGCCGCCCAGCCAGGCGGCGACGGCGAGCAGGTGGATGACGTCGACCGGCATCGCGATGCCCGGCTGGAGTCCGGTGGAGGCGTGCTCGGCCATGGCCCAGCTCGCCGCGAGCCCGGCGGCCACGACGGTCCCGCCGATCGCGAGCCCGAAGGTCAGGTCGCGCTTCTCCTCGTCCTCCCGCTTGTCGTAGGCGCCGAAGAGGACGGCGATGAACAGTGCGGCCGCCGCGAGCAGCAGCAACCGGGAGACCAGCGCCGCGCCGGTCTTGGTCTGCAGCACCTGGCCGAGGAGGTTCAGGTCGAAGATGTCGCCGACGCTGCCGGAGGTCGTGTAGGAGCCGCGCAGGAGCAGCAGCCACAACGTGGCGGCGGTGAGCGTCAGCCAGCCGCCGACGACCAGGCGCTGCATGGCCCGCACCCCGGAGCCGCGCTGCCAGCAGGCGAGGACGAAGGCGGCGCCGCCGACGAGCACGATGTACCCGGCGTACGACATGTACCGCCCGAAGCCGTAGAACCAGCCGACGACACCGCCGCCCGCCTCCTGGTCCCCGACCGAGGCGACGGTCCTGGAGGGCGCGCCGACGGAGAAGGTGAAGGCGCCGGCAACGGGGTGGCTGTCCGCCGAGACGACCTGCCAGGCGACGGTGTACGTGCCCTTGCCCAGTCCGCTCTTGAGCTGCACGCCGTAGGTCGTGCCGCTCAGGTTGTCCGGCTTGGCCAGGTCGACCCGCTTGCCCTTGGGGTCGAGGACCCGGATCGAGTTGTTGTTCAGCGACACGTTCTCGGAGAACGTGAGCGAGACCTGGTCGGGCGCCTTGGTGACCACCACCCCCTGGGAGGGGTCGCTGCCGGTCAGCGCCGCGTGCGCCGAGGCCGGCCCGGCACCGGCCAGCAGCGCGCCGGTGACGGCGAGGAACAGCAGCACCAGGGTGCGCAGGCGGGGGGTGATGGTCCGCGTCAAGGTCGGTCCTCCCTCAGTGTCCGGTCGACGGGTTGTACGTGGCGGACTTCACCGGCATCTCGACGGTGAGCGGACCGGATTCGGCGAACTTGAGTTTCAACGTGATCGTGTCGCCCTGTTCCGGGCGGCGCTTCAGCTTCTCGAACATCAGATGGTTGCCACCACTTTTGAACACGAGTTGACCGTGTGCGGGCACCTTGAAGGAGGTGACCTCCTCCATCGCCCCGCCGTTGGTCTCGTGCATGGTGATCTCACCGGCGGAGTCGCTGGTGACGGAGGTCAGCTCGTCCTTCGTGCCGCCCTTGTTGGTGATCGTCAGGAACCCGGCGGCCATGTCGGCGGAGACCGGCTGCGGCATGTAGGAGGCGCCGACGGACAGCTCGGCCCCCGAGGCTCCTGAGGCTCCTGAGGAGCCCGAGCCGCCGCAGCCCGCGAGGGCAAGAGCCCCCGCGACCGCTATCCCGGTCAGGGCGAGGGGCCTTCCGGGCTTTATGGGCGTCATGGGCTTCACGGGTTCTCCCCCTTGATCAGCTTGGGGAGGTCCTTGGTGTAGTCGTCGACGGTGGCGTCCTCGCCGTAGAGGACGTATCCGCCGTCGGTCTTCGGCGAGAACGCGATGACCTGGGTGCCGTGCACCGAGACGACCTTGCCGGTCTTCTTGTCCTTGTGGGTCGGCTCGATGGAGATGCCGAGGGTGCGGGCGCCGGCCTGGATGGTGGCAAAGTCACCGGTCAGCCCGACGAACCTCGGGTCGATGCCCTTGAGCCACTTGCCGAGCTCGGACGGGGTGTCACGGGCCGGGTCGGTGGTGACGAACACGACCCGCAGCTTCGCCTGGTCGGCCTTGGACAGTGCCTTCTTGGCGACCGCGAGGTTGTTCATGGTCAGCGGGCAGACGTCGGGGCAGTGCGTGTAGCCGAAGTAGATCAGCGTCGGCCTGCCCTTGGTCTCCGCGCGCAGGTCGTACTTCTTGCCCTGGGTGTCGGTGAGTACCAGGTCCGGCTTTTCGAACGGCGTGTCCAGGATGGTCGCGGCCTTGTTCGAGGTGTCTCCGGCGACCACGGTGACGGGTGACTTCGCGTCGTCGCCGCTGCCGCAGGCGGAGAGGGTCAGGGTGGCGGCGGCGAGCAGCGCGGCCGCGGCGAACGTCTTCTTGCGCATACGAAAATGTCCCAGATGTGAGAGATCCGGCGCGCACCGGGGGGCCGTACGACAGCCGTACGACAGCCGTGACAGCGTCGCACGGCCCCCTGTGCGCGTTACGGACGCGGAACTCAGGCCTCGGTGCCGGTGGTGGACCGGCGGCGGCCGGCGAGGACGCCGTAGGCGACCCCGGCCGCGCCGACGACGATGCCGACGACGCCGAGGACGCGGGCGGTGGTGTCGGTGCCGCCGGCGGAGCCGGATTCGTCGGAGGCGGTGGTCTCGGTCTTGGCCGAGGTCTCCTCGGCCGTGTCCTCGGCCGTGGCGGACCCGTGGTGGTCGTCCGTGGCGGCGGACAGCGCGAGGACCGGGGCCGGGTTCTCCGGCTCGTCCTGGCCCTCCTGCTGGACCTCGATCCAGCGGACGACCTCCTTGTTGGAGTACGTCTGGACCGCCTTGAAGACCAGTTCGTCGGTGTTCTCGGGCAGGGCGCCCACGGAGAGCGGGAACTTCTGGAAGTAGCCCGGCTCGATGCCCTTGTCCTCGGCGGTCCAGGTGACCTTGGTGACCGCGTGGTCGATCTTCTCGCCGTGCATCTCCAGCGGCTTGGCCAGCTTGGACTTGGTGACGTCGATCTTCCAGCCGGCCAGCGGCTGCGGCATCACGGACGCGATCGGGTGGTCGGCGGGGAAGTTGACCTCGACCTCGGTGGTCGAGGCGTCGTCGCGCTCGTTGGGGACCTTGAAGTCGATGACCGCGTAACCGCCCTTGGCGGCGGTGCCCTCGGGCTGCACGCTGACGTGCGCGAACGCGGGCGAGGAGACGGCCAGTACGGCCGTACCCGCGACGGCGGCGACGGCGGCGACCCGAGAGGCCTTCATGGCGGACACGGCGGACACGGCGGACATGGCGGAAGCCTTCATGGCAGGGAGCACTCCACTCCGAGTTAGTTCTGTCGTTGAGGGGCGCGTGGAAAGCCGGATACCCGAAGCCGAAAGCCGAAAGGGGCCATCGGGAAAGGGTCCGTCGGAAAGCGCACGCGCGCGTGCCGCACGACGGCGGCAGGCCCCTCCGATCCGGGCAGACCCCGGGGAGTGCTCTGGTCGCGTCGTGTCAGGCGGCGAGAACGAGTACGGCGGCGGCCGCGGGCGGCCCGCGCCGGATCACGGAGTGCTGGAGTGCGACGGTGCGCGGGGCCGGCGGTATGTCCCAGGTGCTACGACGGCCACGCGCGGGTGCCTCGGGCACGGCAACGAGCCCGGCGCACAGGGCGCGCGCCAGCGCGAGCGCCCCGCGCAGGGAACGGATCAGCGCCCCCTCGGCGACCCCGTGCGCCGAATCGGCCGACAACTGGATCAGCCGCAGCAGCGCCAGATCGCCCCGGCGCAGCAGCCACCCGGCCACGACGGCCGCGAGAACGTGCCCGAGCAGCATGGGTACGGAGGGCAGCAGCGAGCCGGAGGCCCCGGTGGCGTCCGCGGCACGGGCCGCCCCGCTCGTGCCGGTGGCCGCCCCGGAGGTGCTGAGATGCGCGTCCGTGAGGATCTTGTACGCGTGGGCGGGACTGATCTGCGCCGCCCCGGCCCCGCACACCAGCCGTGCCGCCCGCTCCACCAGCGAGGCGTCGCTCATGGACATCGACGACATGGATGCCATGGACGACGCGGACATCGAGCCGCCGGACATCGCGGAGCCACCGTGCTGACCGAGCCCGAACAGCGTGTGGAGGACGGTCTGCACCACCGCGAGCAGGGCCACGATCCCCGGCAGCGAGCGGGCCCGGCCTGCCAGCGGGGCGGCGAGCGCCAGGGTGCCCAGGAAGCCCGCGCCGAGCGTCCACAGCGGAACGGCCGCGCAGGAGGCCAGGGTGTGCCCCGCCGCCGCCAGCACGACGCAGAGCGCGGCGAACACCGCGGCCCGCAGGAGCCGCAGTCCGCTTCCGGTGCGCGCCGCGCGCGGGTGGGGGGCAGTCATGGCGCGCTCATCATCGCACTGGGCCCGGGCCCCTTTGACGTCAGGTCCAGAAGATTCCGTTACGCCCGAGGACGGTGATCGAGAGAAAGAACCGAAAGATCATTCTTGTGCCGAACCACCCCTCATACACCGAAACCTCCACCCGCGCATCCCCCGGATGGGCGTTCTCACATGAACGGAGTGCTTACACCCGCGCACGGGTGGCAATAGGTATCGGTATGTCGAGCCGCGGCCGGGAGGCTGGAGCATGAGCATCTGGTGGTCACTCCATCTGCGGCGTGAGGCCGCGAGCGTGCCGCTCGCCCGCCGACTGCTGATCGGCACGATGGAGACGGCGGGCGTCGACCCCGACATCTCCTACGACCTCTCCGTCGCCCTCAGTGAGGCCTGTGCGAACGCCGTCGAGCACGGCGGGGCCGGACCTAACTCGGAGGCGTACCGGGTCACCGCCTACCTGGACGGCGAGAAGTGCCGTATCGAAGTGGCCGATTCGGGCCCGGGGCTCGCTCCGGGATTCGCCCGTACCCAGGACATCAGACCGGCCCGTCCCGACGCCGAGCACGGGAGGGGCCTCTGTCTCATCAGAGAACTCGCGGACCACGTCCAGATCGGCAACAAGCCGGGCCGCGGCGGCACCGTGGTCAGCTTCGACAAGATCCTCAAGTGGAAGAAAGATCCTTCCCTGCTTTCGGCATGACACTCGCACCTGCATAACACCCGCGCTAGGGTGCGCGCATGATTCTCAGGAAGATTAAAGAATGCCTGCTCATCCCAGGCGTGATATTGCGTCCCATAGCCGTCGGCGATGCCAGAGCGCTGTGCGCCGCATACGTCGGCAACCGAAGCCATCTCGAACCCTGGGAACCGGTCAGACCCGATTCCTTCTTCACCGTCGAGGGCCAGACCGAGCGCATCGAAGGCCTGCTGGGACAGGCTGCCGACGGTCTCGTGGCCCCCTGGCTCATGGAGTCGGCCGAGGACGGCCGTATCGTCGGGGCGATCACCCTTTCCGGAATTTCCCTGGGCCCTTTCTGCAGTTCCTACGTCGGCTATTGGGTGGCCGGTGATCAGCAGGGCCGCGGTCTGGCCACCGCCGCCCTGGAGCGGGTCTGCGAGATCGCCCGGGAGGTGGTGGGACTTCACCGGATCGAGGCGTCCACTCTGATCGAGAACACGACGTCCCAACGGGTGCTGAAGAAATGCGGGTTCGAGACGATCGGCGATGCTCCGCAGTATCTGCACATCAATGGAGAATGGCGGGACAGCCGGCTGTTCCAGCGGATCCTGCACGACCGCGCCCCGGCTCTGTGACCAGCGGCTTCCCGACGGGTTCAGTTTCCTGGGCGTTCACAGGCCGTTGCCAGCTCTCGCCCATGCCCCTGACAAACGGCGTTCCTAGCTTCGTCGGCCATGACGGGAAACCACAAAAACACGTCGATCACCCGCCGCCGTGCCCTCGCGGTCTCCGGCGGCACGGTGGCGGCCGGCGGCCTCGCGGTCGCCGGCTTCCAGTCGGCCTTCGCCGACACGACCGACACCAGCGCCGACGCGGACGCCACCGCCTCCGCGAGTTCGACCAGCAGTGAGTGCATGACGCTGATGAGCAGCGTCACGGAAGGGCCGTACTACCTCGATGGTGCCTTGGTGCGCAAGGACATCACCGAGGGCAAGGCCGGCGTTCCGCTGACCCTGCGCCTGACCGTCGTGGACGCCACCGACGGCTGCACCCCGGTCAAGGGCGCGGCGGTCGAGATCTGGCACTGCGACGCCTGGGGTTACTACTCCGGCTACACCACCGCCAACCCCGGCGGCTCCGCCCCCGCGGAGAGCGAGGAGGGCGACTCCGCCAACGACAACACCTACCTGCGCGGCTACCAGATCGCCAACGGCAACGGGGTCGTCAAGTTCGAGACGATCTTCCCGGGCTGGTACACCCCGCGCACCTGCCACATTCACGTGAAGGTGCACACGGGCGGCGAGAAGGAGGACGGCACCTACGAGGGCGGCAAGGTCAACTACACCGGCCAGCTGTTCTTCGCCGACGACATCGCCGAGGAGATCTTCACGCTGGAGCCCTACTCGAAGCACACCGGCGACTACACCGTCCTCGCCGACGACATGGTGTACGACGGCGGTGGCGCCGCCAGCGGCCTGCTGACCCTGAAGGCCGTGCACAAGAAGGATCCCTCGAAGGGCTACAAGGGCTTCCTGACGCTGGGCATCGACCCGGACGCGGAGAACACGGGCGCCGGCAGCGGTGGCGGCGGTACCCCGCCGAGCGGTGCCCCGAGCGGCAGCGCCTCCCCTTCGGCCTCCGCCTCCTCATAAGGTAAGGGACATGACAAGTCGCGAGGACGACGCGCTGGCGCAGGCCGCCGTGACCGCGCTCACCGGTCAGCTGGCACTGGCCCCCAAGCCGGGCCTGCCCGACCCGCGTGACCTGGACGCCCGCAGTACGCGCCGGGAGCACGACAGTCTGCGCTGGTCGGCCAGGGCGCTGGCGCCCGGCCTCGCGGCAATGGCCGCCTCCGCCCGCCGTACCGGCGAAGCCACGCCGGTGCTGCGGGCGGAACTCGGCGCGATCGGCCGGTGCACCGAGCACTCGGTCGGCCTGGCCGGCGGCGGCCACAAGGGCGCCCTGTGGGCCCTCGGCTTCCTGGTCGCCGCGGTCGCCCTGGACCCCCGGGCCAAGGCCCGCGAGACCGCCGCGAACGCGCGGAAGATCGCCGCGTTCACCGACAAGGGCGCCCCCAAGCGCCCCTCCCGGGGCTCGACGATCTCCGCCAAGTACGGCGCGGCCGGTGCCCGGGGCGAGGCAAGGGCCGGATTTCCGCACGTACGCAGGGCGCTGGACACGCTGGCCACGGCCCGCAAGGCGGGCGCCACCGAGAACCAGGCCCGCTTGGACGCCTTACTGACCGTGATATCCACCCTCCAGGACACCGAACTCCTCTACACCGCGGGCCCGTTCGGCCTGCGCCAGGTCCAGGCAGGGGCGCGGAAGGTACTGGAGGCGGGCGGTACGGCGACGGAGGCGGGCGCGGAGGCCTTGGCGGCCATGGACGCCGACTTGCACGAACGCGGCTGGAGCCCGAGGGGCAGCGCGGGCCTCCTGGCCGGCGCACTGTTCCTGGATGGCCTCTCTGGAGCGCCCCTTTAGGGGCGCGGGGCTGTATGCGATGTGCGGCTGCCGCCGCGTGGGCGCGGGCAACCACACACAACCCGCAGACCGACGAATGGCCGGGCACCCACTCGGTACCCGGCCATTTCACATCCGTCAGCCCTTCAGGGAACCCATCCACGCCTCGACCTCGTCAGACCGCCGAGGCAGCCCCGCGCTGAGGTTCCGGTTCCCGTCGGCCGTCACCAGGATGTCGTCCTCGATCCGGACCCCGATCCCCCGGTACTCCTCCGGCACGGTGAGGTCGTCGGCCTGGAAGTACAGCCCCGGCTCGACGGTCAGCACCATCCCCGCCTCCAGGACGCCCTCCACATACGTCTCGGTCCGCGCGGCAGCACAGTCGTGGACGTCGAGCCCGAGCATGTGCCCCGTCCCGTGCAGCGTCCACCGGCGCTGCAGGCCGAGCTCCAGCACCCGCTCCACGGGCCCCTCCACGAGTCCCCACTCGACGAGCCGCTCGGCCAGCACCCGCTGCGCGGCATCGTGGAAGTCGCGGTACTTGGCACCCGGCTGCACCGCCGCGATGCCGGCCTCCTGGGCGTCGTACACGGCGTCGTAGATCTTCTTCTGGATCTCGCTGTACGTGCCGTTGACGGGCAGCGTCCGCGTGACGTCGGCGGTGTAGAGGCTGTGCGTCTCGACGCCGGCGTCCAGGAGGAGCAGGTCGCCCGAGCGCACCGGGCCGTCGTTGCGGACCCAGTGCAGCGTGCAGGCGTGCGGGCCGGCCGCGCAGATGGAGCCGTAGCCGATGTCGTTGCCCTCCACGCGCGCGCGAAGGAAGAACGTGCCCTCGATGTAGCGCTCGCTCGTGGCCTCGGCCTTGTCGAGGACCTTCACGACGTCCTCGAAGCCGCGGACCGTGGAGTCGACGGCCTTCTGCAGCTCGCCGACCTCCCACTCGTCCTTGACCAGCCGCGCCTCGGAGAGGAAGACCCGCAGCTCCTCGTCCCGCTCGGCGGTGACCTTGTCGGTCAGCGCGGCCTGGATGCCGGCGTCGTACCCGCGGACGACCCGCACCGGGCCGGTGGCCTCGCGCAGCTTGTCGGCCAGCTCGCGCACGTCGGCGGCGGGGATGCCGTAGAGCGCCTCGGACTCGGTCAGCGAGTGGCGGCGGCCGACCCACAGCTCGCCCTGTCCGGAGAGCCAGAACTCGCCGTTCTCGCGGTCGGAGCGGGGCAGCAGGTAGACGGTGGCCACGTGGCCGTCGTCCTTCGGCTCCAGGACGAGTACGCCGTCCTCGGTCTGGTTGCCGGTGAGGTAGACGTACTCGACGGACGCCCGGAAGGGGTAGTCCGTGTCGTTGGAGCGGGTCTTCAGGTTGCCGGCCGGGATCACCAGGCGCTCGCCCGGGAAGCGGGCGGACAGCTCGGCACGGCGGCGGGCGGTGTGCCCGGCCTGCTCGATGGGCTTGAGATCGCGCAGCTCCGTGTCGGCCCAGCCGGACTTCATGCTCTCGGCGAGCTCGTCGGACACGCCCGGGTACAGGCCGTTCTTGCGCTGCTTGATCGGCTCTTCCGACTCGGTCTCCGGGGTCTCCGGATTTTCCGGGGTGAGCTCGTCGGACACGGTTATCCTCCTCGACACTGCAGTGGATCCCGTCCATCGTACGGTCGTACCGAACGGCGTCCCAGGGACTCGGGGCCCGCAGCCGTGTGAGGTGTCTCCGCCTCCGTCCTCCTGTGCTCCCCCTGTGCTTCTCCTGACTGACCGATCAGTCGAAGCGGGCCGCCAGCAGGACCACGTCCTCCTCGCTGTCGGCCTCGTCCAGGCCGCCCGGCAGCACCGTGCGCAGGACGTGGTCGGCGATCGCCCCGGGGTCGCGTCGCAGCGCGCGCGGGATGCTCGCGGCGGCCGTGTGCAGCCGGGCGAAGGCGCGGTCCATGGGGTCGCCGGTGCGGTGCAGCAGTCCGTCGGTGTAGAGGAGCACGGTCTCGCCGGCCTCCGCCTCGATCTCCACGCTGGGCGCCTCCCAGCAGGCGAGCATGCCCAGCGGTGCGGACACCGAGGTCTCCGCGAACTGCGTGCGGTGCTCCCCGATCAGCAGCGGCGGGCTGTGGCCGGCCCCGGCGAGGGTGACCTTGCGCAGCACGGGCTCGCAGTAGGCGAACAGGGCGGTGGCGGAGCGGGCCGGCTCGGTCAGCCGCAGCAGCAGTTCCAGGTCGGAGAGGACCGCCACCGGGTCCTCGCCCTCCATCACGGCGTACGCCCGCAGCGAGGCGCGCAGCCGGCCCATCGCGGCGACCGCGCTCGGCCCGGAGCCGGTGACCGAGCCGACGGCCAGGCCCAGAGCCGCGTCGGGCAGCGGCAGCGCGTCGTACCAGTCGCCGCCGCCGCGCGGGCCGGTGCGGTGCCGGGCGGCGAGCTGGACGCCGGCCACCCGGGGCAGCCGGGAGGGGAGCAGTTCCTCGGCGATGGTCGCCATGCACGCGCGCGTGCGCTCGACCTCCAGCAGCCGGGCCAGGTGCTCGGCCGCGTGCCTGACGTACAGGCCGGCGAGGTGGCGCCGGCGCTCGTCGGGCTGGGCCGGCTCGTCGTACAGCCAGGCGACCGCGCCGAGGCGGTCGGCGGTGTCGGTGACGAGGGGGAGCGCGTAGCTGGCGGCGTAACCGAGGCGGGCGGCGACCTCGCGGTGGCGCGGGTCGAGGCCGTCCTCCGCGAACAGGTCGGCGTGCACGGTCTCGGCCGTACCGCTGTCGTACGGCAGCGCGCCGTGCGGGACGGTCTCCAGGTGGCCCAGGTCCGCGCGGCCGAGGCCGAGGCCGAGCGTGGTGTGCGGGCCCAGTCCGTCTGCGGGCTCCAGCGAGACCAGACCGCGCCGGGCGCCCACCAGGGCGGCACCGGCGCGCAGCAGTTCCTGGAGGGCCGGCTCCAGCGCGCTGGTCCGGGCGAGCCGTTCGGTCAGTTCGTGGAGGGTGGTGAGGTCGGAGACCCAGCCGGCCAGCCGGTCCTGGAGGACGGTGCCGGGCGCCGGGGCGGTGGGGGCCTTCGGGACGGGCGGTGCGGCCGGGGCGGGGGGAACCGGCGCGACAGTGTGTGCGGGAGCGGGGACCGTTGAATCGATTCCAGCCACTTTCGGAGGGTGCGGGGCGTTCATCGCGTCCGGCTTTCAGACCTGTGCGTATTGCTCAAAAGCATCGCAAACCCCCATGTCCTTCTGCACCGCTGGCAGTGTCTCCACATGTACACGCACTCGTGAGGGGATGTCCAGCATTGTCCTGCCGGGATTCCTGGTGTCCGTGGGCCTCTTGAGGTGCTCTCGAGGGGTTCTCCCGGACCGCTTGCACAAAAGCAAAGTTGGCTTAAAACTGACTCGGGCAACGGCTCACTGCGGTCGACTGGCCTTGCTCCACGGAGCGTCACAGCGGTCGTGATGGGTACGTACTCGGAGAAGGCCAGGGGCGGTTGGGGACCACCCGGAACCTGGCGACGGACCCGGGCGTCTTAACCACCGACGACCGTGCCCCATCCTCCCGTGGCGGAGGCGGAGAGAAACACTCGGAACGGCAAAACGCCAGACTTCGCCACCCCCACGCCGTGGCCGTGCTTTTGATAGACGCAGTACGAGACGCAGTACGAGCAGTACGCGGTACGAGCAGTACGACGCAGTTCTTGTGAACGCGGGCGCGGCCCCCGCTCGACCCCGATGGGGTTCCCCTTGCCCAGCGCAGGGGTGTGATGCGCCAACAGGTACGCACAGTGAAGTGATCGACACATGGTGTGATGTGGTCCACGGTGTTGCCAGCGGTGCAACGGAAAGGAACGAGCGCTCATGCGCGAGATCCTCGGAAGGCGACGCAGGCTCCTGTCCAGGCGGAACGACAAGGGACCTGAGCTTCTCGGCGCGGCCCTGACCTTCGCGACGGAATGGCAGTGGCCCGTACTCCCGGGCGTGGCTCCCGACCCTCAGGGACGGGCCCGGTGCGCGTGTCCCGACCCCGAGTGCACGGTGCCCGGTGCACACCCCTTCGACCCCGGCCTGCTCGCCGCCACCACCGACGAGCGCATGGTCCGCTGGTGGTGGGGGAACCGGCCGACGGCCCCGATCGTCCTCGCCACCGGAGCCGCCGGCGGCACGGCACCCTGCGCGGTCAGCCTGCCGGCCCTCGCCGCCTCCCGCGCCCTCGCCCTCCTCGACCGCCGCGGCATGCGCCTCGGTCCGGTGGTCGCCGCGCCCACCCGCTGGGCGCTGCTCGTCAAGCCGTACTCCATGGAGCAGCTGGGCGAGCTGCTCTACGCCAAGGACTTCGTCCCCGGCTCGCTCCGCTTCCACGGCGAGGGCGGTTATCTCGCCCTGCCGCCCTCCGAGACCGGCCAGGGCGCCATCCGCTGGGAGCGGGCCCCGCTGCCCGGTTCGGCCAAGCCCTGGGTGCCCGATGTGGAGGCCGTGGTGGACGCCGTGGTCGACGCCCTCACCCGTACGGGTGTGAGCGCACCCGAGTTGTAGGGGGTGTCGGGCGCGCGAACCCGGCTTGTCGCGTCCGCCTGGTTACCCTCCGCACATGAACGTGCGTCTCCTCGCCCTCGCGGGCGTCATGGTGTGCGCGGTAGCGCTGCCGCTGGCCGTGGCGTCCGCAGGACAGGTGGGCGACTCCGCCGCACACCCCGCCCGGCACGACGACGAGAAGCTGCCGTTGCCCGTCCGGTCCCCGCTGGTGCTCGGCCTGGGCCTGGCCACGGCCGCCCGCTGCGGTCCCGAACTCACCTCGCCGGACGGCGTCGAGGCGCAGACCTGTGTGATGGCCCAGGGCGCGGACACCTGGGCGCGGACCTACTACCGCAACGCCACCGGGGCGGCCCTGGAGGGCGTGCTGAGCCTCCTGGGCCCGCACGGCCGCACCGTGCAGACGCACTGCGCCGCCGACGCCGCGGCCGACGACGAGCCCGCCACCTGTGAGACGCCCCGGGAGCACACCCGCGGCGCGCTGGACGCCTACACGGCCGTCACTGAGTTCGCGGCACGCGACGGCGACGGCCCACTGCTGCTGCGCTCCGCGAGCAACTCGGGGGACGCCGGTCCCGGGGACCCCTCCGCGGTCAACTCCCTGCGTTCGAACGGGAGTTGACGAATCGGCGCGGTCCGTACACTGGACGCGGGCATGAAAAGGCCCGGTTGCTGGCGACGGGGGATGCACCAGCAACCGGGCTACTGAGACGGTAACAAGAGATCGGCGGTTCGCAAATTCGATCTCGGCTATTCGGACACGTATTTGCTTGCCGTGTAGGGAAGTTGTGACAGGAGTCACCCGAGTCGACGGGCCTGGTTGCGGCTGACCGACCGGTCAGCCGCAACCCTGTGCCCGTGCTGCTCGCCGGCTGATCGTCAGCTGAGCGTGACCTGTCGGTTGGTGAGTCCGCCGCGGGCCCGCCGCTCGTCCGCGGTGAGCGGTGCCTCCGAGGCCAGGGCGGCCGCGAGCCGCTCGGCGAACTCGGCGGCAGGCTTCTCCACGTCCTCCGCGCCGACCCCGCTCGGCAGGTCCCAGACCGGCACGGTGAGGCCGTGGGCGCGGAAGGAACCGACCAGCCGGGTCCCCTCGCCGAGGCTGGACCGGCCCGCCGCGTGCAGCCGCGCGAGAGCGTCCAGAAGCTGCTCCTCGGGGTACGGCATGACCCACCGCAGATGGTTCTTCTCGGGCGTCTCGCACCAGTAGGCGGAGTCCACGCCGGTCAGCTTCACCGTCGGGATGGCCGCCGCGTTGGCCCGCTCCAGGGAGGCGGTGACGTCCGGGGTGGCGTTCTCCGCGTCCTGCACCCAGAACTCGAAGCCGTCGTGCACAACTGGCTCGAACGGGCCCTTCGGGTCGAGCAGGTCCTGCAGCCGGGGACTGTCGGCGGGGGCGCGGCGGCCCTGAACCGGGGTGCCCGGCTCGGCGACGAGGGCGCGCTGGAGGGTGTCGGCGAGGTCGCGGCTGATGTCGCCGGAGGCCGTGTCGTTCTGCAGGCCGAGCAGGACCGTGCCGTCGTCGCGGCGCAGCGCCGGCCAGGCCATCGGCAGCACCGTGGCGAGCGTGACCGAGGGGACGCCCTCGGGCAGACCGTCCTTCAGGGCCAGCTCGACGGTGGCGGCGGGGACCAGTTCACGCAGCGCCACCCAGTCGCCCTCGCCGGCCAGCCCCTCGAACGGGCGGTGCACCAGCTCGGTCGCCGCGTGCGCCGCCGCCCGGCCGTGGCAGGCCTTGTAGCGGCGGCCGCTGCCGCAGGGGCAGGGCTCACGGGCGCCGACGACCGGAATGTCTCCATCAGCGCCTCCGGCGCGGGCGGCATCGCCGAGCTGCGGCCGCGTGGCCGTCGTCTGGGGTCGCTTCTTGGCCATCTGGGTGTCTCCCGGTTACGGCTCGTCTCGTACGGGCGGGAGCCTAGCCGTTCATGCCCTGGACCACGGGAACCTGTGGACAACGGCGCCGACACGGCCCGTACGGCCCATGGGTCCTGCGGGCGGAGGCGCCGCCGAGGACTCAGTCCAGGTCGTCGAACGCGTCCGCGAAGTCCAGGTCACCCAGCTCCGCGACCGGCGGCGCCATGACGCGCGTAGCGAAGGCGTCGCGGCGGTCCCGGGGGCCAGGACCGAGCACGTCCTTGTGGACCACGACCCAGACGGTCACCTCGCCCCGGGCGTCGTCCCTCACGCCCCAGTCGTCGGCCAGGGCCGTGATGATGTTCAGCCCGCGGCCGCCGTGCGCCGTGACCGACGGGGTCATCGGGGCCGGGCGGGTCGGGCCGCCGCCGTCCGTCACCTCGACGATCAGCCGGCCGCGCGTGTCCACCTGCCAGGCGGCCCGGACGTCGCCGTCCCCGGCCAGTGCGTCCCCGAGGGGGCGCCCGTGTTTGCAGGCATTGCTCAAAAGTTCGGAAAGGATCAGTACGGCATCGTCGATGACCGCTTCTGACAGGCCGCCCGAGCGCAACTGATCGCGCATGCGGTGCCTCGCCTTCCCCACGCCCGCAGGGCCATGGGGTACGGCCATGCTCGACGACGTGGGCACCTCCTGTGCCACCACCAACGCCACCCCCGAGACCTCCTCTGCCCCACGCCACGGTGTGGATGCCCCATTGGCCTGAACCGGAAACCGGCCAATGAATGCCCGGTGACGCATTCGCAACGAACGAATACGCGCCGAACGCGCCGGAGCACTCCCTGTGACGGGCCGTCGCCCTATCCCCCGGATAGGGCCACGTGTGGCTGAATTTCGATGGTGTGGCCGAGAAGTGAGGATGCTGTGAGCGGGCTTTCGGGTCAAGAGGTACGAGGTGTCCTTACGTGACTCTTTATCTGAGCCCTGGTCAGGACGGGTCCCCGTGCACCGTCCCCCGGGCTGCACCATCGACCGGCGCGCTCAGCGCCCCAGCCGGCCCAGCACGGCCGCCGGCCGGTTGGTGATGATCGCGTCGATGCCGAGCTCCACGCACAGGTCCACGTCCTCCGGCTCGTTCACCGTCCAGACGTGCACCCGGTGGCCGTTGCGCTGCAACCGTTCGACGTAGGCCGGGTGATTGCGCACGATCCGGATCGAGGGACCCGCGATCCCCACCCCGGCCGGCAGCCGCCCGTCGCGCAGCCGGGGCGAGAGGAACTGCAGCAGATAGACCGTCGGCAGCGTCGGCGAGGCCGCCCGCACCCGGGCCAGCGACCGCGCGGAGAAGCTCATGACCCGCACCGGCGACTCGGCGGGGGAGGCCGGAGCGTCCAGCCCGAACCGCTTGAGCAGGACCAGCAGCCGCTCCTCGACCTGCCCCGCCCACCGCGTGGGGTGCTTGGTCTCGATCGCCAGCTCCACCCGCCGCCCGGCGTCCGCGACCAGCTCGAGCAGCCGCTCCAGCGTCAGTACGGAGGTGTCCGCGCGGTCCTCGGGCCGGAACTCCCAGTCGGGCTCCTCGTCCCGCCCGCGCCAGGCCGGCCCCCTCCGCCACGAGCCGAAGTCCAGAGCGGCCAGGTCCGCGAGCTCCAGCGCCGAGACCGCCCCCCGCCCGTTGGACGTACGGTTGACCCGGCGGTCGTGGACGCACACCAGGTGGCCGTCGGCGGTCAGGCGTACGTCGCACTCCAGGGCGTCGGCGCCGTCCTCGATGGCCTTCCGGTACGCGGCCAGCGTGTGCTCGGGGGCGTACTCGGAGGCCCCGCGGTGCGCGACGACCTGGATGCGATGCTGTGGTGCGTGGGTCACCGCGACATGGTGCCACCGAGCGGGGGTACCTGGGGGCATCACGGATGCCGGTAAAGAGAACTTTTGTCGGACAAGCACTATATAAAGGTTGTCCGTGTACCCACAGCCACCGCTTATGGTGCTCTGACGGCCTGTGGGAAAAGCTGACGGCATACAAAAGCACCTGCACAGCTGAATCGCGCCGGACCGACAGCAAGCGTGAAAGAGCGTGACCGAGTGCGACCGAGAAGAAAAGCCGTGGACCGAGGAGAGAAGCTGTGAGCACCGAGAACGAGGGCAACCCGGTACCCCCGGCCCCGTCCGCACCTCCCGTGCCGCCGTCGTCTCCCGCTGCCTCGCCGCAGGCAGCCGCGTCCGACGGCGGGGAAGCCCCGACCGCCCCGATCCCGCCGACGCCCCAGAGCGTGCCCGGCGCGCCCGCGGGCGACCCTTACGCGACCGCACCGCAGGCCCCCGACGCCTCCTGGCCGCCCCCGCCCCCCGCGACCCCCGCCTACGCGGACCCGGGCGCGGGCGCCGGTGCCGGCTGGGGCTCGTCGTACGACCAGCAGCACCAGCAGTACCAGCAGCAGCCGTTCCAGCAGCCGCAGCACGCGCCGAAGAAGGGCAGCGGGCGCGGCGGTCTGATCGCCGCCGTCCTGGTGGCCGCACTGGTCGCGGGCGGCCTCGGCGGCGGCATCGGCTACACGCTGGCCAAGAACAACGACGACGGCGGCTCCACGACCATCTCCTCGACCTCCAGCGGCGGCGCCACCCAGGTCAAGCGCGCCGCCGGCACCGTCGCGGCGGTCGCCCAGAACGCGCTGCCCAGCACGGTCACCATCGAGTCCGAGGGCACCAACGGAGAGGGCGGCACCGGCACCGGCTTCGTCTTCGACAAGCAGGGCCACATCATCACCAACAACCACGTGGTCGCGGACTCCCTCGACGGCGGCAAGCTGACCGCGACGTTCCCGGACGGCAAGAAGTACGACGCCGAGGTCGTCGGCCACGCACAGGGCTACGACGTCGCGGTGATCAAGCTCAAGAACCCGCCGTCGGACCTGAAGCCGCTCGCCCTGGGCGACTCCGACAAGGTGGCCGTCGGCGACGAGACGATCGCGATCGGCGCCCCCTTCGGCCTGTCCAACACGGTCACCACGGGCATCATCAGCGCCAAGAACCGCCCGGTCGCCTCCAGCGACGGCAGCTCCACCAGCAAGGCGTCGTACATGAGCGCCCTGCAGACCGACGCCTCCATCAACCCGGGCAACTCCGGGGGCCCGCTGCTCGACGCCTCCGGCGCGGTGATCGGCATCAACTCCGCGATCCAGTCCGCGTCCAGCGGAGGCCTGGGCAGCACCGGGCAGTCGGGCTCGATCGGCCTCGGCTTCGCCATCCCGATCAACCAGGCCAAGTACGTGGCCCAGCAGCTGATCAAGACCGGCAAGCCGGTCTACGCGAAGATCGGCGCATCGGTGTCGCTGGAGGACGGCACCTCCGGCGCGCAGATCACCGACTCCGGCTCGGGCGGCTCCGCCGCGGTGGAGTCGGGCGGCCCCGCGGACAAGGCCGGCCTCAAGCCCGGCGACGTCATCACCAAGCTGGACGACAGGGTGATCGACAGCGGCCCGACCCTGATCGGGGAGATCTGGACCCACAAGCCCGGCGACAAGGTCCAGATCACCTACAAGCGGGACGGCAGCGAACACACGGTCACCCTCACCCTCGGCTCCCGCGTCGGCGACAACTGACCCCCACCCGCCCGCGGGAACCGGTTACCCTGTTCTCCGCGCCGATCTCCGTCGGCGCGGGGTGGGTTGCCCGAGCGGCCTAAGGGAACGGTCTTGAAAACCGTCGTGGCGCGAGTCACCGTGGGTTCAAATCCCACACCCACCGCTTGACGTGAACGGCCCCTGACCAGGCAAGACGGTCGGGGGTCGTTGGCGTGTGTGCTGCCCGTGGGACACCGCTGTTCCCCCTGGTTTCCCGCTCTATCGGGCACGCGAGGGGCACGACCGGGGCACGGCGGGTGGGCCTTGGATCATGGCCTGAGGGGGCTGTCGCCTACCGGTTGATGGGAATCTCGTAGACGATCTCGCAATGGGCGGCGGGCACGATGATGTCCGCGGTCTCGACGGGCCGTCCCTGGTCGCTGTAGTAGGTCCGCCGGATGTGGGTGACGAGAGCGGCCTTCTGGATGCCGAGGAGCGATGCCTCCTCGGCGGTCGCCTGCCTGGGCTCCGGCTGCTCGACGGCGTGGCTGACGGTGATCCCGATGGCGGCCATGCGGTTCACGACGCCGGTTCCGGCGTGCGGGCCTCCCTCTGGGAGGACGACGAGGGTGCCGGCGGTGAGGTCGTACGGCTCCCAACTGGTGGACAGCTGCACGGGCCTGCCGTCGGCCAGGAACTCGTACGCGGTCCGGACGCACAGGTCGCCTTCGGTGATGCCCAGCCGCGCGGCGATGTCGGCGGGGGCAGGGACCTTGGCGTCAGTTCGGCTCTCCCAGTCGCCCTGCTTGCCGAGGGCCTTCATGTCCGAGTGGAACGGCGACCCGTGGGGTTGCTCGCGCGCCGAGGACCGGACGACCCGAACGCGTTGCCGTGGCTCGGCGACGTACGTACCCGATCCGGCTCGCCCTTCCAGAACGCCCTGAGAGATCAGCAGTTCCTGCGCCCGGCGGACGACGTTCTCGCCCACGCCGCACTCCTGGCCGATCTGCGCGCGGGACGGTAGGCGGTCCCCCGGCTCCCACACGTGCTCCGCGATCCGCCGCCGGAGTTCGTCGGCGATGCGGAGGTAAGGCGGCTGCTCAGACATGTGGAAAATCTAGTCCACTAGCTCTAATCTAGTTAACTAGCTTCACCGAAAGTGATCGCTGGTGACGGAGGCTGCCCTATGCCCGCTTCGGGAGTTAGCGCGGCGGCCATCGCCGCCCGGCTGTCCGCCGTCGGGCTCCCCACGCGCGTGGAGGAACGCGCCTGCTTCACGTCGGTCGAAGCGGAGTTACCGGAATCGCTCTCCACCGAGTCGTGGAGGGAGGTCCTGGAGGTGGTCGCCGAAGCCGACCGGTTCGGGCTCCACGCCACCAGCCTGAGCGGCCGCACCCTCTGGGCGGTCGTACGCAAAGCGGTCCCCACGGCGGGCGATGCCGGGGGACCGAGCCATCAGCGATAGGAGCTGATTCAGCGTGCTCAACCGTATCCGCCGCGCCGTCGCCCGCACCAGTGCGCGGTACGTCCCCAAAGGCAGGCACCGCCGCTGCTTACCGCCGCCTCGGCTGCCAGCTGCCTGTGTGTCCTCCGCGCCTGTTGACGGGCCGACGGTCGCTCTGGGAGTGGTCTCCGGCCGGACGGGCCACCGCGACTTGCTCAGGGGCGAGGACACCCCGCTTGTCCGCCCGTACTTGCTGGCTTGGGAGAAGCGCGTACGACGGCACTCGGTGGATGTCGTGGCCGGTGACGCGCCGGCCGACGCGAGGTCCTTGCTTCTGGGGGTCGTCTGATGTCCCCACAACAGCAGCCGGGCGACCTGGATACGTCGGCCACCCCATACCGCTCGACTGCCTGCCGCGTCGGCACGCACCACGAGTGCGCGGAGTCCTCTCCGGCTTCGGCACCCGTCGACGTCCCGCTGATCAACGAAGCGTGTGACTGCTCGTGCCACTCGGCGTCGGCCCCCGCGGCTCTCGGGGCGTTGAAGCGGTGAGCGTCAGAGACTCCGGCGGTCGGCTGGCAGCCAACACCGATTATCGAGAGGCAGGCGCAGGGATGACGGCACACAGCGGGCTGAGGCTTCTCCCGTGGGCGGGGCCGGGGGGCAAGCCGTGCTACCTGAACACCGATGACCCGGAAGGCTTCATGTCCCGCCTCGCGGACCATATCGAGTCGATTCAGCTCGGCATGGCGTCCGAACTTCTGGAGCAGGCGACTTCGGCACTCGATGACGAGACCGCGAACGGGGAGGAGTTGCGCCCTCTCGCCGCGCAGTTGGCCGGCGCATTGCGGGACGTGCTCCGTGTGGCTACCAGCCGCGGACGATGTCACGCGGAGGGTTCGGACACGAATGCAGACTCCGGCCTGTAACACCGCAGCGCAGAATTCCTGTTGCTGACCAGGCACATGGAACCGAGAGTTAGGTGAGACGACCCGCTGGAGACCAGGCGGGTCGTCTCACTCAGCACATCTTCTGATCCGTAGCTCTACAGAGATCGGTCGGAGAGGGTCATACAAGTCGCGCTTCGACCCCAAGGGGACGCTACGGGTTGGGGGTGGTTGCTGGGGTTGCTGTACTCGGCTGCTGTACAGCAGGGTTCTGGCGGGGGTGATGGCATGGAGCGTGAGTCGCTCGAACGGCTGCTGGTTGGCAAGGACGACGTGTCCGTGGCCGCCCGGGCTGCGCTCCGCAGCGGCGGTTCTCACGTCGTCTGGGACGGGAGTACGTCTCCTGAGTCGCTCGCCCACATCTATGGACGTCGGCTCCGGCACACTCGCCGGAAGGGCATCGAGACCACGAGCCTCGAACGCACGGTTGAGCTCCTCGGCCGGCATCGGCAACCGGTTCGCCTGGGGCAGATCAGGGCTGCCGATGACTCCTGGGTGTTCATGCTGTTTCTCACCGAAGACGGCAGCAGGCTGATCGCGTGCACCGGCGTGCGGCGGACCCACGTCTGAACCTCAGCAGACGACAGCCAGCCACGACAGCGAGAGCATCGACCGACCACGCGCGCGTATGTCTCGCTACGCCCCAGCCGGGCTCCGCCACACTCCTGGTGCCGTCGACCAGAGCAAGTCTTGACTACTGGCCCGTGGCAGCGCTGCCGGAGCCCTCAGCTTGGGAAGTTGGGTTCACTTGGGCTAATTCGGGTGCTGACCTGGGCGAACGACCGTCCTCGCCGGACTAGGTGGGGGAGCGCACTAAGTAGCCATTCCAGCAAGCGAGTTCTCCGCATGCTCCTGCTTTAGGTCGTATGCTCCATCGTCATGGCGTTGCGAACGTTCGACTTGGCCCTACTCTGTTGGATCTACGAGCAGGTAGAAGGCCAGACAACCATGATCGTTGACGCGGCGCCCTGGTGCGGTGAGATGGGTAAAGGCGAGGACGTGCTCCGCCTGGCCCTGGAGCGGCTTGAAGCAGAGCACTGCATCGACCGTGACGACAGCATGGCGGAGCTGGAGTGCTCCATGACCCTGACTGGCTTGGACACGGTGTCCGAAGCCATGAAGCGCAGAACTGATGCACCAGCACGAAGCAACTTCACTCGCACAGCGCTGGTGCGCTGGCTCTATCGCTACTATCTAAAGGGCCAGACCCCTGTCACGACGGAACTTTTCTGTCAGACGAGGTCGGCTTTCTACGCCGGTACTCCTCTAAGGCCGGGCGAAGTTGAGCGTGCGGCGCGGTACCTGATGGACAAGGGCCTCATCGTGGCATTGGATGAATTCGGTCCTCCGCTACGAAATCCGGAACTAACATCGCGTGGTATTGACTGCGCTGAAAAGGGTCTCACGGTGTCTGAGTTTCTCGCAGCTGACGACAGGTCGGCCGGTCCTACCTTTCATGTGCACATGACCGACGCACAGGGGGTGATCATCGGAACACAGACAGGCTTTACTCAAAACAATACGGCCGGCCTCGATGTTGCTCAGTTGACCCACTTTGCTGGACTGGCACGTCAGAGCCTGCCTGCGCTTGCCCTTGGCGTTGAGGCTGAAGCTGCGGCGGCTGATCAGGCTGAGGCACTCCACGCTGAGGCGACCAGCGGAGCACCGGACCGCAGTCGACTCCGCCGACTCGTGGACTCCCTATTGGCGAGCCTTGCTCCCGCCGCAGGCACGGCACTGGGACAGGTCGTCCTGGAAGCCGGCCACCAGGCTGTAGCGGCCCTGCAGTGACTATCCCTGACCGCCGGTCGCCGTCGGCCACCCGCACTTCCCCTGCTTCCACTCACCCTCGGTCTGTTGCCCTCCGTCGGTTCGCTGCGCCTTCGGGCATCCAGCGTGTGGCACGTAGCCGGCACGGGGCAGGGCGGACGATCGGCGGCGTCAGATGATGCAGGCGCACGCCGGTCAGTACGTCGGGAGTGCTCTTCTGGGTGCACGCTTTCCAACTGTGGTGGTGCCTCACGTGGCCGCGTACGGGTCCGTTCACCTGCGTTCATGGCCGGTCGGTTGCGGGAGCGGCTACGGGCTACGGTCTCGTCTGAACGGCCGTGAACGGCGCTGAATGAGACGGAAACTGAGACGGAGGGCGGGGCCGGGCTCGTTAGCATCGTTGCTGCTGAAGGGGGAGACATGGCACTGGTCCGCAAGGGATCACGACGGATCGCTGTTGACGGCACGCCCTACCGCTGGCGGCTGCGAGGCAGGCCGACGTACTCCCAGGGGCTGGCCTGGTCGCCGTGCACGTTCGCGGTCGAGCATGCGGACACCCGTGGAGCGACGCTCGTGGTCACCACCGATCAGCCGCATCCGAGCAACTGGATCGGTCGCGAGGCTGAGCCGGTATTGCCGTCCCGCGTTGCCGCGGCTGTGTGGGTTGCCCTGCGTGAGGGTTGGACTCCGACGGCTCCGGGCTCCGCGTTCCACCTCGACCAGTCCGCCGGCTTCACAGCCTCGCTTTGACGCGGAGAGCACCGCTTTAGGAGAGAGAGGGTGGGGCATCCGGCCAGTCACCTGCCACTTCGCCTGCTGAGCTAACGTACATCAGCTCAGTTCTCCGGGATTAGGCATGGCTGTACCAGTGTCGCAGATCGAATCGGGTGACCTGCGGTCGTCGGCCCCTGGGGTGGTCGTTGACGGTCGTTGTTGGCCTCCCTCGGACGGCCCACACACGGCCCGGCCGACCACAGGGGTCAGAGACATTCGCGCAGTCCAAGGCCTACTGCCGCCGACCCTCTCATGGCCGTCTATGGCTGGCCCCGTCCGCTCCTGCGTCCCACCGTTGGAAGCGAAAACCACAGCAGCGCAGGAGTCGGACGCCAGGGGAGGGACATGCCTCGTTTTGCTCGACGGTTTCGCCGGACTCGCATGCCCACCCCTGGTACTGAACGGCTGTCCGCGCGGGCCGCAGTCGCAAGTGTTTTCATCGCAGCTATCTCCGCCATCACTGCGACGGTTTCAGCGGTCTACGGTGTAGATGCGTCCAGAGACCTGGCTAATGCCCAGCGGCAGGATTCAGCTCGGAACGAGATAACTCAATACGTAGTACAAATGAGCGAACTCGACCGCACGGGCGGATCCGCCCGCCTCAATGAGATTGTTACGCTAGGCAGGCAAGCAGACAGCTTGATAACTCAGTATGGCCAGAAGAGGCTCAATCTTAGCGCTTCAACCTATCGAATGATCGGGCTATTCCTGTCACTTTCAACCACAGATCTTGAGCTCGCAGAGCACATGGCCAAGAAAGCGCTGCAACTGGCCGAACAAAGGCAATCTGACGGAGCAGGCGGCCTACGCATGGCAGACCCTTTGGAGGCCCTACAGGCGCATCGAGTACTCGCCGATGTGGCTGCACAGAATCTGGACTTCCCCACCATGACCAAAGAATACCAAGCAGCGCTCGATATCACCGACACGGAAGGAAAGAGAAACCGATACATCAGAATAGAGGCACGTCACTTTACACAGATGTACTGGGCCTTGAATGCAATGATGCTTGTTGATGATCTGGGGACACCCACTACAGCGCAATGCAGCGAAGTGAAACGTCGTGTAGATATGGCCCGCGAGGACTTCAAGAACCTAGGCAAGAACCCTGAGGTTGTTCGTCGCGCAAGGAGGATCGAAGGCGATAAATGCTCAACCGGACTTAATCTCAATTATCTGAAGCAGTATTGAAATGCCTGCCTAATTTTCAGACGTTGATGGATACCGCTCCACATCAACCCGGCCGGTGAGAACTCGATTGCATCCCTGCCCCTCCTGACGAGAGCGGGCGCATCTGAGTATCCGTGCTCATGTGCAGTGCCTACCACGACAGCATGCTGAGTGACATGCGATTAACAGGGTGTCACCCGAAAACGGAACGGTGGTCGGCATGAGGCACGGAAGTGAGCCGTCGATTGGCCCGCAGATCGGTGTCAGCGTGGCGCTACTCGTCGTCGACCTGATGGTCATCGCTTGGTTGGTGCTCATCCGCTACGGGATGACGGGCTGGGCCGACAGCTACGACAGCAACAATCCGCCCAGTGCGCCCAAGGAAGCGTTACGGGGGATGTGGCTCCTGATCGGCGGAGCAGTCGTCACAGGTGGTGGTCTTCTTGCCCTGCGATGGCGTATACCAGGCGTCGTGCAGTTAGTTGTCCTGGGAGTCGGGGCAGGGCTGCTCGCCTCCTTGTCCACCCGTAATTAGCGCACGTCGGCAACCCACCTCAACCCACCACCCTCCTCAGCTCCCATCCCGTCTGCCGTCGGCCCACACACCGTGGAGCAGGCGTGGTTCATGGCGTCCAGTGGAGCGCGCCACTGTACGAACGACCTGGACGCCATGGGCCGCGTCTGCTCGGCTCTGTCCGGTCGTGGACCAGAATCCGACATGTTCCGGCGCGGGGACGCGCGCGACGGCGGCGTATCTGCGGCAGCACCGAACCCAGGGCGAGGAGGCCGCCGCCGCGTGTGAACTCGCCGGCGTCCCCGCCGAGGAGCGCACCATCTCGGTTGGCTGAAACGGGCGTTCGCGTGTCACTCCGCTCGGCGGCCTCCGGTTGCCCGCACGGCCGGAGTGGTAAAGCAGCGGGCATGCGTTCATCCGACTGGTACCTGACCCACGACGTCGACGAATTCCTCGCCCGCGCCGGGGAGTTCCTGCGTTCGCGTCCCGGCCCTCACGTCATGCAGTCGACGTGGGCCGAGCGAGTGCGGGCGCGGGGGGCCGCGGCGTTCGGCGCCGACGTTCCCGTCTTCGGGATGCTGGAGCGGGGTGGCGAGGTCCAGGCCACCTGCTACCGCCTCCCGCCTCGCGGGTTCGGCCTCTCCCCGCTCACGCCCGAGCAGGCCGACTCCCTCGCCGCTCACCTGGCCGGCCTCGGGGACGCCCTGCCCTCCGTCAGCGCGGACCACGCCACGGCCACCGCTTTCGCCGAGGCCTGGCAGCGGCGCACCGGCGCGACGCCGAGGCTCCGTGACACGCGGCTGTCCCTGTACCGCCTCGGCACGCTCACCCCGCCGGACCCGCTGCCGGCAGGCCGGGGCCGCGTCCTGGGCGAGCAGGACCTGGAGCAGACCGTGTTCTGGTGCGCCGAGTTCGCCAAGGCCGTCGGGGAGGACGTCGTCATCGACGCCGGCACCTGGTCCGGCACGCGCTTCGCCGACAAGACCTACACGCTCTGGGAGACCCCGGACGGCGCTCCCGTCTCCGTCGCGGGCATGAACCCGCTGATCGGCGGCCAGATCCAGGTGGACGTCGTCTACACCCCCTCCCACCTGCGCGGACGCGGCTACGCGGCAGCCGTGACGGCGGAGGTGAGCCGGGCCGCGCTGACCGCGGGCGCGCAGGACGTCGTCCTGTTCGCGGACCTGTCCAACCCCACCAGCAACGCCCTCTACCAGCGCCTCGGATATGTCCGGCTCAGCGAATGGGTCGGGTACGACTTCTCGGCAGCCGTGCGGTGAGGAGGCCGCACAGGTAACGGCGTTCGGTTTTCGGGGCCTCTCAAGGCCGGTGGCCGGTCATGCGGGCCGCTGATGCGATGGTCGCGCGGGCCTCCTGTTCCGTCAGGCCCGTGTGGACCGCCGCGTCGATCAGCGGAGCCCGCAGGGCCCGGCCGATGCCGTTCTCGTAGGCGCGGCAGGCCGCCCAGAAGAGGCGGGTGTTGCGCTGGCCCTCGTGGGCGGAGAGCACGAACTGGACCAGGCCCTGGCCACGGTTGCCGACCGAGGGGTGGGTCGCGGGGTGGGGTGCGCGCGGGGGCGGGAGCAGGAGGCGGAGGAGGGACGGGGGGCAGGGCGCGGGGACCAGGTGTTCGGTGCCGGGGGCGGTGGCGTAGACGCCGTGGTCGGTGCGGGAGCCCGGGCCGACCAGGTAGCCGCCTGCACCGCGGATGTCGATGCCGGGGGCCAGCCGGCCGGCCGAGTTGGGGATCACGGCGTCCGGCGGTCCGGTCAGCCAGAGGTGGCGGCCGCCGCTCGGGGTGAGGACGACGACCGTCGGCGGGATGGTGAACAGGTGCCGCAGGGCCAGCTCGCGCAGGGCGGCCGTGGAGTCCGTACCGCCCTTCACGTCGAGGTCGACGCCGATGAGGCGGTGCGGGGGCAGGCCGCAGGCGATGCCGTAGCCGGTCGCCCAGGGCGCCGCGGCGAACAGTTCGCGGATGCGGGACGGGTCGGTGGTGGCGTCGTACACCCCGTGGCCGGGGCGGCCGCACTCGCCGTGGCAGGGCGGCAGCGCGGGTTCGGGGTCGTGGCGGTGCGGGGAGCGCAGGGCCGGGAGTTTCGTGCGGGACAGGGGGATGACGGCCAGGCCGCGCTCGGCGGCTGACAGGGCGTGTGCGAGGGCCAGCGTCGTGGCCTGCCGGTCGGTGGTGGCCATGCCTCCATGTTCGTACGTACGTTCGAAAAAGGGAAGGGGGTGCCGGTGTGACACGCCGAGGGCGGGGGCCTGGGCGCGGATCGGGGCCGGAACGGTTTTTCCCTTGGGGTGACTGATGGATGCTGATGTCCTGACTGGTCATGACTGGTGCGGAAGTCGACTAAAGATGGTGAAAGGGGTTTATCGACTTGTCATCACGCTTGAGGGCGAATAACGGCTTCCGGGATGGTTCGCCGGGGATTCGGTGGGCAACTCTGGTCTCGCGACGTCGATGACACCCGCCGAGGCGGTCGGCCAACTGCCCCGGAAAAAGCCTTACTTGACGTACTTCCGGCACAGCCGGGCTCTGAGAGGAAACAACATGGCAAGCATCCGTACCGCCCGCGTTCTCGCCGCCGTCTCCGCCCTCCCGCTCGCCGCCGCCCTCTTCGCCGGTGTCGCGGCCGCGGACAACGGTGCGTTCGCGGACAACGGATCGAGCGCCAACGCCGGCTCGGCGGGCATCATCGGCAGCGGGGTCGGTCACAACAACAACGGCAACTCCTCCACCACCCAGCAGAACGCGGTGGGCAACCACGCCTCGAACCAGAGCAACACCGCTCAGGTCAAGGGCTCCGCGTGGACCGCGATCCAGCAGGGCAACGACAACGTCGCCGTCCACTTCACCCAGCTGTGGTAAGCCCCGCCTGAGCCCTGGTGGGGTGTGGTCTGTGGGGGATGGGCAGTGCGTCCGCGCGGCGGTGCTTCGGCGCCGCCGCGCAGGCGTTTCCGGCTCCTCCTGCCACCCCCTCTCCGCCCCTTCGACGCTCTCTCTCGACCTTGACAGCGAGCCATATCTGACGGACAGTCAGAAACCATGCATCTGGCCCCCACCGAACGCCAGCAGCGGCTCCGTGCCGAACTCCGTGCCTACTTCCGGTCCTTGATCCCGTCCCCGGCCCCCGAGGACCCCGCCGAACGCCGTGCCCTGCTGCGCCGCATCGGCGCGGACGGCCTGCTCGGCCTCGGCTGGCCCGTCGAGTACGGCGGTCAAGGACGGGGCGCCGACGAGCAGTTCGTGTTCTTCGACGAGGCGTACCGGGCCGGCGCCCCCGTCTCGATGGTCACCCTGAACACGGTCGGGCCGACGCTGATGAAGTACGGCAGCGCGGAGCAGAAGGCCCGCTTCCTGCCCGGCATCCTCCGCGGCGAACTCGTCTTCGCCATCGGCTACAGCGAACCCTCCGCCGGCACCGACCTGGCCGCGCTGAGCACCCGGGCGGTACGGGACGGCGACGGCTGGCGGATCGACGGACAGAAGATCTTCACCTCGGGCGCCCAGCACGCCGACTGGATCTGGCTGGCGTGCCGCACCGACCCCGAGGCGCCCAGACACCGCGGCATCTCGATCCTCCTGGTCCCCACGGACGCGCCCGGGTTCTCCTGGACGCCGATCGAGACGGTGGGCGGCCAGATCACGACGGCGACCTACTACGACGGTGTCCGCGTCCCCGCGGGCAACCTGGTCGGCGCCGAGCACGACGGATGGTCGCTGATCACCAACCAGCTCAACCACGAGCGGGTCGCCCTCGCCGCGACCGGCATGCAGGCCGAGGACTTCTACGAGGCCGCGCTCACCGCCGCCCGCACCCCCGATCCGGTGACCGGGCGGCGCCGCGTTGACGAGCCCTGGGTGCGTTTCCGGCTGGCCGAGGCGCATGCCCGGCTGGCGGCGAACCGCCTGCTCAGCTGGCGTCTGGTGGGGGACACGGGGGCGGGCCGGGTGGCCCCCGCGGAGGCCAGCGGGGTGAAGTTCACGGGAACGGAATCGGCAGTCGCGACGTATCGCATGTGTCAGGAGATCGTCGGCGAGGCGGCATCGGTCCGGTCCGGCTCGCCGGGGGTGTTCGGGGACGGCGGGCTGGAGCGGCTCAACAGGGCGGCGCAGATCAACACGTTCGGGGGCGGGGTGAGCGAGGTGCAGCGGGAGATCGTCGCGACGATGCGGCTCGGGATGCGGAGGGGTGGCCGTGGCCGGGGGGACTGACGAGCTGGGGGCGTGGCTCAAGGCGTACGAGGGGCAGCCGGCGTCCCGGGAGGGCACCGGCAAGGACCCGGTCAACCTGCCCATGATCCGGCACTGGTGCGAGGCGATGGGCGACGCGAACCCGGCGTACCGGGGGGCCGATGCGGTCGCCCCGCCCACCATGCTCCAGGCCTGGACGATGGGCGGCCTCTCCGGGAACACGGCACGCACCGGCGCCTACGACGAGATGTCCGCCCTGCTCGACGCGGCGGGCTGTGTCTCGATCGTCGCCACCGACTGCGAGCAGGAGTACCTGCGCCCGCTGCGGCCGGGCGACGAGCTGGTCTTCGACACGGTGATCGAGACGGTGTCCGGGCGGAAGACGACGAAGCTGGGCACAGGCTACTTCGTCACCACGCGCACGGACATCCGGGTCGGCGAGGAGCTGGTGGGCGTCCACCGCCTCCGCGTCCTCAAGTACGCGCCCGCGGGGAAGCCGGCCAAGGCTCCGCCGCGCCCCCGCCCGGTGGTCAACCGGGACAACGCCGGCTTCTGGGAGGGCGTGGCCGAGGAGCGTCTCCTCGTCCAGCGGTGCGCGGACTGCGGCACCCTGCGCCATCCCTGGCTGCCGGGCTGCAACGCCTGCGGCTCCCTCGACTGGGACACGGTCGAGCCGTCCGGCGAGGGCACGGTCTTCTCGTACGTCGTGATGCACCACCCGCCCTTCCCGGCCTTCGACCCTCCCTACGCGGTCGGCCTGATCGAACTCGCCGAGGGCGTGCGGATGGTGGGCAACGTGGTGGGGGTGCCGTACGACAAGGTGCGGATCGGGCTGCCGGTGCGGGTGGAGTTCCGCCGGTACGACGATGAGGGCGGGGCACTGACCCTGCCCGTCTTCCGGGGCCTCGGCGGGGAGGCCTGACATGGACTTCACGCCCACCGAGGCACAGGCCGAGGCCCGTGGCCTGGCCGCCAGGATCTTCGCCGACCTCGCCACCCACGAGCGGCTGCGGTCGGCCGGCACCGGCAGCGACCCGGAGCTGTGGAAGGCCCTGTGCGCGGCCGGACTGGTGGCCGCGGCCGAGGAGCTGGGCCTGCTGGGACTGGTGCTCCTGCTGGAGGAACAGGGGCGTACCACGGCCCAGGTGCCGTACGCGGCGACCTGTGTGTACGGGCAGCTGGCGATCGCCGCGCACGGCACGGACGAACAGCGGGCGCGGCTGCTGCCCGGGATCGGGGACGGGTCGGTGGTGGTGGCCGGGGCGTTCCCCGCCCAGCAGGGGGTACGGCCCTCCGCGCGGGGCGGGCTGAGCGGCACCGTCCCCGTCGTCCCGTGGCTGCGGGACGCCACGCATGTCCTGGTCGCGGACGCCGGCCGGCGGCTGTGGCTGGCGCCGCTCGGCGAGGGCACCGGCACCGAGGAGGTCGAGCTGACGGCGCCCTGGTCGGCGGGGCGGCTCACGCTCGACGAGGCCCCCGCGGAGCCCCTCGGTCCCGGTGCAGGTCCCGGTCCCGGTCCCGGCACCGGCACCGACGCCTACACCGACGCCTACACCGACGTCCTGGCCACCGCCCGTACCGCCTTCGCCGGTCTCCAGGCGGGCGTCTGCGCGGGCTCCCTCGCCCGGGCCGTGGCCCACACCAACACCCGCGAGCAGTTCGGGCGCCCGCTCGCCACCCGGCAGGGCGTCCAGCTCCGTGCCGCCGACGCCCACATGGACACCGAGGCGATACGGGTGACGGCGTACGAGGCGGCCTGGCGGCGGGACGCCGGACTGCCGTACGCCACGCACGCGCTGACCGCGGCCTGGTGGGCGTCCGAGGCCGGGCAGCGGGTCGTGCACACGGGCCAGCACCTGCACGGCGGTGCGGGCGCCGACGTCGGCCACCCCGTGCACCGGCACTTCCTGTGGGGCCGGCAACTGGACGTGTATCTGGGCAGCGGGAGCGAAGTGCTCCAGGAACTGGGGGAGTTGATCGCGCATGGGAGTTGAGACGACCCGTCCGGGGGTGGGCACCGAGCTGCCGCCGCTGGAGATCCCGATCACGCGGACGCTGATCGTGGCGGGGGCGATCGCGTCCCGGGACTACCAGGACGTGCACCACGACGCCGAACTGGCCCGGCAGAAGGGCTCCCCGGACATCTTCATGAACATCCTGACGACGAACGGCCTGGTCGGCCGGTACATCACCGACTACTTCGGCCCGACGGCGGAGCTCCGCCAGGTCGCCATCCGGCTCGGCGCGCCCAACTACCCGGGGGACACGATGGTGCTGACCGGCAGGATCGAGGAGCTGGACGGCGAGCAGGGGACGGCGACGGTCCGGGTGGTCGGCGCCAACGGCCTCGGCAACCACGTGACCGGCACGGTGACCCTGACCTTCGCCGAAGCCATGGTGACCGTCACCGTCACCGACGAGGCGGACTCGTGAGCGTGCGGGGCCGGGACTCGCTCGGCGGGCGGGCGGCGGTCGTCGGCATCGGGGCCACCGAGTTCTCCAAGGACTCGGGGCGCAGCGAGCTGCGGCTGGCGGCGGAGGCGGTGCGGGCCGCGCTGGACGACGCGGGGCTGGCCCCGGCGGACGTGGACGGCATGGTGACGTTCACGATGGACACCAGCCCGGAGATCACCGTGGCGCAGGCCTGCGGGATCGGCGAGCTGTCCTTCTTCTCCCGCGTCCACTACGGGGGCGGCGCGGCCTGCGCGACCGTCCAGCAGGCGGCGCTGGCCGTCGCGGCCGGGGTCGCCGAGGTGGTGGTCTGCTACCGCGCCTTCAACGAGCGGTCGGGCCGCCGCTTCGGCTCGGGCGTGCAGCACCGGGAGCCGTCGGCGGAGGGAGCGGCGCTCGGCTGGGTGCTGCCGTTCGGGCTGCTCACCCCGGCGTCCTGGGTGGCGATGGCGGCGCAGCGCTACCTGCACACGTACGGGCTGACCCCGGACGCGTTCGGGCACGTGGCGGTGACCGACCGCAGGTACGCGGCGACCAACCCGGCCGCCTACTTCCACGGCCGCCCCATCACCCTCGCGGACCACGCGGCCTCCCGCTGGATAGTCGAGCCGCTCCGCCTGCTGGACTGCTGCCAGGAGACGGACGGCGGCCAGGCCCTCGTCGTCACGTCGGTGGAGCGGGCGCGCGACCTGGCGCATCCGCCGGCGGTGATCGCGGCGGCCGCGCAGGGTGCCGGCCGGGCCCAGGAGCAGATGACCAGCTTCTACCGGGACGACCTGACCGGGCTGCCGGAGATGGGCGTGGTGGCCCGCCAGCTCTGGCGCACCAGCGGACTCGCCCCGGCCGACATCGACGTGGGGATCCTGTACGACCACTTCACCCCGTTCGTGCTGATGCAGCTGGAGGAGTTCGGGTTCTGCGGGCGGGGAGAGGCGGCGGACTTCGTGGCCGAGGCGCGGCTGCCGCTGAACACCCACGGGGGACAGCTCGGGGAGGCGTACCTGCACGGGATGAACGGGGTGGCGGAGGGCGTGCGCCAGCTGCGCGGCACCGCCGTGAACCAGATACCGGGGGCGGGCCGGGTCCTGGTGACGGCCGGCACGGGCGTACCGACGTCCGGGCTGGTCCTGACCTCGGACGGGTGAGGCCACAGCCCTCGCCGTACTCCTCCCTCAGGAGTAAACCCGCAGGAGTTCCGCGCCCGTACTCCACCTTCAGGAGGTGTAGGCAGCCCCACCCCTACAACCTGAGGGGGATTCGGCTTCGGGACCTGCGGCCGATCCGCCGTGACACCGCTCGCTCATAGCGTGGAGCCATGACCACACCCGTCTGCACCAGCGCTTCGGACGCCGCTGTCTCGGCGAGGCAGACCCGCGCACACACCCGCCCCTCTTATCCCTCGTTCGCGTCGTACGTGAGGGCCCGCCAGCCCGTCCTGCTGCGCACCGCCCGGTCGCTGACCGCGAACCCGAGCGATGCCGAGGACCTTCTCCAGACCGCGCTCGCCAAGACCTACGTGGCCTGGGAGCGGATCGAGGACCACCGGGCCCTCGACGGCTATGTGCGCCGGGCGCTGCTCAACACCCGGACCTCGCAGTGGCGCAAGCGCCGGGTCGACGAGTTCGTGTGCGACGAGATGCCCGAGCCCGAGCCGGTGCCCGGCGAGGACGACCCGGCCGAACGGCAGGCGCTGCACGACGCGATGTGGCGGGCGATCATGAAACTCCCCGCGCGGCAGCGGGCGATGGTGGTGTTGCGCTACTACGAGGACCTGAGCGAGGTGCAGACGGCCGAGGTGCTCGGGGTGTCGGTGGGCACGGTGAAGTCGGCCGTGTCGCGTGCGCTGGGGAAGCTGCGCGAGGACCCCGAACTGGACCTCGCCCGATAGCGGCCGGGGCAGCCACGGGGTCCGCAGCGTCGGTTGTGTCCGGGGCGTCCGGACGGGCTTTGTTGGCTTTCCCCTAGTGACATACCGTCCGGTATGTGAGCAGAATCAGCGCAGCCCCTTTACCACCGAGTAGGCAATGTTGCCCCCGGGAGGACGCCGTGCTGAGCACCATGCAGGACGTACCGCTGCTGATCTCGAGGATCCTGACCCACGGGTCGAGGGTTCACGGCGCGTCACAGGTGAGCACCTGGACCGGCGAGGGCGAGCCGAACCGCCGCAGCTTCGCCGAGACCGGCGGCCGCGCCGCCCAGTTGGCGCACGCCCTGCGGGACGACCTCGGGGTCCGGGGCGACGACCGGGTGGCCACCCTCATGTGGAACAACGCGGAGCACACCGAGGCGTACTTCGCGATTCCCTCCATGGGCGCGGTCCTGCACACCCTCAACCTCCGCCTGCCCGCCGAGCAGCTGGTCTGGATCGTCAACCACGCGGCGGACAAGGTCGTCCTCGTCAACGGCTCGCTGATCCCGATGATCGCGCCCCTGCTGTCCAGGCTGCCGACCGTCGAGCACGTCGTGGTCTCCGGCCCGGGCGACCGTTCCCTCCTCGACGGCGCGGCCGCGGCCGTGCACGAGTACGAGGAGCTCATCGCGGGCAAGCCGACCGGCTACGACTGGCCGGAGCTCGACGAACGCCAGGCCGCCGCCATGTGCTACACCTCCGGCACCACCGGCGACCCCAAGGGCGTGGTGTACAGCCACCGTTCGATCTACCTGCACTCCATGCAGGTCAACATGGCCCAGTCGATGAGCCTGACCGACCAGGACACCGCCCTGATCGTCGTCCCGCAGTTCCACGTCAACGCCTGGGGCGTGCCGCACGCCTCCTTCATGACCGGCGTCAACCTGCTGATGCCGGACCGTTTCCTGCAGCCCGGCCCGCTCGCCGAGATGATCGAGCGTGAGCGCCCGACGTACGCGGCCGCGGTCCCCACCATCTGGCAGGGCCTGCTCGGCGAGCTCACCGCCCGCCCCCGGGACGTCTCCTCCCTCACCCAGGTCACCATCGGCGGCGCCGCCTGCCCGCCCTCCCTCATGAAGGCCTTCGACGAGCTGGGCATGCGGGTCTGCCACGGCTGGGGCATGACCGAGACCTCCCCGGTCGGCACGCTCGCCCGCCCGCCGGCCCACGCGGTGGGCACCGAGGAGGAGTTCGCGTACCGCATCACCCAGGGCCGGTTCCCGTCGAGTGTCGAGGCCCGGCTCAGCGGCCCCGGCGGCGAACGCCTCCCCTGGGACGGCCAGTCGGCGGGCGAGCTGGAGGTGCGCGGCCCGTGGATCGCGGGCGCCTACTACAACGGCCCCGACGCCGAACCCCTGCGTCCCGAGGACAAGTTCAGCGAGGACGGCTGGCTGAAGACCGGCGACGTCGGCACCATCTCCCCCGACGGCTTCCTCACCCTCACCGACCGGGCGAAGGACGTCATCAAGTCCGGCGGCGAGTGGATCTCCTCGGTGCAGCTGGAGAACGCGCTGATGTCCCACCCGGACGTCGCCGAGGCCGCGGTGGTGGCCGTACCGGACGAGAAGTGGGGCGAGCGCCCGCTGGCCACGGTCGTCCTGCGGGAAGGCTCCACGGCCACCTTCGAGACCCTGCGCGTCTTCCTCGCCGAGGAGGGCAAGATCGCCAGGTGGCAGCTCCCCGAGCGCTGGACGGTGATCGAGGAGGTGCCGAAGACAAGCGTCGGCAAGTTCGACAAGAAGGTGTTGCGGAGGCAGTACGCCGACGGTCAGCTGGACGTCACCAGCCTGTGAGCGCCCCGTAAGGGGCGCGGGGAACTGCGCGACCAGCCACGACAACCCGCGGCCGAAGGTCGGCAGTTCCCCGAACGGCGCTCTCAGTTCGTACCGATCCGCGCCAGCAGATCCACGATCCGGCTCTGCACCTCGTTGCTCGTCGACCGCTCGGCCAAGAACAGCACCGTCTCCCCGGACGCCAGCCTCGGCAGGTCCGCCTGGTCGACGGCCGCCGTGTAGACGACCAGCGGCGTCCGGTTCAGCTGCCCGTTCGCCCGCAGCCAGTCGATGATCCCGGCCTGCCGGCGGTGCACCTGCATCAGGTCCATCACCACCAGGTTCGGCCGCAGCTGCCCGGCCAGCGTCACCGCGTCCGCGTCGCTCGCCGCCCGCGCCACCTGCATCCCGCGCCGCTCCAGCGTCGAGGTCAGGGCGAGCGCGATCTCCGCGTGCTCCTCGATCAGCAGCACCCGCGGCGGATGCTGCTCGCTGTCCCGGGGCGCGAGCGCCTTGAGCAGTACGGCGGGATCGGCGCCGTACGCCGCCTCCCGCGTCGCCTGTCCCAGCCCGGCCGTGACCATCACCGGCACCTCGGCCGCCACCGCCGCCTGCCGCAGCGACTGCAGCGCGGTCCGGGTGATCGGCCCGGTCAGCGGGTCCACGAACAGCGCCGCCGGGAACGCGGCGATCTGCGCGTCGACCTCGTCCCGGGAGTTCACGATCACCGGCCGGTAGCCGCGGTCGCTCAGCGCCTGCTGGGTGGTCACGTCCGGCGCGGGCCACACCAGCAGCCGGCGCGGGTTGTCCAGCGGCTCCGGGGGCAGCTCGTCGTCCATCGGCTGCGGGCGCGGCGGGTCCGCGACCTCGACCGCCCCGCCCGGACCGTCCAGCGGCTCCGGACCCTCGGCGGCGTTCACGTCCGGTGCGCCTATCGCGTACGACCGTCCACCGCCCTCGGTGGCCCCCACCAGCCGGGACTGCCCGGCCAGCGACGGCTGCGGCAACGGCTGGGCGGCGACCGGCTGCTCGGCCGGCGGATGCGGGCGGGCGGACTGCGCGGGCTGCTCGGCCCCCGGCTGCTCGGCAGCGGCACCCGGATCGGGGCGCGTGCCCAGCTTGCGGCGCCGCCCGTTGCCACCCGCCTGGTGCGGGGGCGGGGTCGGCGTCGGCTGCTGCACCTGCGCGGCCTGCCGTGAGAACGGCACCCCCTGCCCCAGCGTCCGCACACTGAACGCCCGGCCCTGCGTGGAGTCCGGGTCGACCGGTGCCGGAGTCGCCGCGGCCGCCTCGGCGGGCAACGGCTGGGCGGCACGCGCCGGTTGGGCGGCGGGGGGAGCGTCGTCGGCGCCCGGCCACTGCTGCGGTACGGGTGCCACCGGCGCGGCCTCCGCCGGAAGCGGCAGCGGCTGGGCGGGAACCGGCGCGGCGTCGGCGGCCGGGACGGGCTGCCCCGGGGCCACCGGAGCCGCACTCTGCGGCTGCGGCTGGTTCTGCGCCGGTACGGCCGCGCCCGGCAGCGCCTGCGGGACCGGAAGACCGGGCTGGCCCTGGCCCGCCGGCACGGGCTGCTGCCCGCCTGCCGCCGGGGCGACGGGGACACCGGCCGGCGCGGCGACCTGGGCCGCCGTCGGCCCGACCTGCGCCGGGATGCCCTGAGGCTGCCCGGCCTGGACGGTCTGCCCGGCCTGGACGGGGACGCCCTGAGGCTGCACCGGCTGTCCGGGAGCGGCCGCCTGCGCGGGCACCGTCGGGACGGCCGCGGCGGCCGGGGTGTTCTCGGCCGGCGGCTGGCTCACCGCCCGCCGCCGACGGCCGGTCGGCGCGCTGGTGGGGTGCGGTTGCGGCGGGGTGTGGTCCTCGGCCTGGTCGTGCGCCACGGCGTCGTGCCGGCCCTCGTCGGCCGCCGCCTCCGTCGCCTGGACCGGTTCGGGGGCGCGGTCGGCCTCGGCGGGCGGCAGCGCGAAGACCGGGCGGGGCCCCGCCTGCTGCTGCTCCGCCCGCTCGGCCGCGGCGGCCAGCGCACGCCGCCGCCGACCGCCGGGCTGGCTCTCGTCGAACGCCGGCTCGGCTGCCGGCTCGGACGGCGCCGAGGGCAGCGCGGGCGGCAGCGCCTGCCGCTCGTCGGGCTCGCGCCGGGCGCGCCGTCCCGGCGCCGGCACGGGCACGCCCTGCGGCGGAACGGTGCCGCCCAGTCCCGTACCCGAGGCGGCCGCCCCGGCACCCTGCTCGGCCGCCGTCATCACGGCGCCCTCGGCGACCCCCGCGCCCGCGCCACCGTCGGCCGGGCGCCCGCGCCGCCGTCCGGTACCGCCGGACGCCGACTCCGCGCTCTCGATCGCCGCGGGCCCGCTCTCCGGGTCCGCCGCCTCGGCGGTGCGTCGGCGCCGCCGTCCGGTCGGCGCGGCCGGGGCGTCGCCCTCGCCGCCCGCCTCGCCGGGAACGTCGCTCTCCAGGAAGGCGTCCACGGAGGACCGCCGGGCCCGCCGCCGCCCACCGGCACCGGTCTCGTCGGCGGCCGGGACGACGGCCACCTCGGTACCGGGCGGCGGGGGCACCGCTCCGGCGCCGCCCCCGATCGGCACCTCCAGCACGAACGCGCTGCCGCTCATGCCCGGCACCTCGTGGGTCTGCAGCACCCCGCCGTGGGCCCGGACGATCCCGCGCACGATCGGCTCGTGCACCGGGTCTCCCCCGGCGTAGGGCCCGCGCACCTCGATACGGACGACCTCGCCACGCTGCGCCGCCGCGACCACGACCGTGTTGTCCATGTAGCCGCCCGCGGAGACGGGCGCGTTGCCGGTCGCGTCGACCCCCGCGACATCCGCGATGAGGTGCGCGAGCGCGACGGCGAGCCGCTGCGGGTCGACCTCGGCCTCGATGGGCGGCGCGTGCACGGCGAACTGCACCCGGCCGGGCCCGATCAGCTCCACCGCCCCTTCCACGCCGGCGGCGACGACGGCGTCGAGCATGACCTTCGTGCGGTTGATGTCCTCCGACCCCGCGTCCAGCCGCTGGTACCCGAGCACGTTGTCGATGAGCTGGGTGATCCGCGAGTACCCGGCCGAGAGATGGTGGAGCACCTGGTTGGCCTCGGGCCACAGCTGCCCGGCGTCGTCGGCGGCGAGCGCGGCGAGTTCCCGGCGCAGCTCGTCGAGGGGGCCGCGCAGCGACTGCGCGAGCAGCGTCAGCAGCTGCTCGTGGCGCCCGGAGAGGGCCTCGTACCGGTCCTTCTCGCGCTCGCCGAGGGCCGCGTACCGGTCCTCGCCGGCCGCCAGTTCCTCGGCGTGCCGTTCGAGCAGCTCCTCGACCTCGGTGACGTGCTTCTGGCGCAGTGCGGTCAGGTCGGAGGCATGCTCCTCGGAGAGCCGCTCCAGCTCGTCGGCGTGCGCCTTCTCCTGGGCCGTCTTCTCGTCGACGACGGAGTCGTACGGCCGCCGGTCGGTGAACGTCATCACGGCGCCGACCAGCTGGTCGCCGTCGCGCACCGGTGCCGTCGTCAGGTCGACCGGCACCTTCTTGTCGCCCTTGGCCCACAGCACCTGGCCGCGCACCCGGTGCTTGCGCCCGGAGCGCAGGGTGTCGGCGAGCGGCGACTCGGCGTACGGGAAGGGGGAGCCGTCGGCGCGCGAGTGCAGCACGAGGTTGTGCAGCTCCTTGCCGCCGAGCTCACCGGCCCGGTACCCCAGTATCTGGGCGGCGGCCGGGTTCACGAGGACGATCCGTCCGTCGGTGTCCGTCCCTACGACGCCCTCGCTCGCCGCCCGCAGGATCATCTCGGTCTGCCGCTGCGAGCGGGCCAGCTCGGCCTCGGTGTCCACGGTGCCGGTCAGGTCGCGGACGACGAGCATCAGCAGCTCGTCGCCGCTGTAGCCGTAACCGTCGTAGGCCTGCTGCCCGTTCTCCAGGTTGGCGCTGGTGACCTCGACCGGGAACTCGGTCCCGTCGGTGCGCCGCGCGATCATCCGCGTCGGCTTCGTCCGGCCGCGGGGATCCATGTGGTCGGGCCGCCGCATCGAGCCCGGGATCAGCCGGGAGTCGAACTGCGGGAGCAGGTCGAGCAGCCCGCGCCCCACCAGCGCGGTGCCCGGGGCCTCGAAGGCCTCCAGGGCGATGGTGTTCGCGTTGACGACGGTGCCGTTGGCGTTGACCAGCACCAACGCATCCGGCAGCGCGTCCAGTATGGCTGCGAGGCGAGCAGCGCCTCGGGATGGCCTGCTGCTCACGAGACGCTTCCTCCCTGTTACCGCACCTTGCCGACCGCTCGGGCCATCTTGCCAACCGGCCCGCGGCGTGTCACGCGAGGGAGTCTAAAGGCACCGATTGCGCTCGCGACGCCGGATGAGAGGGAGGTCGCACGACGAAGTGACGGCGAACATGTGACCGACACGCCTCACCTCCGCCATACCTTCGCGGGGCTTTTACGGAAGCGGGGCCGTGCCCCTGAGACGCCTGTGCATGCCCTTTGGGCCGAGGTCCGTCCCTCAGCCGAGATCACTTGGCGCGCCGACACCGGGCAGCAGGGGCACCATCCGGTCCCAGCGCCCGATCTCGCAGCCGTTGCTGCGGTCGTACGTCGCGTCGACCGGGCGGCCGGCCCAGGTCCCGGTGACATGGGCGGTGGCCGGGCCGCCGTAGAGCATGGTGCAGGCGGTGCCCGGGGCGACCGGCGCGAAGGTGTCCCGGCCCCAGCGGGTGTTCCGGTCCAGCACCTGGCAGGCCCCCGCCACGTCCGGGTGACTGCCGGCGCCGGGGTGACAGGACAGCTCGTACGTGCCGTCCCGCCCGCCCCCGACGTGGAGCACGGTGACGGTGAGGTGGTCGGCCGCGACGGCGGCGGAGGCGGGCAGGGCGGGCACGGACCCGAGGACGGCGGCGACGGCCCCGAAGGCGCCCCGCACGGCGAAGTGCGACATACCCTGCCCAACGCGCGCCCCGCCCGGACGTTGCGCGGCGCCCCCGCCGGAGGGAAGGGCTTTGCCCTGCGGCCCGGCTGCCTAGTACCGTGGGAGCCGATTGGTGACAGCACGCTCGACTGTGTCATCATCTGCACGCACCACTCGCGCTCACGCGAGCGGCTGTGCTGGAGGCGTCGCCTAGTCCGGTCTATGGCGCCGCACTGCTAATGCGGTTTGGGCCTTAAAGCCCATCGAGGGTTCAAATCCCTCCGCCTCCGCACCTGACTCAGGGAGTCCAACCGTTTCGGTCTGGGCTCCCTGATTCGCGTTCACGGCCCCCGCCACCACGAACCCACCCACCGGCCGGACGGCACACGCCTCCCGCGCCCCCCACCCCGCCGATGCCTCCGGAACCCGCCCGATACGGCGTTTTCGCAGCTCACAAGGGGTGCGCCTAACGGATTTCACATGGCGGCGGCAGTCATGTAATGTTCTTCCTGTCGCCGCGAGCGGGCCGGAAGGGCCGGGAGCGGGGGCAGGAAAACAAAACAACAAGCACTCGTAGCTTAACGGATAGAGCATCTGACTACGGATCAGAAGGTTGCAGGTTCGAATCCTGCCGAGTGCACACAGGTCAAAGGCCCCCCTGGGATCATCCCAGGGGGCCTTTGACATCAACCGCTGACATCAACGCGGGTGAAAGTGCTGCTCACTCCTCGGTGTCAGGCTCCTGCTCTTCCTGTGAATCTTCCGTCGGCTCATCCAGCCCAAGAGCGTCGTCCATCCGATCGGCGGCGGCCCTGAGCGTTGTGTTCATGACGTGAGCGTAGGTGTCGAGCGTCATGGTGATCGTGCTGTGTCCGAGCGTTTCCATGATCGTGCGAGCGTCAACGCCTTGGGCGAGCAGCAGCGAGGCGCACGTGTGTCGGAGGTCGTGCACGCGCACGCGCGGTACGCCGGCGTCGCGGCACAGGATGGTGAGCATCCGGTTCAGACTGCGGGGGTCGGTGACGCGGCCGGTGGTCGTGGTGAAGATCAGTCCAGCGGGCTGGCCCGTCATGGGCTGCCACTTCTTGCCCGCGACCTTGCGTTCCCGCTCCTGCTGCGCCTGGTGCTGTGCGAGTGCCCGCGCGCAGGCCTTCGGGAGCGACACCTTGCGGACCGATCGTGTCGTCTTGGGGGTGCCGAAGATCAGCTCACGCCGGATGCGCTGCACGTTCCGGCGGACGCGGAGTTGGCCGTTCTTCAGGTCGATGTCCTCCCAGGTGAGTGCGAGAGCTTCGCCGCGTCGCAGGCCCGTCGACACGAGCAGCAACCACAGGGCGTAGAGACGGTGGGGTCGGGCGGTCTTGAGCAACAGGCGGACTTCGGCGGCGTCCAGTGGACGCACCTCCTTCGGGGTGACTGTCGGGGTTTCCACGATCCGGGCGACGTTCCGTGCGATCAGTTCCTCGCGCATCGCCTGCTGGAGCGCGGACCGGAGAACGGCGTGGACGTACTGGACCGTGCGGGCCGACGGACGGCGCTCGCAGCAACGTCCCACCGCGCAGCAAGAGCGCTTCTCCTCCGGGCGTTCCTGGTCCGCGCCCCGGAGGCAGCACAGGCAAGAGGCCTTGAACTCCGACAGGAACCGGCGCACGTCGGCCGGCGACAGCCGGTTCAGACGCTTCTTTCCGAGCGCGGGCCGGATGTACAGACGGGTCAGACCCTCGTAGCTGTTGAGCGTGGACGGCTTGAGCCGCCCCGACGCGATGGCGGCGAGCCAGTAGGTCAGGTAGTCGCCGAACGCCATCGTGGACTCTGCCGCCGGGATGCCCCGACGGGTCTTCTCCTGCAACTCCGTGAGCTTGTCGGCGACCTCTCGCCGCGTCTGGCCGTAGACGAACTTTCGGGTGCGGGTCCCGTCGGGGCGGTAGACGTAGGCGGCGGCCTGGTACCGGCCGTCCGAACGGCTCGTGATCGTTCCTTCACCGTTGGCGCGGCGCTTGGGCATCAGTCGGTCTCCTCAATGCGGGTCTGCATGTACCGGCGTACGGCGTCGACCGGGACGCGACGGGCGCGCCCGGACGTGAAGCTTTCGAGCTGTTTGGTGCGAATGAGGTCGTAGACCTTGCTGCGGCTGAGGCGCAGCGCGGACATGACTTCGGGGACCTTGAACGCCTCGGGGCTCGGGGGCATGGCGGTGGTCATGCGTTGATCTCCCTGGGGTGAGGAGAGGCGGGCCGTGGTTGGAGCCTGCGTGTGTCCGAGGTGGGGATTTCTGCGTCACCGCGTCACCTGCGTCATCTAGTGCCTCTGACCTGCGGGTTTGGGGTGACGCAGAGGGTTGGGGGTGCGTCACCGGTGACGCAGGCTCTCCGTCATCGGTGACGCAGATGACGCAGGGGTGACGCAGAATTCGCCGTCTGCGTCACCGCCGTCCGCGCAGCTCAGGGCGCGCTTTCCGGGGTCTGGTGACGCAGGTGACGCAGACCTTCCCTACTTAGGAAAAAGAGGGGGGTGTCTGTGGTGGTTGGGTGCGGCTCAGCGCGTGAATGAGGGGCCGCTGCGCGGCGCGACCTTTGGGCGGCGCGAGCGCCGAACAGCAAGAGGAGCACGCGGGGCCGGTGGTGCTCCTCTTGCTTGAACAGCGGTGACGCCGGTCAGAGCGTCTGCTGTTCGTGCGGCGGCGCGGCCTGCGTGCGGGTCATCTCGATGTAGCGGCCCGTTTTGGTGCGGCCGGAGTCGATGAGCACGCCCCGGGCGGCGAGGGTGGGCTGTAGCCGCTTGAGCCGGTCGGAGAGCACCTTGCCCGTGGTCGGCCACCCCTTGGGCAGGGAGCGGAAGTCGTCGCCGGTGTAGACGCGGCTGAGGCAGTGCAGCCATTCCGTGGACGTCATCCGCTGTCCGGTGCCCGGTTCGATGGTCGCGGCGTGCGCGAGCACGGTCTGTGCCATCAGGTCGCCCTCGATCACGTCGTCGTTGAGGTCGTCCAGGCTGGCCCGGTAGGCGGCGAGAGCTCCCAGGCCGGTGGCCGCGTCGAGTTGCGCGCACAGGTGGGCGAAGTCCGCCATGCGCAGGTCGGTCGGGGTTTCCGCGTCCACTGCTCGGACCTGCACGGTCAGGTCCAGGAGGGAGCCGAGGATGACGGGCAGGACGTCCGCGAACTCCGTCCACAGCTCGTGCTCGGTGCGCCGCACGCGGGGCCGTTCCAGCCGAAGCGGTAGGAGCCGTTCGGCGAGGTCGGGGCGGATGACTCCGACGTCGATGCCGGTCAGGAGCAGGGGGCGGCGGTAGCCGAGGCGGAAGACGTCCCCGTCGGTGAACAGCGAGCGCTTGACGTTCTCGGCCCCTGTGACGATGCAGCACATGGCGTCGGACAGGTCCGGGCTCATGTGGGAGAGGTTGTCGAGCGCGGTCACCCACCCGGCCGCCACGGCGGTGATCAGGTTCTCCTCGTCCTTCGGGGCCCGGCGTAGGTCACCGCTCATGCCTTCGATGATCCGTACGAGCATCCGGCCGCCGGTGGACTTGCCGGCGCCCTGCGGGCCGGTGAGGAACGGTGCGGGGACGGGAACGGACGGACCGAGGCAGCCGACCAGCCACGCGATGGCCAGGCACTCGGTTTCGGCGGTGGCGAAGTTGCACAGCCGCATCAGCAGGTCGATGCCCTTGCCGTCGGTGTTCTTGACCGGCATGGGGAGTTCCCCGGTGAGCTGGGTGCGCCGCCAGCACACCTCACGCGGGTCGGGGACGGCGATGTCCCACCCGGTGGGGTGGATGCGCACGGACTGTCCGTCGGCGCGTCCCAGGTCCAGCCACGTTGCTCCGTCGAACCCCGGAGCGACGCGGATGTAGACGGCCTGCGTCTCCTCGGTGAGCGCGAGTGCTTCGATCAGGTCCAATGCCTCCTTCATCGCGGTCCCGTTGAAGACGCCGATCCCGTCCCGGAACAGCCCCACCATGAGTTCCTGCCGGTGGCTGCCGGTGGTGCCCTGGGAGCGGATGGGGCGGGCGACGGGGTGGCCGTTGCGCTGCGCGTACACGGTCCCGTCGGCGGTGCGGAAGTACCGGAAGTGCGCTTGCGCGTAGTCGGTGATGATTTCGCGGGCCGGGCTCTTGTCGTCGTCGGACATGGTCACAGTCCCAGCGTGGTCAGGGCGTTGGTCCACGCGTCGGTGCAGTGCCGCGGGGATTCGCCCTTGGCCTGCGCGGCGGTGAACAGCCGGCCGACATGAGCGTCGGTGAGGCAGCCGCACCGGCCGTGCGTGGACAGCACCGCGAGGAACGTGCGGTACACGGTCGCGTGGACCGCGCTGCGAGCCTCGGTGATCCGCTGTACGGCCATGGACACGCCACGGTCCAAGTAGGTCGGTGTGCGGTGCGGGCATACACCCCCACGGGCCCCCAGGGGCCCTGTGAGGCTCTGTGCCGCCCTGCGGGGCGCGGGCGGCTCCTTTACTGCCAGAGCGCGCACAGAGTCCGGCAGAGGCGCCGTGACGCCGACGCCCTCTCCGAGCCAACGAGCGTACGCGGCATGGGACTTGAGGTCGACACCGGGCCGGACGGCGTTGGCGGACGGCATCGTGCCCTGGTAGATCCAGTGCTCTCCCCGCGTCGTCGCAACGGTGCGGGTGACGGGAAGCGTGGCGCGGGCCCATGCGATGGCGGCGGGGTCGTCCAGGTCGACCACGGTCACGCCGGCGCCGCCGGGGTGGTAGGCCACGGCCGCCGCGTGCCGCCATGCCGGCGCCCACGCGGGCGAGGCGATGACGGCGGGGTCGGTGGTCGCGGCGGCCCACGCGTGGCACGGCGCCCCGCACTTGCAGGTGCCCGCCGCCTTCATGTTCGGCCGCCCGCCGCACGCGTTCCGGGCGCAGGCCAGGCAGTTCCCGAACGGCAGCTTCCCCCGGCGCAGCGGCAGCACCGGCAGGCCATCGGCCGCGAGGCGCAGCGCGGTGCGCAGGTGCTCGCTCACGCCGCCACCGAGTGAGGCGGGCACTCGCCGAATATCGGTCGGTTGCGTCATTCTGGATGTCTCCAGTTCCTTGGTTGGTCCTGGTTGAGCAAGGGCGGCCCCGGACTTTGGCGAGACGGGGGCCGCCCTTGGCGTGGCTAGCTGGTGTGCTGGTTGCGGGTGCGGGCGGACAGTCCGTAGGTCTTGCTGGTGGTGTGGTGCTGGCTGACCGGGCCCCGGTAGTGGTGGTGGGTCTCGGTGTGGACGCCCTTGAGCGAGCGCAGTGCGGTCCCGATGGCGGCGAAGACGCCGGCGACGGCGGCGATCGGGAGGGTCACGAACAGAACGCTGGTCAGAGAGACGGCAGCGAATCCCTGGCACGCGAGCCAGACACCGCACCCGACGCCGACGAACGCGGCTCCGACGCCGATGCCGGCGACGGCGGTCCCGGCGGCCCACGCGGGCACGATCCGCCGGTCCGGCTGCATGACCGGGGGCGTGTCGCCGTAGGCGGGAAGCGGGCTGTCGTCGCGGTAGGAGGTCGGGGTGTCGGGGGCGGGCCGGTAGGCGTCGGCGATGATCCGGCGCGCTTCGGCGGCGGCCACGTCGTCGCTCATCCGGACGCCCTTGTTGAGCGCTTCGGGGGTGGTCTCGGGGTACATGCGGAATCCCTTCCGGTACGGGTCGGGGGAGGCGGGCACACCCCCTGCCGGGGGCGCTGAGAGGGGGGTTTCGGGGCTCTGAGCTGGGCGCCTCCCCGCCTCCCCAAAGCGATGTTTTCGCTGATCAACGCGGGGGAGGCGGGGTGGGGAGGCGGTTGGGGAGTTCTCCCCGCCTCCCCGGACGCGGGAGGGTTGCCTCCCCGCTACTCGGAAGCAGAAGCGGAATCCTCGTTGTCGCGCATCGCGATGGCGCGCAGGACGTGATCGCGGTGGACGGCCATGCGCCCGTGGGACTTGCGAGGCTCCTCGCCGTAGGCCTCCATCGCGCCCTTGAGGTTGCCGAACGTCCACGCCCCGTAGGCGTCCTCGCTGAGCACGGCGAGCCGCTTGAGGACGTCCTGGGTGACCAGACGCGGCGCGTCCCCGAGCACGCTGAGGATGTCGGCGAGCGCGTCGCGCTCCTCGCGCTGGTCGACGGCGCGCAGCGTGGTGACACCGTTGCGCAGGGCCTTGGCCCGCTCGCAGATGGCCTTGGCCGCGTCGTCGTCGATGTAGTGGGTGCGCACGGTGATGGACGCCTGGCCAGCCGGGACCGTGATCCCGTCGGAGGCGACGACCAGCGTTCCCTTGTCCAGCCCCTGCCGGAGCAGGTGCGGGGCGGCGCCGCCGTCTACGGCCTTGTCCCCCAGCGCCATGCGGGCCTGCTGCTCGGTGCCGAGTGCGAGGGAGGCGCGGGTGTGGGCGCCCTCGCGGACCAGCTTGGGAAGGTTCTGGTCGGTGGGGTCCTGGGTGCCCTGCCACATCAGCACGTCCACGGCACGGCCCTGGTTGTGGATGCGGCGCACGGCCATGAAGTACCGGCTGGTGGCCTTGGAGCCGCCGTAGGGGTTCTTCTGGTCGTCCTTGACCGGGCACATGAACGCCACCTGCGCTTCATCGACGATGACCACCAGCGGGTTGAACACGGCCTTGGGGTCCTGCTGCCGGACCCCGATCCGCCGGTTCATCTCGTCCAGGGCGTCCTCAACCATCCACGTCGCCTCGACCACGTCGTCATCGGTCGGACCCTGGATCAGGACGGAGGCGAGCCCGTCGAACATGCCCCAGTCCCCGACGCCCTTGAGGTCGGCGATCCGGAACTCAACCGTCTTGTCCAGCGCCGCCCACAGCGCGAGCGCACGCAGAGAGGCGGTCTTGCCCTGGTTGGAGAGACCGGTGACCAGGAGGTGACGCTGGAACAGGCTGAGCTGCGCCGCGTCCCCGCGCAGGTCCTGACCCCACGGGGCCTTGCCCTTCTTGTAGTCGGCGGTCGCCGTCTCGTCAGTGACCAGCGGCGACGGGCCGATCGGCTCATCCAGCGCCCCGGAGTCGGCGACCCACAGGCGGACCGTGCGCGCGGCCTCGGGGATCGTGATGAACACCTCGTGCTCGTGCCGGGTCAGGTTCTCCGCCAGCTTCCGCCGGCGCTGCTGCACTTCGATCGTGGACACCCCCGACGGAAGCGTGACGTCGACCTCTACGCCGCATCCGGCGATCCGGATTGGACCGAGCATCGACGCGCCGGCGTCGCCCATCTCCTTGATGGCGTTGCGCAGCGCGGGCACTCCGAGGTCGCGCAGGGCCTTGACCACGATGGACGGGGTGATCGGCTCACCCTCGCTCGATCGCTGGTGCTCCGGCATCGACCACGACGGCGCCGCCTTCTGATGCGCGCCGACCGACCACAGCGCCAGCAGAGCGAGGAACGGGGCGATCGTGAGCGCCGGGCCCCACACGATCTGCACGATGCGGATCAGGGTGGCGATGAAGTCGATGGTGGCGGCGAGCGGGGTGATGACGTCCGCGGGGTGCTTCGTGTTGATGGCCATCACGACCCCGAGCGCGACCAGCACCCCGAGGCTCATCCCGGTGCCGACGGCGACTCCCTTGGCCGCTTCCACCGGGGAGTGGAGCAGGTCCATGCGGCGGTGGTGGCGTGCCTGGCGGAAGCGCTGGAGACGCTCCTCCCACTCCTCGGCAACTTCCAGGTTCCCGGTGGCTTCGGCGGCCCGGATCATGCGCTCGTAGCGGGCGCCGGTACGGCCGTCCCAGGTGCGGCGGGCCACGATCCGCCCGCCGTTGAACGTGTACAGGCCGTGCCGGGCAACCGCCCGGACCACGGTCTTCGTGCTCTCGTCGGTCGCAGCGGCCTTCACGGCGCGGCCGGAGCGCACCCACAGCGGCAGCCGCGGGGCGGGCGCCGGGTCGGGGACGACCGTGAGGACGGTCGGGGCGTTGGCGCCGGTCGGCGGGTCGGTGGGCTTGTGGAGGTTGATGACGTTCTCGGTCATGACGGCAGGTCTCCAGTGCGGGAGGCGAGAGAGGGCAGATCGGCGCACCGGGCACGGTTCTCGGCACGGCTGAGCTGGGACGGGCGGGTGCGGGGGCCGTCGACCCAGCAGAACGGGCGGATCGTGTCGGCGGCGGTGAAGACGCGGATGGCGCTGCCGGCCGGGGCGTCGGGCAGGGCGTAGACGCGGGCCCCGTCCAGGCTGGCCAGGAGTCGGGCGCCGTGGTGCTCGCACCCGTTCGCGCCGGAGTTGTGCGCGTCCAGCACGGTCACCACGACCGGACCGACACAGCCGGTCGGGTCCTCGGGGTGAGCGGCGGGGCAACGGCGGTCCATGCTCACCACCACCCCGACGACTTCTTCGCGGCCTTGTCGCGCTTGGCCTCGGTGAGCAGTTGGCGCCGCTCGATGTACAGGGCCTGCAGCTCTGCGTTCAGCCGGGTCTCGGCGGCGGTGCCGATGGAGTCCATCCGGTCGTCCGCGCCGCCCGTGCTGCGGCCCTTGTAGACGCTGCGGGCGCCGCCGGCCATCGCACGGAGCATGTCCCGGCGCTCGCGGCCGGTCAGCGGCCACCACTCACCCCGGCGGACCGCTTCCAGCTTGTTCGTGGTCTTGCGGATCTCACGGTCGATACGGCGAATCTCAGAACTGGCCATGTCAGGCAGTCCCTTCGGACCCATGCGGGTCGGGGTAGGCGCACGGCGCGCAGGTGCCGAGCGACGGGGGGATGACGTATCCGGCGTCACGCCGGCAGGCGGGGCAGGTGCGGCGGGCGGCATTGGCCTTGGCGAGCGCCGCCCACCGCGCCGCCGTCATCGGCCGGACCGGCTTGGCCAGGTCGACCCGGTACAGGTAGGCGACCAGCGGGGGCCGCCGGCGGCGGGGGCGTTCGAGCTGCGCGGCCACCTGCTGACCACCGGGGCGCAGGTTGCGGGCCCGGAGTTGGCGGCGGGTGGCGTAGCCGTCCGGTGCCAGGTGCCACCGGAACACCGGCAGCGCGGCCATCAGATGACGCGCTTCCAGGCGGCCCTGAGGCGGACTTCGGAGGCGGAGTGGCCGGACGTGCGGAAGCGGGTGGCCATCTCCCGGTACGACAAGGGCGGTTGCTCGCTGGTCCGGATCTCATCGACCAGCGTGTCCAGGGCCGCGTCACTGAGCGCGGGCGCCGGCTCCAGCGCCGCAACCGACTCGGAGGGACCCCACACGGGCAGGTCCCACGAGGGTGTGACGTCGGGTGTGACGCGGCTCGTCACGCTGGTCAGGGCCCGTCCGGTGCTCTCGCCCTTGCGAGCCGTCTCCAGCGTCGACCACGCCCCAGCGAGGGTCTCAGCGGTCTTGGCCTGGACGCGTGCGACGCGCGCACCGGCCTCGGTCACGGCCGTCAGCCGCGTCTCCTCGGTGGACGCTTCCGCTCGCAGGCGGGCGCGGGCTACGGCCGCGTCGTCGCGGGCTTCCTGCTGAATGCCCCGGATCATGTCCAGCGCCGCCGGGGTGAGCGCCGTGCGCTCCCACAGGCCGTGGACCAGCCACAGCATCTTGGCGGCGATCGGCAGCCACGCCACCGCCAGCCACGCCCCCATCGACGTCTCTGCGGTCACGGCGTGGGTGACCAGTACACCCGAGGCGAGCGCGCCGAAGGACCAGCCGACGGCGGTAACGGCGTTGCTGTGGTCGCCCTGCGCGGCCAGCCGACGCTCGTAGGCGAGGGTGGCGAGCCATCCGCCGTCGATGCCCAGACCGACGACCAGGGCGACGTACCAGGGGACGGCCGCACCCAGCCACATCATGACCACGGCCAGGGTGAGGACCATGGACACGCCGGTCATCGCCACCGCCGGCAGCACGGTCAACAGGCGCTTGGCGTTGAGGTGCCTCATGCCGCACCGCCGGGCAGGGTCTCGCTGGCCGTGCGGTTGATCAGGGCGACGCGGGCGGCGAGCGCCCGGCGGCGGGCCCGACGGATCCGGCGGGCGTCCAGCTCGGTCGGGGTGCGGTCCAGGGTGATGATCTGCGCGTCCAACAGGTCGACGTCCGCCAGGATGACGGGCATCTCGTTCTCGATCGCGTCCAGTTCCGCGTCCGTCGGCTCGATCCAGTCGGCGAACGCGGTAACAGCGTCCTGAACAGTCACGATGGTGCTCATAGGGTCGTGTTCTCCTTCGTAGTGGAACGGCCCGAACAGCGGCCCCGGTGTTCCAGCACCGGGGCCGCGCGCCGTTTGAGGGTTGGAGCGGTGCAGTGGTTAGCGGCGGAAGGCCCAGCGGGTGAGCGCGCTGAGCTGGTCGGTGACGTCGATGACGCGGCCGGACTCCAGTTCGTCCGCGCGGTTCTCCATGCGCTTGGCCTTGGCTTCGTTGCCGCGCGAGCGCACCACGGCGGCGGCGCGGCGGTGGTCGGCGGCGGCTTTCTTCAGGCGGTCCATAAACAGTCCTCCCGACTGTCGGTGAAGCCCTCGCGGCTCCCCTCAGCGCTGCACGTGCGAGACGTGCAGCGGAGGCAACCGGCCGCAGCGGTGAGCTGCGGAAAGGTCGGATTGCGCTGTACTCGCACGCAGGAACAGAACCCGCGGGCGCCGCCCTCTTGCTCGCAGAGGCGGGGCGGTCTTCCTCATCAGCTCTCTGTTGAGTTCTCAAACAGCTCTCGCTTCCTTCGAGCCCGTTTCACGGGGCCCTCCGGGCGTACCTGTACGGTTGAACCGTACGTGACACCCCGTCTAGCTTGTCTGGAGGAGTGCCTGGACATGAGATTGCATCAGTTGAGCTTGGATAGTCAAGCCCCCTGGTCTAACTTGTACGGAGGAGTCGGAGGAGGAGAGACGTTGCCGGTGCGACGCGGTATGACCAAGGCGCAGGAAATTGCCTACGACCTGCGCGAACAGATCCAGTCCGGTGCCTTGGCCGGGGGCGATGCGCTCCCGAGCGAGACGCAGATGATGAGCCAGTACGGCTACAGCCGCGAGACTGTTCGCGCCGGCGTCCGTCAACTGGTCGAGGAAGGCCTAGTCGTCACGGGCCAGGGCCAGGGCAAGTACGTCCGCGAGGACTACCCGCCCGTCGTGTGGAACTGGACGACGCTGGAGAGCCGGAGTCGCCACGCCAACGCGGTTGAAGGACGGACCGCAGGTGACCAGTGGGCGAGCGCGATTTCGGAGAACGGGAACGCCCCCCGGCAGGACATCTCCGTGTCGATCGTGGAGCCCCCACCCCACGTCCGCGAGCGCCTTGAACTGCCCCCAAACGGGCTGGCTGTGGCTCGCAAGCGTGTCCGGTTCATAGACAACCGGCCTTACGCCCTTGCTGACTCGTACTTCCCTCAGGAACTCGTCACTGGTACACCCCTGATGGAGCCGCGAGACGTCTCCGCACCTGGCGGCATCCTGGCTTCCGTTGGGCTCATCCAGAACAAGTACGTGGACGAAATCTCAGTGCGCATGCCGACTCGCCAGGAGGCCGAACTACTTGCTCTACCTGCGGCAACACCGATCGCAGAGCACACCCGAACGGGCTATGACGCGGACGGTCGGCCCCTCCGCTGCATGGTCACAATCCTCCCCGGAGACAGGCACAAGATCCTCTATGAAGTCGGCACAGACTGAGTACCTCCGCCCCGCAGCGGCAAAGGATGTACCCGCCCTCTTGACTCTGCGAACAGAGGCTGAGGGGTGGTTGCGCACCAAAGGCACGGATCAGTGGAGCGACCCGGAAACGGGCGAACGGGCCATCGGCAAATGGCGCGCCAGCATAGATGAGGGGCGCGCGTGGGTCGTGGTCGACGAGGGCGAACGGGTGCTCGCGACAGTCAGTCGCGGCCCCGTTGACCGGGACTTCTGGACGGACGCGGATCACCCCGAATCAGCGCTCTATCTGTACAAGCTGATCGTTGCCCGTGACGCGTCTGGCCGGCACCTCGGCACGCGCGTCATCGACTGGATGTCCCGGCTGGCAGCGCTTGAGGGACGTTCTTGGGTGCGCATCGACACCTGGCGGACGAATACCGGGCTGCACGCCTACTACGAGCGGTTGGGGTTCGAGCACGTGCGTACCGAGGCGCCGCCGCACAGGCTCTCAGGGTGGCTTGCCCAACGCCCGGCAGGAGAGTTGGCCATGCCGGAAGACCTCTTGCCGGTGGGCGCCGATAGTGCACGCATCGAAGTGCCGACTCAAGTGGGCCGAACCGCGACGTGACCAGGGAAAACGGTGCGACGCTCTGACATCAGCCGCTGACATCAACAGCCACGGACGTCGGCGTACAACGGTGGACCGACGCGGGCTGACCCCCGTGGATTGTGCGCGCTCAAAGGCTGGTTGGCGGGTCGCTCATCCAGGGTGAACACGCCTACGGATCAGAAGGTTGCAGGTTCGAATCCTGCCGAGTGCACACAGACGAAAGGCCCCGGAGAGATCCGGGGCCTTTCGCGTTGTGTGCCTTACGGGTGAATCCAGCCGCTCGCTGATCGGCCCGTGCCGTGGTGGCGGGAAGGCCATGGTGCGTACCGGACCCCGCACGGGCAGGGAGCGCCCCATGCCGAAGTTCCTCATCCAGGCCACCTACACGCCCGAGGGGACGAAGGGCTTGCTCAAGGAAGGCGCGAGTGGCCGCCGCGCAGCCGTCGAGCAGGTCGTCGCGGGCCTCGGCGGGACTGTCGAGGCCATGTATTTCGCCTTCGGAGAGGACGATTTCGTGTGCATCCTCGACTTCCCCGACGCGGTCTCCATGGCCGCCGTCAGCCTGAGCGTCAAGGCCAGCGGCGTGCTCCGCACCCGGGCCACTCCCCTCCTCACCCTCGACGAGATCGACGAGGCCGCCCGCCGGCAGGTCGGCTTCCGCCCTCCCGGCGAGTAGGCCGACCCGGCCCCGGGGCGCCGTCGGCCGGGCCGGTCCCCGGCGTCCGGGGTCAGGCTGCCGACGGATGGATGTCGTCCAGGCTGTCGACGATCGTCACGGAGGACGGATGTGCGGGCGTGGGCACCTGGACGAGTATGGGCACATAGACCACGTCGCCGTGTCTGTACTCGGCCTTCCACGAATTGCGGTAACAGACGACCACGTCCGGACTGCGGTGTGCCGCATAACACCGTTCGGCCCGCGATTCCGGTGCCGGGAGAAGCGCGGTACAGCAGCAGACCGCGACCACGAGGCAGACGTTCGGAAGAGTTGCTCTCCGCATTCTCGGCCGCACCTTTCGAGGAGGTTTGTCAGCATTTCGAGTCGTGGAGTTTACGGGCGGCCTCCTGACGGGAGTGGACGCCGAGCTTGGCCAGTACCGCACCCACGTGGTGCCCGGCGGTCTTGGGCGTGATGTAGAGGCGGGCGGCGATCTCCGCATCCGACAGGCCCTCGTTCAGCAGCTTGAGGACGTCCATCTCCCGGATGGTCAGCCCGTACGGATTGGCCCGGGTGGCCGCCCGCGGGCCGCGCCGGACCGGGCGGACACCGCGGGCCCGCATCACGGCGCGGGTACGTGCCACGACCGGCCGGGCGTCGAGGGCCTCGAAGGCGGCCAGAGCCTGGCGCAGCGCCGGGGCGTCGCCGGACATGCGGGCCAGCGCGGCCTGGTACGGGCAGCCGAGTCTGTCCCACTGGGCCGCGGCACCGGCCCAGTCGCCGGCGAGTTCCAGCGCGTAGGGTCCGGCCCCGGGCACCTGCGGGGGTGTTCCTCCGACGCGGCCGATCCAGCAGGCCAGGGGGCCGGACAGCCAGGGATGGCTGCGCTCCGCCAGGGCGTCCAGGCCGCGTTGCGCCTCCGTCCGCACCAGCTCGTGGTCGCCGGCCAGCCAGGCCGTCTCGACCCGGGCCTCCCACCCCAGTCCCGTGTCCAGCAGGCAGCCCGGGTCGACCAGGCCCGCCGCCTGCTCCAGCAGCGGCCACCCCTGGGCCCTGCCCTGGCGAGCCCGCACCAGACCCAGGACGGTCAGGGCCAGGGCCTCGACGACCGGTGGCGAGCTGGGATGGGAGAGGACCTCCTGCGCGGCCTCGGCGGCCTGGGCCCACGAGCCCCGGCTCAGCAGCCCCCAGCTGCCCCAGGCCCTCGTGCACAGCAGGTAGGACAGCAGATCGTGGTCGAGGCAATAGGCCTCCGACCGGTTCACGGCCTCGGCTGTCCGGGCGGCATCGCGTTGCAGGGCCGCGAACCAGCACATGATGAGCGCCAGGAAGCCCGCGTCCTCCGGCAGATCCTGCGCCATCGCGCTGGCCACCGCCTGTTCGCACTCCTCCCAGCCGGACCCCCCGCTCAACATGGCTGCCGCCGCCGCATGGAAACGGGCCTGGACGACCACCCCCGCGTCGCCGAAGCGCTCGCCGAGAGCGATCGCCTGCTCGGCGTAGGCGGCGGTCACCCGCACCTCCTCGTGCTCGTAGCAGGCCAGCTGGCAGAGGTTCAGGTACGCCCGGGCCAACTCCCGGCTCGGCCCCAGCCCTTCGAGCACCCGCACCGCGTCCAGGCCGGTCCGTCCGGCCTCGACGGTCCGCCCGAACGGCCACAGCCAGCACGACAGCCAGCGCAGGTCCTCGCCTTCGCGCCGCCGGTCGCCCAGGGCGCGGCGCAGCTTCACCGCCTTACGGCGGGAGGCGATCCCCTCGTCCAGCCAGCTGGACAGCAGACAGGCCTGCGAGTGGCCCTCCAGCAGGGAGGTCCTCCGGTCGAGCGGCAGGAGGTCGGCATACCGCAGGGCGCGGGCGTACTGGGCGGCCGCCTCCCGGTGCGCGCCCAGCGCGGCGGCATGGGCGGCCGCGGCGGGCGCGTACTCCAGCACGGCGATCGGATCCCCGGCACCCTCGGCATGATCGGCCAGCAGCGACAGATCGTCCGCGACGACCGGGCGGGACCGCATCGCCGCCAGCACCTGCTGGTGCGTCCGCAGCCGGTGGGCGGCCGGGACGGACTCCAGCACCGCCAGCCGGGTCAGCTCGTGGCGGAACTCGGCCACCTGCCCGTCGGTCCGCACGATTCCACCGGCCACGGCCTCGTCGAGCGCCTCCTCCGGGGCCGGCACCATGCCGGCCAGCAGCGGAAGCGGGACCCGGCGCCCCAGGACCGCCAGCACGTCGACGACCCTGCGGGCCGCGGCCGACAGGCCGGCCAGGCGGCCGGCGGCGGCTTCGCGCACCGTGGCGGGGATGGACTCCCCGGGGGCGGCCAGGATCTCGGTGACGATGAACGGGTTGCCGGCGGAGACGTGGTAGAGCTGTTCGGTGTCGACGGTGTGTCCGCCGGCCAGCCGGGCCACGGCCCGGCGGCTCAACGGGGCCAGGTCGTGGCGGTGCACCCACGGATAGCCGGCCAGGGTGCCCAGGAGCGCGGTCACGTTGTGGGTACGGCCGATCTCGTCGTCGCGGTAGGTGGCCACCACCAGCGCGGGAACGCTCGGCAGGCGCCGGGCCAGGTAACGCAGCAGGTCCGTCGTGGCCTCGTCGGCCCAGTGGACGTCCTCCACGACCAGCAGGCTGGGGTAGGAGCTCAGATCGGCGAGCAGACAGTCGAAGACCTCGTCGGACCGGCAGGTGCCGGCCAGCGCCCTGCTCAGGGCGGTGCGCACCGCCTGGCCCAGGCGCGGGGCCAGGTCCGTCAGCGGACCCAGGGGGCGGGGTGTGGCCAGCGGGTCGCAGGCGCCGACCAGGATCCGGATCCGGGGATCGGCCAGTTGGGCCAGGCGGTTGACGACGCTGGTCTTGCCGATGCCGGCCTCGCCGCGCACAAGGGCCAGTCGTCCAGGGCCGGTCACCGCTTCCTGCAGGTGACCGGTGAGGTCCTGGAGTACGGCCTCTCGCTCTAGCAGGTCCATCACCAGCCATTTTCCCTCCGTGGCCGGAGCCGCGCAAAAGATCCAGACCGATCAGGACGGGTCGGCAGGTGGGGTGATGTGGGGAATTCCGGACTGGGATGTGGGGTGTGCCTGCTGGAACTTGGGGTGTCCACCCGATGTGCCCCGAGTACGGCAGGGGCATGCTGGCGAAAGAGTCCCGCTACCGGATTTCCCGGTTTACGCGGCTCAAACCGGCGTCTTCGAGGCCGAATTGGCGCGGCCCAATCGAGTCCTCAGGTCGAACCGACTGGAAAACCGGCCCGATCCGTACTCATCGAAAAGGGATCACCATGCTCAAGAAGATCGCAAAGCGTACAGCGGTGCTGACGGCATCGGCCGCACTGGCCGCAGGAGGCGCTCTGGCCCCCACCGCCGCCTTCGCGGCCCCGACGCCGACAGTCGCGCACGTGGTGGCGCCGGATGACACCGGAGGCGGGAACAACAACAACAATAACAACAACAACGGCGGAGGTGGAAACAACAACAATAACAACAATAACAACAGCGGTCACCACAAGGGTGGGCGCCACAACAACAACAACAATAACAACAACAACGGCGGGGGCGCGAACAACAACAACAACAACAACGGCGGGGGCGCGAACAACAACAACAATAACAACAACAACGGCGGGGGCGCGAACAACAACAACAATAACAACAACAACGGCGGAGGTGCGAACAACAACAACAATAACAACAACAACGGCGGAGGTGCGAACAACAACAACAATAACAACAACAACGGCGGGGGCGCGAACAACAACAACAATAACAACAACGGCTGAACTTCGCAGCTCGGCGGCCGGTGAATGGTCACTCGGTCGCCGGGCTGTTGTGTGGGGTGGCGCCTCAGCTCTGGTGGCAGTTGATGTTCTGGTTTCCCGTCAGGGTGTTGCTCGACCCGACCTGCCCCTTCGGCAAGCAGATCTGGAAGTTGATGAGTGACTTGCCCAGAATCGGGAGGACGCCTGCCCCGCCGGTCTGGGTCTGGCTGTCGCCGTTGTTGTTGTTATTGTTGTTGTTCGTGCCACCCCCGTTGTTGTTATTATTATTGTTCGGACCACCCCCGTTGTTGTTATTGTTGTTGTTATTGGTGGTCTGGGCTCCGGTCGAGGTACCGCCCTCTCCGGCCAGTCCCAGCGGGTAGGACGTCCCCAGGAGCGGAATGTCGCTCAGGAGTGAGAGGAGGCCCCCGCCGCTCTGGGCCTGGGCGCCGCCGGCGCTGAAGAGAATCGCCGCCGTCACGGCGGCGCTGATCGTGGCAAAACGCTTGGCGAGCTTCAATCGACCGACCTTTCGTCGTCCCTGGTGCCGAATCTCGGGCTTTAACGGACAGGATGACGAACGGCCAGTGTCGGACGAATACTAGGCGCGCTGCAGCGCCCCCCTTTTCCCCCGTACAGCCCCAGAATTCCTGCCGGAGCCCGGCTGAATCAGCAGGGCTCCGCCGAGTCGTTCCCGTTGAGCTTCTCCAGATATTCGTGGGCGAGGGCGGTCGCGCGGGTGAACCAGTCGGTGAGGATGGCGAGTTCGTCGGGGGTGTAGTCGGCGAACAGTTCGGTGAGGCGGGCGTAGTGGCCGGCGTAGACCGCCTCGACGCGGCTGACGGCTTCCGGTACCGCGGCGACGCGGACCCGGCGGCGGTCGTCGGGGTCGGGGCGGCGGGTGACGTAGCCCGCGCGTTCCAGGCGGTTGAGGATGCCCGTCACCGCGCCGGTCGTCACGTGGGCGCGAGCGGCCAGGTCGCCCGCGGTCAGCAGGTCGTCGCCCGCCTCCAGGACGAAGGCGAAGCAGGTGAGGTCCGTGACGTTCACCCCGAGCCGCCGGGCCAGCTCCTGCTGGCCGATCACATGGGCCGCGATGAGGTGGTCCATGGCGGCCAGCGCCAGGGCCGGGTTCGCGGGCGGTCGCGGCTTGCCGTGCATGGTCGTTCCCGTTTCCGTGGAGATCCGAAGATTCCCTTAGCGTGTGAGAGGTATGGGGGGTAAATTTCTCACTCGGTGAGGGATTCTAGTCGCCCTCGCGTCGGACTGGGTGTTCCGCTGCCTATGAAGGGGAGACGGGTACGTGAGTCAGCACGACGAAGGCCACACGATGGCAGGGTGGACCGGTACCGCGATCGCGACCGTCGGAAGCGGTCTGCTGGGGCTGGGGGTGTGTACGGTCTCGGCCGCCGCCCTGGTCGCGGGGCTCGCGGTGTGTGCCGTGAGCGTCCTGGTCACCTGGTATCTGCATCTCGCGGGGTGGGGCAAGCCGCCGGGTCCGCGGCCCCGGGCGCAGTGGCCCCTCCGGGTGCGGGACACCGGCGCCCGCGACGGCCACCCCGGATGCGTCTCGTGCCGGCTGGCGGGCCGGGGACGGCGTACCGCGTCGGAGCTCCGGCCGGTGTCCGCCGTCGGTGAGGCGGAGCCGGCGACCGCGGAGGCCGGCGGCTGACCCGGAGGGACCGAGGACCACAACTCGGCCGCCCCGGGCCGTTGTCAGTGCCGCCCTCTACCCTCGCGGGTGATGGCACAGGTGTGGAAATGCTCGGGGCTGCGGTGGTCGGACGACGGACCCGTGCTGAGGTGGAGCGGCGGGCGGCGCAGTCCGCTCACCCGGGGGAAGCGGGTGGCCTTCGGGGTGGCCGAAGGGGGTGTGCGGGAGTGCGTGGGAGCGCGCGGGCACGCCTGTCCGACCCGGGCACCCGTGTCCGGCAGGAGTACCGGTGCCCGGTGCGAGGAGTGTGCGCGGCTGGACCGGGCGCACTCCGTGGCCGCCGACACCGTCGCCGACGATCCCCGGCCGTACCACGTGTATCTGGCGTGGTTCGGGCCCGGCATGGTCAAGGTGGGGATCACGGCGGTCGAGAGGGGGCCGGCCCGGCTGCTGGAGCAGGGGGCCGTGTGCTTCAGCTGGCTGGGCGCCGGGCCCCTGATGGCAGCCCGGCGGGCCGAGGAGCTGTTGCGGGCCGCGCTCCGGGTGCCGGACCGGATCCCGTACGGCGACAAGCGCGTCGTACGCGCCCTGCTGCCGACCGCCCCGGCCGAGCGGGCGGCCGAGGTCGAGGGACTGCACGCGCTTGCTGTCGCGCTCGGCGGCTGGCCCGAGTCGCTCGTCCCCGAGCCGTGCCAAGTCGTCGATCACATGGGGGTGTTCGGACTGGACGGGGTGGCCGCCGCCGTCGGTGAGGTGGCCGAGCTGGTGCCGGGCGGCGTGGTGAGCGGTGAGCTGGTCGCGGCGGCCGGGCCGGATCTGCACCTCGCGACCCGGCGCGGTGTCGTCGTCCTGGACACGCGCTTGCTGCCCGGGTGGGAACTGACCGCCGCCCGGGTCGGGGAGGAAGGCCAACTGCAGGTGCCGGTCCGGGAGTTCGAGGTCCCCCAGGACGGGCTCTTCTGAGCGCCGGCAGTACCCCGGAAGCCTCGCCGCGCGGAACCCGCCCCGGCTCGGTACGCTCTCATCAACGGCTCATCGGCACCTCATCAACGGTCCGGGACGTGGCCCGGACGTACATGATCCGCACAGCCCGGCACGAGCGCGGTCACGAGTTCATGCACACGCGATGGGATTCCCAGGCGTTCCCTGAGAGGCGCCTGTGTGTTTCTTAGGGAAATCACAGATTAGTGAAAGCGTGTTCTCAGAGGACACCGACAAGGTGTCCACCATGACCACGACCTCGCCCCAGGGGCGCACCGAACTGCTGAGGCCGGACGGGAGCCCCGTCCGAGTGCTTGTGGTGGACGACGAGCTGTCGATCACCGAACTCCTTTCCATGGCCCTTCGCTACGAGGGCTGGCAGATCAGGAGTGCGGGCGACGGCCAGGGCGCCATACAGACCGCCCGGGAGTTCCGCCCCGACGCCGTCGTCCTCGACATGATGCTGCCCGACATGGACGGCCTCACCGTGCTGGGGCGCCTGCGGCGCGAACTGCCGGACGTGCCGGTGCTGTTCCTGACCGCGAAGGACGCGGTCGAGGACCGGATCGCGGGTCTCACGGCCGGCGGTGACGACTACGTCACCAAGCCCTTCAGCCTCGAAGAGGTCGTGGCCCGGCTGCGCGGGCTCATCCGCCGCTCCGGCGCGGCCGACCGGCGGTCCGACTCCGTGCTCGTCGTCGGTGACCTCACCCTGGACGAGGACAGCCACGAGGTCTCGCGGGCCGGGGAGTCGATCCACCTCACCGCCACCGAGTTCGAGCTGCTGCGCTTCCTGATGCGCAACCCGCGGCGGGTGCTCAGCAAGGCCCAGATCCTCGACCGCGTGTGGTCGTACGACTTCGGCGGCCAGGCCAACGTGGTCGAGCTCTACATCTCGTACCTGCGACGGAAGATCGACGCCGGCCGGGAGCCGATGATCCACACCCGGCGTGGCGCCGGGTACCTCATCAAGCCCGCCGCCTCATGAGCGGGCGACGACGGCCGCGTACGCAGAAGCGACTAGCGGGAAAACCGCGCACCCTGCGGACCCGGCTCGTCGTCGTGTCCGTGACCCTGATCGCCGTGGTCTGCGCGGTGATCGGGACGGTCACCACCCTCGTTCTGCGGGACCACCTGTACGGGCAGCTGGAAGGCAAGCTGGGCGAGGTCGCGGCGCGTGTGGCGCCTCGCGACTTCGGCGGCCCGCTCGGCAACCGGCTCAAGACCAACGGCACCGGGACCGGCTCCGCCACCGGCAGCGCCGGGCCCAATCAGGATCAGAACGCCGACGGCACCACCGACCTCTCCAAGTTCGTGACGGGCCCGCAGCCGGACGGCACCATCGCGGCCACGGTCCAGAACGGCAGCATCACCGACTCCAAGCGGGGCGTGAAGTCCAGCGACGACTTCTCGATGAGTGCCAAGGCGCTCACGGACGCCCAGCTCAAGGTGCTCAACTCCGTCTCCCAGGACCAGAGGATCCACAGCGTGGAGATGCCGGGCCTCGGCACGTACCTCGTCAAGTACGCGACCGACGGGACCACCGGCTACTACGTCGGTATCCCGACCGCCGACGTCGACGGCACCATCAACACCCTGATCATCGTCGAGATCAGCCTCACCGCCTCCGGTCTCATCGCCGCCACCCTGGCCGGCACCGTGATGGTCAACGTCGCCACCCGCCCCCTGCGCCGGGTCGCCGCCACCGCCACCCGGGTCTCCGAGCTTCCGCTGCACACCGGCGAGGTGAACCTCAGCGAGCGGGTGCCGGACACCGAGTGCGACCCGCACACCGAGGTCGGCCAGGTCGGCTCCGCGCTCAACCGGATGCTCAACCACGTGCACGGCGCCCTGCACGCCCGCCAGCAGAGCGAGATGCGGGTACGGCAGTTCGTCGCCGACGCCAGTCACGAGCTCAGGACCCCGCTCGCCTCCATCCGCGGCTACGCCGAGCTGACCCGGCGGGGCAGGGAGCAGGTCGGGCCCGACACCCGGCACGCCCTCGGCCGTATCGAGTCCGAGGCCGGGCGGATGACCCTCCTCGTGGAGGACCTGCTGCTGCTCGCCCGGCTGGACGCGGGGCGCCCGCTGCAGTTCGAGCACACCGACCTCATCCCGCTCGTCGTCGACACGATCAGCGACACGCGTGCCGCCGGCATGGACCACAACTGGCGCCTCGACCTGCCCGACGAGCCGGCGCTGGTCGCCGCCGACGCGGCCCGGATCCAGCAGGTGCTGATCAACCTGCTCGGCAACGCGCGCAAGCACACCCCGGCCGGGACCACCGTCACCGCTCGCATCCAGCGCCGCGGTCCGTGGATGTGCGTCGACGTGGAGGACAACGGGCAGGGCATTCCGCCGGATCTGCTGCCGCACGTCTTCGAGCGGTTCGCGCGCGGCGACTCGGCGCGGTCGCGGTCCACGGGATCCACAGGTCTGGGGCTCGCCATCGTGCAGGCGGTGGCGTCCGCGCACGGCGGTGCCGTCACCGTGGACAGTGTTCCCGGCCGCACGGTGTTCACCCTGTATCTGCCCGCGCTGGCCCCGGCCGCTCCCCAGCCGGACCCCGAAACCAACTGGCAATCGCACTCACAGGCACAGCACAGTGCCACCACATGGGTGCGACAGGGCGCTTGACGAGAGTCGATGCCATGCGAACCGACTCTTCTCCCGGCACCCTGCCGGCGCGGGAGCACCTCCCGGCCGGTAACGCCGGTACGCCTGTCCTGGACGTAGTGATCCCCGTCTACAACGAGGAGAAGGACCTCGGCCCATGCGTCCTCAGACTGCATGACCACCTCAAGCGCACGTTCCCGTACGCGTACCGCATCACCATCGCGGACAACGCGTCCACGGACACCACGCCCCAGGTGGCCAAGCAGCTGGAGGCGGAGATCGCCGAGGTCAAGTCGTTCCGGCTGGAGCAGAAGGGCCGCGGCCGTGCGCTGCGGACCGTCTGGTCGGCCTCGGACGCGCCGATCCTCGCGTACATGGACGTGGACCTGTCGACCGACCTGAACGCGCTGCTGCCGCTGGTGGCGCCGCTCATCTCCGGCCACTCCGACCTGGCGATCGGTTCCCGGCTGGCCCGCTCGTCGCGCGTGGTGCGCGGCGCCAAGCGGGAGTTCATCAGCCGCTCCTACAACCTGATCCTGCGCGGCTCGCTGCAGGCCCGCTTCTCGGACGCGCAGTGCGGCTTCAAGGCGATCCGGCGCGATGTCGCGCAGGTGCTGCTGCCGATGGTCGAGGACACCGGCTGGTTCTTCGACACCGAGATGCTGGTGATCGCCGAGCGCGCGGGGCTGCGCATCCACGAGGTGCCCGTCGACTGGGTCGACGACCCGAACTCGACCGTGCACATCGTGAAGACGGCCACCGAGGACCTCAAGGGCGTGTGGCGGGTCGGCAAGGCGCTGGCCACCGGTTCGCTGCCGCTGGACCGCATCACCCGCCCGTTCGGTGACGACCCGCGTGACCGCGACATCCAGGACGTGCCGAAGGGCCTGGCCCAGCAGCTCGTCGGGTTCTGCGTGGTCGGCGGCCTGTCGACCCTCTTCTACCTGGTCCTCTACAGCCTCTTCCGGGAGTTCTCCGGCTCGCAGATCGCCAACGCGCTCGCGCTGCTGGTGTCGGCGGTGGCGAACACGGCCGCCAACCGGCGTCTCACCTTCGGGGTGCGCGGCCGGGGCGGGGCGGTCCGGCACCAGGCGCAGGGCCTGGTCGTCTTCGGTATCGGCCTCGCACTCACCAGTGGCTCCCTCGCCGCCCTGAACGCGGCGAGCAGCGACCCCTCGCACTCCACCGAGCTGGCGGTGCTGATCGCCGCCAACCTCGCGGCGACCGTGCTGCGCTTCCTGCTCTTCCGCGCCTGGGTCTTCCCGGACCGCGACGGCACCGACCGGCAGGAGTCGACGGTGGTGGCCCAGCACAACCCGTCGTCCCCGACCTACACGACCGGCGGACACCAGCCGTACCAGCCGCCGTTCCAGCCGCAGGGCCCGCTCCCGCAGCGCCCGGCGCACCCGCCGTACGCCCAGAACGGCGCCACGACCACTCAGTTCCGCGCCGGTGAAGCCGCGGACGGCACCTGGAGGGACGCCACCATGCAGTTGCAGCCGGTGCGCCCCCACGACACCGAGCCGGGGGAACCCCGATGAGCACCGACACCGAGCATCCGGCCCAGTGGGGCCCACCCCCGACCGCGCCCCCCACGGCTCCCCCGCAGCCGCAGCAGGCCCCCGACGTCCCGGTGGCGCCCGCCCCCGGCTCCGGTGAACCGAAGCAGCCCTTCGTACGGAGACTGTGGCGCGGCCGCCCCGAGGACCCCCGCTGGGTGCGCCCGGCCTTCCTCGGCCTGCTGGTCGCCACCGCGGTGCTGTACTTCTACAACCTGAGCGTCAACGGCTACTCCAACTCCTTCTACTCGGCCGCCGTCCAGGCCGGCACCAAGAGCTGGAAGGCGATGTTCTTCGGCTCGCTGGACGCGGGCAACGCGATCACCGTCGACAAGCCCTCGGCGTTCATGTGGCCGATGGAGATCGCGGCCCGGATCTTCGGCCTGAACTCCTGGACGATCCTCGGCCCCGAGGTCCTCATGGGCGTCGGCACGGTCGCGGTCGTCTACGCCTCCGTGCGCCGCCGGTTCAGCCCCGCGGCCGGCCTGATCGCGGGCGCCGTGCTCGCGCTCACCCCCGTCGCGGCGCTGATGTTCCGGTTCAACAACCCGGACGCGATGCTGGCCCTGCTGATGGCGCTGGCCTGCTACTTCGTGGTCCGCGCCGTCGAGGACGGGCGTACCAGGTGGCTGGTGTGGGCGGGCGTGGCGATCGGCTTCGCCTTCCTCGCCAAGACGCTCCAGGCCTTCCTGATCCTGCCGGCGCTGGCGTTCGTGTACGCGGCCGTCGGCCCGCACACGTGGAGGAAGCGGCTCGGGCAGCTGGCCCTGGCGACCGGCGCGCTGGTCGTCTCCGGCGGCTGGTGGGTGGCGATCGTCGAGCTGTGGCCGGCGTCCTCCCGCCCCTACATCGGCGGCTCCCAGGACAACAGCTTCCTGTCGCTGACCTTCGGCTACAACGGCCTCGGCCGCATCAGCGGCGACGAGACCGGCAGCGTCGGCGGCGGTGGCGGCGGCACCGGCTCGGGCCAGTGGGGCGAGACCGGCTGGGACCGGATGTTCAACTCCGAGATCGGCAGCCAGATCTCCTGGCTGATCCCGGCCGCGCTGATCCTCCTGGTCGCCGGTCTGGTGGCGACCCGCAGGCTGCAGCGGACCTCGGTGACCCGGGCCTCGTTCCTGGTCTGGGGCGGCTCGCTGCTGATGACCATGATCGTGTTCAGCTACATGGCGGGCATCTTCCACCAGTACTACACGGTCGCCCTCGCCCCCTACATCGCCGCCGTGGTCGGCATGGGTGCGGGGCTGCTGTGGGAGAAGCGCGCCGAACTGTGGGCGTCGATCACCCTCGCCGCCGCCGTGGTCTCGGCCGCGGTCTGGGGTTACGTCCTTCTCAACCGCACCTCCACCTACCTGCCCTGGCTGAAGTACCTGGTCCTGATCGGCGGTCTGGCCGCCGCGCTCGGCCTGGTCTTCGCGGGCCGGATCTCGCGGCAGCTCGCCCTCGGCGCGGCCGCGGTGGGCCTGCTGGCCGCGCTCGCGGGTCCGACGGCGTACACCCTGAGCACGGTGAACTCCGCGCACACCGGTTCCATCCCGACGGCCGGTCCCGCCGGTGCCAGCATGATGGGCTTCGGCGGCGGTGGCGGTCCCGGTGGTGGCCGGGGCGGCTTCGGCGGCGGTATGGGCGGTGGCGGCTTCGGCCAGAACCAGCAGGGCGGCAACGGCACCACCCAGGGCCAGGGCCAGAACGGCACCGGCGGCTTCCCGGGCGGCACCGGCGGCTTCGGCGGCGGTATGGGCGGTGGCGGCTTCGGCCAGAACCAGCAGGGCGGCAACGGCACCACCCAGGGCCAGGGCCAGAACGGCACCGGC
>NZ_JBIBAK010000012.1:0-148298 GCF_042899865.1 Streptomyces sp. NPDC013157 | reverse complement strand
GCGGCTTCCCGGGCGGCGCCTGGACGGGCGAGGGCGGCACGGGCGGCGGTATGGCCGGTGGCGCAGGTGGCCTGCTGAACGGCGCGACCGTCTCCTCCGAGGCCAAGGCGCTGCTGCAGAAGAACTCCTCCCAGTACACCTGGGTCGCGGCGGCCATCGGCGCCCAGAACGCGGCGAGCTACCAGCTCTCCACCGGCGACGCGGTGATGGCGATCGGCGGCTTCAACGGCACCGACCCGTCCCCGACGCTCGCCCAGTTCAAGAAGTACGTGGCCGAAGGCAAGATCCACTACTTCGTCTCCTCCGGCACCGGCGGCGGCATGATGGGCGGCAGCAGCAGCGGCACGTCCTCGCAGATCTCCTCCTGGGTCGAGAAGAACTTCAAGAAGGTGACGGTGGGTTCGTCCACCTTCTACGACCTCACACAGAAGGCGAGCACCGGCTGACGGACTCCTGAACAGCGGCGCAAGGGCGGTGACCTCCGTGGTCACCGCCCTTTGCCGTGCCCTCGGTGTCATCTGTCTCGCAACTCGTCCTCGGCTACGGCCCGTTGGAGGCCGGCCTGCGCACGGCGCCGCTCGCGCTGACGGTCGTCGCGCTCAACTTCACCGGGCTGTCGGCCAGGTGGGCGACGCGGCTGGGGACGCCGGTGGCGATCGCCCTGGGGATGCTGCCGACGTCACTGGGGCTGGTGTCCATCGCCGTACTGGATGCGAGCGGTTACGGCGGCACGGGGGCCGGGATCAACGGCGCGCTGGCGGAGTTCGGGAACGGGTTGGGGGCGGGGCAGTTGGTGGGGGCGGCCGCGGTGGTCGCCGGGGAGTTCGTGGCTGCGGGGCTTCTCAGGAGGGCCGAGAAGAATGTCGCCTGAGGGGGAGGGGGTACATGTCCATCGGCGAGTGCGGGCTCGTCGTGGCTGGTCGCGCAGTTCCCCGCGCCCCTTTCAGGGGCGCCGGAGTTCTAGCATCTTGAGAAGGAACGTGGAGGAGGGTGTCGCTTATGGCGCGGGCCAGTGTGTGGCTGGAGGAGAAGGCCGGCAAGGGCGGGCGCAGTGGGCAGCCGTCCGGGCTCGACCGGGCCAGGATCACCTCCGTCACCGTCCGGCTCCTCGATGCCGACGGGCTCGACAAGTTCTCCATGCGGCGGCTGGCGGCCGAGCTCAACGTGACCGCGATGTCCGTGTACTGGTACGTCGACACCAAGGACGACCTGCTCGAACTCGCCCTGGACGCGGCCTTCGGCGAACTGAACCTGCCCGATGCGGCCGCCGGCGACTGGCGGGAGCAACTGCGGGCGCTGGCCACGGAGTACCGCGCCCTGCTGGTCCGCCACCCCTGGCTCTCCCCGCTGGCCGGCCGCTACCTCAACATCGGCCCGCACTCGCTCGCCTTCTCCCGGGTGGTCCAGCAGGTGGTCCGCCGCGCCGGCCTGCCCGCCCACGGCGTGACCGGCGCGATCTCGGCCGTCTTCCAGTTCGTCTACGGCTACGGCACGATCGAGGGCCACTTCGCCGAGCGCGTGGCAGCGGCCGGCATGACCCAGGACGAGTACTTCCACACCGCGATGCACGCGGTCACCGAGGACCCGGCGACAGCGGGGATCATCGAGGAGTCCAGGGACCTCATGGCGGCGAGGGGCGGCGACACCGTCGCCGAGATGCTGGACCGGGACTTCACGTTCGCGCTGGATCTGCTGATCGCCGGCATCGAGGCGATGGTGGCGAAGGGCGCCTGAGCGGGTCCAGCGCCCCGTCAGGGGCGCGCGGCCGTATCCGATGTGCGGCTACCGCCGCGCGGGCGCGACCAGCCACGAAGGCGCCGCAGCCGACCGACGGCGTACCGCGGCACTTCCAGCGGAGCGCTCAGGCGGACGTCGGCCGGATGGTGGCGACGGCGTCGAGCCCGTAGGTGCGCGCGTAGCCGTTCTCGGTGCCGACGAGAAGGTCGACGACCTCGACGTAGCGGTCCCAGAACGGGGTCTCGCGCAGTGCGTCGACGAGGCGCTGGCAGGCGCGGTGGTCCTCGGCTTCCCACACCCAGACGTCGGTGACGCGCGCGGAGTAGAACTCCGTGTCGTAGAAACGGGACCGGACTCCGGCGGTCCTGGCCTCGACGGCCGGCAGCGAACTGGTCACCCTCCGCATGGTCGCGGCCGTCCGGTCCGGCCATCCCCTCACCGAAGGTCCGCTGACCCCGGCCCGGCTCGCCGCCGCCGACCACGTCGCGGTCAGCCGTCGCGGCCGGTTCACCGGCCCCCTCGACACCGCCCTCGCCGAGCTGGACCTCCACCGCCGGGTCAGCGTCGTCCTCCCCGGCCACCTGGCCGCGATGACCCTCGCCGCCCGCAGCGACCTCGTCTGCCTCGTACCCGCCGCACCCCCCTCACCCCTCACCCGCGACGCGGGCGCCCTCGGACTGCGCCTCCTCGACATCCCGCTGCCGCTGCCACCCCTGACCATCGGGATGGCCTGGCACCCCCGGCACACGGCCGACGGCGCCCACCGCTGGCTCCGCGACGCCGTCGGCCGGACGCTCTGCGCGCCGACAGCGGCTGGCGGGAACACCGCGGCGGACGCCGTCGACCCCGAAGGCCGGCGCCCGGCCGGCCCCGCTACGCGTCCGGCGAAGCCAACCGCGCCGGGAAGCCCCCGGTAGCCACCGGTCCCCACTTCTCCGGCGTCACCCGGATGATCGACTTCCCCTGCTTCACCATCGCCGCCCGGTACTCGTCCCAGTCCGGGTGCTCCCCGGCGATGTTCCGGTAGTACTCCACCAGCGGCTCCACCGACTCGGGGGAGTCGATCACCTCGGCCCGTCCGTCCACCTGCACCCACGGCCCGTTCCAGTCGTCGCTCAGGACGAGCAGGCTCACCCGCTCGTCCCGCTTCGCGTTCCGTGTCTTGGCCCGCTCGGGGTACGTGGAGACGACGATGCGCCCGGAGTCGTCGACCCCGCAGGTCAGCGGCGACCCCTGCGGGCTGCCGTCGGCGCGCCGGGTGAGCAGGATCGCGCGGTGGCGGGGCCGTACGAAGTCCAGCAGTTCGTCGAGGGATACGGTGGTGTTCGTCGCGATGTTCGGTGCCATGGCGCCAGCCTAGGGGCGTGGGGCGCGCTCAGCCTGTCCCTGCCGAGGGCATGTTCACGCCTGCGGCAGCGACTCGCCCTGGACCGCCTGGATCTCCAGCTCGATCTTGAGGGTCGTGCCGATGGCGGCGATGCCCGCCTGGACGACCTGGTTGTAGTTCATGGCGAAGTCCTCGCGGTGCAGCTCGGTCGTCGCGCGGAAGGCGGCGCGGGTGCCGCCCCACGGGTCGGCGCCGGTGCCGAGGTAGGCGAGGGCGAGGTCGACCGGTCGTACGACACCGTGCAGGGAGAGCTCGCCGTGTACCGTCCAGCGGTCGGAGCCGGCCGCCGTCAGGCCCGTCGAGGTGTAGGTGATCTCGGGGTGGCGTTCGACGTCGAGGAAGTCGGCGGAGCGCAGGTGGGTGTCGCGCATGCCGTTGCCGGTGTCGATGGAGGCGGCACGGATGACCGCCTGGACACGGGACTTGGTGACGTCGTCGGTGGCGATCTCGATCCCCGCGCTGAAGTCCGTGAAGCGGCCCCGGACGCTGGAGATGCCCAGGTGCTGGGCGACCGCGCCCACGGTGGAGTGCGCCGGGTCCACCGTCCACGGGCCCGGCGGGGGCAGCTCGGTGCCGCCCTGCCGCGCCAGCGTCACCGTACCGATCTCGGCGCGGCCGCTCGCGGTGACGATGGCGCTGGAGGCGGCCGGGGCGTAGCCCAGCGCCGTGACGATGACGGTGTACGCCCCCGGCGCGAGCGGGTTCGGGTCGCGCACCGTGCCCTCGTCGTCGGCCTCGGCGCGCAGCACCTGGCTGCCGGTCATGTCGGTCACCGTGACGACCGCGTGCGACACGGCCCATCCGTCCCGGGTACGGATCCTCGCGGTCAGTCCCATCCCGTTTCTCCCTGCGAACACTCGAACAGTCATCTGGTCAGACAGTCAAACGATTACAAATTGGCCTTATGGGACCGGCCCGCGGCGGGCGCCTCCTTGTGGGCGCGCCCGCCACGGGCCGGAGTGCGAACTACTCGCCCGGGTGGGAGAGTTCGATGTCGTGGCCGTCGACGCCGGCACCGGTGACGTTCAGCGCGGTGGCGACCGGCGGGTAGCCCGTCGCGATCACGGTGTAGTCACCGCCGTCCAGGTCGGCGAAGGCGTACGCGCCGTCCAGGCCGGTGGTGGACGTGCCGACCACGTTGCCCGCCGCGTCCACGAGGGTCACGCGGGCGTCGGCCAGCGGACCGTGCGGGGCCCGTACGACACCCTGGAGCTGGGCGCCGGCGTCCAGGTCGACCTCGATCCGGGTGACCCCGGTGCCGCCGATCTCGACCGGCACGGCGCGGGGCCGGTACCCGGCCGCGTTCACCGCGACCGTGACGACACCCGGCACCAGCTCGCCGAAGCGGAAGTCGCCCTGCTCACCGGTGGCCGCGGTGGCCAGCAGGTCGCCGCGCACGTCGGTCACGATGACCATCGCGTCCTTGACCGGGAGCGCGCTCCCGGCGCCGCGGACGACGCCGCTCAGGCCGCTGGTACCGCTCAGCAGGAGGTCGTAGGGCAGCGGCTCCTCGCCCACCACGACCGTGGCGGCCTGCGGCTGGTAGCCGTCAGCGGAGGCGATCAGCACGTACGAGCCCGCACCGGGCGCGTCCAGCCGGTAGGAACCGTCGAAGCCCGCGACCGAGCGGCCCAGCTGGCGGCCGGACAGCGAGATCAGGGTGACCGCTGCCTGCGCGACCGGCGCGCTCTCGGCACCGCGCACGAAGCCGTGCACCGGGGTACCGCCGAAGCCCGCCGACTGCTCGGGACCGGCGATGGTGGCCACGGCGGCGAACTGCCGGGTGGCCTCCGGCGCGGCCGCGGTTTCCGGGGTGCTGCTCACGACCGGGGCGGCCCAGCTGGGGACCTGCTGATCCTCGACCGGAGCGGCGACGGCAGCCGCGACGGCGGCCGGCACGGTCTCCGGGCTGCCCGCGTTCTCCGCCTCGGCGGCCTGGGCGAGCCCGCCCTTGGTCTTCAGCGGGACCTCCTTGATGAACAGGCTGATCAGGAACGCGAGGGCCGCGAGGCAGCCGGCGATCAGGAAGACGTCGGCGATGGCGTGACCGTACGCGCTCTCCATGAGGGTACGCAGCGGGGCGGGCAGCTTGCCGAGGTCCGGGAGGCTGTCGTCGGACGAGCTGGAACCGGCCAGGGCGACCTGGTACTTGTGCGGGAGGGCGGCGGCGCCCTCGGTCACGTAGTGCGTGATCCGGCGGGCCATCACCGCGCCGAGGGCGGAGACGCCCACAGCACCGCCCAGCGAGCGGAAGAAGGTGACCGTGGAGCTGGCCGAGCCGAGGTCGCTCGGGGCGACCTGGTTCTGGGTGCAGAGCACCAGGTTCTGCATCATCATGCCGATGCCGAGACCCAGCAGCGCCATGAAGATCGACATCTTCCAGTACGCCGTGTCGTAGCGGATGGTGCCGAGCAGGCCGAGACCGGCCGTCACGAGGACGCCACCGCTGACCAGCCAGGCCTTCCAGCGGCCGGTACGGGTGATGAACTGGCCGGAGACGGTCGAGGAGACGAACAGACCACCGATCATCGGGATCGTCATCACACCGGACATCGTCGGGGACTTGTCGCGGGCCAGCTGGAAGTACTGGCTGAAGAACACCGTGCCGGTGAACATCGCGACACCGACGAACAGGGAGGCCAGCGAGGCCAGGGTGATGGTGCGGTTCTTGAACAGCCGCAGCGGGATGATCGGCTCCTTGGCCTTCGACTCGACGAGCACGAAGATCAGACCGAGGACGATCGAGCCGGCGATCATCGTGTACGTCTGCCACGAGATCCAGTCGTACTTGTCACCGGCGAAGGTGACCCAGACCAGCAGCAGCGAGACGGCGGCGGCGACGAAGAACGCGCCGGCCCAGTCGACCTTGACGTCCCGCTTCACGACGGGCAGGTGCAGGGTCTTCTGCAGCACGATCAGCGCGAGGACGGCGAAGGGGACGCCGACGTAGAAGCACCAGCGCCAGCCCAGCCACGAGGTGTCGGTGATGACACCGCCGAGCAGCGGGCCGCCGACGGTGGCGACGGCGAAGGTCGCACCGAGGTAGCCGGAGTAACGGCCGCGCTCGCGCGGCGAGATCATCGCGGCCATGACGATCTGGGCGAGGGCGGACAGACCGCCGACGCCGACGCCCTGGACGACACGGCAGGCGATCAGCATGCCGGCGTTCTGCGACAGACCGGCCGCCGCGGAGCCCAGTACGTAAATGACCAGGGCTATCTGGACGAGCGCCTTCTTGCTGTACAGGTCGGCGAGCTTGCCCCACAGCGGGGTGGTCGCGGTCATGGCCAGCAGCGAGGCGGTGACGACCCAGGTGTAGGCGGACTGGCCGCCGCCGAGGTCGGTGATGATGTGCGGCAGGGCGTTGGTGACGATCGTGGACGACAGGATCGCCACGAACATGCCGAGCAGCAGGCCGGAGATGGCCTCCATGATCTGCCGGTGCGTCATCGGGGTCTGCTCGACGGAGCCTCCCCCGTGCGGCTTGGCGTGAGCCCGCACACCGGCTGGTGTGGTCGTTGCCATGGGCTTCCTTCTCTTACGTCTTATGCGGGTGTACGGGTGGTCGTCGGTTCGAGTACGGGCGTGGGGGCGCGGGCGGCGGAGGCGACCGTGACCTTGGCCTCGGCCGGGGGCTTCGCGGCGCCCGGGGCCGGTGCGGTGACGGCGGGCGGCCGCGGGTGCGGGGCCGCGGCCCGGCAGTCGCCGAAGCTGTCCCGGAGCCGGGTCATCAGCCGGATCAGCTGGTCGACCTCCTCGTCGCTCCAGTCGCCCAGCCGTTCGGCGAGCAGCTCGGTGCTGCGCCGGGACAGCTCCACGAGGGTCGCCTCGCCCGCGGGGGTGAGGTGCAGGATGCGGGAGCGCTTGTCCGCCGGGTCGGCGGAGCGCTCGATCCAGCCGCGCTCGGCGACGTGCGCCACGTGCCGGCTGGTCACGGACATGTCCACGGCGAGCAGCTCGGCGAGCCTGCTCATGCGCATGGAGCCGTGGCGGCCGAGCAGCGTCAGTACCGCCGCCGAGCCGGTCGGGCACTCGGGCGGCAGGATGCGGCCCAGGTCCCGCTTCACGGCTCCGACCGCGCTGAGCTGACGCGCCAGCTCCTCGAACTGCGCCTGCTCCGCCATCCCGCACACCTCCTCACGACCGTATTCGTTGCTCGGGGCAACCATAGAACTGCTTGGTTGCCACAGGCAAATAAATCGGCGAGGGCGGGCATAAAAACTTGGCAAAGACAAGTATTGCGACCGTAAACACGCAGGTGGGGCGAGTCGGATGCATGGGAGGCCCCCCACTTGGGCCGGACACCCGGATTCGCTAGTGTCTCGGGCCATGGCTAACACCCAGGGCCCCCAGGGCAACTACGACCCCGCCGGCAGCACCCAGATGTTCCGCGCGTTCGTCGACGAGGCCCCGCAGACTCCTCAGCAGACGGCGACCACCTACTCCTCCTCCGGCCCCCGCCTCGGCCTGATCCTCGGCGTCGTCGCCGCGGTGGTCGTGGTGGCGGCGGTGGCCTGGCTCGCGTTCATGTAGGACGGCTGCCACGGCAGCCGGTACGGCGGTCACGCCGGCGTACGACGAAGAGAACCCGGGGTCGCGTGCCCCGGGCTTTCGTCGTGCTCAGCGCCAGTCGACGGTCACGACCCGGGTCTCGACGTGCATGCCGAGCGGCACCCGCCAGTCGTCCACGCAGACCGTCCAGGTCCCGGCCTTGCGGGAGCCGGGCGGGACCGGGGCCGGCACGGGCTCCGTCGACGTGACCGTCGACCAGTCGATGCCCAGCAGGTCGATGATGTGCGTGCCGAGGGTGACCGTGCCGGAACGGACCGCCGTGCCGCCGGAGTTGGCGAAGGTGACCGTCACCTTCTCGCACCACCGCTTGTCCGTGGCCGCGCGGGTGGGGGTGCTCCAGGTGAGGGCGGCGGGCGAGGGCGCAGGGGTGGCCGAAGAGGTGCCGGGCCGCGGTGAGTTGGGTGCCGTCGGACCGCTTCGTGGTGGCTGGGCGCCGGTGTGGCGGGAAGAGGAGCCGGGGGAACTCGTCGTGAGGGACGGCGAGATGGGCGTCGTGGTCGTGGGCGGCGCGGGCTCGCTCGCCGGAGCCGTCGGTCCGTCCGCTCCCTTCGCCCCGTCCAGCGGGACCAGCGTCACCGACCCCGTCGGCCGTGCCGACGCGCTCGGTGCGCCGCCTGCCGCACCCACCGCCGTATAGCCGCCGTTGCCGCCGCCTCCGCACGCTGTGAGTGCCGAGACCAGGCAGGCGACGGCCGCCGAGGCCGCCGTGACGGCGCCCCACCGGCTGCCGGGCGCCCCGAGTGGACACGCCGGACCGGCCACCGGCGCCGCGGGAGCATCGGCCCCACGGCCACTCGGCGTCCTGCTGCTCGACGTCCTGCGGATCTGCTTCCTGCGGATCTGCTTCCTACGGATCTGTGTCCTGCGGAGAGGCATCGCGCCAGTGTGGCTGACACTCCGTCAGTAAGGAAGCCGTAGGTGTGACCTCAGTCCGAGATCAGGCCCTCGCGGAGCTGGGCCAGGGTGCGGGTCAGCAGGCGGGAGACGTGCATCTGGGAGATGCCGACCTCCTCGCCGATCTGGGACTGGGTCATGTTCGCGAAGAAGCGGAGCATGATGATCCGGCGCTCGCGCGGCGGGAGCTTGGCGAGGAGCGGCTTGAGCGACTCGCGGTACTCCACGCCCTCAAGGGCCGTGTCCTCGTAGCCGAGGCGGTCGGCCAGGGAGCCCTCGCCGCCGTCGTCCTCGGGGGCCGGGGAATCCAGGGAGGAGGCGGTGTACGCGTTGCCGACGGCGAGGCCGTCGACCACGTCCTCCTCGGAGACGCCCAGGACGGCCGCCAGCTCCGTCACCGTCGGCGAGCGGTCCAGCTTCTGGGAGAGCTCGTCGCTGGCCTTGGTGAGGGCCAGGCGCAGCTCCTGGAGGCGGCGCGGGACGCGGACCGACCAGGAGGTGTCGCGGAAGAACCGCTTGATCTCGCCGACGACGGTCGGCATCGCGAACGTGGGGAACTCCACGCCCCGTTCGCAGTCGAAGCGGTCGATCGCCTTGATCAGGCCGATGGTGCCGACCTGGACGATGTCCTCCATCGGCTCGTTGCGGCTGCGGAAGCGGGCCGCCGCGTAGCGCACGAGGGGGAGGTTGAGTTCGATCAGGGTGTCCCGGACGTAGGCACGCTCGGGGCTGTCCTCTTCGAGTGCGGCAAGGCGCAGGAACAGGGAGCGGGACAGGGTGCGGGTGTCGAGGCTCTCGGAGACGGCCGGAAGCTCCTGGGCCGGCGGAGCCTCCAGCGCCGGGGCGCCGTCGATGGCGCCATCGATGCTGTCGAGCACGTCGATGGCGTCGAGCTCCTTGGGCGCTGCCTCGCTGTTCGTGGGCGTGAGCACCTTCGAGCTGCCCTGGTCTGCGGACATGCCACCCCCTTTGGGTCGCGGGACGGTCGCGGCGGCGTTCCCTGCTAGGAACGATGCCTTCACCTGAATACCGGAGCCGGGGCCCCGGCAAACGCGCTTCCCGCAGAATGTCACATGTCGGCAACACGCTGTAGTGACATGTCGACATGCGAGATGTGAATCCGCCCTGGAAGAAGGGGGTCTGACGCTTTTTCGACCCTCAACTGTCGGGAAGTGCGCTGGTGAGCGATTCGCCCTCGGCGGTGATGGCTCGATCCTGTTTGCGGTTACGGTCTCACCAAGTCGCCCGGAGCGGGTCTCGGACCGGTGACGGGCCCGTGGGGCGGCCCCTAGGCCTCGATGCGGTTGGCCGAGCGCAGGCGCTGGAAGCTGCGGGCCAGGAGGCGGGAGACGTGCATCTGGGAGACGCCGAGCTCCGCGCTGATCTGGGACTGGGTGAGGTTGCTGTAGTAGCGCAGCAGGAGGATCCGCTGTTCCCGCTCGGGGAGCTGGACGAGCAGGTGGCGGACCAGGTCGCGGTGTTCCACGCCGTCCAGGGCCGGGTCCTCGTAACCGATGCGGTCGAGGAGGCCCGGCAGTCCGTCGCCCTCCTGCGCGGCCTCCAGGGAGGTGGCGTGGTACGACCGGCCGGCCTCGATGCAGGAGAGCACCTCCTCCTCGCTGATCCGCAGCCGTTCGGCGATCTCGGCGGTGGAGGGGGAGCGGCCGAAGGCGGTGGTCAGGTCCTCGGTGGCGCTGTTGACCTGGACCCACAGCTCGTGCAGCCGGCGCGGTACGTGCACGGTGCGGACGTTGTCCCGGAAGTAGCGCTTGATCTCGCCCACGACGGTCGGCATCGCGAAGGTCGGGAACTGCACGCCCCGGTCCGGGTCGAAGCGGTCGATGGCGTTGATGAGCCCGATGGTGCCGACCTGGACGACGTCCTCCATCGGCTCGTTGCGGGAGCGGAAGCGGGCGGCCGCGTAGCGCACGAGCGGGAGGTTCGCCTCGATGAGCGCCGCGCGCACGCGGTTGTGCTCCGGCGTGCCCGGCTTGAGCTCCTTGAGCTGACCGAAGAGCACCTGGGTCAGCGCCCGGGTGTCGGCGCCCCGCCGCTTCTCCGGGGCGGGGGCGGCGGCTTGGGCGGGGGCGGCGGGGGTCTGGGGGAGGTCCTGGGCTGGGGTCTGGGCTGGGGTCTGGGCAGGGGTCTGAGTGGGGGTCTGGGCTGGGGCGGGCGCCTCTTCCTGGGGCGGCGCAGAACTGGCCGACACGGTCAACGCCACCTCTTCATCGGTCAATCATCCGTCAAAAGCGGTCATAGCATCACAAGACATGTGCACTGTGTGCAAGCACCTGGTAACGTCGTGTTGGGTATTAATACGGGCAAGTTGAGGCGTAAGGCGCAGTAAAGCCCCCCGCCGTCGTGGCGAGGGGCTCGGGATCCGGAAGCCGCCGTACGGCTCAGAACTCGTAGTCGGCGATCACCCAGGTGCCGAACTCCCGCCACTGCGCCGCGGCCGCCTGGTGGGCCGGGTGCTCCAGGTACCGCTTCAGCGCGTCCCCGTCCGCGACGGCGGAGTTGATCGCGAAGTCGTACGCGACCGGGCGGTCGGTGATGTTCCAGCCGCACTCCCAGAAGTGCAGCCCGTCGATCTGGTCGCCGAGGGCGGAGAAGGCCCGGGCGCCCGCGACGACGCGCGGATCGTCGCGCCCGACGCCCTCGTTGAGCTTGAAGAGGACCAGGTGGCGGATCATGGGTACTCCAGGTGCGTCTACTTCGCCCCGTTGGCCAGCCAGGTGAAGAAGTCACCGACGGCCTTCGCGGCGTCCGATATGCCCTGAAAGACTATCTGGACCCAGTCTGCCGCCCTGGGCGGGTCGGTGATGATCACGTAGAGCGCGAAGATCACGAGTACGTAGACGGCGATCTTCTTGGCGTTCACCGCCACCTGGCCTCTCCCCTGTCACGTCCCCCGGGTTCCCCCGGTTGCCGGGCGCGAGTGTAACCCTCCGATCGTTTTGTATGACCAACGGCGCGATGGGTGCCGGATTTTTTCTCCGAATCTCCGAACCGTGGACCGATCGCGTGAACCGATCGCAGGGGTCGCTCCGATGAAGGGCCGAGGCAACGGAAGCGAACCCGGGCCAACCGGAGTCGAGAGGGAGAGCACAGATGCTGACCACCGCGATGGCCTTCGGGCTCGTCACCCTGCTGATCGTGCTCGTCGTGGCGGCGCTGCTGGACTGCGTCCGCACGCCGCGGGAGCGGGTCAGGTTCGTCCCGAAGTGGCTCTGGGTGCTGTTCCTGCTCCACGCTCCGGTCTTCGGGGCCCTCGTCTGGAACTACGCGGGCAAGCGCCCCGAGCCCTTGGCATAACCGAAGGAAGGGCGGCTCCGATACGGAGCCGCCCTTCCTTCGAAAGCGGTAGCGGAGGGATTTGAACCCTCGGTGACTTGCGCCACACTCGCTTTCGAGGTCTGTTCGTGCTGGTCAGAGCATGATTCGGGGCTGTCCATCCTCGTTCATTCCCGTACTCGGGGCGGACGCGTGAACCGCCGTGGACGACTCCGGACGGGGGTGAATGAGACGGAAACTGAGACGGAGAACCGCAGGGCTGACCTGCGCTTCAGGTCCGTAGAAGGTCAAGGGCGGGAAGCTTCCATGGCCGCGATCACGTCCGCAGAGTCGCCCGCGTAGAGGATGTGCGGTTCGTCTGCCTGAGGGGGGATGAACCGGGTCCGGTACCGCTGGAGGTCGCTCTCCGAGAAGTAGATCGAATTTGGATCGTCCGCATGGAACTCGTTGCGCTTGCTGACCCTTGCCCAGAGTTCGTCATGGCTGGCCGCGAGGTAGACCAGCAGGGGGGTGGCTCCGGCGTCGGTGGCGATGGCTCGCCACTTGGCGCGGACTTCCGGGGTCCAAAAGCCGTGGTCAACGACGACGTCGTGGCCGGCCTTCAGGTGCTCCCTGAGTTCGACCGCCACGTCTTCGAGCACCGGACGTTCCAAGGTGGGGAAGATGCCGCGGGGAAAGTCCACTCCGTAGACGCCGTGTCGGCGGTACATCTCTTCGTCTGGGCACAGGCGGACGAACCCGCGATCCGTGAGTACGCGAGAGAGCGTGGTCTTGCCGGAGCCGGGGAGGCCGGCCATCAGGACGCAGAACGGTGGACGTGGTGGCATCGGTCTCGTCACGGTCTGGGAGATGGCGGCCATCTCCGCTTCGCCTTCGAGCGTGATTGTGCCAGCCCTGCGGGCCGCAAGCAGTGCCCCTAGGCGGTCTTCGAGCACGCTCGTGAGCGTGTCATCCATCACGGTCATGAGGTCATCTCGGATTCCGTGCGCCATGTTCGACCGGGGCCCCCGAGGTCTACGCCGTACTCCACGACGTTCCCCTCACTGTCTACGAACTTTGCCGTCATGACGACCACTGGATCGGTCGGCGGCTGTTCGGGGTCCAGCTCCAAGAGCTGTGCGTATTCCGGCGTGACCAGCCGGGCCGAGGCTGTGTCGACGCGGTGGGTGATGGGGCGGCCCGTTGCTTGGGCGATGAGCTGGAGTGAGGTACCTCCGGTCAGACGCTCACTCGTGGCTAGCTGGGGGATCAGCTTCCCGTACCGAGCGGGAATCCATGACGTGCTGTGGGCGACGATGCCGTGCCGGTCTCGGTAGACGCGACTTCGGCGGATCACGTCGGAACCGGGCTGAATGTCCAAGGCCTGTGCCACTTCGGCGGGCGCGGACACGACGGCCGCCTGATGCGAGTCGGACCTCTCGCCTGACCCCCAGCTAGACCCGGTGCGGTGTCCTCGGTCCTGACGCTGGGACCCCGAAGACATCGGAGCCGGCTGGTCCAAGACCTCCGTCCCGATGCCGTGGATCCCGCGCACCAGTCCCTCGTTGCGCAGCTTGCGCAGCGCTTTCTCGGCCGTCGCGGTGCTCACTTTCCACTCTTCCGCGAGGTTCTTGATGCTCGGCAAGAGGGTTCCTGGCTCTAGCTGACCAGACGTAATCAGCTCCGTGTAGTGGGCGGCAATCTTCGCGTACGGCGCCCGATTGTCGGCCTGGCCTGCCATATCGCTTGCTCCCTTTCGTCACTTCCCTGAGGTTCCCTACCTTACCGCTTGACACCGCAGGGAACCCTAGGGAACCTTAGGGATGTGCCCGCCGGTCACTTCGGGGAACGGCGGTCGCTGAACCTCGGCACACGTGTGTGCAAAACGGACGTGAACCGAGGGTTGCGCCAACGCCCGGAGGGCTCCGTGAAACGGGCTCGAAGGAAGCGACAGCCGCTTGAGAACTCAACAGAGAGCTGATGAGGAAGACCGCCCCGCCTCTGCGAGTAAGAGGGCGGCGCTCGTGGGTTCTGTCCCTGCGTGCGAGTACAGCGCAACCCGACCTTTCCGCAGCTCAGCGTTGCGGCCGGTTGCCTCCGCTGCACGTCTTGTACGTGCGGCGCTGAGGGGAGCCGGATCTACCGACTTCAACGGCGCGCGGCCCCGGTGCTGGAACACCGGGGCCGCTGTTCGGGCCGTTCCTATGCGAGAGGAACACGACCCAATGAACCACATCGTTACTGTTCAGGACGCTGTTACCGCGTTCGAGCCGTGGATGGAGCCCACGGACGCGGAGCTGGACGCCATCGACGCGGAGATGCCCGTCATCCGCGCGGAGATGGAGTTGCTGGACGCGCAGATCATCGTCATCGACCGCACGCCGTGCGAGCTGGACGAGCGGCGTATCCGCCGGGCCCGCCGGCGCGTGCTCGCCGCGCACCGGGACCACGTCAACGGCCTGACCGGCGAGACGGGCGGCGCGGCATGAGCCTGCACCGCAAGGGCCGTGCGGCCCTCGTTCTCGCGCTGGTCGCCGTGGTCGCGATGGCCTTCCGGGTGTCCTGGAACGCCCTGCGGGACATCGCGGGCGCCATCGGCGCGGATGCCACGGCTGCGACGCTGTACCCGTTCGTCGTGGACGGCCTGATGGCGCTCGCCCTGATCGCGACACTCGTGCTCGCCGGTCGCGACCGGACGTTCGCGCTGCGGGTGCTGGCCGCCTACACGATCGCCTCGCTCGTGCTGAACTACGTGCACGGCCTGGTCCCGGAGCTGCACGGCTCGGTCGACTGGGGCCGACTGGCCGACTGGGACCCCGCGAACTGGGCGCTCGTACTGCTCGCCACCTCGCTCCCGGTCGGCTCGATCTACTTCGGCTCCGACCTGGTCGCCAAGGTGCTGCACCACCGCCCCGCCCCGACCCCAGCCCCGATCGGAAATGCGGAGGAATCGACCGGAAACGAGAGGAATCGGTCTAGTTCTGACCTCGTGGTATCGACCCCGGAGCCGATCACGCCGAACGTGACGGCACTGCCCCGGCCGGTGGCCGTGGGTTTCCTGAAGTCGAGCATCCCCGCCAAGCCGGTCAAGGCCATCGAGCAGCTGGCCGTGCCCCCGATCGAGCGGCGCGCGGTGGCTGCCGAGTCGACCCGGCAGCGTCGGGCGACGGGGCGGGTGCCCGAGGTGGCCCGCACTCCGCGCCGGAAGCGCACGCCGGGTGAGCTGCTGAGCGAGGCGCGGACGGCAACGGCCGGTTGGCCGGACGTCCGGCTGACTGCCGAGGGCATCCGTCGTGAGGTCCGCACCTCCCCGGCCAACGCCCGCAGCCTGCGCGACACCCTGCGCGCCGAACGCGGTCTGTCGGTCGCCTGATGGGCGCCCTGCCCGTCTACCGGTGGCGCCTGGCCCCGGACGGCTATGCGACCTACCGCCAACTTCGGGCACTCGGGCTGCGCCCCGGCGGTCAGGACGTGGCGGCGCAGCTCGAACGCCCACGGCGCCGGCGCGGGCCGCTGGTCGCCTACCTGTACCGCACTGACCTGGCCCTGCCGGTCAGGCCGATGACCCCGGCCCGGTGGGCGGCTCTGGCCAAGGCCAACGCTGCCCGCCGCACCTGCCCCGCCTGCCGCCGGGACGCGGGATACGTCATCCCGCCGTCGCTCGGCATGTGCTCCACCTGTGCTTTCCCCGACAACGCCCCGGAGGGTGCGTCATGGAACAGCTCCCCGCACACCGGCCGCTGACGGTCGTCCAGCTCCCCGACGGCAGCCACGTCTACGCCGACCCCGCCGCCCTGCCCGTGCAGCAGCCTTCCGGGCCGCAGGTGGTTCACATCCACCAGGCGCCGCCGGACCGCACGGTGCAGCGCGTCGCGCTCGGCTCCGGTGTCGGAGCCGGTGCGGTCGCGGCCGGCGTCTACTTCGGCCCGCTGCTGGTCGGTGTCCTGACCGCGATCGCCGCGAACCTTGCGATCCTCGCGCTGCTCGCCGCCGTCATGGCGTGGGGCGTGGTCACCGTCGTCCGCTCGGTCGGCGGCGGCGACGGCAAGGCCGCCGCCAAACGGCTCAGCCGCAAGAGCCGTTGACCCGAAAGTCGTAGGCGGCCCGCAGGGCTCCTGACCCCCCTCGCGTGTGGGTCGAGACCCCCGGCCCCTCGAACGGCCGCACAGACCCCCGTGGAGGGGCTGTGCGGCGGCATTTTCAGCGCTCCCTCGCGCGCGTGCGCGTAGGGGCCCCCTTCCCGGAACGGCGCAACTCTGCAACTGCGCAGGTCAGAGGCGGTTGCAGGGGGTCAACCGGCATGGCCGACGCAACCGGTCACGCCAACCACCCATTTCGGGCGGGCCGGTGGCGCCACGCAACGGCGCACCGGCCCTCATCCACGGTCTTGGAGGACCCTTTCGTGGACTGGAAGCAAGCATGGTCGACCACCACCGCGACGACCAACACCGCGTTGGACGCGCTCGCGCCGATGTGCGCGCCGTTCGCGGCGCGTTGGGACCGTGAGGCGGAACGGCGCACGCTGCTGCGCACTCCGGAGCACCTGAAGGCGCTCATGGCGGCGCAGCGCGAGCACAACGCCGCGCGGTCCACCGCCGCGATGGCCCGCAACCAGCGCAGCGCGGCCCGCAAGGCGTCCACCAACCCGCTGTCGGCAACGCGTCGGGCCGCGCGGACGGCGGACAAGGCCGCGCGGCAGCATCACAGTCAGGCGCGGTCCGTGCTGAAGGCGGCGCGGAAGAACTACCCCGCCACCCTGCGGGCCCTCGCGGTGCAGACGCACGCCGCGCACGCGGTGCCGGGCGGAGTGGCGTCGTGGCTGATGACGGAGGCCACGCACGCGCTCACGCTGTGGCCGGCGTCGGTGTCGGCCGGCCTGATCGGGCTGAACGTCGCCGGTCTGTGGCTGGGGCGCCGGCAACCGGCCGTGCAGTTCGAGGACGGGATGACCGCAGAGGAGCGGCGCCTCGCCTCCCGGCTGGACCCGTCGTTCTGGGTGAGCAACGCGGACGCCCGCGGACTGTCGGGCACGGTGCCGACCCCGGCCAAGCTCACCCCGGCCGGACTGGTCTCGCACGTGCGGCTGGACGGCCGGTGGACGCCCAAGACGTTCCGTGCCAAGACCGATGAGATCCGCGCGCTGCTGGGTGCGCGGACGGATCTGCGGGTGGAGATCACGTCGGGCAGTCACGGGGACCGGGCCACGATCACGCTGCGGACCCGCAGCGCGGCTGATGGCATCGACCTGACCGGCTGGACGCCGGGGGCGCCGTGGGGCGTCGACACGGTCACCGGTGAGCCGGTGCAGGTCCCGTTGGGGCGCCGGATGCTGATCGCCGGTACGTCCGGGTCGGGCAAGTCCTGGTCGACCCGCGCGCTGCTGGCCGAAGCCTCGGAGTACGAGGATCACCGCCTGGTGGTCATCGACCCCAAGCGGGTGGAGGCGGTCAACTGGCAGCACCGCTCCCGGACCGCCATCACGATCGATGAGGTCATGCAGGTCACCGATGAACTGGTCGAGGAGATGCATGAGCGGCTGGAGCTGATCCCGCGCGGCCAGGACGTCATCCAGATCAGCCCCGAGCGGCCCCGGATCACGGTCTTCGTGGACGAGGGAGCCGAAGTCATCACCATGGCTCGCCGCAAGCGCGTCCGGGGCACGGCCGACGAGCAGGGCGATCCGGACTGGTCCCAGATCATGGAGAACCTGGGCACCCTCGCCCGGATGGCACGGGCGGCGGAGATCATCCTGATCTGGGCGACACAGAAGCCGACCATGGACGCCAAGGGCGGCATTGACCCGCAGATCAGCGCGCAGATCACCTACCGGGCCGCGCTCGCGCTGTCGACGTCGGGTGAGTCCCGCGTGGTCTTCGGCGAGGACGCCACGGAGAAGGGCTGGCACGCGCACGAACTGCCCATGCCGGGTGTAGCGATGCTGCGCTCCGGGCCCAAGGCCAAGCCTCACCCGATCAACACCCGCGCGTTCTCACCGGCCGACGTCATCGCCCTGCCCGACCGGCCCGTCTGGCAACGCACCTCCGCCAGCCCCTCGGGGAGCACGCTCCGTCTGGTCAAGGAGCAGGACGCCACCACGGCAGCGCCGGCCGGAGCACCGGTGGCGGACACGAACCGGGACCGGGTGCTCAAGGCCGTGCACGACGGCGCCCGGACGCTGCGGGACGTCACCGACCGGACCGGCATCAACAAGGGCACCGTCTCCCGCGAGGTCAAGGCACTCACCGCCACGGGAGCCCTCCGCAAGGCCGATGACGGCATGCTCCTGCCCGGCCGCGAAGCGGCCTGACCGCTCCAGCGAACGACAACGGCGGCCCCCTTCCGCCAAGAACCGGGGCCGCCGCCAATCCACCTGCCATCAACAGACCTGTGGAGGTCTCCCAGCATGACGCAACCCACCGACATCCGGCGAGCGCACCTGTTGCGGGCCGCCCTGGAAGCGGCTGCACGTGGTTGGCACGTCTTCCCCCTGCGCCCCGGCGGCAAGCCCCCGGCCCTGCACGGCGAGCAGGCGTGCCCCGGCACCGGGGAGTGCGCGGCCGGGCACCGGAAGTGGGAGCTGCGCGCCACGACCGACCCGGACCGCATCCGTGCCGCCTGGTCGCGGGCCCCGTTCAACGTCGGCATCGCGACCGGCCCCTCCGGGCTGCTCGTGGTCGACCTGGACGTGCCCAAGGACAAGGGCAGTTCGGACGCGCCTGGCGGCGCGGCAACCTTCGGAGCGCTCTGCGAGCGCGCCGGGCACGCCGTCCCGGAGACCTACCGGGTGCGGACCGCGAGCGGCGGAGAGCACCTGTACTTCGCCGTCCCGGCCGGCGTCCGCCTCACCAACACCGCCGGGACCATCGGGGAGTTGGTCGACACCCGCGCATGGGGCGGGTACGTCGTCGCCGCCGGCTCCAGCACCCCCGCCGGAGCGTACGAAGCCCTGTGCGCCCCCGTGGCGGCTCCTCTGCCCTCCTGGCTCCAAAGCGTCCTGCAACCCGCCCCCAAGCCAGTACAGGCACCCTCAGGGGCCGTTGCGGGGCAATCCCGCCGATATGCGGATGTAGCGCTCGCCAATGAGGCCCGGAATGTTGCCACGGCTGCGGACGGCACCCGCAACTGGACGCTGCTGCGGGCCGCGCGCGCCCTGGGACGGTTCATCGCGTCCGGCGACCTCCCCCGCACCGTGGTTGAGGAGGCTCTTAGTAGGGCGGCGGGGGCCAACGCGACCCAGTCCCAGCACTACTACGACGACGTGATCAGGCGCGGACTGGACTGGTCCATCACCCGCAACACCCCACGCGGGAGGGCGGCATGACCACCCCGCCTCCCCCCCGATCTAAGAGCCTCACCGCCACCCCGGACGACTCCCGCCCCGCGCGGCCTGCCGGGCCTGAAGCGGCCGTGGGCGAGCCGAAAGGCGCCGCCCGTAAGGGCGTCGTAGCTGCTCTTCGTGCTGACCCGCAGCCGGTCGACCCGGCCAACCCGACGCCGGACCGCCCCGGAATCCGGATCTACGCGCCGCCGGTCTACCGCCACCCCAACGACGGGGCCCGCTGGTCCAAGCGCTACGGCGACACCCCCAGGGCCGCCTACGCCTGCGGGTGCGGGCTCACCGACACCGCGACGGGAGCCGCCGACGTAGCCGCGCTGATCACCGACTACGAGTACCACCGGGCCAAGGAATGCACCGGGGCCTCCGCCTCACTCACCGAAGGGAGGGCCGCCGCATGACCGACGTCATCGACGGCGCCGCGCTGCTCAACGAGGTGGAAGCCTTTCACCGCAGGTTCAACGTCTTCCCTACCGAGGCCGCCTACGTCGCCGTCGCCCTGTGGGACGCGCACGCGCATCTGCTCGACTGCTTCGAGTCCACCCCGCGTCTGGCATTCCTGTCCCCCGAACCGGGGTCGGGGAAGTCGCGTGCGTTGGAGATCGTGGAAACGCTCGTGCCCAACCCCATGGCCGCTGTCGACGCCTCCGCCGCCGCCCTATTCCGCGCGGTCTCCGGGGTCGACGGCAAGCGGCCCACGATCCTCTTCGACGAGATCGACACCATCTTCGGCCCCAAGGCCGGGGAGAACGAGCAGCTCCGGGGATTCATCAACGCAGGACACCGCCGCAACCGGCCGATGTTCCGCTGCGTGGGAGACGGCGCCAACCAGACCGTGCAGGCATTCCACTCCTACGCCGCCGTGGCCGTGGCCGGGCTCGGCTACCTGCCCGACACCATCCGGGACCGCTCCGTCAACATCCGCATGCGCCGCAGGGCCCGCAACGAGAAGATCGAGCCCTACCGCACCCGTATCCACGAGCAGGAAGGCTTCGCCCTGCGCGACCGGCTCGCCACCTGGGCAGAGCAGGTCAGCGAGCGGGTCATGAACGTGTGGCCGGACATGCCCGACGAGGTCACCGACCGGCCGGCAGACGTCTGGGAACCGCTGCTCGCCGTCGCGGACGCGGCCGGAGGCGACTGGCCGGAGCGGGCCCGCGCCGCGTGCGTCACGCTGGTCACCGCGTCCAAGGCCAACGACAAAGGCAGCCTCGGTATCCGGCTGCTCGCCGACCTGCGCGACCACGTCATGGTCGGTATCGACCGGCTGCCGACCGTGGCCATCCTGGACCGGCTCAACGCCCTGGACGACGCGCCATGGGCCGATCTGCACGGCAAGCCGCTCGACAACCGCAGGTTGGGGCGAATGCTCGCGGAGTACATGACGGCGGACAACGAGCCGATCACCTCCCGCAACATCAAGACCGCCGGGAGCGTGCTGAAGGGCTACTACGCCGCCGATCTGTGGGACGCGTGGGCCCGCTACCTCCCCCCACCCCCGGAAAGTCCGCTACCTCCGCTACCGGGCACCGAAAACCTGGCCTGACCAGCAACAACGCGGTAGCGGCAACCACCCCGAGTTGCCGCTACCGCCCCGCTACCCATCCGCTACCGCTACCCCTTCCCGCTACCCCGAACAGGCCCCTGACCTGCGCGGTAGCGGCGGTAGCGGAAGTAGCGGCCCTCAGAGAGCCCCCCGAGGACTGCCCCCGAGGAGTCACCGCATGGACACGGCCCAACTCGCCGAAGTCATCGATCCCACCCTCGTACTGCTGACCGTCGAAGAGGCGGCCCGCCGTCTCCAGATCGGCCGAACCGTCTGCTACCGGCTCATCAGCTCCGGAGAGCTGGAGTCCATCACGGTCGGGCACCTGCGCAGGGTCCCGGCTGACGCTGTCCCGGAGTTCGTCTCCCGCCGCCGCAAGAGCTACCGCCCCGCCGCCTGAGGAGTACACGCATGGCCGAAGCCAACAACGACAAGAAGCGCACCCGTCAGCCGAACGGCCGATCGTCCATCTATCAGGGGAGTGACGGGAAGTGGCACGGTCGCGTCACCGTCGGCATCCGCGATGACGGGAGCCCCGACCGGCGCCACGTCGAACGCAAGACCCGCGCCGAAGTGACTGCCGCCGTCCGGGAGCTGGAGAAGCAGCGCGACGCCAAGACACTGGCCAAGCCGGGAAAGCCCTGGACGGTCAAGACATGGCTGACTCACTGGGTCGAGACCATCGCCCCGCTCGCCGTGAACGAAAACACCATGGTCGGGTACGGGGTCGCCGTCCGGAAGCACCTGATCCCCGCCCTTGGTGCCCACCGGCTCGACAAGCTTCGGCCGGAGCACATCGAACGCTTCTACGGCAACATGCAGGCGGACGGCCGTAAGGCGGGAACGATCCATCAGATTCACCGCACCTTTCGCACTGCGCTGAACGAGGCTGTACGGCGCGGCCACCTGGGACGGAATCCCGTCCAACTCGCCAAGGCACCCCGCCTCCGAGAGGAAGAGGTGGAGCCGTACACCGTCGAAGAGGTTCAGCGCCTCTTGCGGACCGCCGACGACCGCCGCAACTCGGCACGGTGGGCCGTGGCGCTCGCCCTCGGACTCCGGCAGGGGGAGGCGTTGGGTCTCAAGTGGGCTGACGTCGACCTGGAGCGGGGCGTTCTCATGGTCCGTCGGAGCCGCCGCCGACCGCGCTACGCCCACGGGTGCGGCGACACCTGCGGAAGGAAGGCCGGCTACTGCCCGCAGCGTCAGCGGACGAACCCCGAGACGGCCGACACGAAGTCCCGTGCCGGACGGCGGGCCGTGGGGCTCCCTGCACAGCTTGTGGATCTGCTACGAGTCCATCGGCTCAAGCAGGACGCCGAACGCGCGGCAGCGGGGGACCAATGGGCGGATGAGGGGTGGTTGTTCGCCACGCCCGCCGGTCGGGGCACATCGCCCCGAACGGACTACGACGACTGGAAGGAACTGCTCGTAGACGCGAACGTGCGAGACGGCCGTCTGCATGACGCTCGCCACACCGCAGCTACGGTCCTGCTGATCCTTGGAGTCTCCGAGCGGGCCGTCATGGGCCTGATGGGTTGGTCCACAACGGCCATGGCCGCGAGGTATCAGCACATGGTCGACTCGGTCCGCAACGAGGTTGCCCAGCGGGTGGACGGGCTGATCTGGAAGCCGACCGGATACGGACCGGACGAGGATGACGACGGAGTTGCCGGAGTGCTGGTACCGGTCAGGTGAGTGATGGGGGCAGGTCTTCAGGCCTGCCCCCATCTACTTAAGTCACGACCTGGCACTGATTGATGAGTCGTGCAAGCACACTGAACGTGGCCAACTGCTCCAAGGCCTCCTGCTCCGCCAAGTCACCCGTTTCGTGGGCGGCAGGGTTCCGGAGCGCGGAGTAAGCCCCCTGGCCGAGCTGGAGGGCGCCACGCTGCCGTGTCTGGACTCCCGGATCTGTTTGGTCGCCCGGTATCCGAAGCCGGGGCTTTCCTGCCTCTGGTGCCTTGTCGCTGAAGGCTTCCTGGACAAGCTTCGCGTCCGACAGGTCACGTCGACCGAGCTTGTCCTGAAGGTGTGCGTTGATCGACGTGGCGGCGGCGTGGACGGCGGCCCGGTAGTGCCTGGACTCCCAGAAGGTGCGAGCGGCGTCCCATACCCAGGGGTGGAACTGATCCGCCGGAAGCGAGGGAGCGTCGGGCGCCAAGCGTGTTGCCCACTCGTCCATGTCTGCCAGGATGCCGATGCCGCGCCTGACTGCGTTCGTATTGATGACCAGCCCGCGCCATTCATCTTCCTGGAGCACCTCTACCCCGGACATCTGAGGGTCGAGGCACTGGAGGATCTTGGTAACCGTGGGCTCAGTTTCGAAGAGCCGCTTCCTTGCTCCTGCGAAGTCTCCCTTGGTCTCCCTGATCCCCCAATAGGCCCTTGCTAGCTGATCGAACCCTTCGAGCCGCTGCCGCATCCAGTCGCGATCCACAGATGGAGAGTAGACGGGAACCGGGCAAGAGGACCGAGGATTTTGAAGCGTTCGATCAATCAACTGAGACGGAAACTGAGACGGAGACACGCGAAGGGTCCGACTCGATGAGCCGGACCCTTCGTCTACCTGCGGTAGCGGAGGGATTTGAACCCTCGGTGACTTGCGCCACACTCGCTTTCGAGGCGAGCTCCTTCGGCCGCTCGGACACGCTACCGAGGGAGACCCTACAGCACGGGGGGCCGTGCTCTGAAATCGGTATTCGGCGGCCGGGGAAGGCGTCGGCGGGTGCGCCGGCGGGCGCGTCGGCTCGTGTGTCAGCGGGTGCGGAAGAAGTCCGTGAGGAGGTGGGCGGATTCGTCCGCCAGGACGCCCTCGACGACCTCGGGGCGGTGGTTCAGCCGCCGGTCGCGGACGACGTCCCAGAGGGACCCCGCGGCGCCGGCCTTCTCGTCGCGGGCGCCGTAGACGACCCGGTCCACCCGGGACTGGACCAGGGCGCCGGCGCACATCGTGCAGGGCTCCAGCGTGACGACCAGGGTGCAGCCGGTGAGGCGCCACTCCCCGAGCGTCGCGGCGGCCCGGCGCAGGGCGAGGACCTCGGCGTGCGCGGTGGGGTCGCCGGTGGCCTCGCGTTCGTTGTGCCCGGCCGCGAGGACCGTCGTACCGTCCGGTGACAGCACGACGGCGCCGACGGGGACGTCCCCGCCCCGGACGGCCCGGCCGGCCTCGTCCAGGGCGAGCCGCATCGCGGCCCGCCAGCGGTCGCGTACCGGGTCGGGGGACCCGGGTGCCTCGTGGAAGGTCAGCGGACGGTCTCCAGGACGTCGGAGGCGCCCAGGGCCTCGGCGATCTCGCCGAGCGCGTCCTCGTCCAGGGTCAGCAGTTCCTTCGCGCTCACGCCCAGGTCGTCCAGGATCGCGGCGTCGCCGACCGGGCCGGCCGGCACGGCGGAACCGTCCGCGTCGTCGTCGTCCTCGGCGTCCGGCTCACCGTCCTCGGTGCCGTCGAGGTCGAGGGCGTCCAGGTCGTCGGCGTCGTCCTTGGGCTCCCTTCCGAGCAGTTCGTCGGTGAGCAGGAGCTCGCCGTACGAGCTGCGGGCGGCGGCGGCTGCGTTGGAGACGAAGACCCGGGGGTCCTCCTCGCCGTCCACGCGCACGACGCCGAACCAAGCGTCTTCCTGCTCGATGAAGACGAGCACCGTGTCGTCGGCGTCCGGCGCCGATTCCCGGGCCAGGTCGGCCAGGTCCGACAGGGTCTCCACATCGTCGAGCTCTGTGTCGCTCGCTTCCCACCCGTCTTCGGTGCGCGCGAGCAGTGCGGCGAAGTACACCGTGACTCTCCCACTGGTCTTAGGCGTGCCGGTTGGGGGTCCCCCCGGCGGAGGTTCTGGACGGGGAGAGCTGTGCTCCGAGCCCCGCCCACTCGGAATCGTGGCAGAAACAAGGCGTTCAGGGGACGTCTTCGGCTCCCTGTGTCTGGCAGTTTTGATCGCACGTATGCAAAGAGCCATCCATGCGTCCGTGAACGCAGTCACCAGCGCACTCGTTGCCGCCACCTGCGGATCGTACGCGGGTTTTCCCGCGCCCCACGCACGGCCTTCCCCATGACGGACCGCAACGCGCCACAAGGAGTGGATCTTTGCCGAAGGATCGGCTTTACGACTCTTGCCGAGTCCTGCCGACTCCTGGCGAGTCCTGCGGACTCCTGCCGATCTCGTGGACTCCTGGCGATTCCTACCAGCGGAACGTCCGCATGCGCATCGCGTGCCGCAGCCGGGCCGCCTTGGCGCGGCGGGGCTGGACGCGGTCGCGCAGCGCCCGCGCCTCGGCGAGCTCGCGCAGGAACCGGGCCCGGCGGCGCCGCCGCTCGGCCTCCGTCTCGCCCTCGGGCGCGCCGTACGCGCGGTCCGGCCGCTCGGGCGGCTCAGGAAGCTCGGGCACGGTCGCATCACCCCCAGTCCGACACCTCCACTTTCCCCCGGATGGGGGGTTTGATGCCCACGTGGGGCTGCGCGGGCCTGCGCGAGGTGTGCGGGGGCGCGGTTACTGTTGTGGACATGCGTCTCCACGTCGTCGACCACCCCCTGGTCGCCCACAAGCTCACCACGCTGCGCGACCAGCGCACCGACTCCGCGACGTTCCGTCGGCTCGCCGACGAACTGGTCACCCTGCTCGCCTACGAGGCGACGCGGGACGTGCGGACCGAGGCCGTCGACATCCAGACCCCGGTGGCCGCCACGACCGGCGTCAAGCTCGCCCGGCCGCGCCCGCTGGTGGTGCCGATCCTGCGGGCCGGGCTCGGCATGCTGGACGGCATGGTCCGGCTGCTGCCGACCGCCGAGGTGGGCTTCCTGGGCATGATCCGCAACGAGGAGACGCTGCAGGCGTCCACGTACGCCTCGCGGATGCCGGAGGACCTCTCCGGGCGCCAGGTGTACGTCCTGGACCCGATGCTGGCGACGGGCGGCACGCTGGTCGCGGCGATCCGCGAGCTCATTCGGCGTGGCGCGGACGACGTGACGGCGGTCGTGCTGCTCGCTGCGCCCGAGGGCGTCGAGCTCATGGAACGGGAGCTGGCGGGCACGCCGGTCACGGTCGTGACGGCGGCGGTGGACGACCACCTCAACGAGCACGGGTACATCGTGCCGGGGCTGGGGGACGCCGGGGACCGGCTGTACGGGGCGGCCGAGTAGCGGGCGGTTCGCCCTGGCGGGCGTAGCTTCGGCGCTGCAGGGGTGCGCGGGTGAGTCGGCGGCTGCGGGTTCGTCGTGGCTGGTCGCGCAGTTCCTCCCCCAGCCTTCGGCCGGGGGTACCCCCAGCGCCCCTTCGGGGCGCTTGCCGCTGGTCTCAGCAGCTCTTCTTTGAAGTCGAGGCTGTCGGGGTGGGGTTCGACAGGGCTGTGATGGCCTTTGCGGCTGTTGTCTGGGGGGTGAGGGTTTTGAAGGCGTTGCCGATGATCAGGTCGACGGCGGTGCCCTTGCGGCCCGCCTCCGTGCGCTGGTCGGCTGCCGTCACCTGCGTGGCGAGGACCGGGAGCGAGGTCTTCAGGGCCGTGGGCGGGCCGAGCAGTATCGCCGTGCCCTTGACCTTCTGGTCGAACTTCGCCGGCGCGTTGCCGACGTCGCCGATCTTGAAGCCGCGCTTCTTCAGTTCGTCCGCGGTGTCCTTGGCCAGGCCGGTGCGGGTCGTGGCGTTGTAGACGTTCACCGTGATCTGGGCCGGCTTCGGCAGCGCCACGGCCGACGTACCGGCCGACGCGCCGGCCGCGGGGCTGGCGCTGGCGGCGGCCTGCTTGACGCAGTCTCCCGCTGAGCCGGCCGCCGAGGCCGTCCCGCCGCCGCCCGTGAAGACGTCGATGAGCTGCAGGGTGCCCCAGCCGACCAGGCCGAGCGCGGTGACGGAGGCGACCACGGAGAGGACGAGCCGGGCACGCCGTCGGCGCGGGCGCATGCGAGGGTATTTGTCCCCTGTGATCCGGTACTGGCCGCCCATGCCGGGGGGAGTCAGCATGCTCATGTGCGCAGCGTAGTGCGCCACGGGTGCGTTGACTAATAGATGATCATCCGATGGTGCGCGGTCCAACCCGAAAGGGCCAACCGGCGGCAAATGCCCGGTGGCTGGCGGGTGATCAGTCGAGTTCGAGCACGCGTGCGTGCAGCACCTGGCGCTGCTGGAGGGCGGCGCGGACCGCGCGGTGCAGCCCGTCCTCCAGGTACAGGTCGCCCTGCCACTTCACGACGTGCGCGAAGAGGTCGCCGTAGAACGTCGAGTCCTCGGCGAGGAGGGTCTCCAGGTCGAGCTGCCCCTTGGTCGTCACGAGCTGATCGAGGCGGACCGGGCGCGGTGCGACGTCCGCCCACTGCCGGGTGCTCTCCCGGCCGTGGTCGGGGTACGGCCGGCCGTTTCCGATGCGCTTGAAGATCACACGGAAAGCCTACCGGTCCAGACGTTCCGGGCGCAGCCATGGCGACCGAGTGCGACGCTGGAAAAGACACCGTAAAGGTCATCAACTGGGCTAAAAGGGAACAGGGGGTCCGATGATGAGTGCCGGTGCGGCCGACGAGGCCGGTGCCGCGGCCCCGGCCCCGGGCGGCACGGATCCCGCGAGCGTCGGCGATCCCGTGGCCGCCGGGATCGCCGCCGGGTACGCCTTCGCCGGTCAGGCGCTGGATCTCGGCGCCCTTCTCCGGGACGGCCGGTGCTTTCCCGGCGCGCCGGTCCGCATCCCGCTCCCCATGCTCAACCGCCACGGCCTGGTCGCCGGCGCCACCGGCACCGGCAAGACCAAGACGCTCCAGCTGATCGCCGAGCAGCTCTCGGCGCACGGCGTCCCGGTGTTCCTGGCGGACGTCAAGGGCGACCTGTCCGGTGTCGCGCGGCCCGGGCAGGCGAACGACAGGGTCAGGGGCCGGGCGGCCGAGGTCGGACAGCAGTGGACGGCGGCCGGCTTCCCCGCCGAGTTCCTCGCGCTCGGCGGCCTCGGCCACGGCATCCCCGTCCGCGCGACGATCACCAGCTTCGGCCCGCTGCTGCTCGCCAAGGTGCTCCAGCTCAACCGGACCCAGGAACAGTCCCTCGGCCTGATCTTCCACTACGCCGACACCAAGGGCCTGGAGCTGATCGACCTCAAGGACCTCAGGGCGGTGGTCGCCTTCCTCACCTCTGCCGAGGGCAAGGCGGAACTGAAGGACATCGGCGGGCTGTCGACGGCCACGGCCGGGGTGATCCTGCGCTCGCTCACCGCCTTCGAGGCCCAGGGCATGGCGGACTTCTTCGGCGAGCCGGAGTTCGACACGGCCGACCTCCTGCGCACGGCACCGGACGGCCGCGGCGTCGTCTCGGTCCTCGAACTCCCGGCCGTCCAGGACAAGCCCCTTCTCTTCTCCACCTTCCTGATGTGGCTGCTCGCCGACCTGTTCCACGACCTCCCCGAGATCGGCGACGCCGACCGGCCCAGGCTGGTCTTCTTCTTCGACGAGGCACACCTGCTGTTCGACGACGCCTCGAAGGCGTTCCTGGACTCGATCACGCAGACCGTGCGCCTCATTCGCTCGAAAGGGGTCGGCGTCTTCTTCGTCACGCAGACCCCGAAGGACGTACCGTCCGACGTCCTCGCCCAGCTCGGCAACCGCGTCCAGCACGCGCTCAGGGCCTTCACCCCGGAGGACCAGAAGGCGTTGCGGGCCACCGTGCAGACCTTCCCGAAGTCGTCGTACGACCTCGAGGAACTGCTCACCGGGCTCGGCATCGGCGAGGCCGTGGTGACCGTGCTCGGCGAGACGGGCGCCCCGACACCGGTGGCGGCGACCCGGCTGCGGGCCCCCGAGTCCCTGATGGGTCCGGTGGACGCGGCGGAGCTGGACGCGGCGGTGCGGGGGTCCGCGCTCCACGGACGTTATGCACAGGCTGTGGACCGGGAGTCGGCGTACGAGAAGCTGCAGCGGGCGCCGGCCGCCGAACCGAGGGCATCGAAAGCCGCGAGGGCCGGCACGGAAGAACCGTCGCTGGTCGAACAGGTCGTCGCCAGCGGGATGTTCAGGTCCCTCGCCCGGTCGGTGGGTACGCAACTCGGCCGCGAGATCACCAGGTCGCTGTTCGGTACGGCCCGCAGACGCAGGTGAGCCGGGCGCCCGCACGGGACACCCGGCTCGGCTCCGCGGGATCAACCGCGTTTGTGCTCCTGCGGCCGCGGCCTCGGCGGTTCGGCCGTCTTCGTCTCGGGCTTCGGCGTGCTGCGCACGGCTTCCGCGCGCAGCAGGGCGCGCAGGACCGCGTACGGGTCTGAGGACATGACTGTGTTCCTTGCGTAGAGCTGACTGACCTGGACGTGTGCGGGAGCAGCCGGTCGGTCAGCAGCGCAGGACCACGGTGCGCAGGAGGGGCGTGGCGTACGGCGGACGCGGTCCCGTCGGGCAGGGACGGTGGCGGTCCGCCGGGCCGGCGGGCGCCGGGTCGGGGAGCGGCGCGGGGCGCTGGGGTACGTCGGCGCGGTGGACGGTGCGGGCGGGTGGCCGCAGCGGGATGTCGAGGACGTCGTGCTCGACGGTCTCCGCCGAGACGGCCGGGGCGGCCGCGGCGAGGGCCTCGGCAGCCGTCGGGACGCCGGCCAGCAGCAGGACGAGCAGCAGCACGAGCGCCCGCGGCCAGGCGGGGCCTGACCGCGGGCGACGTCCGGTCGGGACACCGCTGCTCATGCCGGTCATCTCCCCGCGGAGTGGGCGGTGTTCATCGTGCGGGGCCCGAGATCCGCTCGCTCGGCGTACCTGCGGGGCGCGAGGTTGACGAAGAAGACGAAGAAGAAGGGGACAGGGTGATGCCGACGGGGCCTGCGCCTGCCGGGCAGCCGGGGCCCGCGCACGCGAGGCCCGCGTCCACGAGGCCCGCGTCCACGAGGCGCGCGCTCGCGAGGCCGGCGTTCACAGGGTCTGCGGGATCTGCTTGGCGCGGCTGCGGATGCCGAACGCCGTGACGATCTCGACGATGCCGACGACGACCAGCCAGATACCGGCGACGAGGGTGAGCACCGCGACCGACTTGAACGGCGAGACGATCAGCACGACGCCGGCGACGAACGTGACGATCCCGAGGAAGATCTGCCAGCCCCGCGCCGGCATCCGGGAGTCGGAGACCGCGGCCATGGTCTGGGTGATCCCGCGGATCAGCCAGCCGATGCCGATCCACAGGGCGAGCAGGAGGATCGACTCCAGGGGGCCGCGGAAGCAGAAGAGGCCCAGCACGATCATCAGCGCGCCGCTGATGAAGGCCAGCACGCGCAGTGAGGTGGCCCGGTGCGTGCCGAACGCCGCGATCAGCTGGAAGACACCGGCGATCAGCAGGTAGATGCCGAAGAGCACGCCGGCGGCGAGCAGCGAGGCGCCGGGCCAGACGAGGACCAGGACGCCGAGGACGAGGGAGGCGATCCCGGTGAGCAGGACGATCTGCCAGGCGGCCCGGGAGAGGGCGTGCAGCGGTCCCTCGAAGGGCGGTTCGGGCTCATGCCGAGCGGTGCCGGTGGCGTGCGCCTTCCGGTCGTCGTCGGCGGGGCCGGTGCTGGGGGGCTCGGTCATGGTTCCAGCTGAGACCGAGGGCGGCGGACGTGCCAGCAGGGAGGGGCTGATCGGATGATCCACCGGGAACCACGGCCGCCCTGCTCACCACGTGCTACTTGGAGCCGCCCTTCGCGGCCTTCGCCGCCGCCTTCATCTCCTGCTTGTGGGCCCGCACCTTCGCCAGGGAGTCGGGCCCGGTGATGTCGGCCACCGACCGGTACGCCGCCGCCTCCCCGTACGCTCCGGCCGCCTCCCGCCACCCCGTCGGCGTCACCCCCAGCTGCTTCCCCAGCAGCGCCAGGAAGATCTGCGCCTTCTGCTTCCCGAACCCGGGCAGTTCCTGGAGCCGCCTGAGCAGTTCGGCCCCGCTGTCGACGTCACGCCAGAGGCCCTCGGCGTCACCGTCGTAGTGCTCGACGAGGTACTGGCACAGCTGCTGGATCCTCTTGGCCATGGAGCCGGGGTACCGGTGCACGGCCGGCTTCTCGGAGAGCAGCGCGGCGAACGCCTCCGGGTCCTGGGCGGCGATCTCATGGGCGTCCAGGTCGTCCGTGCCCATGCGCCGTGCGATGGTCGCGGGCCCCTTGAACGCCCACTCCATCGGCACCTGCTGGTCGAGCAGCATGCCGGTGAGCGCGGCGAGCCTGCTGCGGCTGAGGAGTCGGTCGGCCTCGGGGTCCTGGGCCAGATGCAGGGCGGGGGAGTCGGCGTCGGCGTCCATGGCTCGATGATCCCGCGCCCGGACCGGCACCGCGCGCTCGCCGCGGCCCGCCCTCCCCCGGCTTCCTCGGCCCTCTCACCCTTCACGTACGATTCCTCCGCGATTCAACTTAGGTAAGGCTAACCTCATGCAAGGAGGTCACGGGGTGACCATCGAGACGTACCGCGACGCCTGGGGCATCCCGCATCTGCGGGCGGCCGACGCCCTCGAACTCGCCCGTGCGCAGGGCCGGGTCACCGCCCGGGACCGGGTCTGGCAGCTGGAGGTGGAGCGGCACCGCGTGCAGGGCACGTCGGCGTCCTTCCTCGGCACCCCGGCCCTCGCCTGGGACGTCTTCGCCCGCCGGGCCCGCCTGGCGGACACGGCGAGACGCTGCTTCGAGGCGCTGGAGAGACGGGACCCGGAGACGGCGGAGTGGGTACGGGCGTACGTGGCCGGTGTCAACGAGGGCCTGCCGGCCGGCGCCGCCCGCACGCCCGAGTTCGCCCGCACCGGTCTGACCCCCGGCACCTGGGAGCCCTGGCATCCCCTGGGCATCTGGCTGGCCACCCACATCCTGTTCGCCGGCTTCCCGGCCAAGCTGTGGCGCGAGGAGGCGGTACGGCACCTGGGCGAGGAGGCGGTCCGGTTGTTCGCCACGGACGGCCCGGGTACCTCCGGCAGCAACGGCTGGCTCCTCGCCGGCTCCCGCACCACCACCGGCCACGCCCTCCTCGCCGGCGATCCCCACCGCTTCATCGAAGCGCCGGGGGTCTACCAGCAGATCCGCCTCTCCTGCCCGGAGTTCGACGTCATCGGCCTGGCGGTCCCGGGCGTCCCCGGCATCGCCCACTTCGCCCACACGGGCACGGTGGCCTGGTCCATCACCAACGCGATGGCCGACTACCAGGACCTTTACCGGGAGCGCCTGCGGCGCACCGCGACCGGCGTGGAGGCCCTGGCGCCCGACGGCACCTGGACCCGAGCCGACCACCACACGGAAACCATCGAGGTCTCCGGCAACCCCCCGGTACAGATCGAGCTGCTCGAAACACCCCGGGGCCCGCTCATCACCGACTGGCCGACAGCGGAGACCGCACCGGCCCCGACGGCCGCCGACGGTGTTCAGCCCCCGCAGGGGCCACCCGCACCCGACGACGAAACGCGCACGGGTGGTTCGGGTGGGAGAACGTCCGTCGAGGGCGAAGCCGAGGCGCTGGCGCTCAGGTACCCGCCACGGGTCACCGGAGACCTCGGCTTCAGCGCGCTCCTCCCCCTCCTCCGCGCCCGCGACGTCGCCGACGTCGACCGCGCCTTCGACGCCTGGGCCGAGCCCGTCAACGTGGTACACGCCGCGGACACCGAGGGCGGCCTCCTCCACCGCGTCGCCGGCCGCGTCCCCGTCCGCTCCCACACCAACCGCACCCGCCTCGCCCCCGCCTGGCTCCCCGGCCACGACTGGCAGGGCTGGCACGAGATGCCGTACGGCGACCTCACCGACGGCGTCGCCGTGATGGCGAACCAGCGCGGCCCGGCCACCCCCCTCGGCGTCGAGTTCGCCCCGCCCCACCGCGCCGACCGCATCCGCGCCCTCCTCGACGAGCGCCGCACCTGGTCCGCCGCCGGCATGTCCGCGATCCACACCGACACCCACCTCGCCTCCGCCACGCCCCTCCTCGACCACCTGGCCGCCCTCGACGACCTCACCCCCGGGGCCGCAGGGCTCCGTGACCTTCTCCTCGCCTGGGACCGCCGGATGGACGCCGACAGCACCGGCGCCGCCGCCTACGCGGCCGTACGCTCCGCCGTCGTACGGCACCTCGCCGCCCACCCCGCCTTCGCCGCGCTCGCCGAACCCCCGGCCCAGCCCGAGGTCCTGCTCCCCTGGCTGGCGCTCACGCCCCGCATCGCCTTCGCCCTCGAACACCTGCTGGGGGCGGCGGAGTTGTACGGCGTCGACCGGCCCGCCGCCATCCGTGCGGCCGTGGAGGAAGTCGCGGCCGACCCGCCCACCGGGACCTGGGGAGACACCCACCGCCTCGCCCCCTGGCAGGCACTGCCCGAGCCGTCGTACGACGGACCGGCCCTGTCCGGCGACCACGACTGCGTGCTGTGCACCTCCGCCGTCCCCGGCCTCACCGACCGCTCCGCGCGCGGCCCGGCCGCCCGCTACGTCTGGGACCTGGCCAACCGCGACGACAGCCTCTGGGCGGTCCCGCTCGGCGCGGACGGCGTCCCCGGCGCACCCCACCACAGCGACCAACTCCCCTTGTGGCTCAAGGGAGAACTGGCCCCGGTCGTGACCGACTGGGCCCGCCTGGAACGCACAGACCTCCCGGAGGACACCGATGGCTGAGCTCCACCCCGTCTTCGAGCACCCCCTCGTCGGCTTCGGCACCGTCCGGCTCCGCCCCCTCGACCCCGAACGCGACGCGGCCGTCGTCCACACCTGGGTCGACGCGGAACGCGCCGCCTTCTGGGGCATGACCGGCCTCACCCGCTCCCAGGTCGCCGGGATCTACGCCCACATGGCGACCCTCGACACCCACCACGCCTACCTCGCCGAGAAGGACGGCACCCCGGTCGGGCTCCTCCAGACCTACGAGCCGGAGGCCGACCGGGTCGGCGAGTGCTACGACGTCCGCCCCGGCGACATCGGCGTCCACGTCCTGCTCGCCCCCGCCGGACCCGAAGGCCCCCGTCACGGCTGGACGGAGGCCCTGCTGACCGCCTTCACGGCGTACGTCCTGCGCGCTCCCGACCGCCACCGCATCGTCGTGGACCCGGACGTCCGCAACGAGAAGGCGATCGCCCGCTTCCGGCGTCAGGGTTTCGGGCTCGGCCCGGCCGTCGTCCTCCCCGAGGTCGACGTCCCCGACGTCCACCTGCCCGAAAAGCACGCTCAACTGGCTTTTCTCACCCGGCCGGTAGCCTTCCCGAATGTCCTCCCCGATGCCGAACCCGAGCCCGATGCCGACCCCCGATGAGCTCATCGCCCACTACGGCCTGGAGCCGATCCCCCGGGAGGGCGGCCTGTTCCGGGAGACCTGGGCCGGTCCCGCACGCGCCGACGGCCGCCCCGAGGGAACCGCGATCGTGGTCCTCCTCACCGCCGACGACTACTCGGCCCTGCACCGCCTTCCCACCGACGAGATCTGGCACTTCTACCTGGGCGACCCGCTGGAGCTCCTGCTCCTCGCCCCCGACGGCACCACCCGCGCCCCCGTCCTCGGCCCCGGCCTCCGGGACGGCCAGCACATCCAGCTGACCGTCCCGGCCGGCACCTGGATGGGCGCCCGGGTGGCGGCCCCGGGCGCCTGGACCCTCTTCGGCTGCACCATGGCCCCCGGATTCACCTTCGAGGGTTACGAGCACGGGAACGCGGCCCACCTCACGGCGCGTTACCCGTCCGAAGCCGCCCGCATCACGGAACTCTGCCGTCCATGACGAACCACCTCTTGGAAGGACAGACCGCCCTGGTCACGGGCGCGAGCGGCGGTATCGGCCGGGTCATCGCCCGGCGCCTGGCGGAGGAGGGCGCGGCGGTGGCCGTGCACTGCCGTACGGCGGCAGGGGGCGCGCGGGAGGCGGCCTCGGACATCGTGGCCCTCGGCGGCAGGGCGACGGTCGTACGGGGAGACCTGAGCGACGAGGGGACCTGCCACCGTGTCGTCCGGGAGGCCGCGGAGTGGGGCGGCGGACGGCTGACGGCCCTGGTCAACAACGCGGCCGTACAGCCCGTACAGCCCTTGCCCGGCATGACCGCGGCCGACTGGCGCGCGGTCGTCGACACCGACCTCACCAGCGTTTTCGCCTGTACCCAGGCCGCCGCCGAGATCATGCGCGACCAGCCCGGCGGCGGCACCGTCACCCACATCGCCTCCATCGAGGCGTCCCACCCGGCCGTCGGCCACGCCCACTACAGCACCGCGAAGGCGGGGGTGGTCATGCACGCGAGGGCGGCGGCCCTGGAGTACGGCCGCTCCGGCATCCGCGTCAACTCCGTCTCCCCGGGCCTGATCGACCGGGAAGGACTGGCGGAGGCCTGGCCGGAGGGGGTGCGGAGATGGCAGGAGGCGGTGCCCACGGGCCGGTTGGGGAACGCGGAGGACGTGGCGAACGCCGTGGTCTTCCTGACCTCACCGCTCGCGTCCTGGATCACCGGCCACGACCTGGTGGTGGACGGCGGGGTGTCGGCGCGTCCGACGTGGTAGCGCCCCGAAGGGGCGCTGGGGGTACCCCCGGCCGAAGTCCGGGGGAGGAACTGCGCGACCAGCCCCCACTGACTCGCAGACAAAATGAGCGCTACAGGCTTCCCAGCCGTATGACCCAAGAACGCGTGTTTCCGAACTCGGAGCGGGTGACGTGAGCGAAGGACACGAAAAGCGGCAGGCGCCGAACGGCAACCAGAGGAACCACAGGGCTCTGCGCGCCCTCGCGCTCCTCGGCACCCTCCTCGCCGCCCTCCTCCTCGCGTCGGCCGCCCCCGCCTCCGCGCACGCCGCCCTGCGCGCCAGCGATCCCGCGGACGGCGCCGTACTCAAGTCGTCGCCGAGAGCCGTCACCCTCACCTTCACCGAGGCCGTCGGCCTGCTCGACGACTCGTTCCGGGTGTACGACCCCACCAACCACCGGGTGGACACCAGCGAAGCCGAACACGGCCCGGCCGGCTCGGACACCGCCCGGATCACCTTTCCGAAGAAGCTGGGCACCGGTACCTTCACCGTGGCGTGGCGGATCGTCTCGGCGGACAGCCACCCCGTCTCCGGCGCCCTCACCTTCTCCGTGGGCAAGCCGTCGGCGACCACGGCGAGCGTCTCCACGGGCCCCGTCGAGAACCCGGTCACCGGCAGCCTCTACAACATCGGCCGCTACGTCGCGTACCTCGCCATGGCCCTGCTGACAGGCACCGTCGCCTTCATCGCCGTCTGCCGTCCGCCGGGCCCCGCCGCCCTCCGCACACCGATCCGCACGGCGTGGTGGGCACTCCTCGCCGCCACCCTCTTCCTCTTCGTCCTGCGCGCCCCGTACGAGGAGGGCACCTCCCCGGCAACGGCCTTCGACCTCTCGGCCCTTGCCAAGTCCGCGACCGGCCGCCCGGGGCTGGCCCTGCTGGCCAGGGTGGCCCTGCTGGCGCTCACCGCAGCCCTCCACCACCTCCTCCTCCGCAAGCGCGTGAGCCGGGACCGCCCGTCCCGCCCCCTGCTCGCCACGGCCGCCGCCCTCGCCGTCGCCCTGGCCCTGACCTGGGCGGCGGCGGAACACGCCTCGGCCGGCATCCAGGTCCCGCTGGCGATGACGTCGTCGGTCCTGCACCTCCTGTCGATGGCGCTCTGGCTGGGCGGCCTCACGGCGCTCCTGATCACCCTCCAGCGCTCCGCCACGCCGCTGCCCGCCGCCGTCGTCACCCGCTTCTCCCGCGTGGCCTTCGCCTCGGTGACGGTCCTCGTCGTCACCGGCGTCTACCAGTCCTGGCGCGGCCTCGGCTCCTGGCAGGCCCTCACCGACACGTCGTACGGTCGGCTCCTCCTCGTCAAACTCGCCGCGGTGACCCTGCTGCTGGCGGCCGCCTTGCAGTCCCGCCGCTGGACGGCGAAACTGGCGCCCGCCGCGACCGTGACGGCCCCCGCCCGCGTCCCGCTGCCGGTCGGCGCCCCGGCGGACCTGCCGGCCGCACCGGCCGCGCCGACCGCGGATGAGCCGCCGGCTTCCGACAAGCCATCGCCCTCCGACGGACCACCGGCCTCCGGTGAACCGCCCGCCGCCTCCGCCGGCCGCCACCAGGCCGCCCTGCGCCGTTCGGTCCTCGCCGAAGTGGCCGTCGGCGTCGCCGTCCTGGGCATCACCACGATCCTCACCGGCACCCTGCCCGGCCGGGCCGCGGCCGAGGCGGCCGAGTCGGGGACGGCGTCGGCAGCGGCCGGTATCCCCGCGGCCTCCGTGGCCCTGGTCCCCTTCGACGTCGGCACCCCGAACGGCCACGGCAAGGTGCAGATCACCCTCGACCCGGGCCGGGTCGGCGCGAACTCCGTGCAGGCGGTCGTCTTCGGTCCCGACGGCGGCATCTCCACCGTCCCCGAACTCCGTCTCTCCTTCACCCTCGCCGCCCAGAAGATCGGCCCGCTCCCCGCCAACGTGACCGACCGCGGCGGCTATTGGGCCGCCGACTCCGTCAACCTCCCCATCGCGGGCGAGTGGACGATGACGGTGACGGTACGGGTGTCCGACCTGGACCAGGTGACGGTGACGAAGAAGCTGCGGATCGCCGCCTAGCCGCGGCCGTGTCCGCCGTGCCGGTCCGCCTCGTCCCTGACCAGCAGGGTGAGCAGGACGTCCGGTCCGGCCGTGCGGGCGCGTTCAGGCGCCCACGGTCCCGTCGACGCCCTCGCGCAGGAAGTCGGCGTGCCCGTTGTGGCGGCCGTACTCCAGCAGCACGTGCAGCATCACCATCCGCAGCGACACCTCCTCCTCCCACCTCGGCTGGTATCCGGCCTGGTCGAGGGAGCCGGCCGCGCGCTCGATACGGCGCGAGGTCTCCACCTCCGCCTCCCAGGCGGCGAACGCCTCTGCCCTGGTCGACTCGCTCGCGTCGTACGCCGCCTGGAAGTCGATCTCGTCGGACCACACCATGGGCGCGTCCTTGTCCTCGAACACCCGGCGGAACCAGGCGCGTTCCACCTCCGCCAGGTGCCGCACCAGACCGAGCAGCGACAACGTGGACGGCGGCATGGACCGCTGCCGCAACTCCTCGTCGGTGAGCCCCTCGCACTTCATGGCGAGGGTCGCCCGGTGGTAGTCGAGGAACGCCCGCAGCATGTCGCGTTCACTGCCGAAGTTGGGCGGTCCCGTGCGGTCGTCGCTGGTCACTGGCCGTACTCCTCATCCGTCCTGCTCACGCCGTGCGCCGTGCACCGGGCAGTTCCCGGGACCGTACGCGACCTGGAGCCCGCGGACCAGCTGCTCGCGTCGGTGGCTACTTGTCCTTGCCGTTGCCCTGGCCGCCGTTCGCCTGGCCGTTGCCGGGGGTGCTCTTGGCGGAGGCGCCGGTGTTGCCCTGCGAGCCGTTGGCGGAGTTCGCGGCGCCCTTGGCGGACTTGCCGGTGCCGGCCGAGCTGCTCGGTGCGGCCGTCGCCCCGGCCAGCTGCTCGGAGCAGTAGGCGGCGACCTTGTCCTCGCCCCCGGCGGCCGCGATGAGCCGCTGCCAGGCCGTCGAGCCGAGCGCCTTGCCGTGGCCCTGCACCTGTTCGTAGGCGCGGCAGTGGGCCTCGGTGTCCTGGGCGGTGACGGGCCGGTCCGTGGGCCGCCCGCCGCCGGAGGAGGAGGTCGGCGACGAGGCCGCGTCGCCCGGCCGGTCCGGGGCGACGGCCGACGGGTGCGCGGTGTTCCCGCCGGTACCGGTGCCGTCGGCGGGGGAGCCGACGGAACCGACGGCCGCGACCGCCACACCGCCCAGGGCGAGCCCTGCGAACACCACGCCGAACGTCAGCTTCACCGGACGGCGGGACCGCCGCTTCTCCACCGGCCGCCAGTCGTCCCGGCGTCGGGTGCGTGCCCGGTGCGCGCCCGCGGAGTGGGCGGCCCGGAAGGCGGCCACGGCCCGCTGCTCGGCGTCGGGGGCGAGACCGCCGGCGCGGATGGCGGTCGCGAGGACCTTCTCCAGCACCTCGGCGTCGCCCGCGTCCGCAGGCCCGGACAGGGCGTCGCCGGTCCGCGCATGCCGACGGTCGGGTGTTCCGCCGCCGATCAGCCGCTCGCTCATGTCCGTTTCCGTTCCCTGTCCGACCGTTCCGGTTTCGTTCGGTGTGCTGAGCCCGGTGCCTTCCCGTCGACCACTGTCACCAACGTTGCTCATATCGACTCCCCAAGCGTGCGGGGAGCCCCATCCGTCACACCCTGCTCCGCTTCACCGCCGATGCCCAGCTGTCGTGCGAGGCGTTTCAGGCCCCGGTGGGTCGCCGTGCGCACCGCTCCAGGGCGCTTGCCCAGCACCCGCGCGGCGGCGGGACCGTCCAGGCCGACGGCGACCCGCAGCAGCACGGCCTCGGCCTGGTCCCGCGGAAGTCCGCGGACCAGTTCCAGAGCCCGCTCGGTGGAGATGGACTCCAGGGCCTGCTCGGGTGTGTTGTGCGGGCCGGCCAGGTCCAGCACCTCCAGTTCGGTCCCGGCCGCCTGGGGCCGCACGCGCCGGCGCCGCAGATGGTCCAGCGCCCGGTGCCTGGCGATGGTCGCGGTCCAGCCGCGGAAACCGGCCCCGTCGCCCTTGAAGCGCCCGATGTCGCGGGCTATCTCCAGCCAGGCGTCGGACGCCACGTCCTCTGCGTCGTCTCCGACGATCCCGCGGAGGTAGCCGAGCAGGTTCGGCTGCACGATCCGGTAGGCGACCGCGAAGGCGGCCTCGTCGCCCTCCTGGGCCCGCGCGACCGCAGCGCCCAGATCCCCGTCGTACTCCTGTACACGCCGGGGTTGCCGTACCTGACCCAAGATTGCCCTCGTTCGCACCGATCACAGCCGAGTCCACGCCGTCCGTCGCGCTCCGGTCGCATCGACGGCCCCATGGTGACCAGCGTGCGGACTCACAGAAGTGTCACAACGTCCCAGGAGCCTCCCTGGACGCGGCCCTGCCGTGTGATGCTTCCGCTCCCCCGTGCGCTCCTCCTTGCATGAGCGAGTACCTCCGTCTGCGAGCGGTTCCGGCCCCGGCACTGCGCAACAGCCCGACCTGGCTCGAACGACTGTTCGCAAGCACCGCCGGGACCGCCCTGCCCCAGGCAGGGCGGCACTGCGAGGACGCGCTGGACAAGTGCCGCCCGGACCAGGAGTGCGTCTACGCCGGCGCGTCCCCGCACGGCCCGGACGTGGTGCTCGGCGGGCGTCCCGTGTTCCGCGCCGACCGGCACGCACCGCCGTTGCTGGTGCTGACGGCCGCCCGGACCCGCGGGGTGGCCGGGTTCCTGACGACCGCCGACTTCGACGAACTCTGGGACACCGCCCGCGAGACCCTGCTGCCCCGCTACGGAGGCGAGAGCGCGGAGACCGAGGCGCGGCGGGTGTTCGCCGAGGCGCACCGGGAGCTGACGGCGTTCTACGCCCACACGGCCGAGCACGGGGACGCGGTGGTGAAGTGGCCCGCCGAGGCGTGAAGGGCGGGAGGGGAACCGGTGGCCGTCCGAGGCGGGAGGTGTAACGGTTTCGGCCGCTCGCGCTCTGTCCGTTCGGACGACCATGCCGGTCGTCGGCCAGGACAGGGGCGGGACGCGTGCAGGTGACGGACGAAAGCGGCAGAGCGTACGGCGAGGAGTCGTACGGCGGTCCCGGGTACGGGTACGCCCACGGCCAGGGGGGCGGCACCGCCACCGCGACCGCCCCGGACCCGACCGCGCTGGTGGGCACGGCGGACTCTGCCCACGGTGACGTCATCACCGTGCCGCTCCCGGACCGGGACGTTCCGGAGAACGATCCCGTGCGCCCCGTCTTCGTGGACGCCTCGGGCCGCCGCCAGCGCCGTGTGCGCCGCGCCGCACTGCTGCTGGTGATCCCGGCCGCCTGCTACGTCGCCCTGCTCGTCAGCACGGTCCTGGGCGGCCCCACCATCAGCGCCCCGTTCGTCCCGCTGCCGGAGACCGCGCACCCGGCCGGCCCGCACAAGACCGCCCCCGACGCGCCGTCCGGCGCCGGCCAGGCGGCGGGAAGCGCGACTTCCGGTGCGGCGTACGACAGCTCCCGTGCCGGTGCGCGCCGGACGGGCTCGACCACCGCCGTGACCACGTCGGAGTCCGCCGCGACGCGGTCCGGCACCACGACGCCGACCGGCACCGCCTCGCCGTCCGGCACCGCCACCCCGACCGCCACCACCTCCGCGGCGCCCGGCGCCACCCCCGCTGCCGGCACCACCACCCCCGCCGCCACCCCCACCACCGCGCACTCCGCCAAGGGGCGCGCCATCGGGTCGTCCCACAAGCCCGTGAAGTGATCCAAGGCCCTGACGTGACCGATCGCCGAAGCCGTACCGCTCCGCGCCGCCCGAGCGGCCGTACCCGCCGGATCACTCCCCGCACCCACTGGCTGCTGCTGTGCGTGCTCGTGGTGACCCTGTCGGCCGCCCTGCTGCTGCAGGGCTACACCCACCACATGTTCGGGATCACCTCGGACGACGTGACCGGCCCCCGGGGCCGGGCCGACACGGTGCCCGGCCGGGTGGCCGACGGCGGCCCGGTGATCGCGGACGCCGCCGGCGCCCCGCACACCGCCCGCCCGAAGGCCCGCACCATCGCCCTCACCTTCGACGACGGCCCCGACCCCGTCTGGACGCCGCGGATCCTCGACGTGCTGCGGCGCAACCACGTGCAGGCGACCTTCTTCGTCGTCGGCACCGAGGTCGTGGACCACCCGGAACTGGTCCGCCGGATCGTCGCCGACGGCCACCAGATCGGCATCCACACCTTCACCCACCCCGACCTGTCCCGCCTCGCCCCGTGGCAGCGCTCGCTGGAGCTGCGCGAGACCCAGCTCGCGGTGGCCGGTGCGGCCGGGGTCACCACCGCGCTGCTGAGGCCGCCGTACTCCTCGGAGAACGACGCGCTGAACGACGCCGACTGGTCGGTCCTCGAGCAGGCGGGTGCGGCCGGGTACGTCACGGTGCTCACCACCCAGGACGCCCAGGACTGGCAGCGCCCCGGTACGGCCCGCATCGTCGCGAACGCGACCCCGCACGGCACCGCCGGGCAGATCCTGCTGATGCACGACGGCGGCGGCGACCGCTCCCAGACCGTCGCCGCGCTGAACACCCTGATCCCCCGGCTCAAGGCACAGGGCTTCCGGTTCGCGACCGTCGGCGCCGCGGTCGGCATGGCCGGCCCGGTCCAGCGCGCCGGACTGGGCGACCACCTCCAGGGGATGGCCCTCATCGGCCTGCTGCGGGCCGGCGACTGGGTGGTACGCCTGCTGGGATTCCTGATGTTCGCGGCCGGCGCGGTCAGCGTCCTGCGCGCGGCGGTCGTGCTGTTCACGGCCCGCCGCCACCGGCGACTGCGCAAGGGGCACCGGGCCGAGCCCTGGGGAGCGCCGGTGACCGAACGGGTCAGCGTCATCGTCCCCGCGTACAACGAGAGCGCCGGTATCGAGGCGGCCGTACGCTCCCTGCTCGCCTCGGACCATCCGGTCGAGATCATCGTGGTGGACGACGGCTCCACCGACGGCACCGCCGACCTGGTGGAGTCCCTCGGCCTGCCGGGGGTGCGGGTGATCCGGCAGGAGAACGCGGGCAAGCCCGCCGCGCTCAACACCGGGCTCGCCGCGGCCGGCTGCGACCTGGTGGTGATGGTCGACGGCGACACGGTCTTCGAACCCGGCACCGTCCGCACCATCGTGCAGCCCTTCGCCGACCCGCGCGTCGGTGCCGTCTCGGGCAACGCCAAGGTCGTCAACCGCGGTGGCCTGCTGGGCCGCTGGCAGCACATCGAGTACGTGGTCGGCTTCAACCTCGACCGCCGCCTGTTCGACCTCGCCGAGTGCATGCCGACCGTGCCCGGCGCGGTCGGCGCCTTCCGCCGCCGCGCCCTGCTCGCCCTCGGCGGCGTCAGCGACACCACCCTCGCCGAGGACACCGACCTCACCATGGCCCTCTGCCGGGCAGGCTGGCGCGTGGTCTACGAGGAGCGCGCGGTCGCCTGGACCGAGGCACCCGCCTCCCTGAACGCCCTGTGGCGGCAGCGGTACCGCTGGTGCTACGGCACCCTGCAGGCGATGTGGAAGCACCGCGGCGCCCTGCTGCAACGCGGCGCCGCCGGCAAGCTCGGCCGCCGTGGCCTGGTCTACCTCCTCCTCTTCCAGGTCCTGCTGCCGCTGCTCGCCCCCGTCGTCGACGTCTTCGCCGTCTACGGCCTGATCTTCCTCGACCCGCTTCGGATCACCGCCCTGTGGCTCGCCTTCCTGCTGCTGCAACTGCTGATGGGCCTGTACGCGTTCCGCCTGGACGGCGAGCGCCCGGGCCCGCTGTGGAGCCTGCCGCTGCAGCAGTTCGTCTACCGCCAGCTGATGTACCTCGTGGTCATCCAGTCCGTCTTCACCGCCATCTCGGGCTCACGACTCCGCTGGCAACGCATGGAGCGCTACGGCAGCCTGCCGGCGACGGCTCTGGCCCCGGCCTCGGCCCCGGCCTCGGTCCCGGCCGCGGCCCGGACGTCCGGCGAGCAGCCGGTGCCGTAGCCCGAGGCGCGAACGCCGCCTGACACTGGCCCCTCCGGCGGCTGCGCTCAGAGTCCACCCTCCGGCTCAGGGCGGGCACAACCGCCTCCCCGTCGGTGGCATCCTCGCCCAGCGAGTGCAGCAGAGCGGCCCCCACCGGCCGCACGAGGAGGCAGGAGAGACCAGCATGGCGATTCAGCGGATGGACAACGTCGGCATCGTCGTCGAGGACATGGATGCCGCCATCGCGTTCTTCGTGGAACTCGGTATGGAACTGGAGGGCAGGGGGGAGGTCGAGGGCCTCTTCGCCGACCAGTGCACCGGACTCGACGGCGTCCGCTGTGACATCGCGATGGTCCGGACCCCGGACGGCCACGGCCGGCTCGAACTGGCGAAGTACCGCAACCCCGCAGTGATCAGCACCGGGCCCCGCAACCGGCCGCACAACACCCTGGGCACGCACCGCGTGATGTTCGCCGTCGACGACATCGAGGACACCGTCGCCCGCCTGCGCCCGCACGGCGCCGAACTCGTCGGAGAGATCGCCCGCTTCGAGGACAGCTATCTGCTCTGCTACCTCCGCGGCCCCGAGGGCATCATCGTCGGACTGGCGGAGCAACTGCGCTGAGCAGGAGGAACCGGATGAGGACGACTTCGTGATGCTTGGCACACTCTCCAAGAGGGACGGACGAACGCCAGAGGGCCGGGCCACTTTCGTGGTCCGGCCCTCTGATCTGGCGGAGGATACGAGATTCGAACTCGTGAGGGGTTGCCCCCAACACGCTTTCCAGATGTTCGTCTGGAGGTTCGGGGAGGGACGGGGGCGTTCTGACCTGGGGTGGAGTAGGCCATCGGACGGCTGGTGGACGGCGCCGGACGGCGACGAATGAGACCAGAACTGAGACCAGAACTGAGACCAGGGCGCCGGTCATACTCGCTTGATGACGATCGATTCCGGAACCAGCTTCTCCAGGTCGTCCACGTCCGATGTGAAGATGGTGACCTGCCCTTTCTGCTGTCGGGCGATGATGGCGAGCACCGCGTCGATCGCGTACTTGTGGCCGTGAAGCTTGGCGTCGGACAGGAGTCGGCGGGCCTGGCGAGCCTCGTCCTTCCCGATGTCGGCGACTTTGAGCCGGGAGAGCACCCAGTCCCAGCGCTGCTCGGTGGTTCTGCCGTCGTACGCCTCCACCAGCGTCATGGGCGACGTGACCACTTCGGCTTCGCCCCGTGCTGCGAGATCGAGCCAGGCGATCATCTTCCGGTCACCACGCACAGCGAGGGACAGGGCTTCGCAGTCGAGTACGAAGACGCGCAGTGGCCGCTGCCCGTGCTCACCGGCCCGCTTGGTCACGCGGCCTCTCCGGCGTTGTGTCCTCCGGCGGTGAGGCGACGCTCGTGCTCGGCGTCGAGATCTTCCAGCTCCGAGAGTGCTGCCGCGCGCTCGTCCTCGGTGACCGCGCCGTGTTCCTCCTGCAGCCAGTCGACCAGTTCCAGCAGACGGTCCCGATCGCGCTTGAATCGCAGTGCTTCGGCGACGTACGCCGAAAGTCCCCGCTCAGCTGCCTCGGCGCGGATCTCGTCCAGGAGATCTTCGGGGATCGTCACCGTTACTTTCTTGGTTGCCATACAAGTCACCATACTCTTGGTGTGAATGCCCCTACCAGATTCCCGTGACCCGTAGGGCAAGGAGGTCAACGGCCAATCCGTGAGCCCTGCCCATGCGTGATCGCCGACTTGTACCGCTTCACTCGGCCACCGCGTGCCGTTCACTCTCATCAGCGCATGCTGTGTCGGATGAGGATGGTTGTCCTTCGCGGTGGTGAGCCTCCTGCCGTTGACGGAACGACAGGCTCTCGGAGGCGAAGGAAGCGGCGGCACGGGATGCCGCTGACGCTGCCGGTCATCCGGGCTGCCAATGCCGCCGGCTGGGCGGTGGAGCGGTCTGACCCGGCCGAGCGTACGACGGATCCGCACAGCCTTGTCGACCGTGCGAGCTTCATTCTTGACGACGGCTACTCGCCCATCCGCAACGAGTCGGACATCCAGGCCGTCGGTGAGGTGGACTCTTTGCTGGGGGAGCGCATCAGCGGCGAACGCATGGGCGCTACCTTGCACCGCCTCGGGCTCTTGGCCGCGTTCCTCGCCTCGGGTTCGGGGCAGGTGCTCGGGGGTGAGTCCGGCGAACTCGACGGACGGCAGAAGGAAGCCGAGTGAACCCGAGCGCAAGGCGACTGTCGCAGTGGCTGGGCGAGCCAATGCCCCTCCGCAAGGTGGCAGATCTCCTCGGGGTCGACGCAGCGAAGGCGTGCGGACTGGTGAGGGCGGGCCGCTTCCCCTGCCGTGGCACGAAGGAGAAGGGGAAGTACGTAGTCCTTCCCGCCGATGTGTTGGTGGCCATGGGTCTCGATGATCCGATCGTGTGGATCGTCGACCTGCTGGCCGGAGCCGAGTTCGCGAGGAGATGGGACTGAGGGCTGGCCGCCGCCGGTCGAGTGCGACATCGGAGGGCAGGCCGCGCGAACGTCCCACCCTCCGGGGTGACGCCGGCATGGAACGGGCTGGTAGGGCGCATGTGGATGGTCGGTGCGCTGCTGATCCGTCGAGCGGCTCCGCGTCGGCGGTTTCGGTCGCACGAAAACCCCCGATAGCGCGGATGGTGACGTCCAAGGGGTGGGAGCCTGGCACCTCCGCAAGCGTGCGGGCGAGGTACCTGAACGTGCCGGACGCCATGCTCAAGGAGGTGGCCCGGAAGATCGCCGATGCCATCTGGGGAGCCCCGGAAACACCCCTGTGGACAAAAACCAGGACAACGGTGCTTGAGTGAACAACGAGGCGGCCCCGCTGTGATCAGCGGGGCCGCCTCGTTTCGCCTGTACAGGCGCCTGCGGAGGATACGAGATTCGAACTCGTGAGGGGTTGCCCCCAACACGCTTTCCAAATGTTCGTCTCAGGGTTCGACTGGGGCCGGGGGCGTCCTGTCCTGCGGCGGAGCGTGCGGGCGATCTCTGTCCGGACCGCAGCGGACGGAGGCGAATGCAACCAGAACTGCAACCATAGAAGCCCAGCTCTGCTCACACCTTGCGCCAGGCGGTGAGCAGTTCTTCGGGGCCGTAGGCCGCCTGGAGACCGGAATGTCTGATCCCGCTGCGGGAGACCGCCACGAGCGGTACTGGTTCGTCGGTGACCGCCGCCCGATGCTTCTGCAGTGCTGCGAGATCGTGGCTGTCGAACGCGGAGTTCTCCAACCACTTGACCGAGCCGAGGAAGAGCAACTGCTTGGCCACCGGCTGCCGGTCGGCGCCCACCAAGTCGATTTCCACGTCGTTGTTGCGGGTCCAGTACCCTCCGATCGCCGGGGCGGCGGGCAGGAGCCCGTCCGGCAGGAGGCGGGCGAGGGATTCCCGGACCAGGGGCTCGATCGCGCGGCCCCGCCAGCTCGTCCACTGCTCCTTGATCCGACTCAGAGTGAGATCCCCTCGCATCCGCTCGATCTCCGCCATGTGCGGGTCCAGAAATGCGAGCCAGAAGCGCAGGTAGGGGTCGGCCACCCGGTAGCGGCGTTCCTTCGACGGCCTGAGCGAGAGCGGCAGCTCGGCGGCCACGACCCGTTTCTCGGTCAGGACGTCCGTGGCCCGGGTGAGCGTGGTGTGGGCGATGCCGCCCGCCGCGCGAGCGATGTTGGTGAAGGTGCGCTCCCCGGATCCGATGGCCCGCAGGACCTCCCTGCTCATCGCCTGCGGCGGAAACTCCGCGGCCAGCGACCGTTCAGCGGAGACCAGCAGCGCCGAGATCGGGTTGTCCAGCGAGTCGCGGAGGAACTCCCAGACATCCGCTCCGGCCCGCCACTCGGCACAGATCAGAGGTAGACCTCCGGTGATCAGAGCGGCGTCGAACGCGGCGGCCGGAGACAGGCCGAGCATTTCGCCGATGTCGGCCGGGTTCAAAGGCCCCACGATCATTTCCCGGCCCCGCTGGTGAAAGGGCCGGTCGTAGCTGTTCAGCGCCTCCATCATCGACAGATCGGACCCGACCAGGAGGAGAAGCACCGGCTTGCGGCTGAGCAGCCGGTCCCATGCCCGCTGGAGCATGCCCTCGAAGGCGTCGATGCGGTCCATCAGATACGGAACCTCGTCGATGACGACGACGCTGGGAGTGTCGTCGGGCAGGATCTCCGCAAGCAGCCTGAGTGCCGCATTCCACTGCTCCGGGGTCTCCTCCGAGAACAGTTCCCGCTCCGGCAGGGTGGATCTGGCTACGGCGTCGAGCAGCTCCGTCAGCTCGTCCTCCGCCGTGCCGCCCGCCGCGGTGAAGAAGAGGTACGGCGTCTCGGTCCGCCGGATGAACTCCTCGACGAGGCTGGACTTGCCGACCCGCCTCCGTCCGCGCATGAGGATGCACTGACCGGGTTTCGCCGACCCGGCGGCGTCGTGAACCGCCTGCAAGGCGTTGCCCAGCACGTTCAGCTCGCGTTCCCGCCCGATGAAACGACGCATGTAGGCTCCCGATGGAGATAGTATCCCTAGCGATACTATCTCCAGCGATACTATCTCCCTTTTGCTCGGGCATGAGCCTCATGACGTGGTGGATAACCTGCGCCAGCGGCTCAAGGGCCGGCTACCACCGTGTCGTCTACACCGTCTAGGACGGCCACATCGTCGTGTGGATCCTGGCCGTCGGTAACCGTCGCGGCATCTACCGCCAGGTCCCGTAGGGGTCCGCCACAGCTGGTGCCGACCAGCCGCCGTGATGCGGAAGTGTGCGCTCGGCTGCGCGCCGAGATGTCCTGGATGTCGGCTGTAAGTGCAACCAAAAATGCAACCGGTCCACGCCGAAGAGCCGAGCCGCAATCGCGGCTCGGCTCTTCATTTCGCCTGTTCAGGCGGCTGCGGAGGATACGAGATTCGAACTCGTGAGGGGTTGCCCCCAACACGCTTTCCAAGCGTGCGCCCTAGGCCTCTAGGCGAATCCTCCGCTGGGAACATTACATGACCGAGAGGAGTGCTCGCGAACTCGTTCTCACCCGCTGACGTCGGGTACTCTGTGCGGAGCCCCTCACGCGGCGCTATCTGACTGAACTCCCCCAGGGCCGGAAGGCAGCAAGGGTAGGTTGGCTCTGGCGGGTGCGTGGGGGGCGCTTGCGTTTGTGGGCGGGGCTGGTTGTCAGTGGGCGCCTATAACCTCGTATGCGTGTCGTCTCTCGCGCTGTACCGCCGCTATCGCCCGGAGTCGTTCGCCGAGGTCATCGGGCAGGAGCATGTCACCGACCCGCTGCAGCAGGCGCTGCGGAACAACCGGGTCAATCACGCGTACCTGTTCAGCGGCCCGCGTGGATGTGGCAAGACGACCAGCGCGCGGATCCTCGCCCGGTGCCTGAACTGCGAGCAGGGGCCCACGCCGACCCCGTGCGGGGAGTGCCAGTCCTGCCAGGACCTGGCGCGCAACGGCCCGGGGTCCATCGATGTCATCGAGATCGACGCGGCCTCTCACGGTGGTGTGGACGACGCCCGTGAGCTGCGGGAGAAGGCGTTCTTCGGGCCCGCCTCCAGCCGCTACAAGATCTACATCATCGACGAGGCCCACATGGTCACGTCGGCCGGTTTCAACGCGCTGCTCAAGGTCGTCGAGGAGCCGCCGGAGCATCTCAAGTTCATCTTCGCCACGACCGAGCCCGAGAAGGTCATCGGGACCATCCGGTCGCGGACCCATCACTATCCGTTCCGGCTGGTGCCGCCGGGCACGCTGCGGGACTACCTCGGCGAGGTGTGCGGCAAGGAGCAGATCCCCGTCGAGGAGGGCGTGCTCCCGCTCGTCGTGCGCGCCGGTGCCGGGTCCGTGCGTGACTCCATGTCCGTCATGGACCAGCTGCTCGCCGGGGCCACCGAGGAGGGCGTGACGTATGCCATGGCCACCTCGCTGCTGGGCTACACCGACGGTTCGCTGCTCGACTCCGTGGTCGAGGCCTTCGCGACCGGGGACGGCGCCGCCGCCTTCGAGGTCGTCGACCGGATCATCGAGGGGGGCAACGACCCGCGCCGCTTCGTCGCCGACCTGCTGGAGCGGCTGCGGGACCTGGTGATCCTCGCCGCCGTGCCGGATGCCGTGGAGAAGGGGCTGTTCGACGCCCCCGCCGACGTTCTCGAACGGATGCAGGCCCAGGCCGGCACCTTCGGCGCCGCCGAGCTCAGCCGTGCCGCCGACCTCGTCAACGAGGGCCTGACCGAGATGCGCGGCGCCACCTCCCCGCGCCTCCAGCTGGAGCTGATCTGCGCCCGCGTGCTGCTGCCGGCCGCGTACGGCGACGAGCGGTCCGTGATGGCCCGCCTCGACCGCCTGGAGCGGGGCGTCAACTTCTCGGGCGGGGGCGGCGCGCCCGCCATGGGGTACGTCCCCGGGCCCGAGGCACACGTGCAGCCTCCGGCGCCTGCGCAGCAGGGGGGCGGTCCGGCGGCGGCCCGGGCGGCCGTACGAGGGGGAGCGGCGCCGAGCCCGACCCCGGCGCCGGCCCCTGCGCCTGCACCGGCTCCGGCGCCTGCACCGGCTCCGGCGCCTGCGCAGACTCCAGAACCTCCGGCTCCGGCCGCACCGCCCGCTGCCGCGCCGGGTGCCTGGCCGACGGCAGCCCCCGCAGGGGGCGGTGGCACTCGCCGCCCCGGCGGCTGGCCCACAGCCACGGGCGGCGGCGCTCCGGCGGCCCAGCAGGCCCCGCCGCCCTCGGCGGCCCCGGCCGCCTCCCCGGCCGCCGCTCCCGCCCCGGCACCGGCCGCCGCCCCCGCCGGCGGCCTCGACCCCCGCGTGCTCTGGCCGAACATCCTGGAAGCGGTGAAGAACCGTCGCCGCTTCACCTGGATCCTGCTCAGCCAGAACGCCCAGGTCGCCAATTTCGACGGCACCACCCTCCAGATCGGCTTCGTCAACGCCGGCGCCCGCGACAACTTCGCGAGCAGTGGCAGCGAGGACGTGCTGCGGCAGGCACTGGGCGAGCAGTTCGGCGTGCAGTGGCGGATCGAGGCGGTCGTCGACCCGACGGGCGGCGGTGGCGCGGCTCCGCCCAGCACCGGGTACGGCGGCGGGCCGCCCGGCGGCTACGCCGGCGCGGCACCCGCGGCCCCGGCCCGCCCCGCGCCCGTCCAGCAGGCCCCGGTGGCCGCCCCGGCCCAGAGCCCACCGCCGCCCACTCCGAGGGCAGCGGCCCCGGCCCCTGCGCCCACCGCCCCGGAACCGCCGCCGGTCTCCCCCGAGGACGACATCCCCGAGGAGGACGACCCCGACCTCGACGAGTCGGCCCTCTCCGGCCACGAGCTGATCGTGAAGGAACTCGGGGCGACGGTCGTGGAGGAGATCCAGAACGAGTGACGAGGCGCAGACACCGACGACTCGGAACCGGACACGGCTTGTCGGGCGGCTGCGGGTCGGTGGGGGTTGTTCGCGCAGTTCCCCGCGCCCCTGGGTTTGTCGGCGCATCCGTGCCAGGAGAGCGAACGCCTCTTCGGCTTCCCGGCCTGTGCGGCGTTTGAGGACGAGCTCGTTCGGGCCGGAGCGGGGGCGGCTTGTCGGGCGGCTGCGGCCCGGTGGGGGTTGTTCGCGCAGTTCCCCGCGCCCCTGGGTTTGTCGGCGCATCCGTGCCAGGAGAGCGAACGCCTCTTCGGCCTCCCGGCCTGTGCGGCGTTTGAGGCGGTAACCACCCCCAGCCCGTCCGCTGTCTGAGGCAGCAACCACCCCCAGCCCGTCCGGCGTTTGAGGACGAGGCCGTTCAGGCCGGAGCGGGGGTTCGGGGCGGGCAGCACCCAAGAGGGCCCCGCCTCAGCAGGCGGCCATCGCTCGGCCGAGGACCCTTGGAGGAACCTCCAGTCGGCTCGCCCAGCTACGCTGGCCCCCGTGAAGGTCCTCGTCATCGGCAGCGGCGCCCGCGAACACGCCCTGTGCCGCTCCCTGTCCCTCGATCCCGACGTCACCGCGCTGCACTGCGCCCCCGGCAACGCCGGCATCGCCGAGGTGGCCGAGCTGCACCAGGTCGATGCCCTGGACGGCGGGGCCGTGGCCTCGCTGGCCCTGGAACTCGGCGCCGAGCTGGTGGTCGTCGGCCCGGAGGCCCCCCTCGTCGCCGGTGTCGCCGACGCCGTGCGCGAGGCGGGTGTCCCGGTCTTCGGCCCCTCCGGGGAGGCCGCGCGGATCGAAGGGTCCAAGGCGTTCGCCAAGGACGTGATGGCGGGGGCCGGAGTGCCCACCGCCCGTTCGTACGTCTGCACAAACGCCGAGGAGGTCGCCGAGGCTCTCGACGCCTTCGGGGCGCCGTACGTCGTCAAGGACGACGGGCTCGCCGCCGGCAAGGGTGTCGTCGTCACCGACGACCTGGAGGCCGCCAAGGCGCACGCGGCCGCCTGCGAGCGGGTCGTCATCGAGGAGTTCCTCGACGGCCCCGAGGTCTCCCTCTTCGCGATCACCGACGGCCAGACGGTCCTCCCGCTCCAGCCCGCGCAGGACTTCAAGCGCGCACTGGACGGCGACGAGGGGCCGAACACGGGCGGCATGGGGGCCTACTCCCCGCTGCCCTGGGCCGACCCCAAGCTCGTCGACGAGGTCCTGGAGACCGTCCTCCAGCCGACCGTCGACGAGATGCGGCGCCGCGGCACCCCGTTCTCCGGTCTCCTCTACGCCGGCCTCGCGATCACCTCGCGCGGCGTGCGGGTCATCGAGTTCAACGCCCGCTTCGGCGACCCGGAGACCCAGGTGGTCCTCGCCCGCCTGAAGACCCCGCTGGCCGGCGTCCTGCTCGCCGCCGCGAACGGCACCCTCGCCGACCTTCCGCCGCTGCGCTGGCGCGACGACGCGGCCGTCACCGTCGTCGTCGCCTCGTACAACTACCCGGACACCCCGCGCACCGGCGACCCCATCACCGGCCTCGACGCGATCGCCGCCGAGGACGCGCCGCACGCCTACGTCCTGCACGCGGGGACGAAGCGCGCCGGTGACGACGTCGTCAGCGCCGGCGGCCGGGTCCTCTCCGTCACGGCGACCGGCGAGGACCTGACCCAGGCCCGCGAGCGCGCCTACGCGGCGGTGGCGCGGATCGGCCTCGACGGCTCCCAGCACCGTACGGACATCGCCGCGAAGGCGGCGGCGGAGGCCTGACCCCGCCGTCCCCGCGGACCCGTCCCTGATCAGGCCCCGGACCCGAAATCCGGGGCCTGATCATTGCTGTCTGTCGATCACCTCTGACCAAAGCCATTCCATCGAGTGACCGATGCCGTATCCGGCTGACGGGGGCCGAGGCCCCAACTAGGGTGCGGCGCAGGCGTTCCGGCACTTGGCCCACCGGCATTGCGATGTCGGTGGCGGGTGCCACAGTGGGGGAGTGAGCAACAGCCAGGACAGGCCGAGGACAGCAGGGAGGGGGTGAGGTCCGGACGTGACCAGTACCGGTATCGGCGCGGAGGCGGGCGCGCAGGCGGCGCGTACCCGGGCCCTCGCCGTGCTGCGCATCCGCGGCCGCGCCCTGGCCGTGGCGCTGCTGCCCGCCGCGGCCACGGTGATCCTGCTGGCCGGCGGTTCCACCGGCCACTTCGTCGGCCGCGGCTGGGACTCCGCCCGCTGGATCGTCGGCGCCCTCGCGGTACTCGTGCTGCTGGCCGCCGTCGGCATCGCCCTGGTCGTGGCCCGGGCCCGCCCGGCGGTGAGCCCCACGGTCCCGATCCCGGAGGACTCCGCCCCCGACCTGTACCGGATGGTGCGCGACCTGGCCGACCGCCTCGACGTGCCGGCGCCCTCCGCCATAGCGCTCACCCCGGACTGCGACAGCTGGCTGGAGGACCGCACCCACCCGGCCCACGGCCCGCCCGCGCCCAAGGGCGGCGACGAGCTCGGCACCCCCGGCCTGCACCGCCGCACCCCGGCCGCTCCCGTCCTCGTCATCGGCTCCCCGTTCCTGTGGTGGATGCGCGTCGGCGAGCTCCGCGCGGTCCTCGCCCCGGTCGTCGCCGGTACGGGACCCTCGGCGCAGCCGGACATAGCGGCAGCCCGCCGGTTCGTCAGGGGCCTGGACGCGGCGGTGGCGGTGTCCGCGGCGCCCGCCCGATGTCCCGCCACCCGCCTGGTGTGCGCGGGCGTCGCCTGGGTGGCCCGGCTGCTGCTCCGGGGCTGCCGGGAGCACGCGACGCTGATGGAGCGCGGGGTCGCCGCCGCGGCCGCCGAGCGGGCCCAGGCCGTCGACTACGGACTGCGGATCGTCGCCCAGGAGCAGGTCGGCCTGGCCTACGCCGGCTGGGACCGGCTGCTCACCCGGGTCGCGCTGCCCGCCTGGCGGATGGGCCGCTGGCCCTCCCGGCTGGACGCGGGCGTGGTCGCGGCCCTCACCGAGCTGTCCCGGCGCGACCGGCTGGCCGAGGGCTTCGCCTCCCGGCTGGGCGAGCGGCCCGCCTGCGACCTGCTGGAGGAGCCGGGGCTGGTGGACGAGGCCGCCTCGCTGCTCGCCGCCCGCCTCTTCCACGGCGGCCCCGCCGAGCCCGGCCCGGCCTGGTCGCCGGTGGCCTGGCAGGAGTACCCGGACGAGGTCGTCGACCGCACCTGGCGCACCGAGGCGGCCCGCCTGCACCGCGTCCTGGACGCCCTCGGCGTCCGTGCCACCCTCGACCCCAGCGCCCCGGACCCCGGCGGTCCCACCCTGGCCCGGGTCCTGGACCACCTGACCGACCCGACCGCCGCCCCCGACAGGCGCCGGGGCCTTCCGGCCTACGACGACTCCCGCACCCCCGGCTACGACGAAGGCCCCCGCGCCGCCGGCCACGACGACGACCCCCGCACCCCCGGCTACGACGAGGAGGCGGACGAGCCCACCGGTACCGAGCGCAGCGCCGCCCTCGCCGCCGGCCTCACCGCGGCCCTCGCCCGCGAGGAGCACGAGGGAGCGCACGCGAGCACGGCCGACACCGCGCGCCCCGGCTGCCCCGCGGCCGCCGGCCAGGGCGGCCCCGGCAGTCCCCTCTGGGACGACGGCGCACTGCCCCTCTTCCCGCTCCAGCCCCCGCGCACCGCCCGCGAACTCCTCGCCGACCACGTCAAGGCGATGGTGTGCTGCGCGGCCGTGGACACCGCTGGAGCCACCCCCGGCCTGGACTGGCTCGACGGCCCGGCCCTGCTGGTCGACGGCGAGCGGGCCGCCGACCTGACGCCCAGAGTCCTCAGCCTCATCGAGGAGGGAGACCCGGCCCCGCTGCGGGCCTGGCTGGTCGAATCCGGAATACGTCCCGAGAAGCCGGTCCGACTGGTCTGACCTCGGCGTTTCGGCGCTTTAGCGGAGCAAAGTGTTCCACTTCAGGCAAATTCGCAACGAACCGTGACCGGACGCGTGCGTTATGTGATGTGCTGGGACCGTTGTCGGATGTGGCAAGCGCATCCGACATAAGACAGACGCCTCAGGCACGGCACGGCACGACACGAACCGGCGCGGCAGACCGGATCAGAACCGGGCGCAACCAGGCACCACGGCGCAGGCACACCAGCACGGGCACGACAGCAAAAGACGCACGCAGGCATCGCACAACACCCATCACACATCGCACACGGCTCGTATCAGCACGCTTCACGGGGGCACGAGGGAGGGGAGCCACCATGGCATCGGACCAGATCCGCCGCTGGGAGTCGGGAGCACTCGCGCACGCCGTCACGGACCCCTTCGGTCAGGGGCCCGTCCCCTGGCTGCGCGGCAGCGAGACCTATTTCGACGACACCGGCCATGTCGTCCCCTGGTACGTGGACCCCAGCCGGCCACAGCCCACCGGCGAGAACCCCCGGGTCCCGGCACCGCGCACCGCCATCGGCGGCCCGCGCTCGGCGGACGACGTGCACCGCCAGATCAAAGGATTCACCTCGACCGGCTCGGTCACCCCGGGCGAGGCCGTCGACTTCCACATCACCGTCGACCCGCCGCAGGAATTCAGCGTCGACATCTACCGCATCGGCCACTACGGCGGTGACGGCGCATCGAAGATCACCACCAGCCCCCGGCTGTCCGGCATCGTCCAGCCCCCGCCGCTGGCCGCCGACCGCACGGTCTCCTGCCACCACTGGTGGCTGTCCTGGCGGCTGCAGGTCCCGTCGCACTGGAGCATCGGCGCCTACGTCGCCGTGCTCACCACGGCCGACGGCTACCGCTCCCACGTGCCCTTCACGATCCGCGACAACCACCTGGCCGACCTGCTGCTCCTGCTGCCGGACATCACCTGGCAGGCGTACAACCTCTACCCCGAGGACGGCCGCACCGGTGCCAGCCTCTACCACGCCTGGGACGAGCGGGGCCGGCTGCTCGGCGAGGCCGACGCGGCGACCACCGTCTCCTTCGACCGGCCGTACGCGGGCGCCGGCCTGCCCCTGCACGTCGGCCACGCCTACGACTTCATCCGCTGGGCCGAGCGCTACGGCTACGACCTCGCCTACGCCGACGCCCGCGATCTGCACGCCGGCCGCGTCGACCCCACCCGCTACCGGGGCCTGGTCTTCCCGGGCCACGACGAGTACTGGTCGCCGCAGATGCGCCGCACGGTCGAGCTGGCCCGGGACAGCGGCACGAGCCTCGTCTTCCTCTCCGCCAACACCATGTACTGGCAGGTGGAGCTGGGCCCCTCCCCGTCCGGGGTCGCGGACCGCCTGCTGACCTGCCGAAAACGCAGGGGCCCGGGGAAGCCCGTGCTCTGGCGCGAGATCGACCGGCCCGAACAGCAGACGGTCGGCATCCAGTACGCGGGCCGGGTGCCCGAGCCGTACCCCCTGATCGTGCGCAACGCGGGGCACTGGCTCTGGGAGGCCACCGGCGCGCACGAGGGCGACGAGCTCCCGGGCCTGGTGGCCGGCGAGGCCGACCGCTACTTCCCGCGCACCGCGCTGCCGGAGCACGAGGAGCGCATCCTGCTCGCCCACTCCCCCTACGCCGACAGCGACGGCGTCCTGCGTCACCAGGAGACCTCCCTGTACCGCGCCCCCTCCGGCGCCCTGGTCTTCGCCGCCGGCACCTTCGCCTGGTCCCCGGCCCTGGACCGCCCCGGCCACATCGACCCGCGTGTCCAGCGCGCCACCGCCAACCTCCTGGACCGCATCTGCAAGCACGACTGATGCAGGCCACGCATGCAGGTCACGCACGCAGGTCACACATGCAGGCCACGAAGGGCAGCACGACGCATGCATGCGTCATGCATGCGTCATACACGCGACCGGCCCGCACAGACGTCCGCGCGGCCCCGCTGTCCGTGCGCAACCCGGCATACGGGAGAATCGAGGGCACCTGTACAGAACCACGGGGAGGAACCGTGTCCGGATTCGTCGAAAAGCCCGAGCCCGTGGAGGTGCCGGGCCTGGTGCATCTGCACACCGGCAAGGTGCGCGAGCTGTACCAGAACGCGGCCGGAGACCTCGTGATGGTCGCCAGCGACCGCCTGTCCGCCTACGACTGGGTACTGCCGACCGAGATCCCCGACAAGGGGCGGGTCCTCACCCAGCTCTCCCTGTGGTGGTTCGACAAGCTCGCCGACCTGGCCCCCAACCACGTCATCAGCACCGAGCTGCCCGAGGGCGCCCCCGCCGACTGGGCGGGCCGTACCCTCATCTGCAAGTCCCTGAAGATGCTCCCGGTCGAGTGCGTGGCCCGCGGCTACCTCACCGGCTCGGGGCTGGCCGAGTACCAGGAGTCCCGCACGGTCTGCGGGCTCGCCCTCCCCGAGGGCCTGGTCGACGGCTCCGAGCTGCCCGCCCCGATCTTCACCCCGGCCACCAAGGCCGAGGTCGGCGAGCACGACGAGAACGTGTCGTACGAGGAGGTCGCCCGCCAGGTCGGCGCCGAGACCGCCGCCCAGCTGCGCCAGGCCACCCTCGCGGTGTACGGGCGGGCGCGGGACATCGCCCGGGACCGGGGGATCATCCTGGCCGACACGAAGTTCGAGTTCGGCTTCGAGAACGACACCCTCGTCCTCGCCGACGAGGTCCTCACCCCGGACTCGTCCCGCTTCTGGCCGGCCGACGAGTGGCAGCCGGGCCGCGCCCAGCCGTCTTTCGACAAGCAGTACGTGCGCGACTGGCTGACCTCGGCCGAGTCCGGCTGGGACCGCAGGAGCGAGCAGTCCCCGCCGCCGCTGCCGGAGCAGGTGGTCGAGGCGACCCGCGCGAAGTACATCGAGGCGTACGAGCGGCTGACGGGCAACACCTGGTCCTGACGGCGGCGTCTCCCGGGCCCCCGGGCCCGGGAGAACCGAAGGTCTCGCTCCCCAGAAGCACCGAACGCGGAAGGCCCCCGGCGGAAACCGGGGGCCTTCTCTCTGAGCGGACGACGAGGCTCGAACTCGCGACCTCAACCTTGGCAAGGTTGCGCTCTACCAACTGAGCTACGTCCGCATGCGCCGTGGCGCGAGAGCAACTATACCCAACCTCGCTCCCGCGCGAGACGCACTGCCGCATGACGGTTCTCCGCACCGAGTTTGGTGACGGCCGAGGAGAGGTAGTTCCGCACGGTCCCCGGCGACAGCGCGGCCCGCTCGGCGATCTCCGCGACCGGTGCCCCGTCGGCCGCCAGCTCCAGCACCTCCGCCTCCCGCGCGGTCAGCGGCGAGTCACCGGCGGAGATCGCGTCGGCGGCCAACTCCGGGTCGACGTAGCGGTTTCCCGCGTGCACGGTCCGGATGATCTCGGCGAGCCGCTGTGCGCTCACCGTCTTCGGGACGAACCCGCGCACACCGGCGGCCAGCGCCCGCTTCAGGTGCCCGGGCCGTCCGTGACCGGTGACGATCAGCACCTGGCAGCCGGGCAGTTCGGCACGGAGCGATGTGGCGACCCTCACACCGTCGGCGCCGGGCATCTGCAGATCCAGCACCGCCACATCGGGCCGGTGGGCCCGCGCCATGGCCAGCGCCTCGGGCCCGCTCGCCGCCTCCGCGACGACGAGCAGATCGTCCTCAAGGCCGAGCAGCGCGGCCAGCGCACCCCGGATCAGATGCTCGTCGTCCGCGAGCAACAGCCGTACCGGAGACGTCATGAAGTGACTCCACTCACACTCGTATCGGCCGTCGTACGACCGGACAGCGGCACCGAGGCCACCACCCGGAACCCGTCCGCCCCGACCGGCCCGGCGTCCAGCGTCCCGTCGACCACCGCGAGCCGCTCCCGCAGCCCGGCCAGCCCGGACCCGCCGCCCCCGTCACTCCCACGCGCCACGACTCCGTCGTTCTCCACCGTCAGCTCCACGCATCCCTCCCGCACCCGCAGCCCCACCGCGCACCGTCCCGCGTCCCCGTGCCGCAGCACGTTGGTGGTCGCCTCCCGCACCACCCACCCGAGCGCCGACTGCACTTCCGCGGGCAGTCCGGCGGCGTCGCCGGTCACCTCGCAGCTGAATCCCGCGGCCGTCAACACGCCCTGTGCACCGGCGAGTTCGGAGCCCAGGTCGGCGTCCCGGTAGCCCCGTACGACATCGCGCACCTCGCGCTGCGACTCCTGGGCGATCCGCTGGACCTCGATCATCTGCTCGACGGCCTCGGGCCGTTCGCGCCGGGCCAGCTGGACCGCCAGTTCGCTCTTGAGGGCGATGACGGCGAGGTTCCGGCCGAGGACATCGTGCAGATCGCGGCCGAACCGCAGCCGTTCCTCGGCGACGGCGAGCCGGGTCCGGGTCTCGCGGGCCTCGTCGAGCTCGTAGACGGCGTTCAGCAGCCAGACGGAGAAGATCGAGGTGAAGGCGAGGAACACACCCCCGAGGAACACCACGAGCGCGGTGAACAGCGCGGCCGCCCCGGGGTAGCCGAGCGGGAAGGAGACCGCTCCGGCACCGCAGGCGAAGCCCGCGACGAGCGACAGCACCCGCTTCCGGTTGTGCACCCCGAGCGCCATGGTCCCGGCGCCGAAGATCAGCACCCCGGTGAAGACGCTGCCGCCGGCGGCGTCCATGTCCGGTCCCGACCCGTGCTTGCGCAGGACGAGGGCGACGACGGCGAAGACGTACGTCGCCGCGGCGAGCGCCCACAGCAGCCGCACCGGCTGCTCGCGCCGGCCGCGGGTCCAGTCCAGGGCCCGGGAGGCGGTCACCGCGCAGAGCAGGGCGTGGACCACGACCATCGCCATCAGCCAGCCCGCGACCCCCGGCCCGGCCTGCGAGAACACCGGCAGCCCGATCGCCGCGACCTCGATCACCGCGAAGAAGTGGAACGACCACCGTGTGTACGTCTCGACCTTGGCGGGAGTGGTCTTCCCCCGCCACCAGCCGCCTGCTGTTCCGCTCATGCCGGTCCCGTGTCCCCTGTTCCCCTCAGCGCCGGGGTTCCCAGCGGAACCACCGCCGTACAGCAAACACGGCGACCACCGTCCAGGCCAGAGCGGTGAGGACCGCGCCCAGGGCCTGGCCCGCGCTCAGCTCTCCGGTCCAGCCGGCCCGGACCAGACGGACGGCCGGGGAGAGCGGGAGGAGTTCGCAGACCGCGGCGACCCGGTGGGGCAGGACGTCCGCGGGGACGGCGATGCCCGAGCCCATCATGGACACGAGGACCAGGGGCGCCGCGGTGATCTGGGCGCTCTCGGTGGTCCGGGTGAAGGCCGCGGTGAGCGCGGCGAGCGCGGCACTGAGCAGCAGGCCGAGGAGGAGTCCGAGCAGCGTCAGATACGGCGCCTCGGGCGCGCCCGCGTCGAGCAGCACCGTGCAGCCGACGGCCGGCAGCAGCGCCTGTGCCAGGCCGAGACAGACGGCGGGCAGGGCGGTGCCGGTCAGGATCTCCGGGTCGGAGAGCTCGCCGGTGCGCAGCCGCTTGAGGACGAGTTCCTCGCGGCGGGCGACGAACGCGCCGACCAGTGAGCTGTAGACGGCGAACAGGAAGGAGAAACCGATCGCCGCGGTCAGCGTCAGCGTGCCGACGTTCAGCCCCTTTTCCCGGAGGTCGAACTGGTCGATCGCGGGCCGCACGGTGGCCGGCAGCACGAGCGGCATGAGCAGCGCGGTGAGCACCGCACTGCGATTGCGGCCGAAGAGCAGCAGCTCGGCGCGGGAGAGGGCGCGCAGCCGCGCCGTGACCACGGTGTTCATGCGGCCGCCTCCTTCGCGATCCCCAGGAACGCCTCCTCCAGCGAGGCGGACCGCACCTCCAGCCGGTTGAGTTCGATTCCGGTCCGTTCGGCCCACCCCAGCACCCCGGCGGCGGTCCGCTGCACCTCGCGGGTCCGCAGCCGTACGAGCCTGCCGTCGAGTTCGTGTCCGCACACGCCCATCGCGGCGAGCGGCGGCAGGTCTCCGACGAAGTAGCCCGTGGGCAGTTCGAAGGACATGCGCGCGGGCCGGCCCGCGGTCACCTCGCCCGGTGTCCCGGCGGCCGCGATGCGCCCCTCGTGCAGGATCGCGAGCCGGTCGGCGAGGGACTCGGCCTCCTCCAGGTAGTGCGTGGTGAGCAGGACGGCCGTCCCGTCGTCGCGCAGCGCGCGTACCAACTCCCAGGTGTCCCGGCGGCCTTCGGCGTCGAGTCCGGTGGTCGGCTCGTCCAGGAACAGCACCTCGGGCCGGCCGAGCAGTGCGAGTGCCAGGTCGAGGCGGCGCCGCTCGCCGCCGGAGAGCTGCTTGACCCGGACGTCCGCCCGGCCGCGGAGCCCGACCAGGCCGAGCGCCTCGGCCGTGGGCCGGGCTCCCGTCGTGCAGCCGGCCCACATCCGTACCGTCTCGCCGACGGTCAGCTCGGAGGGGAAGCCGCCTTCCTGGAGCATCACGCCGGTGCGCGGGCGTACGGCGGCCCGCTCCCGGTGCGGGTCGTGGCCCAGCACCCGTACCCGGCCCCCGTCCGGCGGCGCGAGTCCTTCGAGCAGTTCGACGGTCGATGTCTTTCCGGCGCCGTTGGTGCCGAGCAGCGCGAAGATCTCCCCGCGGGCCACGGAGAAGGTGATTCCGCGGACCGCCTCGAACCCGCCCCCGTAGACACGCCGGAGATCTGTGACCTCAATCACGTGTTCGTAGTCCATGACTCCAGCGTCCCCGCGGCCGGGTCGCGGGAGCAGTGCGCGGTGTCATCACTCGCCATGACAAATGTCAGGGGGCTCTCCGGCGGATGCACGCGGGCGCACGAAAAAACCCCAGTCATATGACTGGGGTTTCCTCTATGAGCTGGAGCGGACGACGAGGCTCGAACTCGCGACCTCAACCTTGGCAAGGTTGCGCTCTACCAACTGAGCTACGTCCGCACTGCTCCCGACCGGCTCCCACCGATCGGTGCGAGCACCAGCCTACCTGATCCACAAGCATGCTCAGGACCGGCGGTGCAGAGCGGGTGACAGGAATTGCACACTGCGCCTTCCCCCTGGAAGGGGGATGTTCTACTACTGAACTACACCCGCATGTACTCCGTGGGCTTCGGCTTTTCGGCCGTGCCCGTCGGCGTGCTCCAGACATTAGCTGATCAGCAGGGGGGTAGCGCAAGTCGGCTGCCCCCAGGGGCGTCTGATGCACCCTGAGAGCAGCCGGCCGCCCTTGTCACTGGGCGGCGCTGAACGCCTCGTACACCTTCTTCGGGATGCGGCCGCGGGCCGGGACATCCATCTTGTTCGCCTGCGCCCAGGCGCGGACGGCCGCCGGGTCGGGGGCGACCTCCGTCTGCTTGTACGCCTTGCCCGACTTCGACCGCTTGCGGCCGGCCTCCACGTAAGGCTCCAGGGCCTTGCGCAGTTTCTTGGCGTTGGCTTGATTCAGATCGATCTCGTACGACTTGCCGTCGAGTCCGAAGGCGATCGTTTCCGCCGCTTCCGAGCCGTCGATGTCGTCAAAGAGAGTGACCACGACCTTCTGCGCCACGAATATTCGGTCCCTTCGTGTGGCACGTCTATACAGCTCATCGACAGCTCATCGGCGATGACCGCGACGGCGGAAGATGACGTGCCGAGTATCGGCTATTGCCAATTCATTTGTACAGTGCCTGGCAATACAAAGTGAAGCCCGACTAAATCCGTCCGCGTGTCCCAGCGCAATAGATGTCGTGGACGAACCCGGGGAACTTTCCCAGAACTTTTCGCGAGGATCCGCCGCCGTCACCCGATCGTGATGCGGCTCACGTAGTTTCCTACAACTCTACCCGCGTAGAAATTTCGTACGGGTAGTCTGAAGGAACCAGCTCAGCACCACACACCGGGAGTGCCAGTGGCACGCGTCGTAGTCGACGTCATGCTCAAGCCGGAGATCCTCGACCCCCAGGGCCAGGCGGTCCAGCGTGCGCTGCCGCGCCTGGGTTTCGAAGGCATCTCCGATGTACGTCAGGGAAAGCGATTCGAACTGGAAGTTGACGGACCGGTCGACGAGGCCGCGCTCGCCCGCATCCACGATCTTGCGGAATCCTTCCTCGCCAACACCGTGATCGAGGACTTCACGGTTCGTGTCGACGAAGTCGCGGAGGCGGCGAAGTGACCGCTCGTATTGGCGTCGTCACTTTCCCGGGAAGCCTCGACGACCGTGACACCCAGCGCGCGATCCGTCTCGCGGGCGCGGAACCGGTCGCCCTCTGGCACAAGGACAAGGACCTCCACCAGGTCGACGCGGTCGTCCTTCCCGGTGGTTTCTCCTACGGCGACTATCTGCGGGCCGGCGCCATCTCCCGCTTCTCGCCGGTGATGGAGACGGTCATCGAGCAGGCGAAGGCCGGGCTGCCGGTCCTCGGTATCTGCAACGGCTTCCAGATCCTCACCGAGGCGCACCTGCTCCCGGGCGGAATGCTGGGCAACGACCACCTCCACTTCATCTGCCGCGACCAGAAGCTGCGGGTGGAGAACGCGGGCACGGCCTGGACCAGCGACTACCGCGAGGGCCAGGAGATCCACATCCCGCTGAAGAACATGGACGGCCGGTACGTCGCCGACGAGTACACGCTCGACCAGCTGGAGGCGGAGGGCCGGGTCGTGTTCCGTTACCTGGACTTCAATCCGAACGGTTCGCTGCGCGACATCGCCGGCATCACCAACGAGGCCGGCAACGTCGTGGGCCTCATGCCGCACCCCGAACACGCGGTCGAGCCCCTCATCGGTTCCGGCCGCACCGACGGCCTCCCCTTCTTCACGTCGATCCTCAAGAAGCTGGTCAACGCATGAGCCGGACGCCTCTGGACACGGTCGAGCACGCGGCCGCGACCCCCGACGTCGAGCTGCCCTGGGCCGAACTCGGCCTGAAGAAGGACGAGTACGAGCGGGTGGTGGAGATCCTCGGCCGCCGCCCGACCGGCGCCGAGCTCGCCATGTACTCGGTCATGTGGTCCGAGCACTGCTCGTACAAGTCCTCCAAGGTCCACCTCCGCCAGTTCGGCGAGAAGGCGCCCCAGTCGGACGCCCTGCTCGTCGGCATCGGCGAGAACGCGGGCGTGGTCGACGTCGGCCAGGGCTACGCCGTGACCTTCAAGGTCGAGTCCCACAACCACCCCTCCTACGTCGAGCCCTACCAGGGCGCGGCGACGGGCGTCGGCGGCATCGTCCGCGACATCATCGCGATGGGCGCGCGTCCGGTGGCCGTGGTCGACCCGCTGCGCTTCGGCGCCGCCGACCACCCGGACACCAAGCGCGTCCTGCCGGGCGTCGTCGCCGGCATCGGCGGCTACGGCAACTGCCTGGGCCTGCCCAACATCGGCGGCGAGGTCGTCTTCGACGCCTGCTACCAGGGCAACCCGCTGGTCAACGCCGGAGCCATCGGCGTCATGCGGCACGAGGACATCCACCTCGCCAAGGCCTCCGGCGCGGGCAACCAGGTCATCCTGTACGGCGCCCGGACCGGCGGCGACGGCATCGGCGGTGCGTCGATCCTGGCCTCGGAGACCTTCGACGACGCGAAGCCCTCCAAGCGCCCCGCGGTCCAGGTCGGCGACCCCTTCCAGGAGAAGCTCCTCATCGAGTGCACCCTGGAGGCCTTCCGGGAGAAGCTGGTCGTCGGCATCCAGGATCTCGGTGCGGCCGGCCTGTCCTGCGCCACCTCCGAGCTCGCCTCGAACGGCTCCGGCGGCATGACCGTCACCCTGGACGACGTCCCGCTGCGCGACTCCACCCTCTCGCCCGAGGAAATCCTCATGAGCGAGTCGCAGGAACGCATGTGCGCGGTGGTCGAGCCGGCCAAGGTCGCCCGCTTCCTGGAGATCTGCGAGAAGTGGGACGTCATCGCCACCGTCATCGGCGAGGTGACCGACGGCGACCGCCTGGAGATCTTCTGGCACGGCGAGAAGATCGTCGACGTCGACCCGCGCACCGTCGCCCACGACGGCCCGGTCTACGAGCGCCCGTACGCCCGCCCGTCCTGGCAGGACGCCCTCCAGGCGGACGACGCGAACAAGCTGCCGCGCCCCGCGACGGCGGAGGAGCTGAAGCAGCAGGTCCTGAAGCTGGTCGGCTCCCCGAACCAGGCCTCCAAGAAGTGGATCACCTCCCAGTACGACCACTTCGTGCAGGGCAACACGGTGCTGGCCCAGCCCGAGGACTCGGGCATGATCCGCATCGACGAGGCCACCGGCCTCGGCGTCGCCATCGCCACCGACGGCAACGGCCGGTACGCCAAGCTCGACCCGTACGCGGGTGCCCAGCTGGCGCTCTCGGAGGCCTACCGGAACGTGGCCACCACCGGCGCCAAGCCGCTGGCCGTCTCCGACTGCCTGAACTTCGGCTCGCCCGAGGACCCGGCGGTGATGTGGCAGTTCGCGGAGGCCATCCGCGGTCTCGCCGACGCCTGCCAGCAGCTCGGCACCCCGGTGACCGGCGGCAACGTCTCCCTCTACAACCAGACGGGCGAGGCGGCCATCCACCCGACCCCGGTGGTCGCCGTCCTCGGCGTGATCGACGACGTGGCCCGCCGCACGCCGGTCGCGTTCCAGGAGGAGGGCCAGCTGCTCTACCTCCTCGGCGACACGCGTGCGGAGTTCGGCGGCTCGGCCTGGTCCCAGGTCGTCCACGACCACCTGGGCGGGCTGCCCCCGAAGGTGGACCTGGAGCGCGAGCGCCTGCTGGCCGAGATCCTGATCTCCGCCTCCCGCGACGGCATGATCGACTCCGCGCACGACCTGTCCGACGGCGGCCTCGTCCAGGCCGTGGTCGAGTCGGCGCTGCTCGGCGGCAAGGGCGCACGCCTGGTCGTCCCCGACGGCCTCGACGCCTTCACCTTCCTGTTCTCCGAGTCGGCGGGCCGCGCGGTCGTCGCGGTGCCGCGCTCCGAGGAGGTCCGCTTCAACGACATGTGCGGTGCCCGGGGTCTGCCGGTCGCCCGCATCGGTGTGGTGGACGGGGACTCGGTCGAGGTCCAGGGCGAGTTCGAGCTGTCCCTGGCCGAGCTGCGCGAGGCACACGAGGGCACGATCGAGGCGCTGCTGGCGTAACCGGCCGCAGATCGACGAAGGCCCCGCCCGGAAGCATCCGGGCGGGGCCTTCTCGGCTCACCGGACGTAGTTCTTGAGGATCTCCGTGTCCAGCTCGATGTCCATGGGGCCGGGCAGGGACACCTTCTCGCCGAACTTCGAGGTCTGGACGGTGCGGTAGCCGCCAACCTGCCGGTCCGGGCCGCTGTGCACCGTGACCGTGCAGGAGTCCCGGTCGATCAGGAGGTACAGGGGGATCCCGGCCTGACCGTACGCGGTCGGCTTCTCATGCCGGTCCCGTCGGTCCGTGTCCGAGTCGTACGAGGTGATCTCGACGACCATGAGCGCGCCGTCCGGGTCCGCCCACTCGCCGTATCCCGCGAAGTGGGCCTCCGGCGCGAGTACTGCGTCCGGCCTCGCCCTGCCTTCCCGACAGGCCTCTACCCGGAGTCCTCGGCCGTAGTACAGGTCAAGGTCGGGCCTGGTCTGCATACAGCGCCGGGCCAGCCAGGACACGATGGTGTCGTGGTCCCCGTCCGTCACCTTCTTGACTCCGATCCGTCCGTCGATGAACTCCAACGTGACGGTCTCGGGAGCGGTGGAGGCGATCGTTTCGAACTCTTCCACCGACATCTGAGACGTGCGCTCGGCCATAACCGTCATGTTGCACCCCCTTCCAGGCGAAGGCCAGCATCGCCCGCTTCCGGCGGTGCGGGGGCCGGTATTGCCGTTGACCACTCGCACGGGTGATCGCCCCGGCTCACGACCTCGCCTCCTGCCCACCACTCCAGGGCCCGGCGTCTCAGCGGCCCGGCTGCCGCAGGTGGGTGCGGACGGCGGTGCGGTCGATGTCGAGTTCGGCGAGGAGTTCCGCCACCGGGTCCGGTCGTTCGCAGTCGAGGAGGGCCAGCAGCAGGTGGTCCGGGGTGATGCGGCGGCTGTGGGCCTTCTTCGTCTCGGCCAGGGCGCGGGGGAGGACGGCACGGGCGCCCGACGTGAAGGGGGTCCGCTTGCGGGATGGGGGGATCGGGGCTCGGTCGATCCCCTCGACGTCGATGCCGACCACGGCCAGCGCGGACCGGTCGAGGGTGTCGAGGGCGGCGCGGGCGGTCTCCAGATCGGCGCCGAGGGCCCGGACCGCGCCGGGATCGTGCAGCACTCCCAGCAGGAGGTGCTCGGTACCGATGCGGCGGTCGCCGCGCAGCGTGGTCTCCTCGAGCGCCGCCGCGACGGTCGCCCGGGCCTCTGCCGCGAACTGTTCGAACATGGTCGTCTCACTTCCCGTACTTGGCGTGGACGGACTGCCGGGACACGCCCAGGGCGTCCCCGATCTGCTCCCAGGACCATCCCTGTTCCCGTGCGCGCACCACGGCCGCGGCTTCGACCTGCTCGGCCAGTCGGTGCAGGGCACCCACGGCCCGCAGTCCCACCGCGGGGTCGTGCGACCTGAGGCGTTCTGAGAGATCTCCTGCGTTCATGTGTGTCAGTCTGGATTGACGGATCGCCGTCTGTCAACCCAGGCTGACAGAGGGCCCGCGGGGATATGCGGTGAAGGAGTGGAGACGCCTCTTCGGGCGCGGGCGCCCCACCGCTACCCTCCAGAAAAGTGACTTGCCAACTGCCGATGCACATGGGGTAGTTGGAGGGGTGGCACATCCGTGAGCGAGCTGGGGGAGCAGCCGGATGGAGATCAGGTTCGAAGCGTCGGGATCCGCCCGCGAGGACGAACTGCTTTCCCTGTACGACTGGTTGGCGGCCGACCGCGCCCTGCGCGGCCAGGTCCGGGTGACCCGGGTCGCGGAAGCCGGTGCGGGCGCCGGCCGGATGGGCCCCGGCCTGGACGCCGTCCTCGCGGTGCTGTCCACCGTGAGCAGCGTGGGCCAGCTCCACCTGTCGTATCTGGCCTGGCGGCGCAGCCACCGGCCGCGCAGCCGGGTCAGCGTCGAGATCACCGGCGATCCCGACCAGGTGGCGGACCTCATGCGCAGGTTCGCGGAGGCCGACGACGCGGACGGAGAGCCGCAGTGACGGACACCACGTCCGTCGAGAGTTTCGGCCGGATCGACCCGGAGCGCTCCGCCTGCGTCCTGATCGGCGTGGACGACTACACCCACCTGGACCCGTTGCGCAGCGTCAAGCTCAACCTCAAGGAGCTGCGCGCCGCGCTCACCGACCCGGACATCTGGGGCATCCCCGACGACGAACGGAAGCGGATCCGTACGGTCGCCAACCCGGCCTCCCCGGCCGAGCTGGTCGGCCCGATCCGCGAGGCCGCCGCGCTCGCCGAGGACACGCTGATCGTCTACTACGCCGGTCACGGGCTCATCGACCGCCACGAACGGCAGCTGCTGCTCACCCTGCCGGACTCGGTCGAGGACCAGCCGGACACCTGTGTCCGCTCCGGCGACGTCCGCCGCGCCATCCGCGACACGGGTTCCGCGCTGCGCCGGGTCCTGATCCTCGACTGCTGCTTCAGCGGCCATGTGCTGACGGAGATGACGGACGGCCACGGCCAGGACGTCCAGGTGGCCGTGTCGACGCTGCGGGACGTCGAGGGGGCGTACGTCATGACCTCCGCCCCGCGCGACCGTCCCTCCCACGCCCCCGACCCCAAGCGCTGCACCCTGTTCACCGGTGCCCTCGTCGACGTCATGCGCCAGGGCCTGCCGGACGGCCCGGAGATGCTCGGCCTGCGCGACCTCTTCCTGGAGGCCAGGAGACGTATCCACACCCTCAAGCCCGAGGTCCCGCAGGAACCGCAGGACGAGGACCACAACGGCGTCGGCGGCCTCGACTTCGTCCGCAACGTCGCCAAAGGGCCCCGGTGGCCCCTCCAGGTCCCCCTGCCGCCTCCCACGCGCTGGCAGCGCATCCGCACCCCCGTTCTCTCCGCGACCGCCGCCGCCCTCGGTCTCGCCCTCGGACTGGGCGCCCCGCCTCTGGTCCACTGGTGGCACGACACCCACCCGGCCGCCGCCGCCGGCCCCTGCGCGGCCCCCTCGCCGCACGATCCGGCGGCGCCCCGCGCCGTACTGCTCGACCACTCCGACGCGCTGAACAAGAAGAGCGTCGACTACGAGGACATCTACGGCCTGTCCGCCCTGGCCCTCGTCTCGCAGGGCAAGGACGTCAAGGCGCTCGCGCTCGCCGACAACGCGCCCGGCCGGGTCTGGCCCGTCACCCTCGGGTCCCCGTTCGAGCTCAGCCCCAGCGCCGACACGGCCGTGCCGCTGCGCCGCGCGGACGGCACGAAGTTCCCGATCGACGGCGACTGGTACGACGGCGAGGGCATGGTCATCGAGCAGGGCGGCAAGACCATGCTGGTCTCCTCCGAGACCGGCCCGGCCATCCGCCGCTTCGACGTCGCCACCGGGCGGCAGGTCGGCAAGGACTTCCCCATCCCGAAGAAGCTGCGCTACGCGCCCGACGGTTCCGCGCAGACCGGCCGCAGCATCGAGTCCCTCGCCGTCTCCCCGGACGGCCGCCACCTCTATGCCGGCTGGGAGGGACCGCTGGCCGACGACGGCGACACCCGCGGCCGGGGCATCATCCGCATCCAGCGCTACACCGGAACACCCGGCGGCGACTACACCCCGGACGGGCAGTACGCGTTCCTCGTCGACGACGGCATGTACCTGTCCGAGCTGACCGCCATCGACGACAACGGCGACCTCCTCGCGCTGGAACGCCAGTACGTCGCCGGTCTCGGCTCGGAGATCCGGATCGTCCAGCTCTCCCTCGCCCACGCCCAGGACGTCACGAAGCTGAACTCCCTGTGGCACCAGTCCGCCAACATCTACGCCGCCGACGAACTGGTCGTCGACATGGCGACCTGCCCGGCGGGCGGCCCCGGCGCGGTCGCCGTCCCGGCCTCGAACCCGCAGCACCCCCTCCTCGACAACGTGGAGGGCATGGCCCTCGGCGCCCCCTGGACATCCGGCAGGTACCAGGGCTGGCACCCGCTCTACCTGGTCTCCGACGACAACGACAGCGACACCCAGATCACGCGCTTCTACTCGCTGGCCGTGAAGCTGCGCCGCTGAACGCCGATGAATAGGCTCACCGCCATGCCCCAGGCCAAGAAGCGCGCCCGCAGTTACGACGCGGCCAGGACCCGTACGGCGGTTCTCGCCCAGCTCTCGAACGTGCGGGACGCCGTCCGCACCCTCACCCCCGAGCAGCTCTCGCTCCCCACCCGGCTGGAGGGGTGGACCGTACGGGACCTCGTCGCCCACATCGGCATGGCGGTCACCGCCGTCCACCGGGCCCTGGACCAGCCCGAGCCGGCGAAGGCCGACGCGGTGCTGCTCGACTGGCCGTTCGGGACCTCCGGCAACTCCGCCGCCATCGCCGACTTCACCCGGCGCCTCGCGGCCGACCACCCCGACCTCGACGCCTACCTCGCCGACGTCGACGCCAGCCTCCGCACCCTGCTCGACGCGCACCCCGGCACCCGGCTGCTCGCCACCGGCGCCGGCGCGCTCTCCCTCGACGACTACCTCGTCACCCGGACCGTCGAGCTGGTCGTCCACACCGACGACCTCGCCGCGGCGGTCCCGGGACTCGACGTCCCCTACGACCGGCAGGCCCTGGCCGCCTGCACCCGGCTGCTCGCCGACACGCTCGCGGTCAAGGCGCCCGGCGGGTCGACCGAGGTGCGGGTGCCGCCGTACGCCGTGGTGCAGTGCGTCGAAGGGCCCCGGCACACCCGGGGGACCCCGCCGAACGTCGTCGAGACCGACCCGCTGACCTGGATCCGGCTGGCCACGGGGCGGCTGGCGTGGAAGGCGGCCGTGGCGGACGCCCGGGTCAGCGCCAGCGGGGAGCGGGCGGACCTCGGGGCGTACCTGCCCGTCATGGGATGAGGGAACCGATCACCCGGTGCGTGCCGTCGAAACGGTATGTACGGGTACGGGTTGAAACAGCGCATGCGCCGTATGACCCCGGCGAGGGCGGTGGCCGCCGGCCTGATCGCTCTGCTCGCGGTGGCCTGCGGCAGTGAGAGAGGCGGAACCGTGGGGACTGGGCCGTCCGTGACCGGGATCGACTGGACCGTCGACAGCGTGACCGCCGACGGCACCACCCACCGCGCCCCGGCGCCCGCCCACGTGAGGATCGAGGACGGCCGGGCGGCCGGCAGCCTCGGGTGCAACCGGTTCAGCGGCACGGCGCAGATCACCGGCGACCAGATCCGGCTGAGCCACGTCCGTACCACACGGATGGCCTGCGACGACGCGCGGATGACCTTCGAGCGCACCCTCTCCCGCACGCTCACCTCCGGACCGCTGACCATGACGGGTGAGGGCGGGAAACTCACCCTCACCGCAAGCGGCGGCGACCGCGTCCAGCTGTCCAGGACGTGACCGCGACCCGGGCCGTGGCCCCCCGAATGATGTGCGACACCTCACTCAGAGATACGGTGTGAGGGGGTTGCGCGGGCACCGGTCAGCCCGAACCGGAGCCGTCTGGAGAAACCTCCTACCTCGCTGACCTGCGAAAATGGAGAAAGCCACAACGGCGTCCGCGATCGTAGATCCATTACGGCTGTGTATCCCCAATTCGGACCAGTGGTCGATCTCGCCTACACTCGGTGCCGTGCCACGTGGTGACGGTCTCCTCAATCACGATCTGCTCCCCGGTGAGAAGGGCCCCCAGGACGCTTGCGGCGTCTTCGGTGTCTGGGCTCCCGGTGAAGAGGTCGCCAAGCTCACGTACTTCGGGCTGTACGCCCTCCAGCATCGGGGCCAGGAGTCCGCGGGTATCGCGGTCAGCAACGGCTCCCAGATCCTCGTCTTCAAGGACATGGGCCTCGTCTCCCAGGTCTTCGACGAGACCTCGCTCGGTTCGCTCCAGGGTCATATCGCGGTCGGTCACGCCCGCTACTCGACCACCGGTGCGTCCGTGTGGGAGAACGCCCAGCCGACGTTCCGCGCCACCGCGCACGGCTCGATCGCGCTCGGCCACAACGGCAACCTCGTCAACACGGCGCAGCTCGCCGAGATGGTCGCCGAACTCCCCAAGGACCACAACGGACGGTCCACCCGGGTCGCGGCCACCAACGACACCGACCTGCTCACCGCCCTCCTCGCGGCCCAGACCGACGAGGACGGCAAGCCGCTGACCATCGAGGAGGCCGCGCACGCGGTCCTGCCGAAGGTCCGGGGCGCCTTCTCCCTCGTCTTCATGGACGAGCACACCCTCTACGCCGCCCGCGACCCGCAGGGCATCCGCCCGCTGGTTCTCGGCCGCCTGGAGCGCGGCTGGGTCGTCGCATCGGAGTCCGCCGCGCTCGACATCTGCGGCGCCAGCTTCGTCCGCGAGATCGAGCCGGGCGAGTTCGTCGCCATCGACGAGAACGGCCTGCGCACCTCGCGATTCGCGGACGCGAAGCCCAAGGGCTGCGTCTTCGAGTACGTGTACCTGGCCCGCCCCGACACCGACATCGCCGGGCGGAACGTCTACCTCTCCCGCGTGGAGATGGGCCGGAAGCTCGCCGCGGAAGCCCCGGTCGACGCCGACATGGTCATAGCGACCCCGGAGTCCGGCACCCCGGCAGCCATCGGCTACGCGGAGGCCTCCGGCATCCCCTTCGGCAACGGTCTGGTCAAGAACGCCTACGTCGGCCGGACCTTCATCCAGCCCTCGCAGACCATCCGGCAGCTCGGCATCCGCCTGAAGCTGAACCCGCTCAAGGAAGTCATCAAGGGCAAGCGCCTGGTCGTCGTCGACGACTCGATCGTCCGCGGCAACACCCAGCGCGCGCTGGTGCGGATGCTGCGGGAGGCGGGTGCGGCCGAGGTCCACATCCGGATCTCCTCGCCCCCGGTGAAGTGGCCGTGCTTCTTCGGCATCGACTTCGCCACCCGCGCCGAGCTCATCGCCAACGGCATGACCATCGAGGAGATCGGCACCTCGCTCGGCGCCGACTCCCTGGCGTACATCTCCATCGACGGCATGATCGAGGCGACCACCATCGCCAAGCCGAACCTGTGCCGCGCCTGCTTCGACGGCGAGTACCCGATGGAGCTCCCGGACCCCGAGCTGCTCGGCAAGCAGCTCCTGGAGACCGAGCTGGCGGCCGGTCCGGCAGCCACGGCCGCGGCCGACGCGATCCGTCGCCCGTAAGCCTCGTAGAAACCAACCCGAAAGATCCCAGGCAATGTCTGAGAGTCAGTCCTCCGGTGCTTCCTACGCGGCTGCCGGCGTCGACATCGAAGCGGGCGACCGCGCCGTGGAGCTGATGAAGGAGTGGGTGAAGAAGACGCAGCGCCCCGAGGTCCTCGGCGGCCTCGGCGGCTTCGCCGGCCTCTTCGACGCCTCCGCCCTGAAGAACTACGAGCGCCCGCTGCTGGCCTCCGCGACGGACGGCGTGGGCACCAAGGTCGACATCGCGCGGCAGCTGGGCGTGTACGACACCATCGGCCACGACCTGGTCGCCATGGTCATGGACGACATCGTGGTGTGCGGTGCCGAGCCGCTGTTCATGACCGACTACATCTGCGTCGGCAAGGTCCACCCTGAGCGGGTCGCCGCGATCGTCAAGGGCATCGCCGAGGGCTGTGTGCTGGCCGGCTGCGCCCTGGTGGGCGGCGAGACGGCCGAGCACCCCGGCCTCCTCGGCGCGGACGACTTCGATGTCGCCGGCGCCGGTACGGGCGTGGTGGAGGCCGACCGGCTGCTCGGCGCGGATCGTATCCGTACGGGTGACGCGGTGATCGCCATGGCGTCCTCCGGGCTTCACTCGAACGGGTACTCCCTGGTCCGGCACGTGCTGCTGAACCAGGCGGGCCTCGCCCTCGGCGCGCACATCGAGGACCTGGGCCGCACCCTCGGCGAGGAACTCCTGGAGCCGACCAAGATCTACTCGCTGGACTGCCTGGCCCTGATGCGTACGGCGGAGGTCCACGCCTTCAGCCACATCACCGGCGGCGGCCTCGCCGCGAACCTGGCCCGGGTGATCCCGGACCACCTGCACGCGATCGTCGACCGCGCCACCTGGACCCCCGGTCCGATCTTCGACCTGGTCGGCCGCACCGGCAACGTCGAGCGGCTCGAACTGGAGAAGACGCTCAACATGGGCGTCGGCATGATGGCGATCGTCCCGCAGGAATCGGTGGACGTGGCGCTGACCGCACTGGCCGACCGCGGGGTCGACGCCTGGGTCGCAGGCGAGATCACCGAGCGCGGTGAACACACCACCGGTGCGGAACTGGTGGGCGACTACGCGCCGAACTAGCCCCTCCGGCGTGTGACGTTTGAGGAGCGGGGTCCGGGGCGGAGCCCCGTGAGGCCAGCACAAAACCCGGTCCGGCGATGGAGCCCCGGACCGGGCAAGTGAAGCGGCTCAGCAGCCGCCGGCGTCAAGCACCGCGACGATGCCGGGAGTGCGGACCGGACTGATCGTCCTCGTCCTCGTCCTCATCGTCGTCGTTGTAGAGATCCGCGTACTGGGCGTACGGGTCGTCATCCTCGTCGTCGTCCTCGAACGGCTCGCCATTCGGCGGCTGGCTCGAAGTCGATGCGCCCAGCTCGCTGGCCAGACGTGACAGGTCAGTCCCACCGCTGTTGTACTTCAGCTGGCGGGCGACCTTCGTCTGCTTGGCCTTGGCCCGGCCGCGCCCCATGGCTCGACCCCCTCGGTGACGGGGCTCGACGGCCCCAGAGTCTGACACGCGTTCATGGTCCGGAACGGGCTCTCCTCGGAGAGACCGGTCCGTAGGGCTTCCACGGTACCTGAGCCCGCGCCCATACGGTACGTCGCCCGCACCACGCGCCTGGCTGCACGACCCGCGAGGCGCCCCGTCCCCGCTGGTCAACCACGATTTTAACCACTTCCTGGCGGACGACCCGCCGACGAACGTGAGAGTTCTCTCCAAGTGCCCGTCGGCGGGTACCGGAAATCCGTCCGGAAACCCGGTGTTCGATCAGTGGCCGCCCACCGTTGCCCCTTCGTGCATCCGCTGTTCGGCGATCCGGTCGGCCGCCGCGGCGGGCGGAATCCCGTCCTCCTTCGCACGTGCGAAGATGGCCAGCGTGGTGTCGAAGATCTTCGCCGCCTTCGCCTTGCACCGGTCGAAGTCGAACCCGTGCAACTCGTCGGCGACCTGGATGACCCCGCCGGCGTTCACCACGTAGTCCGGCGCGTAGAGGATCCCGCGGTCGGCGAGGTCCTTCTCGACGCCCGGGTGGGCGAGCTGGTTGTTGGCCGCGCCGCACACCACCCGGGCCGTCAGTACCGGCACGGACGCGTCGCTCAGGGCGCCGCCGAGCGCGCAGGGGGCGTAGATGTCGAGGCCCTCGACGCGGATCAGGGCATCGGTGTCGGCGGCCACCTGGACCTGCGGGTGGCGGTCGGAGATCCGGCCGACGGCCTCCCGGCGCACGTCCGTGACGACCACCCGGGCGCCCTCCTCCAGCAGGTGTTCCACCAGGTGGTGGCCGACCTTGCCGACGCCCGCGATGCCGACGGTGCGGCCGCGCAGCGAGGGGTCGCCCCACAGGTGCTGGGCGCTGGCGCGCATGCCCTGGTAGACGCCGAACGCGGTGAGGACGGAGGAGTCGCCCGCGCCGCCGTTCTCGGGGGAGCGGCCGGTGGTCCAGCGGCACTCGCGGGCCACCACGTCCATGTCGGCGACGTACGTGCCGACGTCGCAGGCGGTGACGTACCGGCCGCCGAGCGAGGCCACGAACCGCCCGTAGGCGAGCAGCAGCTCCTCGGTCTTGTCGCGGTCCGGGTCCCCGATGATCACGGCCTTGCCGCCGCCGTGGTCGAGCCCGGCCATGGCGTTCTTGTACGACATCCCGCGCGCGAGGTTGAGGGCGTCGGCGACGGCCTCCTCCTCGTTGGCGTACGGGTAGAAGCGGGTGCCGCCGAGGGCGGGGCCCAGCGCGGTGGAGTGGATGGCGATGACGGCCTTGAGGCCGCTCTTGCGGTCCTGACAGAGCACGACCTGCTCGTGACCGCCCTGGTCCGAGTGGAACAGGGTGTGCAGGACGCTGGTGGAAACGTCGGTCACTGTGGTGACTCCCGGTTGTGTCGCGTGTGTCGCGGCGGGTGGAAGCGGGGGCTCCCGTAAGGGTGGCGGGGGCCTGGCATGAGCGTAGAGCCATTGCCCGTACACCATCCGCGCAGTGTTCAGGATCACTCTCCCGTGCCGTCTGTGCACGTATGAGCGTGGGACGATTTGCTGTGGTTTCCGCGGCCGGCCCCGGTCGGCTCCGTCGTGGGTCCCGCTGGTTTCGAGCCCGGTCCGATGGGGAGGGAGCAGGCGTGCCCAAGGTGTCCTCGGTGGTCGTCCCCTACGCGACGTACCTGCGTGTGTACGAGCCGCTGGCAGCCTTCCCGGCCCGGGAGCGCGACCACTGGACGCGCTACGCCCGCCGTCCGGAGCGCCCCTCCTACCAGGACGAACTCCGGCGCTCCCTGGCAGACTTGCTGCCCACCCCGCCGATCGCGGTGCCGGTGCAGGAGAGCGGCGACGCGTTCGTCCTGGAGGTCGACGGCGTCGTCTGCGTCTGCCCGTGGCGGACCCGGTTGCGCGGCTGGCAGGCCCTGCAGGAACTCTCCGACGAACTGCCGAAGTCGGTCCTGGACGCGATGCTGCCGCCGGTCGTGCGCCGGCAGGCCACGATGGACTACGAGCGCTGGCTGGTCCGGAACCCCGACTGCCGGCCCTGGATCCGCACCGCGACCTGGCAGGTGCCGCTGAACTGGTTCGTGCTGGTCTCCGACGAGGAGCGCCGGTACGAGAAGGGCACCGCGGAGATCCCGCCGATGCTGCGCTACCGCACGCCCATGGTGCAGGCCCGGCGCCGGGTGGCCCGGGCGCTGCGCACGCTCAAGGACACCGTGGAGGAAGGGCCGCTGATCGACGGCCTGGTGGACGTCGGCCGGTGGCTGGAGGAGTTCCATCCGCGGTCGGTGGTCGAGCTGGACTACGGCGGTCTCGTGCACACCCTGCCGGCCGGGGACCTGGAGGACGACCATTCGGCGGCCGACGTGGCGGCCGGCATCGAGGCGCTGCGGCAGGGCGACGGGGCGGCGGCCGGGGAGGCGTACGGGCGGCTGGTGGAGCGCTGGCGGACCGTACGGGACCGCCGTTCGGCGAACTGAGGGCCGAACTGAGTGCCGGTGCCCACTGCTCCGTACTAGGTGACGGGGCGTCTGGTGCCGTTTACAACCGGATGACACCTGCGTGACGTGTGTGCGGTGAGTGACGTACGTCACGGCCCAGATGCCATGAAACAACGTACGTTGACGGCACTTCAGTGAACGCACGGGACGTTGGATCCCGATCCGGGCTTTTGCGTCAAGGGTGACGGATAGCACTTACACGGCTCTTGCGCCTCTTGCCACTCCTCGTGCCAAAATAGGACAAGGAGTCCGGGGAGGGCTCCATCCGTCCAAGTGTGGTGCACTGTGGGCGGATTCTCAGCATTACGTGCTTTGGGGGGTCTGGTGACTCCTGATCGTCCTGTGACTGATCGTCACAGTGGCGTGACTGTCCGCTATGGCATGGTCCATCGGCTTCCGCGGCTGATGCCTACCTGGGAGGGCAATTCCATCGGTTTGGCCGACGCGGCTGGACAGATGGTGTAGTTGTAGTGCCGAGGACAAGCCGTTCGTCCTATAACCGACTCGACTCGCGTCCGCCATTTCGGGCAACGCGGGTCAAGGTGCAGAATTTAGAGGAAAGAACCGAGAAGGTTCGGTTCTCCCGAGGAGGCCGCTCATGACCGCTCGCACCCCTGATGCCGAGCCGCTGCTGACCCCGGCTGAGGTCGCCACGATGTTCCGCGTCGACCCCAAGACGGTCACGCGGTGGGCGAAGGCCGGCAAGCTCACGTCGATCCGTACGCTCGGCGGACACCGCCGCTACCGCGAGGCTGAGGTGCGCGCCCTGCTGGCGGGCATCCCGCAGCAGCGCAGCGAAGCCTGATCCAACTGAATAGCGGGCAAACCGACCGGTCCCCCAACTGGCCGAGACGCCCGAAACCCTAGCTCCAAGCGACGCGGGACCTGCCCCAACAGGGCCCACGCCCAGGCCGACAAGAACTTCTCAGGCAAGCGACACAGGGTGCGTCGTAGATCGCGCTGGACTCCGCCGGGTCCAGCGCGATCTTTTTTGTGCGTCCATGGGGCCTTGGGCGACCCTGACCGGCGCCTCTGTGAGCAGCCTTGTCGGAGTCTGGGGATCACTGTCGGATCCGCTGTGCGGGCACCGGAGGGGGTCCTGGGCGGGGTCCACAGGGTGGTGCAATTGCACATATTAAATTGACCAGTTGTAGGAAGGGGGTAAGTACCGCCGTTTCGGAAACTCATGCGGTGACACCCGTCACATACCGCACGGGTTGTTTGTACTGCCCCGGGTGCGCTAGAGAAGCCTCGCGCTCCACCGGCCCTTGGGAGAACGGCGGTTGGGCCCACCGTCACGGGCCGACGGGGCCTTGGTCCTCCGTGGCGTCCTCGGGGGGCTCCGCGGCGTGCGGGGCGGAGTCCATGGCCAGCCGCAGCAACTGGTGGCAGACCGCACAGTGACGGGTCAGATGCCGGTACGACGTGGCGGCCGCCAGGTGGGCCCTCAGCAACGCCCGCGTCTCGTGCCGCACCGAAGCCGCCATACGCCACCTCCAGAAGGGGGCCGACACCAACCGGGCCCTCCCTCCTGGGTAGCCAGCGAATGTGACGCCGTCAAGGGCGCCGACCGCTACTCGCCGCGTGCCCGCCGCCGACCGTATGCGACCGATCTGGCCCTTTTCTGGCTCACTTGCCTCCGATAAGGATCTCTTCCGGCTCGCTTACTTCCGGGCCGCTTCTTACGGTCGTGGCCCTCGCCGCCCCCTCCGGCCTGTGGCGCCCCCTCTTGTCCGCCGCCGCGGCGGGAAAAATGGGCGGCGAAGAGGGGCTGGGCACGCGAAAGGCCCGCAACCCCTTGGCGGGATGCGGGCCTCGGCCTGGTGCGGTCCTGACGGGATTTGCTGAATCGGATTGCGGCTGCGCCGCGGGCGCGGCCTCCACCTTGACGGGGCGGTGAGAGGTGCCGGTGGCGGTGGTACGCGTGAGGCCCGCAACCCCTTGACGGGATGCGGGCCTCAGCCTCGTGCGGTCCTGACGGGATTTGAACCCGCGGCCTCCACCTTGACAGGGTGGCGAGCACTCCAAACTGCTCCACAGGACCAGGTTTCGCGGCACTTTGTCTTGCGTTGTGCTGCGAGAAGGACTGTACAGGAGGGGGTGGGTCCTGGTCGAACTCACCCAGCGTGGCCGGTCGGTTACGGAGCTGCCGTGTCGATCGCCTTCACGATCCGCTTGTCCGAGACCGGGTACGCCGTGCCCAGCGCATGCGCGAAGTAGCTGACCCGCAGCTCCTCCAGCATCCAGCGGATGTCCAGGACCTGCTGCGGCACCGGCCGGCCCTTCGGGAGCTGCTCCAGGAGCCAGGCGTACTCGTCCTGCATCTCGTGGACCTTCTCCATGCGGGTGGTGTCCCGCTGGACGTTCGTCGGCATCTGCTGGAGGCGACGGTCCGCCGCCACCAGATAGCGCATCAGGTCGGGGAGCCGGCGTATCCCGGCCCACGTCACGAAGCCGGGTTTCACGAGGGCGTCCAGCTGCTTGCGGACGTCCGTCAGGTTCGCCAGCAGCGCGGGGCTGCGTACGGCCTTCAGACGGCGCTCACAGGCCTGCCAGGCGGCAAGGACCTGCTGCACCTGCCCGACCGTCCGGACCGTCGTGTCGACGATCTCGGCGCGCACCTTGTCGAACAGCTTCCGGTACGACTCCTCGTCCCACGCCGGTCCCCCGAAGTCGGCGATCAGCTTGTCCGCCGCCGCCATCGCGCAGTCGTCGAACAGGGCCTGGATCGTGCCGTGCGGGTTCGCCGACAGCGCGAGCTTCTGGGCGTTGGTCAGCTTCTCCGACGCGAACTTCGCCGGGTTCACCGGGATGCTGCGGAGGATGAGCCGGCGCGTGCCCTTCCACATCGCCTCGGTCTGCTCCTCCTCGGTGTCGAAGAGGCGCACGGAGACCGTGTCGCCGTCGTCGACCAGGGCCGGGTAGGCCTTGACCGGCTGGGCCGCCCGGCGGGTCTCGAAGACGCGGGTGAGGGTGCCGATCGTCCAGTCCGTGAGGCCCTTGCGCTCCAGGGACTCGCCGCCCTGGCGCTCCGCGGTGGCCGCGGCGGCCTGGGAGAGGGCCTGGCGCGCCTTCGGCTTCAGCCGGAGCTTCAGCGTCTCCAGGTCCTTGTCCTCGGCCAGCTTCCGGCGCCGTTCGTCGACGATCCGGAAGGTGATCTTCAGGTGGTCCGGGACCTTCGCCCAGTCGAAGTCCTCGGCCTCGAAGGGCACGCCGACCATCCGCTTCAGCTCGCGCGTCATGGTCGTGGTGAGCGGCTCCTGAAGGGGGACCGCGGTGTCCAGGAAGCGCTTCGCGAAGTTCGGCGCGGGCACGTAGTTGCGGCGGATCGGCTTCGGGAGGGTACGGATCAGCTCCGTGACCACCTCTTCCCTGAGGCCCGGGATCTGCCAGTCGAAGCCCTCGTCCTTCACCTGGTTGAGGACCTGGAGCGGGATGTGGACGGTCACGCCGTCGGCGTCCGCGCCCGGCTCGAACTGGTACGTCACCCGGAACTTCAGCTGGCCCTGCCGCCAGGAATCCGGGTAGTCGGTCTTGGTGACCGCCCCCGCCGACTCCCGGATCAGCATCTCCCGCTCGAAGTCCAGGAACTCCGGCTGCTCGTGCCGCTTCCGCTTCCACCAGGAGTCGAAGTGGGCGCCGGAGACGACGTGCTCGGGCACCCGCTGGTCGTAGAAGTCGAAGAGCGTGTCGTCGTCGACGACGATGTCCCGGCGCCGGGCGCGGTGTTCGAGCTCCTCGACCTCGCTCAGCAGCCTGCGGTTGTCGGCGAAGAACTTGTGGTGGGTCCGCCAGTCGCCCTCGACCAGTGCGTTGCGGATGAAAAGCTCGCGGCTGACCTCGGGGTCGATCCGGCCGTAGTTCACCTTCCGGTCGGCGACGATCGGCACGCCGTAGAGCGTGACCTTCTCGAACGCCATCACGGCCGCCTGGTCCTTCTCCCAGTGCGGCTCGCTGTACGTCCGCTTCAGGAGGTGCCCGGCGAGCGGCTCGACCCACTCCGGCTCGATCTTCGCGTTGACCCGGGCCCAGAGTCTGCTGGTCTCCACCAGTTCGGCCGACATCACGAACCGAGGGGTCTTCTTGAACAGCGCGGAGCCCGGGAAGAGCGCGAACTTGGCGCTGCGCGCCCCCAGGTACTCGTTCTTCGCGCCGTCCTTCACGTCCTTCATGCCGATGTGCGAGAGCAGGCCGGCGAGGAGGGAGACGTGCACGCGGTCGCCGGGGGCGTCCTCCTCGTTGAGGTGGATGCCCATCTGCTTGGCGACCGTGCGCAGCTGCGTGTAGATGTCCTGCCACTCGCGGATGCGCAGGAAGTTGAGGTACTCCTGCTTGCACATGCGCCGGAAGGAGCTGGAGCCGCGCTCCTTCTGCTGCTCCCTGACGTACTTCCACAGGTTGAGGAAGGCGAGGAAGTCGCTGGTCTCGTCGCGGAACCGGGCGTGCTGCTGGTCGGCCTGGGTCTGCTTCTCGGCCGGGCGTTCGCGCGGGTCCTGGATCGAGAGCGCGGCGGCGATGACCATGACCTCGCGGACACAGCCGTTCTTGTCGGCCTCCAGGACCATCCGGGCGAGCCGCGGGTCGACGGGCAGCTGGGCGAGCTTGCGGCCGGTGTCGGTGAGTCGCCTGCGGGGATCCTTCTCGGCCGCGTCGATCGCGCCCAGCTCCTGGAGCAGCTGCACGCCGTCCCGGATGTTGCGGTGGTCCGGGGGGTCGATGAAGGGGAACTTCTCGATGTCGCCGAGGCCGGCCGCGGTCATCTGCAGGATGACGCTCGCCAGGTTCGTACGGAGGATCTCCGCGTCCGTGAACTCCGGCCGGGAGACGAAGTCGTCCTCACTGTACAGCCGGATGCAGATGCCGTCGGACGTACGGCCGCAGCGGCCCTTGCGCTGGTTCGCGCTGGCCTGGCTGATCGCCTCGATCGGCAGCCGTTGCACCTTGGTGCGGTGGCTGTAGCGGGAGATCCGGGCGAAGCCGGGGTCGATGACGTACTTGATGCCCGGGACGGTGAGCGAGGTCTCGGCGACGTTGGTCGCCAGAACGATCCTGCGACCGGTGTGCGGCTGGAAGACCCGGTGCTGCTCGGCGTGCGAGAGCCGGGCGTAGAGGGGGAGGACCTCGGTGAACCGGTAGTTCTTCCTGGTGAGCGCGTCGGCGGTGTCCCGGATCTCCCGTTCGCCCGAGAGGAAGACGAGGATGTCCCCCTGCCCCTCGCCCTGAAGCTCCTCCACGGCGTCGCAGATGGCGGTGATCTGGTCCCGGTCGGCGTCCTCGGCGTCCTCCTCGAGGAGCGGCCGGTACCGCACCTCGACCGGGTACGTCCGGCCGCTCACCTCGATGATCGGGGCGTCGCCGAAGTGCCGGGAGAACCGCTCCGGGTCGATGGTGGCGGAGGTGATGACGACCTTGAGGTCGGGCCGGCGCGGCAGCAGCTGGGCGAGGTAGCCGAGCAGGAAGTCGATGTTGAGGGACCGCTCGTGGGCCTCGTCGATGATGATCGTGTCGTAGGCGCGCAGCTCGCGGTCGGTCTGGATCTCGGCGAGCAGGATGCCGTCCGTCATCAGCTTGACGAAGGTGGCGTCGGGGTTCACCTGGTCGGTGAAGCGGACCTTCCAGCCGACGGCCTCCCCGAGCGGCGTCCGCAGCTCCTCCGCCACCCGCTCGGCGACGGTACGGGCGGCGATCCGGCGGGGCTGGGTGTGCCCGATCATGCCGCGCACGCCGCGCCCGAGCTCCAGACAGATCTTGGGGATCTGGGTGGTCTTCCCGGAGCCGGTCTCGCCGGCGACGATCACGACCTGGTGATCGCGTATCGCCTCGGCGATCTCGGCCTTCTTCTGGCTGACGGGCAGCTGCTCGGGGTACGAGACGGCGGGCACGACGGCGCGCCGGCCGGCCATCCGTTCCTCGGCCCTGGCCACCTCTGCCTCGATCTCTGCGAGGACGGCGGCCCGGGCCTCCGGCTTACGGATCTTGCGCGCACCTTCCAGCCTGCGCCCGAGCCGGTGCGCGTCGCGCAGTGAGAGCTCGGTCAGGCGGGGGGCGAGGGGGCCGAGGGCGGGGGCGGGATGCGTAGACATACGCGGTCCAGGATCTCACCTCGGGGAAATTCATGGCGAACGCATTTGCCTCCGGCGGTTCGGCCGACGGTGCCGGGGGCGGGCGCAGTGTTCCGGGTGCGGGTGGGTGGGGGTTGCGCACGCAGTTCCTCCCCCAGCCTTCGGCCGGGGGTACCCCCAACGCCCCTTGCGGGGCGTTGTCCAGCCGTGTCCTTCAACCTTGCCGCGGGCAGTCGTGCCTCCCTCAGTGCCTTAAGGGCCTGGGAGGTGCCCCCAGAGCGGCACGGGTGGGCGCTGGGGGTCCCCGGCCGAAGGCTGGGGGAGGCACCCCGCCGGCGCCGGTGAGTGAAGCCCCCTACGGGGTTCGCTGGGTGGGAGGGGTGGGGGTTTCGGCGGGGTGTGTGGAGGTGGCTGCTGCGAGGGACTTCGCCGTGTTCGATACGGCCTTGATCCCCAGGTACGCCGTGGTCATGCTGCTCACCGCAGTGAAGGCGGCGGTGAGGACGCCGATGATCACCGACTCGTTGCCGTTGAGCCGCCAGACGCCGAAGACCGCGACCGCGGCGATCGCGAGGTTGCTGACGACGACGGCGAGGAGGCCGTAGCGGGCACGGTCCTTCTCCAGCTGTATGTCCTGATCCCGGCTCATCTTCCCCACCCTGGTGACGTGTTGACCCGCCAGAACCTAGCGGCGGCGGGCCGCGCCGCCAAGGAGGTTCAGGACGCGGCGGGGAAGACGTCGTAGTCGCCCGCCAGGTCCGCGTACACGTCCACGGAGGTGGTACCGGCGTACTGGGTGTGGGACTGGAGGCCGACCGCGGCGATGGTGACCGACGACGAGGCGGGGCGGCGGGCCGCTGTCAGACTGCACGGATGACTGAGACGGTCTTTCGGTACACGCGCAGGCAGCGCTTGGTGATGTGGGCGTTCGCGTTGGGGATGGCGGGGTGGGCCGGGGCGGTGAGTGTACGTGCGGCCAGGTACCTGGCCGACGGCCAGACCGGGTCTGCCGTGGGACTGTGGTGCATGTTCGGACTGATACCGACCGTGCTGTTCGTGCCACTCGCGGGGATGCCGACGGGCTGGACGCGCATCGACGGGGAGGGCTTGCGCACCCGGGGGATGACCGGGCGCCGACGCGTGGCCTGGAGGGACATCGAGAGCATCCACGCGCTGGAGGGCCGTGGGCGCAACGGGAGCATCACCCAGATCGGAGTCACCCGGACCGGCGGCACGTCGTTTCTGCTGCCCATCCCCTTCTCCTCGGGAAGGATCGCCGAGGATCCCGATTTCTACGACAAGCTGGAGCTGATCCGCCGGGAGTGGAAGAAGCACACCGCAGCGGGCGCGGCATGAGAACAGCCCCTCCGGAATCCCGGAGGGGCTGTCTGTTGTGGCTGGGGCCGGGGTCGAACCGGCGACCTATCGCTTTTCAGGCGATCGCTCGTACCAACTGAGCTACCCAGCCACGAGGTTTCACGTGAAACCTCAGCGGTCCTGACGGGATTTGAACCCGCGGCCTCCACCTTGACAGGGTGGCGAGCACTCCAAACTGCTCCACAGGACCAAGCTGTGTGTGCAACAGTGTCGCACACGATCTTGCGTGCCCCCAACGGGATTCGAACCCGTGCTACCGCCTTGAAAGGGCGGCGTCCTAGGCCGCTAGACGATGAGGGCTATCGGCCCGCCTGGGCGCTTCGTCAGCGCGTCGGGGACGTGAGAAGCATATGGGATGGCGGGGAGTATCGCCAAAACGGTTTACGGCGCCGAGGGCGAGGGTGTGCTGGTCGTGCCTCCTGAGGGTGACGGGCTCTGCGACGGGGACGGGGCCGCGCCCGGTTGGTTGTCCTCCGGGAGGTGACGGCTGACCTCGGCCGTCGTCTCGCCCAGGCCGCCCAGCTTGATCTCGTCCCAGGCCTGGAGCCGGCGGCTGTCCCGGTCGAAGTAGAGGATCGAGGCCTCGATCGGATCCGGGTACTTGCCCTCGACGGCCCGGAGGCCGCTGCCGCCGGTGGAGCCCTCCACGCGGAGCCGGGTGCCGTGCGCGAGGAGCTCGGTCTGCTCGTGGTGGAGGTGGCCCGCCAGGACCAGGGGCACCTCGCCGTCCGTCATCCGGGCCGCCGACGGTTCGTGGGCGATCGCGACGTCCACCGGGGTGTCGGCCGCCCGCTGCTCCCGCAGGGCCGTGGCGAGGCGGTCGCCGGCCAGTTCCTCGGCCGCGTCGCCACCGGGGACGGCGGAGCGGTCGGGGGTGAACTGGGGGTCGCCGATCCCGGCGAAGCGCAGCCCGGCGATCGTCTCGGCGCGGCCGTCGTCCAGGACGTGCACGTTCTTCATGCGGGAGAGGTAGCGCTGGGTGGTGCGGGAGTCGTGGTTGCCCCGGACCCAGACGTACGGCACGCCCAGGTCGGCGATGGGGTCCAGGAAGCCGTTCTCCGCCGCGGTGCCGTGGTCCATGGTGTCGCCGGAGTCGACGATCACGTTCACCTTGTACTGCTCCACCAGCGAGGCGATGATCTTCCAGCTCGCGGGGTTCAGGTGGATGTCGGAGACGTGCAGGACGCGCAGGGTGGCCGGGTCCGGGGAGTAGGCGGGGAGCGTGGACGTGACGTCGTACAGCTTCGTCACGTTCGTCACCAGGCGGGCCAGTTCCTTCTGGTAGACGTCGAATTCGGTGACGATGCTGCGCGCGTTGCCGACCAGTGCCGGGGCGGAGGAGAGCAGGCCGGAGAACCTCGGCTCCAGGACCGACTCGGGGTTCCAGGTGGCGAACGCGGTCGCGCCGGACGAGGCGAGCAGGGCGAGGGCGAGGCCGCCGGCGGTCAGGGCGCGGCGCGGGCGGCGGTAGACCGCGAGGCCGAGGGCGGTGGCGCCGGCGACGACGGCCACGCCGGAGCGTAGGGCCAGGTCGAGGGTGCCGTGCTCGACGTCGTGGGCGACCTCGTCCTGGAGTCCGGAGAGGCGTTCGGGGTGGTCGACCAGTGCCTGGGCGCGGACCGGGTCGAGCTGGTCGACGTTGACGTCGAGGCGGACGGGACCGTTGTGGGTGTCCAGGTAGAGGGCGCCCAGCGGGGAGACGTTGATCTTCGTGCCGCCGGTGAGGGACGGGCGCAGTGTCATCGTCGTGTCCATCGGGCCGACCTGGGCGCGGACGTTCCCGACGATCAGCAGGCCGAGCCAGGCGCCGACGAGGACGACGGCGGTCAGGCCGAGGACGCGGCTCCAGGCGGGCGGCCGGTGTGCCTCGGGGGCCAGTTCCAGGACGGGCAGCGGGGCCCGGGCTCCGGTCCGGCCCGTCCGGACTCCGACCCGGCGTGCGGCCGCCCGGAGACGGGCTCGGGTGCCGGTGCGGGTTCCGGTGCGGGTTCCTGTGCGGTCTCTGGTTCGGGTCTCGGTCTGGGCTCGGGTTCGGGTCTGGGCTCGGGTTCGGGTGCGGACGCGGGCCATTGGTGCCGTATGCCCAGGCTTGGGGGCTGATATGCGGGGGCTCGTGGCTCACATGTCCGGGGTTCACGACTCTCGTACGGACGTTCCGTACCGGACAATGGGCCTGTGCTGGAGATGACGCGCGAGGAGTTCGAGGAACTGGTCGCCGAGGCGCTCGACCGGATCCCGCCGGAGCTGACCCGGCTGATGGACAACGTGGCGGTGTTCGTCGAGGACGAGCCCGACGATCCGTCGGACCCCGAGCTGCTCGGGCTCTACGAGGGGACTCCGCTCACCGACCGCGGGGAGTGGTACGCGGGTGTGCTGCCGGACCGCATCACCGTCTACCGCGGGCCGACGCTGCGGATGTGCGCGTCGCGCGAGGAGGTCGTCGCGGAGACCGAGGTGACGGTGGTGCACGAGATCGCCCACCACTTCGGCATCGACGACACACGCCTGCACGCGCTGGGGTACGGCTGACGGGTGCCGTGCCGGTTGCGTGTCCTCTTGTGGGCGGCGGGAGTTGGGCAGGTTGACTCTTTCTCCGCCCCCGGAGGTGGCCGCCGTGCGCCCCTTGAACGTACCCGTCCGTCTGGCCGTCACGGTGATGGCGGTCGCGGCCGCCGCCGGCTGCGTGAACGTGGGCGACGACGCGGGCAAGGCCAGGCCGTCGCACTCCGCGGGGCACCGGGACGGTGACGTGACCGACGGCGGGTCCGGGGTGTCCGGCGAGGGCGGTGCGGGGTACGGCGGCGCGGTGGCCGACGGGAAGCGCGGGCACGGGGAGAAGGCGAAGCCGGGGGAGTCGTCGTCGGCGTCCGCCAAGCCGTCGAAGGGGGCGAGCGCGGCGCCTGCCGGACCGGCGAAGCCGGGCACGAGCGTGGTGCCGGGGGTGCCGGCCGGGCCGACGGGGGACCCGACGACGCCCGCGCCGCCGGCGGCCTCGCCCACCCCGCCGCCGGACTCCCCCACCCCGCCGCCTCCGGCGACGGACCCGCCGTCGGCCGAGCCGTCCTCGTCGGCACACGAGGACACGGGGACCCAGCTGGTCCAGCGGGAGCCGGCACCGGTGGCGGGGACACCGGCGTAGGGGCGCGGGGTGGTTCCGGCACCGCCGGGACGCGCCGCGGGGGCTGAGCGGCGTTGCGGCGGAAAAAATTTCGGGGGCGGACGCGCGACCCAGGCGACGGGCGAGTCCCGGGCGGGGGACCGGAGTCTCGGGCGGCGGGCCGGTTCGGGGTGGCTGGAGAAGGCGGTCTCGGGCGAGGGAAGAAGATGGGTGGGGTCGGGTGTTGGGGGGTCTGTAGGGCTGCGCGTCCGGTCTATCCGACCCGGTGTACGTGATCTGTGTGATCCGTGCGCCGAAGGATCGGCGTGAGCGTCGATGGGGTTGTGGTGAACCTGCTGTGAGCTGCGAGGTTGTGGCTCGGTTTGCCTTCGTGGGTGTTGGGTGCGTATGGTGGTAGATCGTTTGATCCCATTTGCCCGGCGCCACCGCAGAGCGCGCCGTGTGGCGCGTACTCTCCCTTGCCGTGGCGGACCGCATTGAGGCGGTCGTGAGCGAATCACGGAGTTGACGGGCGCGTGCCGACGAGACTCCGGAAGGTTTCGCATTCGCATGTCCGTGTCCAGTAATGATCAGATCGTCGTGCCCGAGAACGTCCAGGACGACGAGCTGGTGACCCAGGTCTCCGAGGAGACCGCTGACACCACCGACACCACCCCCCAGACCACCTTCGCCGACCTCGGCCTCCCCGAGGGCGTCGTGCGCAAGCTCGCGCAGAACGGCGTGACGACCCCCTTCCCGATCCAGGCCGCGACCATCCCGGACGCCCTGGTCGGCAAGGACATCCTCGGCCGTGGCCGCACCGGCTCCGGCAAGACCCTCTCCTTCGGTCTGCCCACCCTGGCCACGCTGGCCGGCGGCCGCACCGAGAAGAAGCGGCCGCGTGCCGTCATCCTCACCCCGACGCGCGAGCTGGCGATGCAGGTCGCCGACGCGCTCCAGCCCTACGGCGACGTCCTCGGCCTGAAGATGAAGGTCGTCTGCGGCGGTACGTCCATGGGCAACCAGATCTACGCCCTGGAGCGCGGCGTCGACATCCTCGTCGCCACCCCGGGCCGCCTGCGCGACATCATCAACCGCGGCGCCTGCTCCCTGGAGGACGTGCAGATCGCCGTCCTCGACGAGGCCGACCAGATGTCCGACCTTGGCTTCCTGCCCGAGGTCACCGAGCTGCTCGACCAGGTCCCGGCCGGCGGCCAGCGCATGCTCTTCTCCGCCACCATGGAGAACGAGATCCAGACCCTCGTCGAGCGCTACCTGAACAACCCCGTCTCCCACGAGGTGGACGCGGCCCAGGGCGCGGTCACAACCATGTCCCACCACATCCTCATCGTGAAGCCCAAGGACAAGGCGCCGGTCACCGCGGCCATCGCCTCCCGCAAGGGCCGCACGATCATCTTCGTCCGCACCCAGCTGGGCGCCGACCGCGTCGCCGAGCAGCTGCGCGACTCCGGGGTGAAGGCCGACGCGCTGCACGGCGGCATGACCCAGGGCGCCCGTACCCGGACCCTGGCGGACTTCAAGGACGGTTACGTCAACGTCCTCGTCGCCACCGACGTCGCCGCCCGAGGCATCCACGTCGACGGCATCGACCTGGTCCTCAACGTCGACCCGGCCGGCGACCACAAGGACTACCTGCACCGGGCCGGCCGTACCGCCCGCGCCGGCCGCACCGGCACGGTCGTCTCCCTCTCCCTCCCGCACCAGCGCCGCCAGATCTTCCGCCTCATGGAGGACGCGGGCGTCGACGCCGGGCGTCACATCATCAACTCCGGTACGGCCTTCGAGCCCGAGGTCGCCGAGATCACCGGCGCCCGTTCGATGACCGAGGTCCAGTCCGAGTCCGCGGCCAACGCGGCGCAGCAGGCCGAGCGCGAGGTCGCCCAGCTCACCAAGGAGCTGGAGCGGGCGCAGCGCCGGGCCGCCGAGCTGCGCGACGAGGCCGACCGCCTGGTCGCCCGGGTCGCCCGCGAGCGCGGCGAGGACCCGGAGGCGGCGGTGGCCGAGGCGCAGGCCCAGGCCGAGGCCGCGGTGGTCGAGGAGGCCGTCGTGGCGGCCGAGCCGACGGTTCCGGCGGCGCGGGAGACCGAGCGCCGGGACAACCGGGAGCGCGGCTTCGAGAAGCGTTCCTTCGACCGGGACCGCGACCGCGGCGACCGCCCGTTCAACCGGGACCGCGACCGTGGCTTCGAGCGTCGCGACGACCGCCGTGACGACCGTGGCGGCCGCCCCTTCGAGCGCCGCGAAAACCGCGAGCGCGGTTTCGAACGCCGTGAGGACCGTCGCCCCTTCGACCGCGACGACCGTGGCGACCGTGGTGGCCGTTCCTTCGACCGTGACCGCACCGACCGTCCGTTCAACCGCGACCGTCGCGACGACCGCCCGGGCTTCCGCCGCGACGAGCGTCGTGACGACCGGGGCGACCGCGGCGACCGCGGCGACCGTGGCGGGTTCCGCCGTGACGACCGCGGTGGCCGTTCCTTCGACCGGGACCGTGACGACCGTGGCGGCCGCTCCTTCGAGCGCCGTGACGACCGCGGTGGCTTCCGCCGTGACGACCGTCCGTCCGGTCACCGTGGCAGCGACCGTCCGTTCAACCGCGACCGCCGCGACGACCGCCCGGGCTTCCGCAGCGGCGGCCACAGCGGCCACGACCGCCCGTTCGGCCGTCGTGACGACCACCGCGGCTCGTCCTCCGGCTCCTTCGGCCGCCGCGACGACAAGCCGCGCTGGAAGCGCAACGGCTGACACCGAGTGAGCTGAGGAAGGGCCCGTACGACGACCTGTCGTACGGGCCCTTCCGCGTTCCCGGACCCGCCGCCGGCCCGCTGCCGATCCGACAACGGCCCTCGGTTCACGGGCAATTCACTATCGATGTCTGTGTGCCGGTTGTTAACATCCTTTGACTTTTTTGAACTTCCTGGGGGGTTCCTTGAGCCGGCATGCCCGGATCGCACTCACTCTCGTCGGCCTGGCCGCCCTCGGCGCCGGTTCGCTGACCACCGCGGGCACGGCCGCCGCGGACACCACCCCGACGCCGATCACGACGGACGGCGTCTACGGCATCGATTACGCGGGTGGCTTCCTGACCACCGTGGAGAACGCGCCGAGCTTTGACCAGTGGGTGATCGGCAGACAGATCTCGGCCGACGGCTCCACGGTGCTGGAGAAGACGACCCGGGGATTCGCCGGTACGGACGCGGTCGGCAGCCATCTCCAGCGGGTGCCGTGCGACGAGGGTGCACGGGGCTGCGTGCCGATGCGTACCTTCGGCAACACCTACGTCGGCGACTTCATGGACGACGGCACCGGCAAGCAGATGGCCCAGATCTACCTGACCGAGGACTCGATGGACGGCGGGCCCGACCCGGTCGTCACCGGCGGCCGTTTCGTCGACGCCACCGGCCGCTTCTACATCTACCAGGCGTCCTCCACCGGCAAGCAGTACGTAGACGCGGTGCCCGCGTACCAAACCCAGAACGTCCGGCTGACCCGCTCCATCACCGCCGCCTCCGTGTGGGGTTCGACGCTGTGGACGCCGGGCGCCGGCAACGGCGTCGTCACCGGATACGACCTGAAGACGAAGAAGACGGTCGCGCCCGTCTCCACCGGCGCGCCCTGCACGGTCAAGGAGCTCCAGGTCGTCGGCCGCTGGATCTACTGGAACTGCGGCCCGACGGGCGCCGCGGGCGTCTACGACCGTACGGCGAAGAAGAACATCAAGGTGCCCTCCGGCCCGGTGCTCGTCGGCGACGGCTACCTCGTCCAGCACGACCGGACCGCCGGCAAGCTGATGCTGACGGACTTCCACACCGGTACCGCGGCCGCGGCGCGCGCGATCGCCGACCTGCCCGCCGGGCAGACCGCCGACCAGCGGCGGCTGACCTGGTCTGTGGACAAGTTCGGCGGCGACATCGCGTACGTCGGCCCGGACGACGTGATCCGGATCGTGCCGAGCGGGGTGCCGACGCAGCCCCTGGCGGGGATCGAGTCGGAGGTGGCCGACTGGGACGAGGACGCCCGGGAAGGCGCCACCGGCAACACCATCTGGGGCAGCGTCTGGCAGCTCAGCAAGCCCGCGAACTGGACCTTCACGGTGAAGGACACCCACGGGCACGCCGACCGCACCGTCAAGGGCAGCGGTACGTCGGTCAACATCGGCTGGGACGGGACGAACGACGCGGGCGGCTATCCGCTCAACGGCCCGAAGACCTGGACGCTGACCGCCACCGCCGTCGAGGGTTCCGGCACGTACACGACGAGCGGGAAGTTCGGCTACACCGGCGGCACGCAGGGCTTCCACGACCAGAGCGGGTACTACTACGGCGACCTGGCCACCCTCAGTTCCTCCGGCGGCCTCACGCTGCACTCCACCACGGGCAACGGCAGGTTCAGCGGGAAGTGGGCGGCCTTCGGCTGGGCGGCGGGCACGGTCGCCGTGCCCTTCGGGGACATGACCGGCGACCGGTGCGCCGAGATGCTGGTGCGGATGCCGAACGGGGAGCTGCGCCGATACACCGGCAAGTGCGGGGGCTCGTACCAGCCGTCCGACAAGCACATCTCCCTCGGGACCGGCTGGAACGCGTACAACGTCCTCACCGCCCCCGGCGACCTCACCGGTGACGGCCGTACCGACCTGCTGGCCCGCAAGGCCTCCACCGGGGACGTCTACCTGTTCGCCGACGCCGGCAACGGCAAGCTCAAGGCCGGCGTCAAGATCCGCACCTGGTCGGCGTACACGAAGATCGTCGGCGCCGGTGACCTGAACGGCGACGGCTTCGGGGACGTGCTGGCGGTCGACAAGGCCGGGACGCTGTGGCGCTACGACGGCACCGGGGCGGGCCAGGTCAAGGAGCGGGTGAAGGTCGCAGCGCACTGGAACGCCTCGTACAACGCGGTCGTGGGCGTCGGCGACATCACCGGGGACGGCAGGAACGACCTGGTGATGCGGGACACCGCGGGCAACCTGTACCGGCAGACGGGCACCGGCAAGGGGGCGTTCGCGGCCCGCGTGAAGATCGCGACGGGCTGGCAGGGCTACAAGGCGCTCTTCTAAGGCCTGTTCAGGCTCCTGTCCGGGCTTCTCGGGTCTGTTTCATGGCCGTTCCAGGCTGTTTTCGGCCAAGCTGTGACGCATGTCACGCCCCCGGTGAGGGAATCGCTGGGGGCATGACAGATGACGCGACAGCCAAGTCGCCCTCGGGCGCCCTCTCCGACGAGGAACGGCTGGCCCAGCTCGGCTACACCCAGGTCCTGGCCCGCCGTATGTCGGCCTTCTCGAACTACGCGGTCTCCTTCACGATCATCTCGGTCCTCTCCGGCTGTCTCACCCTCTACCTCTTCGGCATGATCACCGGCGGTCCGGCCGTGATCACCTGGGGCTGGGTGGCCGTGGGCCTGATGACCCTCTTCGTAGGCCTCTCGATGGCCGAGATCTGTTCGGCATACCCCACCTCCGCCGGCCTCTACTTCTGGGCCCACCGGCTGGCCCCGCCCCGCAGCGCGGCGGCGTGGGCGTGGTTCACCGGCTGGTTCAACGTGCTGGGCCAGGTGGCGGTGACCGCGGGCATCGACTTCGGCGCCGCGTCCTTCCTCGGCGCGTACCTGAACCTGCAGTTCGACTTCAAGGTCACCCCGGGCCGGACGATCCTCCTCTTCGCGGGCATCCTCGTCCTGCACGGCCTCCTCAACACCTTCGGCGTCCGCATGGTCGCGATCCTCAACAGCGTCAGCGTGTGGTGGCACGTGCTGGGTGTCGCGGTCATCGTCGGCGCGCTGACCTTCGTCCCCGACCACCACCAGTCGGCCTCCTTCGTCTTCACGAAGTTCGTGAACGAGACCGGCTGGAGCAGCGGCCCGTACGTCGTCCTCCTGGGCCTGCTGATGGCGCAGTACACCTTCACCGGGTACGACGCCTCGGCGCACATGACCGAGGAGACGCACGACGCCGCGACGGCGGGCCCGAAGGGCATCGTCCGCTCCATCTGGACGTCGTGGATAGCGGGCTTCGTCCTCCTCCTCGGCTTCACGTTCGCGATCCAGTCGTACGACAAGGAGCTGACGTCCCCGACCGGCGCACCCCCGGCCCAGATCCTCCTGGACGCGCTCGGCGCCACCACCGGCAAGCTCCTGCTCCTCGTCGTCATCGGTGCCCAGCTCTTCTGCGGCATGGCGTCGGTCACCGCCAACAGCCGCATGATCTACGCCTTCTCCCGCGACGGCGCCCTGCCGTTCTCCCGCGTCTGGCACACGGTCAGCCCGCGCACCCGCACCCCGGTGGCGGCGGTCTGGCTCGCCGCGCTCTCCGCTCTCGCCCTGGGCCTCCCCTACCTGATCAACTACACGGCCTACGCCGCCGTGACCTCGATCGCGGTGATCGGCCTGTACGTGGCGTACGTGATCCCGACGCTGCTGCGGGTGCGCAAGGGAGACGCGTTCGAGCGAGGCCCCTGGCACCTGGGCCGTTGGTCGTCGGTCATCGGCGTGATCTCGGTGACGTGGGTCGTCGTCATCACCGTCCTGTTCATGCTCCCGCAGGTCTCCCCGGTCACCTGGAAGTCCTTCAACTACGCCCCGGTCGCCGTCCTGGCAGTCCTCGGCTTCGCCGCGATCTGGTGGCAGGCCTCCGCCCGCCACTGGTTCCTCAACCCGGACAGAGCGCGTTCGGAGGACTCCGCCAAACTGGTCGATCTCTGACCCACCGGACCACGCCCGTCCCACTTCTGCCACACGACGCGGCCACGACCCCGATACCCGATCGGCCAGACGCCTCCGTCCGGCTATGCTCGGGGAGGCAACATCGCCTGGGCCGTTAGCTCAATTGGCAGAGCAGTGGACTTTTAATCCATTGGTTGTGGGTTCGAGTCCCACACGGCCTACGGGTTGCAGGCAGGGGGTAGCCCCTCTGAGCTGCGGTGTAGCGCCCGGGTCGGCTTCGGTCGGCTCGGGCGCTTCCGCGTTTTCGAGGTCTTGCGTGAGCGATGCGTGAGCGGATGTGCCAGGGACCCTCCGCTGGGAGAGCCCCCGACTTGCTCATGCCGTCAGATCGAACTGCTTGAGCCAATCCGGATCGGCGTCACCGACCGTCGCAACGAGTCCGCCGCAGAGCATCACCATGTACAGGGTGAACGTGATCGGGTCGCCTCCGTAGTGCTCGATCGCCTCGTTGAGCGTCAGATTCGGCGCGTCCGGATGGCCGAGGAACCCTGCTGCTTGGACGAGGTCATCGTGCTTGATTCCCAGGCTGTCGGAGACCCATGTGACGGCGTCGCGCGCTTGGTCCTCGGTGATCTGCTCCCGTGCCGCGACAAGCCAGCCCATAAGGATCGCCCAGACTGCGGTGGGATCTGAAGGGTGCTCACCCTCAATGAACGAGGCCCCAGGCCCCTCGGAAGGGTTCTCCATCCAGGTTGCTATGTCTGCGCGCAGGCGCTTCGCGGTGCGGACGCGGGAGATCTCAGAGAGATCCGGCCTGACATCGCGCGCCGCCTTAGTAGCTCGTGCGCTCCGGCGGCGCTTGCTGTTTCGTCCCATGGACCGAGCATGACGTCCGTGTCCGCGAGAGGGAGTGGAAATGGCCCAGAACGTGGAGATCTGCTAACGATCAGGCGGGACGCCGACGCACGGTTCTAGCTGTCAGTTCGCCCTCCGGGCCGATGGCTTGAGCAGATGCCACGCAGGACGCGTAACTGGCCGTCATGGTCGACCTCATCTCGTTGCAACGGAAAGGTAGTTGCACGGGAGGGCTCCGACTGAGGTAGTCTGCCCGCCATCGACTTTGTCGACTGGGCGCAGAGGTCCAGGAGCTCCGGCGTGCGGGCCCGGTACTGCAATCGCCGTCTCACGGGTGTCAGTGCACTCACTCTGTAGAAGCGGTGCATGAAGCATCTGTTTTGGCGTGCGACTCAAACGCTACCGGGGGCGAGTGAGGCTTTTGCATGTCGAATTCAGCGAAAAAGCAGGCTGCGCGTTCCCGTATGAAGTACTCGGGTGAGTTGTACAAAGCGGCGCTTGCGGGAATCCCCAACGATCGTTCGCACGGCTTGGATTCTTTCGCACCACAACAACGTCAGTTGAATGCAATCCTTGCCCTTGGCCTGTTCAATCGAGGTGACGAGGGTGCGTCTCCGAAGCGATGGACGATCAGTTCTCTGACGTGGTACACAATTAAGGTTTCGCCGCGTTGGAACCGCTTGGTGTTTATCGCGGATGCGCCGATGAACGTTGCGCAGTATCTCGTCCCGGACAGTGAAAATTTCCTGCGGGTTCCAGGTATGCGCCTTAGAGGCGGAGTGTTCGGTTTCGGCTACGTGTTGGAGCATGTTCCGACAGGTGGGGAACTGGTAGTCACCGACGATCCAAACGGTAAAGTGGTTGGACGGCTGAGAACCACCGATCTTCGAATGCTGTCGCTCGATACCCCCTTGCTGTCAGAGGAAAAGCGTCTCTATGAGGCACTGCCCGTCATGGCCGCTGACGCGCAAACCCTGCTGGCGGGCGTTGCCGTGAGGATGTCCATGGCTGACCCGGGCCGACGCTGGGCCACGGGTAACTGGTATTGGGACCCGCTGCAGCGCATGGGCCATACGGAGGTTGCGGATTACGACGACCCCCAGCGGCGACTCTGGGGGGAGGGTGACGAGTGGGAGGCGCAATGGACGGGATATCCCTACGCGCAGGACGTTGCATTCGCGCTAACTGACCCTGAGGTCGGGGTGTGCGGTGCGAAGCTCTCTACGGGGCGGCGTGGATACGAGGTGTCCCTGGGAGGATCAGTACTCAAGATTCGACGCTGATCTAAACCGGGTAACCGAATTGATCAACCTTCCCATGTGGAGAGCTGTCGAATCATGATTGAGATCCCTCAAAATATCCTCGGAGGAATGCCGTGGTGGGCGTTTCTCTTCTTTCTCCCGCTGGCCTGGGCGCGGCTACTCCTGCCAAAGGAATCCAAATATCGCTACATGTGGTGGGTAGCTTGGTGGGAGCATCGGCGGAAGCGCGCTGCTATAAGGCATAGATCGAGGGATCGGGGACGAATGCCGCCGTCTCCATAACGATGCGATGGACCGCGGCCTCTACGCGGGTGTTCTCCCAGTCCGGGTGCAGGACGTGCTCCCTTGTATCGGTGCGCGCTGCATCAGCTTGTGTGAGCGGATGCGTCTGTGTCCTGCGGATCGGCTGGGGCCGAGGCGGACGGTTCGGCAACTGCCGGACGAGACCGGGGGATCAGCTTCGCTGCCTTCTCGGCGATCTCACGGTCCAGCTCAGGGAGCAGGCTCGTGTACGTGTCCGAGGCCAGCGTGATGGTGGAGTGCCGGAGGGTCTCCTTCACGGTGTGAATGTCGCCGCCGCCTCCGTGCGTGAGTGTTGCGGCGACGTGGCGTAGGTCCCGCAGGGTGATGGGCGGCAGGTCGGTCGTGGCGAGGATGCGGCGGAAGATCTCGGAGGCCGTCCCGGGGTGGAGCCAAGAGCCGTCCTCCTTGGTGAACACCTTCCCGGTGTCCTGCCAGGCGCTGCCCCACTTGGTGCGCTCCTTCTCCTGGCGGGCCTTGTGGTCTCCTGGCGGGCCTTGTGGTCGCGCAGCACGGCGATGTTCATGCTGTCGAGCGCGATCGTGTTCGCGCTGCCGTCCGTCTTCGGCTCCGACTCGTAGGGGTCCCAGCCGTCCACCACGATCTCCTTGGCCGGGGTGATGAGGCCGGCGGCGAGGTCGATCTCGTGCCAGTCCTGGCCGACCGCCTCACCGCGCCGGAGGCCGCGGGTGCCCATGAGGTGGAAGATCGCGTACAGACGATCGCCCTCGGCGGCGTCCAGGAAGGCGCCGAACTGCTGCGGAGTCCACACCATCACCGGACCGGGGAACTCGCCCGTCTCGCGCCAGCGTCGGACTCGCTCTTCGGTCCACAGAAGGGGCTTCGGGCGCCTGCCGGACTCCAACTCCACGTGGGAGGCGGGGTTGAAGGTGATGAGCTGCTGGGCGATGGCGGAGTTCAGGGCCGCGCGGAGGGTACGGCGGATCGCCTGGCGGGAGGCCGGGCCGGTGATCTTCCGGAACGGCTTCATCTCGGCGAGCTTGGCCCGTTCGGCCGCGAGCAGCTTCCGCTCGGCTCCTACGGGACGTCCGGGCTGGCTCGGCTTGCAGCGGGCGATCTGCTCGCGGCGGGCCTCGTTCTCGGCCGCGATCACCTCGTTCTCGTCGGCTATCGCATCGAACATCTCCACCAGGTGCCCGACGTTGAGCCGGTCGAGGCGTACGTGTCCGATGCGCGGCTTCAGGTGGACGCGGATGTGGGAGGCGTAGCCGTTGAGCGTGGTCTTGCGGCGCTTCTTCGCGGCGAACCACTGGTCGAGCCACTCGCCGACGGTGAGGCTGCCACGGAGGGCCAGGCCCGCGCGCAGACGGCGACGGGTCTCCTCGACGGCCGGCAGCGGCACCTTCTCACTTGCGACCTCCTCCAGCATGTCGACGAGACGCTGGAGGCTGTCGGGGTCGTCCTTGTCCGCCAGGGCGAGCAGGGAGCGCACGTGGTCGAGGTCCGCCTGGGCGTCCTTCAGGGACTCGTAGCCGGCGCGGCTGAAGGATCGGCGGGTGCCGTTCTCGCGGGGTGGCAGCTCCTGGCGTATGGAGTAGTAGCCGTGCTTGCGGCCCTTGCGCTTGGGGCACGATGAGCCGAGTTCCTTGCCGGTCTTCGGGTCGCGGCAGGAGCACCGGCGGTAGGTGGAGCCCTTCAAAGGCGTTCCTCCGGGGTGGTTTCGGTATCGGGTTCGGGTGGGTCGACGTCGCCCAGGGCGGGTGGCAGATGGGGTGGGGTGGCCCCGTCCTCGCGGAGGTCGCGGCGGAGGTGGCGGAGCCTGTACTTGGCGGAGACGGCCTGATCGGCGTACTTCGTACGTCTGCGCTCGGCCTCTTCTTTCTCGGCGCGACTGGTGGCCGTCTTGGCTGCGAACCGGGCCTGTTCCTGCTCTTCGAGCGCAGCAAGAGCGGTGCGGACGAGGCTGGCGTGAAGCTCGAAGTCGGTGACTAGGCCCGCGTCGTAGCCGGGCACGTCCTCCTCACCGGTGAAACGGCGCATGGCGTCCCAGGTGGGCACGAGGTGCTGGAACGGCAGCTCCTGGGTCTCCTCGACGTAGCCGACCGGGAAGATCAGGCAGACCGGGTACGTGTCCAGGGCGGCGGCCAGGACCATGACGTCCACGAGGGGGAGGTTGGCCCGGCGGCCGGACTCCATGTTGGCGATCACGTTCCGCGGGATGGGATGCCCGAGCTGCTCGCACCGGTCGGCCAGCTCCTGCGCGCTCCATCCCATCTCCTTTCGTCTGCGCCGGACTTCGCCGGCCACGTTGGCTTTGATCCGGTCGGCCCACTCTGGAACGTCGTCCTCATCAGCATCCACATCATGTTGTGTCACAAAGACACATTAGCTTGCGCATCCTGGTTGGTGGACGCCTGGAGCCGGACGTGACGACCGCGTTCGCCGACGGCTGTACCGAAAGGGGCGCACTGCATGCGCGAAGACGCGACGACCGGACATCTGAAGAGCTCGAAGGGGATGAGCCGGGAGGAGCTGCTCGCCCTCCCCGTCTCTGTTGACCTGGAGACGAGTAATCGAGCTCTGGGGCTCGGACGGAGCAAGGGATACGAGCTGGCGAAGCGGGGCGCCTACCCGTGCAAGGTGCTGCGGCTCGGCAACGCCTACCGGGTCGTGACCGCGGATCTGCTGGGCCTGTTGGGGCTGGCGGCGTGAAGGGGCGGCAGCGTAGCAAACGGTTCTGCGCTGAGCTGACACAGAAACGCTGGACTGTTGCCGGGGCTGGACGTACGGTCCGTGTTCCCTCGCGATCACCTGGTGCCCGCGAGAAGGCAACGGGCCCCCGGCGGTGCAACGCCGGAGGCCCTAGCAACCCCGTACGGCCCGTGAAGTACCAACCCGGCGGCAAGGGCGTGCAAGCCCGCCACCGCCAGACGAGGAGCTGCCCTGTGGAACATGCGGGAGCCGAACCCTATTCCGACCCCAACAAGCCTGCGTGGCCGCCGGTCACCGTCCCCGGTCAGCCGGTCGGCGGGCCTGAAATGTCTTCACCGGACACGGTCGCAAGCCCAGTTGAGGCACCGATCGGGTCGGCCGACTGCGAGGGCGCGCAGGTTCTGGCCGACCTGCGGGCGCAGATCAAGCGGTACGTGGTGATCCCGAGCGAGGAGGCTCTCACCGCGGTCACGCTGTGGATCGCGGCGACGCACCTGCAGCGGGCGTGGCAGCACGCGCCGCGTCTGGCGATCGTGGCCCCCGAGAAGCGGTGCGGCAAGTCGCGGCTGCTGGACGTGGTGACCGAGACCGTGCGTAACCCGCTGATCACGGTCAACGCCAGCCCGGCGGCGATCTTCCGCTCGATCGACGACGAGGACCCGCCGAGCCTTCTGGTCGACGAGGCCGACACCCTCTTCAGCACCGCCAAGGCGGCGGAGAAGAACGAGGAGGTGCGCGGCCTGATCAACGCCGGTCACCAGCGCAACCGGCCCACGCTGCGGGTGACTGGGCCCGAGCACAAGCCCACCGCGTTCCCCACGTTCGCCATGGCGGCGCTCGCCGGGATTGGTGACCTGCCCGACACGGTGATGGACCGGTCGGTGGTCATCCGGATGCGGCGCCGCGCGGCGGGCGAGAAAGTGGCGGCCTTCCGTACGACCCGGGACACACCCGCCCTGCACGCGATCCGCGACCGGCTCTCCGCATGGCTGAAGCCGCTGTACCAGCGGGCGCTGGAGATGGAGCCGCCCATGCCGGTCGAGGACCGTGCGGCGGACACCTGGGAGCCTCTGGTGGTCATCGCGGACCTCGCCGGCGGTGAATGGCCCGCGCTCGCCCGTACCGCCTGCCGCGTCATGACCGACTACGAGGCCGGGCAGGACGAGGAGGGCGGCCTGCGTACCCGCCTCCTGGTTGGCATCCGCCGGGCCTTCGCTGCCGAGAATGACCCGGCGGTCCTGGGCACTCGGCGCCTGCTGGAGCACCTCAACGCGGACAAGGAAGCCCCGTGGGCGGAGCACAGCACGAACGGCCTGACCCCGCGCGGCCTGCAACTGCTGCTCCAGCCCTACGGCATCAGCTCGGCCAACCGCCGCTTCCCCGACGGCACCCAGGCCAAGGGCTTCGCCCGCAACCAGTTCCTCGACACCTGGGCCCGCTACTGCCCGGAGCCGAAACCACCGGCCGAGCCTGCCCGGCCCGCGGTTGAGCCGCTGCCCGACACCGCAGCCTGACCCGCCTCGACCCGTCGCACTCGTCCCAGCGCAGGTCAGCGCGGGGACGAGTGAACGGCCCGCAACGAGTCGTCCCGACATCACGAGCCCACCCGTACCTGCTCTGACCAGGTACGCAACGAGTGGGACGAGTCACCACACCTCAACGGTGGCCGCCACTTCCCTCTGCCGGTGATCACCGCTGCCTCACTTCACCTGGAGCGCCTCGGCTTGACCTCCCCTACCCCTCCCGCGCCCTCCGCGATACCGGGCACCGCCGCGATCCGCGTCGGCATCGCCCTGCTCGCCGCGTTCGCCTTCGCCCTCTCCTACGACGCCCTGTGCCAGATGGCCGTCGCCATCCACGTCCGCGGGGTGCTCACCTACGCCTTCCCCCTCGTGATCGACGGCTTCATCGCCATCGGCGTCGGCGCCCTGCTCATGCTGCGCACTGCCCCGCTGCGCTCCCGCGTCTACGTGTGGGGGCTCGTCGGCGCGGCCACCGTGACCAGCATCTGGGCCAACGCCCTCCACGCCGTCCGCCTCAACCAGCAGGCCCGGCACGGCGATGGCCTCCGGCTCGACGACCTCACCGTCGGCATCCTGTCCGCCGTCGCTCCGCTCGCCCTGGCCGGTGCTGTCCACCTCTACATCGTCATCCGGCGGCACCCAGCGTCTCCCCACCAGGCAGGGAACGCGGCCGGGATCGAAGCGGCTGGAGATCATCACGACAACGACCGTGGCGGATTTTGTCCTCCGGCTCCGTTGGAAACCGATCGTGACCTCTCGGCCAGTGCGGCTGTCTCCGCCGAACCGGATTCCGACAGCGAGGTTCCGGCACATACCGCGCCTCCTCCCCGGCGTGCCGGTCGACCGCCCAACGCCTCGCTCGAAGAACTGGTGGCCATGGGGCGCCCGGTGGTCGAGCGCACCGGCCAGGTCGACCGAGACGCGGTTGCGGAGGAAATCCGGGAGGTGCAGGGACGCAAGGTCTCCAATGACCGCCTCCAGAAGGTGATCAACATCCTCGCCGAAGAGCACGACGAGGCGTCGGCCTCGATCGCCTCATCCGTCTGACGACCGCAGACCCGGGCTACCGGAAGTCCGGAACGACTTCCGGACTTCCGGTAGCCCACCAGGACTCCTGGCCCAGCCACGCCCGAGGCAGCACGCAGCTCAACCCAAAACCCGAGCACAGCACCACGGAGACCCCTCCCATGCGCGAGCCGCACAACCGACTGCCCACCTTCCAGCAGGAGATGATCATCACCTCAGCCACCGCGCCAGCAAGCAATGGCGTTGGACCGTCCATGGGCCGGTCCAACGCGAGCTCCTCCGCCCCGGGGGTGGCGGAGGAGCAGCTCCGGCGCGAGGGCGCGCCGGAGCAGAAGTCGGGGCTGGGCGAAGATGTCGCCGCTCAGCAGCAGCCAGCTGTCGTACGCGCTGCCGATGAAGCCGCGCTCTACCGTGTACTGCGCCGCCGCGAGCGGTGCGACGACGGCCGTCGCGAGGCCCGCGTCGATGCCCGCTACAGCGAGGTCGAGAAGGCCGCGATCGTGGCCAGGGCCAAGGCGATGGGCATCGCCGGCGCCCACCTGGTCGGCGCGGTCGTCATGGCCTTCGTCAACGGTGAGACGCACCTGCCCGACCAGCGCACGGTCTACGACGACGTGATCGACGAGTTCGCCGCGCTGCGCACCCAGATCGCCCGGATCGGCATCAACGTCAACCAGATCGCCCGGCGCCTCAACTCCGACGGCGATCCACACCCTGTGGACGCCGCCGTTCTGGAGCGGGCCGAACGCCTCCTGTCCACTGCTCAGGATGCGGTGAAGACCGTGGACGACGCCGCTTTCCGGACTGCTGGGCAGAGGGCGGGCCGCGCGTGATCGCGAATATCGTCAAACCGGGCAGCTACACCCGAGGCGTGCTGAGGTACCTCTTCGGACCGGGTACCGCCACCGTGCACACCGACCAGCACATCGTCGCCTCCTGGGACGGCTTCGCACCCGACCCCGGCCCCGAAGACAGCCCCGGCCACACCGAGCGGATGGACCAGCTCGTCAAAGCCCTCGACCTGCGCGTCAAGCAGGCCGGCGACCATGCCCCCGACGGGCACGTGTGGCACTGTTCCCTCCGCGCAGCACCCGAGGACCGCATCCTCACCGACGCCGAATGGGCGCAGGTGGCGCGCCGCATCGTGCATGCCACCGGCATCGCCCTAGACGGCGATCCGGACGGCTGCCGCTGGATCGCCGTGCGCCACGCGGACGATCACATCCACATCGTCGCCACCAAGGTGCGCGGCGACCTGCGACCGCCCCGCAACTGGAACGACTACCACCGCGCCATGACCGAACTCACCTGCATCGAGGAAGAGCTCGGACTCACTCGCATCCCGCGCGGACGCCAGGCCGCCGCCGAAACCCCGGCCGCCAAGCGCTCCACCCGCGCCGAGCAGGAGAAGGCCAAGCGCACCGGCCGCACCACAACGGTGCGTGAGGAACTCCGCCACATCGTACGCACGGCGCTTACCCGCGCCGAAGACCTGGACGAGTTCTTCAACCTGCTCGCCGACGCCGGCCTCCAGGTCGAAAGCCGAACCCTGCCCTCCGGCGATCTGCAGGGCTACAAGGTCGCCCTGCCCGGCGACACCAACGCCAACGGCGAGCCCGTCTTCTACTCCGGCTCCAGCCTCGCCACCGACCTCTCCCTGCCCAAGATCCGACAGCGCCTCGCGACCGCCGAAGTCACCGCGATGGAAGCGTCAACGACCGGCCGTCGGCCGAACCCGTGGCATCAGGCCGCCACCTGCACTGAACGCATCCCCCACCACATCGACCACAGCCCCGCCGCCATCGCTCAGGCCCACCTGGCCGCGTTCGGCGAGGTCCTCTACGCCCTGCCCCTGTACGCCCCCGCCCGCCTGAAGGCCGAACTCCGCCGGGCAGCCGTCGCCTTCGAGCACGCGGCCCACACCCGAGCGCGCGTCGACCACCAGCACACCCGCGCCCTGCGCGGCGCGATCAAGGCCATGCGCCACCAGCCCACCGACGGCAGCGGCCTGGCGATGCTGCTGGACGCCGCCATCCTCGTCGTCACCGCCGTCCAGCGCCGTGGCGCGCTGCACCACCACGACCGCCAGGTCGCCGCCGCTCGCCAAGCCCTGGTCCACCTCCAGGCTGCCTACAACCAGACGTTTCCCGAGCCTCTGGCCGCGTTGGCTCGTCTCAAGCCTCCCGCGAACACCGTCCGTCGGTACGCCCAACACGTGCGCGACGCGGTTCCCGTCCACGCCGAGCAGATCCTCGTTGAATCTGCCTGGGAGGCTCTGGCAGCCACCCTCGCCGCTGCAGAAGCAGCCGGGCATGATCCGGCCGAGCTCCTGCACCACGCAGCAGGGCAACGTTTGTTGGACGACGCCACCACCTCACCGGCCAGGACCCTCACCTGGCGCATTCAACGCCTCGGCGACCGGCATGCGCCCAGCTCCCAAGCACGGGCCGCACGAGCACGCAGCTCACGTATCACCCATGTGCCGCCCAACGCGCGAGCCATCGCCGGGACAACCCCCACCTCCACAGCGGTCCCGTCCCGCACTCACCGGTCGCGGTGAGCACACAAGCCGTACCCCGAGAACCACCTGCCGACCCGCCCTGAACCGCGACAAGCACGAGCCGACGCGGAGGTTGTGGCAGGTGGGGTCAATGGTCGCCATTCGCCGCGGGCTCGTCCTCGCCGACGTCGGTGACGGCCTGCTCGTCGCTGGCGGCGGCCTCCCCTTCCTTGGCGCGGGCCTTGTCAGGGGACCTCGGCTTCGATCTGTGCGCACCAATCTGTCTCAGAATGGTCTACCAACTGCCAGATGGGCCTGTTTTGATCATGTTCATGAAGAAGATCAGCACTATCGCGGCCATCGCGCTTATCAGTGCCACGACTCTCTTCGGGACCGCGCACGCCGCGCCGATGCCTGCCCAGCCGCATCCATGGGACCATCGGGTCAAGTGCGAAACCAAAGACCCCGATGACCGGAAGATCGTCGCCCGCTACGGGAACTCCGAGTTTGGCTGGAAGCACTTCAGTGGGCCCCACAACATCAAGAAGTGCTCCACTCTCTACGCTGCCCTGCACGGCGAGGTAGACCGTAAATCCGAGCAGGGGCGAAAGCTCGAATACGATGCCATCGAGTTCGAGACCGGTGTTCCCCGTCCTCGCCAGGTCAAGATCACCGTCGTGGTGTGGCAGGCCAGGAAGAGCCTCGATGGCAAGTACGACGCCGGGAGGGGAAACACCATCGGCGTCATCACGGCATACTGCCACAACCAGCAAGGGAACAAGTGTCCGGCATGGGCGAAGCTCTAACCGCATCTGAGCGGAGGCAGGAGCAGGCGGCTTTGTGCCGTCTTCTCCTGCACTACACCGCATGTCCTTTCGCGCCGTATGCGTGGGTGCGGGGCTGTCCGCCTTGGCCGGAGGGGCTGCGGGTGGCCGTGCACTGCGGTGAAGAGACGGAAGGGATCGACTTCCTGTATGAGCTTCCGTTCGGGATGCTGCCTGCGGCGATCCCGGGTGCGCTCGCGCAGGTGGTGAGCGGCTTGCAGCTGTATTCCAGCTCCAAGGTGAAAGACGTGATGGGCATGAATCACGTGAGCCTGGATGTGGAGAAGATCCCGCCTGTGCCTCTGGGCGAGGGGGCACAGGCGGTGGAGGTACTGCGGCAGTTGGCTGAGGCGTACGAGGAAGGCGAGGAGGGTGAGCCGTTCCTGCTCGGGTTCCTGATGCGTCCGACACATACGCTCCGCCTCTATGTCAACTCGCCTGAACGGAAAGTCTGGGGGGTGGATGTGCCACTGCCACGTACTGGGCTCGGTTTGCTGGGGGCTGTTCAGTCTCCGGGGTACCTGAATAATCCCCACCTGCATCGCCCGTCCGATGACCCGCACGCCGACGTACTCATCGACCTGAGCGATAACTGATACAGGGCTCGGCGCGCTCGCGCAGGGGATGGTCTTCGGGCCAGCGGTGGCGGCGGTGCTCGCAGGACGGGCACATGTGTAACTGGCCGCCTTCTCCGAAAGTCACCGGTATCCCGCCTAGGAGCGGGTCTCAATAGCGGGCAACCCGGCTGCGGTTCGTGGTCATTAGTGCGGGTGATCGCGATATGCATGATGGGGATTGACAGACACGCTCCTAGGTACTTCGGTCATGGACTCGGTATCCCTGTTGCTCCACGTGTGCGATGAATTCCACGCGCTCGCCTTATGCGGCAACGGCGATCTGTCAGTTAGTGCGGCGAGCCCATCAGGGCCTCGCGGGCCGAGGTTCTCAGCTTGGGGCACCACTCGAAGCCTCTGGCAAGTTTGGGCAAGTTCCTGGCCTGAGGGCTCAGTCCCGGGCAAGCTCTGGCACAGAGATCGTTACCGGCATCCGAGGAGGACATCATGGCCCTGCGCAAGCTCGGCAAGGATCCGGAGAGTCCCAGTGGCGGCTCGCCCACCATCTACCTCGACGAGGAGAAGGACAGCTACCTCGTGCAGGGGTGGAAGGTGGAGGACGCCGAGCGCCTCGGGCAGATGGACATCCCCGGCCACGAGTCGGTGGTGGAGATCCCGCGGCGCATGGTGCAGTTCTTCTTGGAGGTGAAGAAGGATGACGAGGCCCCCGACGTTTGAGGAGCTCTTCCGGGACTGCCGGCGGACGGCCGTCCATCTGGAGATGCGCGACGCCTACATGAAGTCGGACCCTGCCTTCATCGACTGGAAGGCCGGGGAGGTCCTCGACCCCGCCCAGCGCTGGGCCGACTGGCACGCCATCGTCACGGAGGCGACCTCGCGAGGCGTCGAGGTCCGACGCGCCCGCGTCGTCTCGACGCCGGTCAGTGAGTACATCCGCTTCGAGTACGACGTGACGGACGGACTGAACATTGCCGCCGGCGAAGAGGTGCGTTGGCTCTCGCGGCGCGACGCGACCGACATCGCGCTGCCGGGCAACGACTTCTGGTTGTTCGACTCCGGCCTGGTCCTCGTCAATCACTTCGATGGCGAAGGCGAGAACATGGAGGTGGAACTCACGGATGACCCGGAGGTGGCGAAGCTCTGCGAGTCGGCCTTCGAGGCCGTGTGGCAGCGGGGAACACCTCACGCCCAGTTCGAGCTGGCCTGACCGTTCGAACAGCAGCCTCGCACCGACATGACATCACCATCTTCGAGCGTCCAGGAAGCCCGCAAGGCGCTCGGGCAACGCCTCGCCGAAATCCGGAAAACAGCCGGGCTCACCAAACGGGCTCTGGCCCAGAGCCTGGGCTGGCACGAATCAAAGGCTTCGCGCTTCGAGAGCGGCACCCGCGCGCCCTCGGAGCGCGACCTTCGTGCCTGGTGTTCCGCGTGTGGCGCCGAGGGCGAAACAGAGGACCTCATCTCGACAGCCCGCGGAATTGAGGGCATGTACGTCGAGTGGCGGAAGATGGAGCGCCACGGCCTCAAGTGGGCGCAGGAGTCTGTCGTTCCTCTCTGGGAGCGCACCGAGCGCTTTCGCATTTACTCGCCTTGGCTCATCCCTGGGCCCGTGCAGACGGCCTCGTACATCACCGCACTTCTGACCTCCATTCGCGACCGCCGAGGACTCATCGACGACGTGCCGGCGGCAGTCAAAGTGCGCGTCGAAAAGCAGCAGGTCGTCTACGGGAACCACACGTTCGCCATCCTTCTGGAGGAGAGCGTGCTGCGGTACCGCATCGGCGGCACCGAGGTCATGGCAGGCCAGCTCGGCTATCTCCTCAGCGTCATGGCCCTGCCGTCGGTGAGCATCGGCATCATCCCCCAGGACGCCGACCGGTCGGGGCTCTGGCCCGTTGAAGGGTTCTTCCTGTACGACGATGAGTTGGTGAACGTCGAATTGATCTCCGCCCATCTCAGCGTCGTCCAGAAACACGAACTTGCCATGTATGCCAAGACGTTCAGCGAGCTGGCCGAACTTGCCGTCTACGGCCCCGCCGCACGTGAACTCATCACGTCAGCCATCGAATCTCTAGGGTGAACGCCGGGCAAGTTCCGGCACATTCATAGAGGCCCAGCCACCCCTCTTCCTAGCTTTGTCGTCACGGCTGAAAGCGTGCTCCGGAGGGGCCGGTGATGACAGTGGCAAGTACGGGCAAGAAGGCCGAGACGGTCGAGGACATCGAGGACGACGACGCCCTCATCAACGTAGAGGCGATCTCCGCGCAGACGAATTCCATCCTCGCCCTGCGGATGGGCACCACGACCCGCGCGGTGATGGACAAGCAGGTGCCGGCGATCGCCCGTCATCTGAACCAATTGCTCCGGGAGGACCTGGGAGCCGACGACGACAGCGAGGTCCGGCAGCTCCGCCGAAAAGGAACCAGGTTGGTCGATCTCACGAACCCACCTTCCTTCGGGACCTACCTGTACCTCCGCGATGCCGCCCTTCTCACGCGCCGACTGCTGTGGGTGTACTCCGAGCGGAACGGACTGGATGCGCCGTGAGCGTCAGGGACGACCAGGTCGTTCGGGAGCTCTCCCACTACATCCACGAGCACCCCGCCGACAGGATGGCGTTGCTGCCGGTCTACGACGCGGCCCGTGACCACTCGCAGCGCCGAGCCTGTGCCCATGACCGGCGTTGCCCCTTGGTGATGGTGGGCGCGGTCGTCGTCGACGAACGCAGTCGCGTCCTGTGCCTGCGGCACGAAGGGGGTTACGCGCTCGCGGAGGCGGAGCCGGAGGACGCGGACGACTCCCTCGGCGAGGCGGCCCTGCGGCTGCTGGCCGAGCAGGCCGGCATCCGGGACGTATGGACGCAGGCCGGTGCCGAGGGGCCGTTCCTGGTCGATGTCACCAGGCCGGGGCAGCACCGGTACGGGCCCCGTCTTCGAGTCGGCATCCGATACCTCTTCCGGGCCCATTCGGGCGCCGTGATCCCGGCGGTGATCGAGATGGGCGCAGCGGCCTGGGTGCCCCTCACAGAAATAGGCATCCCCTCGGTCCGCAGCCGTGTGGAGCGCCACCTGATCGGAACCCTATGAGTCCCCGAAGCCAACAACTCGCTTACGTCGTAAGCCTCGTCGCCATCGGAGGCTCCCTGCTGCTGGGCATCTGGAGGGGCTGATGTACGAACGCAAGGCCAAGGAGCAGCCCTCCACACCGCCTCCACCTGCAGGAACGATGGGAACGACCCGGCCGCCGGGCGATGTCCGGGTTGGTGACTTCGTCTACCTGGACGGCGAGTACGAGCGCGTGCGGGACATGAGGTCCGCAGGCACCGCAGCCCACCGCGTGCTGATCTTTGCCGGGCGGGAGCCCTGGGTCATGCGAGAAGCCCGGACGACGTACCGACCCATCGAATTCGGCTGATGCCCCGCCCTGTTCGGGCGACGCACCGTCACTCTCACCTCACCATGCGAGGAGCTTTGCCATGCGCTTTCGCAAGATTCATGGCGCCAGAAACGACTTCGTCCTGCTCTCCGACCTCGGGCTCGACAACGACAAGGAGTGGCCCAAGGAAGCGGAACGTCTGTGCGCCAGGCGTACCGGCGTAGGCGCAGACGGCCTGGTCATCAGCAGGCTGATCAGCCACAGCCCGCCTGTCCTCGAAGTTACCTGCTTCAACGCGGACGGCTCGCTCGCCACCATGTGCGGAAATGCCCTGAGGTGCTCCGCCTGGGCCGCACACCGCGATCATGGCTTCCGACAGATGAGTCTTCACATGGACGGCGTGGAGCATGAGGCGGCCATCTCCGACGACTCTGTGTGGGTCACGGCCGAACTGGGCGAAGTTCTCCCACGGCGCTTACAGGCAGTCATCAACGGCAGACCGACCTGGTTCGACAGCGCCCACACCGGCACGGAACACGTCGTGGCGATCGTGAACGACGTGGACGCCATCGACGCACAGGTCGTCGGTCGCCTGGTTCGCCACCACCCGGACCTCGCCCCGCTGGGGACGAACGTCAACTTCATCCAGCCCGCCGGCCACCAGGCGCTGAAGATCCGCACCTACGAGCGCGGGGTCGAGGCGGAAACCCTCTCGTGCGGAAGCGGGGCGGTCGCGGCCGCCGTCGTCGCCACCATGCGCGGACTGGTGGTACGACGCGCCGTCACCGTCCACAACCGCGCCGGAGAGCCGCTCACCGTCCGGCCGCATGACGCCCGCCCAGACCGCACTCATTGGGTCGGGGGCCCGGTCACCCACACCTTCGAAGGGGTACTCGCATGACTCTCTTCCTCAACACCAGCTCGAACCTCGCGGTGCGGAAGGCCGCCGAGGAACTTCGCGAGTGGGGACGAAGCCGCCAGGGCCTCGGCATCGCCCTCGTCTACGGGCCCGTGTCCGCCGAGGACAGGCTCTACCACGCCAAATGCCCCGTCGAGCAGCGATCCGTCACCGCCTTGGCGGGAGCACTGGAAGAGATCGGCGTCCGCTGGAAGGTGCTGGACCCGTGCGAGCCCGACTTCATCATGGAACTGGTCGAGTACGACGTTGTCCTCTCGAACCTGCACGGCCCCTACGGTGAGGACGGCCGGCTGCAGGGACTGCTTGACTACCTTCGCGTGCCCTACTGCGGCAGCGGAGTCGGGGCATCCGCGGTGGCCGCCGACAAGATCCTCTGCAAGCGGGTGATGCTGGCCCTCGGCATCCCGACACCTGGATGGCACGTCTGGACCGGCGGCCCGGCGACGTGGAACGGGCGCCCGGTGATGGTCAAGCCCCCCTTCGGGGGATCCAGCGTGGGCATGAGCCTCGTGCGCGATCCGGCGGATCTGCCCAGCGCCCTGGCGGACGCCGCCGGCGACGAAGACACGTCCGTGCTCGTCGAGGAGTACGTGACCGGCACGCCGGTGACCGTGGGGCTCCTGGAACTGCCGGGCGGCTCGGTCGTCGTCTTCCCGCCGCTGGCCACCGAGGCCACCGGCGCCGACTTCTACGACGCGGACACGAAGCTCGACGTGGACTCCAGCGGCACCGTGACCGTGCGCGCCGCCGACCTGGCCCCCGACGTGCTGGACAAGATCACCGGGGACGCCCGGATCCTGTGGGACGGCATCGGGCTGCGCGGCTCGGCGCGCATCGACTTCATCCTCGCCGAGGACGGCGAACCGTACGTGCTGGAGGTCAACAGCACGCCGGGTATGTCCCGCGACAGCAATTTCGTGGTGGGGGCGGCGATGGTCGGACTCACGCACACGGACGTCGTGTTGGCCATGTTGCACGAGGCTCTGGCCCGCCCGCCCTACGATGTCCCCCTGCCCACTCCCGCGTTCGCCGGCACCACACGGGCTCGGGAGGCTGCCGTCTCGCCGTAGGAGCCCGCCGCTGTGCCGCGCGTCCACGAGGTCCCCATGTGCCGTCAGCTCATCGCCCCCGCCGAGTGGGATCAACACGGGGGATGGGCTCTCGGGGACAGAATCGAGTGGTCCAACCGGGCGTGCGGCCTGGCCTCGCTGAGAATGATCCTCCTCGCCTACGGGCGCGAGGCCCCCACGGTCACAGAGCTCCTGAAACTCGCGGTCAAGCACGAGGTCCTGACCCCGCGTGGAGCACTCCACGCGGGGATCGCGAGCCTCGCGACTGACCTCGGCGTCCCCTCGACCGCCGAGCCGGTCCCGGCCGAAGACTTGACGAGGCGTCTCGACGACGCCCCGCTCATCGTCTCCGTGACCGAGCAGTTCCCCGACGACGGCCGCGCCGGCGGTCACCTCGTCATCCTTCGCGGCTACGAGGACGGCCCCGACCCCGCGATCCACTTCCGGGACCCGTCGGCCTGGGGCCAGACGCACGACCGAGTCCCCCTCAGCCGCGTGTCCGCTTCCTACACCGGCCGCGCGATCACCTTCGCGCCCCTCATCCACAACGGAGACTCTTGATGACCGAGGCAGACGGCGACACGACCGAGGCCGCAGGCCGCCGGAGGATCGCCGTACTCGGAGAAATGCTGGAACTCGGCGACGAGGCAGTCGAAGCCCATCGCGAGGTCGGGCGCATGGCGGCCGAGAACGGCGTCGACCTCGTCGTGGCGGTCGGCAATGCTCTCGCCAAACAACTCGCCCTCGCGGCAGGAGCGGCGGGAGTACCGGACATCGCGATGGTCGGTGACAACGCGACCGCTGCCGCCTACCTGAAATCCATCATCCGCCCCGGCGACGTCGTCCTCGTGAAGGCGTCCCGCGGCGGCCAGCTCTGGCAGATTGCACAGGCACTCACAGGCCAGCCCATCACCGGACTCTGATTAGCTGCCTGCCCGCTGCTAGTTCCAGGAGGAACTCATCACTCTCTGAGCGGGGCCGTAATTTAGCGGAACCGTCGCCACGGTACTGTCAGATTCCGGAACTCAGCAGGGCGCAGTGTCAGTTCGCGCCATGTTGGATCCAACGGACCACGGCTACCGAGTCATCAATAGGTTCCAGCACGATTCGATCCCCGGGCCTTGAGGGAAGATCCGAGCCATCTTTCAACCGTACAGCGGGTGTATAGAACTGTTTGTATCCGAGGTCGAGGACCTCGCCGCCGACTGACACGGTAAGTGGCTCATTGAAGACCAAAGCTCCCGGCAAATTTGCCAGGAAGCCTTGCGGTGGATTTTCGTTAGTCGAAAAAGCCATTTCGCTCCAACTGACGCGCACTTCCTTTCCCTGTAGCAGATGTGCGGCGTCCAGCCATGGCAGGAACTCTTCAATCGGTCGGTCCAAGAGTTTCGGAACTCTAATCGTGCGCCCTGCAACACGTTGGATTTCCAGCAGCGCCGAGACAATGTCACGCTGGAGCACGGCGCCCTCGTCGATGGGATGCCCGATTGCTATAGGTTCCTGCAAGGGGGCGGAACGATAAGGATTGTGGAGTGTAACCTGATTAGGTTCGTGGAAGTGTGCTAGAAACTCAACCCCAGCGCGGATGCTCTCCAGCCGCTTTCCTGCCAGATCGTGACTTCCGATGGAAATTTTCATCCTCTGTGCCGTGAAGTCCAACTGCATGGTTGCGTCGAAAGTTTCACCGATTTCCGCCCCGTGCAGTAGGACTCCAGCACCTGTCATGCCCATCGTGGTCGCATTCAACACGACGGTTGAACTGGCCAATTCGCCACCATCGGGTCCACTGATTGTGAGGCGTACCTCCTGCGGTGAGGGTGCTGGCTGCGGATTTGCGCGAATCTTAAGGAGTGCCGCCGTGCCGGATGATGGAGTCAGCCCTCCGGAGAGATCGGCCGTCAGGTCATAACTCTCTGCTGGTAGCACTAGCTCGGAACCGAAGTTCCGAAATGCAAGTACTTTCTCTTCGAGCTCGCTACCTTTCGGGACGTGAATATTCAACTTCAAGGGCACGGGTCGGATATTCGGTGCATCCGTGAAGCGAGCGCGCACCGCGATTGTCACAGATGGCGTCGTTTCCAACGCTTGCCATATGAAAATTAGTCGGTCGTGATCGATGGTGCGAGGCTCGAGAATACGTTCAGTCACGTGCAGGTCATACGAATAGTGAGGATCGTAGGCGTTTACCTGATTCGAAAGTGCAGTCAAGGTCCTTTCCGCATCGGCGGCGTTGATTGGCTGGTTCGCGGCAGACGTACTCTGCTGGCGCAGTAGAACAGCCAATTCTGCGACTGCGTCCTGTAGTCGATCTCGGCCACCGTGGAGATAATAGTCGATGACATCAGGGAATTCAGATACGAGAGATTCAACGAAGTTGAGGCCCCGCCATCCTACGCTCACGCTCGGCAGATTGGGCAGCCCTTCCAGCCATTGCAGATTTTCCTTCGTTGGGTCGAGTGGTGTCACAAGGTCCCAGCGACTGACAATTAGACCACGCTCACGGGCGTATGTGGATAGACGCCCCAGGGACTTTCTAATCTGCGTCTTCTCGCTGGCTTTGAGATTCTGAGCAAATTTCTTCACTTGAAATACGTGGTGGCCGCCGTCTGGCTGGGGGAGCAGCAGGTCGATCCCACCATCCCCAACTGATGGACGGATGCGGATGCAGTCCGGATGCCTGCGGGACAGCAAGATGGCAACGACTTCCTCGACCTCATCGCCGCTCAGGCGGGTCCACTCAACTCGGGGCATGAGGTCACTCTAGGACCTGGCACTGACATCGAGGTCGATCGGTGGCCAACGCCTTGCGCCGTACAGTCAATACCGGCGCCATAGAAGCGTCCGGACACAGCATGCCTACCGCTGCCTCACTATGGAGCGCTTGGAGTTACGGAAGCAAGTGTTTGTCTCGCGGCGGCGGTGAACCGCTCGCGGATACCCGCGCGGGCTTGCTGGTTGCGCTTCAGTTCATTAACGATAACGGCCGCTTGGGCAAGGTACGCGGAGAATCCTTCGTTGTCCTCACGTACGTGAATAATTGCAGCCCGTGCTATTTCCTGGGCTTGTTCGACACTGACTAATATCGCTGCTGTTCGTGGATCCTCATGGAGTGGTCGATCGCTCTCGTTCGCCTGTGCCACGAGCTCTTGCATCTGCCTCGCTGCACTCTGCATGGCTTCCCTAGCGGCGGCCATCGCGGGTGCTGTCTCGGTGGTCAAGCGTTCGGTTGCTGTCGGAACCGTTGACATTGTGAGTTCCTTTAGCTTCGTGGCAATCTTTACGTCACGCCGAATACTGTTGGCAAGCTCTTCCGCAGCCCGAGCCACCTCGGCTGGCCCTAATATGTCGATTCTCCGAGCACGTTCTGCCATGCGGCCAGCAGCTTCCTTAAGCGGGTTGGCGCCCGAAGAGCCGGAGTCTCCCGGCAAACCTGCGGAGTCAATAATGCGAAGACACTCATCCCAGGCCGCGAGGAAACCTTCGTATGCCTGAAGCCGCTGCTGTCGGAGCCAGTGGGCTTGATCGACCGAGGCTTGGTCATGGACTTGTTGCAAGGTTGCTTGTGCGCTGAGCAGGGCTCCTTTTTTGGCGGCACGCGCCGACACAACTGCACCGACGACTGTGCCGGCCAGACCGAAAACGGCAGCTACCAGGGCGACAACAAGCTCTTTCATGCCGTGCATCATCGCGGCGACGAACTGTCAGGCGGAAGAGTGCCTCCTATAGAAGACGCCTGGTGCCTCTGGAGTACTCGTTGATGACAGAGCGGCCAAGGGCCGAACGGAGGCTGCTCGCCCCAACGAGGGTCTGGTCGCTGGCATGTGGCGTAGGGCAGTGCTGTGTTGCTGGGCGTGCCCAGGCCGTATAACGCACCTGGCAAGTGGGCGGTGCCCAAGTGCATCGCGGTTCGCGCCAGCGGTGAAGTCACCTGGTTAAGGGCAAGGTGAGATCCGCGATGGGTGCGTCGACCTCCTCGCCGTGCCGCTCACCGCATCACTGCAGGGCCTGACCGCGCTGGCGTTGAGCGGCGCGCTCTCCGCCGAGCAGATCGATGAGGGTCTGGGACGAGACGATCGATTTTCTCCCGCGCGGCTACGCGCCCTGAGTCGCCGACAGGCTGTGATTTGCCGTTCATCGCCGTCGATCTCGCGTCAAAGGTCGAATGCGGCTGGTCAGCGACGCCATCTGCGTGAGCGATGCGTGAGCGGACGGGATGGCACGAGCTGGCAGGAAGCAGACCGGCCAGCGCTCTGGATGTGTTCTGACCAGGTGGTTCCGGACACCGAAGAACCGTCCGGAACCACCCGGGAAGCTTTGGCCAGGACTTTTAATCCATTGGTTGTGGGTTCGAGTCCCACACGGCCTACGGACGCGGGGGAGGGATTACCCCCTCTGACCTGCTACGCAGCGCTCGGGTCGGCTTCGGCTGGCTCGGGCGCTGTGGCGTTGTCACCGCCAGCCGCCGGTGAAGTCGCTGCTCAGTTGGGAGTGGCAGATGGTGTAGCCGCCCGAGGCGTGCGCGTTCTTCGTCTTCCCGTCGACGGTGACCGAGCATGTGATGTCCCCGGACCCCTGAAGCTGTGCCATCACGCTGACGTACACGGCGTCCTTCTTCAGCGGCAGCGTCGCCTCGAACCTGCCGTTCTTGAAGGTGCCCTTGCGGGTGTCGGTGTCGGAGCCGTAGGTGATGTCGAGGCCGCCGAGGACGCCGGCCGGGGCGGAGCCCCACACCTTGAAGACGACGGTCTCCGCGGCCGCGTCGTCCTTCGGGTCGCCGTCGGCCTTCTCGGCGCTGCTCCTGCCCGCGGCGGCGGTGCCGGTCTTCGTGGCCGACGGCGTCGCAGCGGCCTTGACGCCTCCGGAGCCGCCGACCGCCGCGCCGACCGCGGCGATCACCACGAACAGGCCGATCAGGCCGAGACAGCCCAGGCCCACGATCTTGCCTGGGCCGGGCTTCTTCTTCGGCGGCTGCCACTGGAACGGCGGGGCGCCGTAGGGCTGCTGGTCGTTCATGGGTCCACCTGGGTGTCTTGTCACTGGATGCGAGGTGTGTGACTTGTGGGGGGTGCTGTGCGGTTGCCGTCACGCGGTGGGATTCACCAGAACGTGGGTACGGGGCCGAGCGTCGGCCGTGCGTCGGCCCCGGCGGAACGGTCAATGCCCGGTGATGCGGAGGTCTGTGCGGCCCTCGCATTGATCAAAGCCGGTGCAAACTTTCGGCGCGTCCGCGGACCGGCGCCGTCCCGTCGGTGGCCGCCCTTCCCAACCTGGCCTAATCTCCCCTCAGTTCCAGCGAACACATGACTGGATTTCACGGGTCGCACGCGTCGAACGCCGGCGCCTTCAGCGGCCGGGGGGAGAAAACGCGTTCATGGGACGCAGACATCCGCTGGTGGCGTCCGCAGGTCTGGCGGTGCTGCTCGTCGGCTGCCTGGGGTCGGGGGCCGCGCACGCGGACCCCGTCGCCGGTGCGGCGCTGTACGTCGACGACGCGGCCGCCGGCTGCAGCGACACCGGTCCCGGTTCGGCGGCGGAGCCCTTCTGCCAGATCCAGCCGGCCGCGGACGCCGCGGCTCCCGGGGGCACGGTCCGGATCGCCGGGAACGACGCGGCCTACGCGCCGGTGACCATCCGGTCCAAGGGCACCGCGGACGCGCCCGTCAGGTTCGTCGCCGCGGCCGGCGACGGCTCGCCCGTCACCGTCCGGGGCAGGGGCGTCGCGGCGGTCACGTTCGACGGTGCCCAGTACGTCGACATGGCCGCGGTCCGGGTCGGAGGGGCCAGGACGACCGCCCTGGCCGTCACGGGCTCGCAGCACATCACCTACCGCGACGCCTACGCGGAGAGCACCTCCACCGACGCCACCTCGGTGGTCGCGGTCGACGGATCCTCCTCCGACATCTCGCTCGTCCGCGTGCACGTCTCCCAGGTGGCCGGGCGGGGCTTCAGCAGCGCCGCCGGGGCACGGGACATCACGCTCGCCGACGACTCCTTCGACGACCAGGGTGTCTCGGCCGTGGGCACCACCGACATCGACCTCGCGGGCGACACCTTCAGCACGATCTGCGGCGACGCGATCAGCCTGACCGACGGCACTTCGGGCTCGGTGCAGAACGTCGTGGCCCTGACCGGCGGTACGACGTCGTGCTCCGGCACCGGCACCCCGGCCGAGATCACGGTGGACGCCACCTCGGCCCCGCAGGTCACCGCGGACTACAACGCGGTCAACCCGCTGCCGGCCGGCACGGACTACAACTGGGCCGGCACCGCGTACGCCACCGCGCAGGCGTTCGGGGCGGGCACCGGGCAGGGCACCCACGACCTGGACCAGACGGACCTGACGATCCCCGTACTCGGGCAGCCCGCCGAGTACTCGCCGCTCGTCGACTCGGGCGACTCCGACGCGCCCGGCGAGCAGCCCACGGACATCAACGGCCATCCCCGGGTCGACGACCCCCTGGTCCCGGACACCGGAGCGGGCACCGGCCACGTCGACCGGGGGGCCACGGAGTTCCAGGACCCGCTCACCGTGAGCGGGGTCGCCATGGGCTCCGGGTATGTCGGCATTCCGGAGACCGCCGCCGCACGGATCAGCAACCCGTGGTCGGACTCGCTGGCCGGGCTGACGTACACCTTCGACTTCGGGGACGGTACGACCGTCGCCTCCACCACCGGATCGGCCACCCACACCTACACCCAGGCCACCACGGGCAGCGGCGTCCAGGTCGTCGTGCTGGTGGACAGGGCGGACGGCACCCGGATGGGCGGCGCCGACGTCTGGCACCAGGTCGTACCGGTACCGGACCTCGCCGCCACGGTCGGCTGCGGGACCACCCCCTTGGTACCGGACGCGGCCACCTGCCAGTACGACGTCGACTCCGATCCGTACGCGATCACAGGTGACCAGATCACCTTCGGCGACGGTTCCAAGGCCGTCTCCGTCGCCCCTCTCAGCGGCACGCTGAAGCACACCTTCCCGGCTCCCGGCACCTACACCGTCACGCAGAAGATCACCGACACCGGCGGCCGGACCGTCACCGAGACCGCCAGGGCCACGGTCGGCGCGGCCTTCGTCAGCGAAGGCCCCAGGCGCCTGCTGGACACCCGGAACGGCACCGGCGCGCCCAAGCGGACCGTGGGCGCCGGCGGTGTGGTCCGGCTCAAGGTCCTCGGCGTGGGCGGCGTCCCGTCGTCCGGCGTCACGGCGGTGACGCTGAACGTGACCGACACAGGTGCCACCGCCGCCGGCTATGTGACGGTCTACCCGGACGGCACCGCCCGCCCGACCGCCTCGAACCTCAACTTCCAGTCCGGCCAGGTCAACCCGAACCTGGTCACCGTCAAGGTGGGCACCGACGGCTACGTCGATCTCTACAACGCGCACGGCGGGGTGAACCTCATCGCCGACCTGGAGGGCTACTACACCACCAAGGCCATCAAGGACACGCAGGACATGTCCGCCCTGGCCGTGGTGGCTCCCACCCGGGTGCTGGACACCCGCTCCGGCACCGGTGCGCGCAAGGGCGCGGTCGGCCCCCGCAGCACCACGACCGTCACCCTGCCGAAGTACACGCGGGGCGGGGCGACCGTCGCCGCCGTCCTCAACGTGACGGTGACCGGGGCCACCGGCAGCGGTTACATCACCGTCGCCTGCGACGGACCCAACCCGCCGACCACGTCCACCCTCGACTACCGGGCCGGGCAGACCGTCTCCAACCTGGCCGTCCCCTGCGCGTACTCCGGCCTGTTCCACATCTACAACAGCGCCGGGCACGTCCAGCTGATCGCCGATCTCCAGGGCGTGTACACCGACGACTGGGCCAACTCGGGCGGCGACCCGAGCGCCCGCGTCGGCGGACCGTACGTGGCGACCACACCCGCCCGTTTCCTCGACACCCGTACCGGGCTGGGCGCACCCCGCAGGGCGCTGGGCGCGAACGGCACCCTCACCGTCAAGGTCGCCGGTGTCCACGGGGTCCCGGCAACGGCCTCCGCGGTGCTGGTCAACCTCACGGGGGTCACCCCGACCGCCACCACCCACCTGACCGCCTACGGCGACGGCAGCCTGCCCGGCGTGTCCAACGACAGCCTCACCGCGGGCGGGACCCGTCCGGTCCTGGCCGTGATCCCGGTCGCGGCCGACGGCACCGTCCACATCCACAACGCGGCCGGCTCGGTCAACGTCCTGGCAGACCTGGAGGGTTACTTCGGCTGAACCGGCCGGCGATCCGGCGCGGCCCGGGTGACGGTGACGGCGAAGGTGGTGCTCAGCGCACCCGCACCCCGGTCAGCACCCCGTCGCCCACCTCGTGCAGGTCGACGGCGAACTCCGCTGCCGAGGCGGGCAGTTCGCGGAACGCGGCCACCTGGTTCCGGTGGCTCACCGCGTTGTCGACGGCGAGGATGCCGTACGGCTTCAGGACGCGTCGCAGGTGCGGCCAGTAGGCGACGTACGCCGGTCGCTCGGCGTCGAGCACGACCAGGTCGACGGGCGCGTCCGGGGTGTCGGCGAGGATCTCGGCGCCGTCGCCGTGGCGGACGTCCGCGTACTCCCGGGCTCCCGCCCGCTCCAGGTTGGCCAGTGCCGCGGTGACGCGTTCGGCGTCGATGTCCACGGTCGTCAGGCGGCCGCCGGTGTCGCGGAGGGCGTCGGCGAACCAGATCGCCGAGCAGCCGTTGGAGGTGCCGATCTCCAGGACGGACGTGGCGCGCCGGGCCCGGATCAGCGTCGAGATCAGCCGGGCCGCGTGCGGGGGCATGTTGCGCAGCCTCGGCGTCACCGTCCGCGGCGCTCAGCCCGCGTTGAGCTCCGTCAGCTCGGCCAGGGGCAGCGTGTGCTGGGTGTGCAGGACCTTCGCGCGCAGGTAGCGGACGTTGTGGGCGGTGCTGAAGACGCCGGTCGGGACGCGGTCGCGGACGGTGACGCCGAGGCCGCGCAACTGCTCCGCCTTGTCGGGGTTGTTGGAGAGCAGGTCCAGGTCGGTGATGCCGAGGGCGGCCAGCATCTGGGCGGCGGCGGTGTAGTCGCGGGCGTCCTCGGGCAGGCCGAGGGCGGCGTTCGCCTCGTAGGTGTCGAGGCCCTGGTCCTGGAGGGCGTAGGCGTCGAGCTTGTTGTAGAGCCCGATGCCGCGGCCCTCCTGGCGCAGGTAGAGCAGGACGCCGCCGCGCTCGGCGATGCGCTCGACGGCCTCGCGCAGCTGGGGCCCGCAGTCGCAGCGGGCCGAGCCGAAGACGTCGCCCGTCAGGCACTCGGAGTGCAGGCGCACCAGCGGGAGGGTGCCGGGGGCGGGCTCGCCCAGGACGACGGCGACGTGCTCCTGGCCGTCGGTCAGGCCATGGAACGTGACGAGTTCGGCGTTGACGCTGTAGCCGTCGTTGAAGCGCAGCGGGACCCGGACGCGGGCGCGCTGGGTGGCGGCGGGGAAGTCGGTCATCGGGCTCTCCAGTGTCCGGGTGCAGGACGGCGGTCCCGGTACGGGACGTCGCGGGTGTCTGCTTCAGATTTGAAGCAGATCCACGGCTGGAACCCTACCTCATGCTTTAAATTTGAAGCAACAGATTTCCGTACGGTTTCGGGAAGTCGAGTTCACGATCCGGAACAGGGGGACGACCGCCGCCGCCACGGCAGCTCGTCCGGCGTCGGCCGCGGGGTCGACTCGTCGCCCTCCAGCGCCCGCGCGATCACGGAGCTGATCTCCTCCAGCTGCTCCACCTGCTCGGCGGAGAGGTGGTCGAAGACCGCCGCCCGTACCGTCTCCACGTGGCCCGGCGCCGTGCGCTCCAGCACCGCCATGCCCTCGTCCGTCAGGATGGCGAAGCTGCTCCGCTTGTCCCACTGGCAGTCCTCGCGGCGGATCAGCCCGTCCTTCTCCAGCCGGGTCACGGCGTACGTCAGCCGGCTCCGGGTGATCTTCGACTTCTCGGCGAGGTCGGTCATGCGCAGCTTGCGCTCCGGCGCCTCGGAGAGGTTGGCCAGAATGCCGTAGTACAGGTGCGGCATGCCGGCGTCCTGCTGGAGCTGCCGGTCGATCGCGTCCTCCAGGAGGTGCGTCGCCGCCATGTAGGCGCGCCAGGCGCGCTGCTCCTTCGGAGTGAGCCAGCGAGTCGTCATGGCTCCAGTGTAGGTTTGTTTCAAACTTTAACCAAGTGTCCGTGTCAGGGCAGCCGGGCCGACCCCGTCAGCCATCCGGCCGGTCCGGTCAGCCTGCCCGCCAGTCCGCCCGCCGAGAGTGAGCGCGTCCGATGCCGTACCCCTACGTCCTGCTGTCCGCCGCCGTCTCCCTCGACGGCTTCCTCGACGACACCGGCCCCGACCGGCTCCTGCTCTCCTCCCCCGCCGACTTCGACCGCGTCGACGAGGTACGGGCCTCCGTCGACGCCATCCTGATCGGCGCCGGCACCATCCGCGCGGACAACCCGCGGCTCCTGGTCAACTCCCCGGAGCGGCGCGCGGCCCGGACCGCCGCCGGCCGGCCCGAGTACCCCCTCAAGGTCACGGTCACGGCGACCGGCGACCTCGACCCGGACGCGAAGTTCTGGCACACCGGCGGCGAGAAGATCGTCTACACGACGGACGAGGGGGTACGGCGGGCCCGCGCCCTCGGGATCGCCGCCGACGTCGTCTCCCTCGGCGCCGACCTCGACTGGCGGCTGCTCCTGGAGCACCTGCACGACGTACGGGGCGTACGGCGCCTGATGGTCGAGGGCGGCGGCACCGTCCACACCCAGCTCCTCCAGCAGGGCCTGGCCGACGAGCTCCAGCTGGTCCTGGCCCCCCTCTTCGTCGGCGACCCGAAGGCGCCGCGGTTGTTCGGTCCCGGCGGGTACCAGGCCGGGCGGCTGCGGCTCCTGGAGACCCGCCGGATCGAGGACGTCGTCCTCATGCGCTACGAGCCCACGGCCCCCGGCACGGGCGGGTCGGTGTCCGCCGCGGACCGGCACTGGCTGCGGCTCGCCTGCGGACTGGCGGCCGAGTGCCCGCCCTCCCGGACCGCGTTCAGCGTGGGCGCGGTCGTCGTCGCGGCCGACGGCACGGAGCTGGCCCGCGGCCACTCCCGGGAGGCCGGCGACCCCGTGGTCCACGCGGAGGAGGCGGCCCTGGCGAAGATCCCCGCGGACGACCCCCGGCTGGCCGCGGCCACGGTCTACACCAGCCTCGAACCCTGCACCCACCGCGCCTCCCGCCCGCACCCCTGCGCCGAGCTGATCCTCCGGGCCGGGGTACGGCGGGTGGTGACGGCGTGGCGCGAACCGGACACGTTCGTGGCGGCGGCCGACGGGACGGGCGCGCTGCGGGAGGCGGGGGTGGAGGTGCTGGTGCTCGGGGAGTACGAGGGGGAGGCGAAGGCGCCCAACGCGCATCTGCTCGGCTGAGCGGGTCGGGGCGCGGTTTGCGGGTGCGGGTGCGTGGGGGTTGCCCGCGGTCAGGGACCTCCCCGCAGCCCCGTCGGCCTCGTGAGACTTAACCCGTGTGACTTCCCCTCTTCGGATGGCGTATGCTGGTGTCACCGACGCGGGGTGGAGCAGCTCGGTAGCTCGCTGGGCTCATAACCCAGAGGTCGCAGGTTCAAATCCTGTCCCCGCTACTGAAACCCAGGGCCGGAATCCGAGATTCAAGGATTCCGGCCCTGAGTCGTATCCAGATCCTGAGACGGCCCTGAGCGGGGCGCGGTCACGTTCGGTGTCCGGACGACCGCCCTGTGCATAACAACTGAGTCACCATCAAAACCTGTGTGACTCCTGAGGTGAGCGACGCGCACCGTCGACTCGACCGTTTTTGACCGGTCGTGGCAGGTAAGTCCAAGCTTTGAAAGCTTAATGATCAAGGCGAACAGCTTGGAATCTGATAGCCGGGTCTATTAACGTTCGATAACGCAGCGCGGTCGTCCCAGCCGTCACCCGAGACGGCTCCGTGCGCACGCGCCGAATCCCGCAAGGGAACCGGGGAACCACCACCTTGGGGTGAATCGCACGGCTACCGCCGGGTACGAAACGGCCGGTATACGCGCGTAGGAGACCTTCCCGCTCCGAACCCGTCAGCTAACCCGGTAGGCGGCGGAAGGAAAGGAGTGCGCCCGCGTGGCGTCCAACCCGCCTGCTCCGACAGCCCCGTTCGTGCCCAGCCAGCGTCAGCCCGACACCTTCGGCTACGGCGGCTACCGCACCGACGAGGGCCCTTTCGAGGAGTGGAACCCCACCGAGGAGTCCCTCTCCGCGGTACGCGGCCGGCACCGGGTCGCCAAGCAGAAGGGCGGCGGGCTCGCCCGCAGCTCCACGGTTCTCGGCGTCGGCGTCATAGCCGCCGTCGGCGCGGGCGGCATGGCCAGCGCCAACACCGGCAAGCCGCCGGTCTCCATCTCGCTGCCCGACCTCCCGTCCTCCGTCAGCTCGCTGCTCGGCGAGGACGGCGGCCACCAGGCCACCCGGACCGCGCTCAGCAGCGTCACGACGACCGCCACCGACGCGGACTCCTCCTCGTCCGACGCCGGTGAGGCGCTGCGCAGCCGGATCATCGCCCAGGCCGCGCAGCAGCAGAACCAGCTCGACACCAAGGCCAGCGCCAAGGCCGTCGCCGTCGCCGACCAGGCGGTCGCCGCAGCCGAGGCCAAGGCGGAGAAGGCGGCCGCCGCCAAGGCCGCCGACGCCAAGGAGAAGGCCGAGGCCTCCGCGAAGGAGAAGGCCGAGCAGGCCCGCCTCGCCGCGCTGGCCAAGCAGTACACGCTGCCCGTCGTCTCGTACACGATCACCGGCACCTTCGGCCAGGCCGGCTCCATGTGGTCCTCCGGCTACCACACCGGCCTCGACTTCGCCGCGCCCACCGGCACGCTGATCAAGGCCGTGCACAGCGGCACGGTCACCGAGGCGGGCTGGGCCGGCTCCTACGGCTACCGGACGATCATCACCCTCGACGACGGCACCGAACTGTGGTTCTGCCACCAGTCCTCGATCGGCGTCAAGGCCGGCCAGAAGGTCGCCACCGGCGACGTCATCGGCCGCGTGGGCGCCACCGGAAACGTCACCGGCCCGCACCTCCACCTGGAGGTCCACCCGAACGGCCAGGCCACCGCCATCGACCCGATGACCTGGCTGCGGGGCAAGGGCCTCAACCCCTGACCCTGGCTCCGGCCAGAACCCGGACCTCACTGACCGGCCCCCGGCGGCCCTGACGACAACCCCCGGCGTCAGGGCCGCCGGGCTGCCCGCCACGCCTCGCGGCGGCGGTCGCCTTTACAAGAACTTCGTGTTGCGTCGGCATGGGGTGCCGGGCGACGCGTGTTGAAGTCAGGCATGAGTGCTTCTTCCGCTTCCCCTTCCCTCCGCAAGCTCGGCGCCTCCGACCTGGAGGTCTTCCCGCTCGCCCTCGGCGGCAACGTCTTCGGCTGGACCGCCGACGAGGCCACCTCCTTCGCCGTCCTCGACGCGTACGCCGCCGCGGGCGGCAACTTCGTCGACACTGCCGACTCGTACACGGCGTGGATCGAGGGCAACAAGGGCGGCGAGTCCGAGACGATCATCGGCAAGTGGGTCAAGGCCCGCGGCAACCGCGCCGACGTCGTCATCGCGACGAAGGTCAGCCAGCACCCCGAGTACCCGGGCCTGTCCGCCGCCAACATCAGGGCCGCCGCCGACGCGTCCCTGCGCCGTCTCGGCACCGACCACATCGATCTGTACTACACGCACTTCGACAAGCCCGAGATCCCGGTCGAGGAGATCATCGGCGCGCTGGACGAGCTGGTGCGGGCGGGCAAGGTCCGGCACATCGCCGCGTCCAACATCACGCCGGAGCGGCTCCAGGAGTCCCTGGACTTCTCCGACCGCGAGGGCCTCGCCCGGTACGTCGCCCTCCAGCCCCACTACAACCTGGTCTCCCGCGACACCTACGAGGGCCCCCTCCAGGACCTGGCCTCCCGCACCGGTCTCGCGGCCGTCCCCTACTTCTCGCTGGCCGCCGGCTTCCTCACCGGCAAGTACCGCCCCGGTACGACGGTCGACAGCGCGCGAGCCGGCCGAGCCGCCCAGTACGCCGAGTCGGAGCGCGGCCAGAAGGTCCTGGCGGCCCTGGACGAGATCGCCGCGGCCCACGAGGCCCCGATCCCCACGGTCGCCCTGGCCTGGCTGGCGGCCCAGCCCACCATCACGGCCCCGATCGCCTCGGCCCGCACACTGGAGCAACTCCCGCCCCTGCTGGCCGTGGCGGACCTGAACCTGACGGACGAGGAACTGACGAAGCTGACGACGGCTTCCGCCTGACGGCCGCCTGCCCCCGGCTCCTCCGGTCCACCCTTCCGCCGCAACGGTGCTCGGCCACGACGGTCGAAGTCGGCGGGGCCGGGCAGGCCGGTACCCACCGTCGGAACGCCGGCCCGTCGCGGAGCACAGCGCCGTCGTGGGCCGGTCGCGCAGTTCCTCCCCCCCAGCCTTCGGCCGGGGGTACCCCCAGCGCCCCCAGGGGGTCTTCAACTGCTGCTCTTCAAAGTCGAGTGAGTGAGCGTAACCATGTGTGAGTGAGTGTCGTTGTCAGAGCATGAATCTCACGGAATGGGCGAAGACGCAGGGTGTGCATCCGCAGACCGCATATCGCTGGTTCCGTGAGGGGACGCTGCCGGTACCGGCTCAGCGGGTCGGCCCGCGCACGATCCTCGTGAATGTTGGGGTCAACGCCGTGCCCGAGGCGATCGGCGGGCTGGGCCTGTATGCCCGTGTCTCCTCCCATGACCAGAAGACCGACCTGGAACGGCAGGTCGCCCGGCTGTCCCGGTGGGCGGCGCAGGCCGGCCACCGGGTGGTGCGCGTGGAGGCGGAGATCGCATCCGGTATGAACGGTGCCCGCCCCAAAGCCAAGCGGCTGCTGGCCGATCCGGATGTGACCACCGTGGTGGTCGAACACAAGGACCGGCTGGGCCGGATGAACACCGAACTTGTCGAAGCCGCCCTGTGCGCACATGGGCGCCGCCTCGTGGTCCTTGATGACGGCGAGGTCGAAGACGACCTGGTGCGCGACATGGTGGAGGTGCTGACCTCGTTCTGTGCCCGTGTGTACGGTCGCCGGTCGGCGAAGAACCGCGCCCGCAAGGCTTTGGAGGCCGCCGAGCATGGCTGACTCCGCACTGCGCACGATCGAGGCGCCGTTCGTTGCGCTGGGCCCGTCCGGGGTGGCGATCCGTACCAGCATCAAGGGCATGTCCCAGCGGGACCGTGAGGTGCTGCCGCTGGTGGGCGCGCACCTGGGTTCGCTGGCTTGCGCCGACCTCAAGGCCCGTTGCCGGGCGGGTACCGATCACGACAGCGACCAGTGGGCGGAGCGCAAGCGGGCCCTGACCGAGGAGTCGTCCTCCCGCTGGGCCGGGAGTATCTCGAAGGCCACCCACGACCAGTGGGGCCTTGCGCGCCGTGCCCAGCTCGCCCGCATCCACAACCTTGAGGCCGGGGTGCGCACGATCTCGCACCGCCTGTCCCAGCCGGTCGGGGAGAAGGGCACGAAGCGGGCGCCGGGCGGCTACCGCACAAAGCGGGAGTGGTTCCAAAAGACCCGGCGCCTGCATGTGCTGGAAGACCGGCTGGCACGCGAGCGGTCCGACCGTGAGGCCGGTGTCGTGCACGTGACGCGGGGCGGGAAGCGACTGGCTCGAGGTCGGCACAATCTGGAAGCCGCCCAGCTCACCGAGTACGAGTGGCGCAGGCGCTGGGATGCCGGACGCTGGTTCCTCCAGGCAGACGGGGAGTCGGGGAAGCGTTTGGGGAACGAAACCATCCGCGTCAGCTCCGACGGTGAGGTCGGCATCAAGCTCCCTGCTCCGCTGGCGCATCTGGCCAATGCCCCGCGCGGCCGGTACGTGCTCGACGGCCGGGTCGACTTCCGGCACCGCGGCGAAGAGTGGGCCGACCGCGTATCGGCGAACCGTGCTGTCGCCTACCGCATCCACCTGGACGTGGACCGGGGCCGCTGGTACCTCACCGCGGCGTGGACGATCCCCCCGGCCCCCACTGTTCCCCTGGCCCTGGCCAGGGCGAACGGGCTCATCGGTGTGGACACCAACGCCGACCACTTCGCAGCGTGGCGTCTGGATGTGCACGGCAACCCGACGGGTGAGCCCCGCCGATTCTTCTACGACCTCGACGGGCCGGCCACCTACCGGGACGCCCAGGTGAGGCACGCCCTCACCCGCCTCCTTCACTGGGCACAGCGCGAAGGCGTCTCGATCGCGATCGAGGACCTGGACTTCGGCGCGGAGAAGACGCGGGAGAAGCACGGCCGCAGGAAGCGGTTCCGCAAGCTGATCTCCGGCATGCCCGTCGCCAGACTGCGGGCACGGCTCGTGTCCATGGCCGCCGAACTCGGCATCAGCATCGTCGTCGTCGACCCCGCCTACACCTCCCGTTGGGGCGCCGAGCACTGGCAGAAGCCCCTCAGCAGCAAGAACCGCAAGACCACCCGCCACGACGCCGCTGGCGTCGCGATCGGACGACGCGCTCTCGGGCACCGCGTCCGGCGACGGACGGCACCGCCCTCACACGACCAGAGCGATCGTGTGCGGCATCGGACCGCCCAGGCCGGACACGGAACCCGCAGGCGTGAGGAAACCCGCCCCCGCATCCTTGGACCACGGACACGATCCGTGTCGCCGGACGCGGCGCGAACGCGGGTGACCAGTGCATCCACAACCGTCCGGGATGCGCCAGTCGACCAGGTCTGGGTCCAAGACTCACTCCTGCTCACTGATTAGGAACGGTTGCAGTCCGGTTCGTATGCGTCCGCAACGGCGCTCAGCCGGCACGGCGCATCCCGGCGGTGCCGGGCCGGCCGCGACCCCGAAGCGCTAACTCCGGTACGGGTTGTAGGCGGGATACGGCATCGCCGCCCCGTAGGCCGACGGCACGTAGCCGGTGTACCCCGGCCATCCGCCCGGCGCGGCCGTCCGCGCCGCGTACTCCAGGGCCGGCCGCACCAGCTCCCGTCGGCTCCACAGCTCCGTGAGGAGCTCCCGCTCCCGCGCCACGAAGTCGGCCCCGGCCCGCCCCCGCTGCCCCCGGCGCCGCAGCAGCGCCAGCGCCGTCGCGTACCCCTCGTACTCGGTGACCGCCCGCCCCGCCGCCTTCCCGAAGTGGTACGCGGCGTACTCCCGGGCCATCTGCCGCGCCCGCATCGACCCGAGCACGAACGGCTCCGCCGCCCCCAGCCACCCCGCGTAGACGTACGCCGGCAGCTCCTCCCGTACCGTTCGCAGCTCCCGCTGCCGCGTCCAGACGGCCAGCCAGGTCAGCAGTCCGAACGCCGGCACCATGAACATGCCGTACACGGCGAAGAACCCGTACTGCCCGAACGTCGAGGACCCGTTCCAGAACGCGTGCATGGTCATCGCGAGCAGCAGCCCGGCCACCGGCACCAGCACGCGCCGCGCCCGCTGCCGCTCCCCGGAGAGCGCGGCGATGCCGAAGCCGATGCCGGTGAGGACGGTGAAGAGCGGATGCGCGAACGGGGACAGCACGACGCGCACGAAGAACGTCGCGGCGGTGACGGAGGCGATCCCGCTGCCCCCGGTCAGCTGGTCGGTCCCGAAGGCCGTACCGAGGTAGAGGATGTTCTCGGTGAACGCGAACCCGGTGGCGGTGACCCCGGCTATCACCACCCCGTCGACGATCCCGGTGAAGTCCCGTCGGCGGAAGAGGAACACGAGGAGCACGGCCGCCGCCTTCGCCGACTCCTCGACGACCGGCGCTATCACGGTCGCCCCGAGCGTGTCCGCGCTGCTCGGGTCCGCGGTCGCCGTCGCGATCCATCTCGTCGCGAAACTGTTGGCGACGATGGCTATCAGCGCGGCCGCGCAGGCGCCCCAGGCGAAGGCGAACAGCACGTTCCGCCAGGGGCCGGGCTGCACCCGGTCCAGCCACCGGAACGCGCCCACGAGCAGCGGTACGGGCAGCACGGCGAGCCCCAGACCCACCAGGAACCCCTCCGTCCCCGTCTGCTCCCGCACCAGCGCGAGGATCACCAGGCCGGAGAGGGCGAGCAGTGTGCCCAGCGCCCCGTACCGCACCCAGCGCCGCTGCCACCAGCGGGGATGCCGCAGGCCGCCGCCGACGGCGTCCGGCGGATACGACGGCTGCGGTGGCTGTGACGGGTACTGCGGGTACGGCGAGTACGGCGGCGGAGAGGTGGCCACGGCATCGACCCTAACGAGGTGACTCCTGACGGTGCTGCTCGCTCTGCGGCACCCGGTGCTGTACGCGACGGAAGAGCAGATCGTTCACCACATGTCCCTTGTCCAGTCCCTGACCCTCGAAACGGGTCAGCGGCCGGTGCGCCGGACGTGGCGCGAAACCGCCGTCGTCCTGCGTGTTCTCGAACTCCGGTTGGGCGTCGAGCACTTCGAGCATCTGCTCGGCGTAGGGCTCCCAGTCGGTCGCGCAGTGCACGATCGCCCCGGGCCGCAGCCGGGTCGCGGCGAGATCCAGGAACTCCGGCTGGATCAGCCGCCGCTTGTGGTGCCGCTTCTTCGGCCACGGGTCCGGGAAGTACACACGCAGCCCGTCCAGCGAGTCCGGCGTCAGCATCTCCCGGAGCAGGATGATCGCGTCGCCGTTCCCGACGCGGACGTTGGACAGTCCGTTCTGGTCGGCGAGGTTGAGCAGGTTCCCCTGGCCAGGTGTGTGCACGTCGACGGCGAGGATGTTGACGCCGGGCTCCTCGGCGGCCATCTGCGCGGTCGCCTCGCCCATCCCGAACCCGATCTCCAGCACCACCGGGGCGTCGTTGCCGAACAGCTCGCCGAGGTCGATGACCCGCTGCCCGTCGATGTCCAGGCCCCACTTGGGCCACAGCCGCTGCAGCGCGTCGGCCTGCCCGGCGGTGACCCGGCTGCGGCGCGGCTGGAAGCTGCGGATCCGCCGCTCGAAGTGCGACCCGGCCGGATCGGCCTTGGGCCCGTCCGGGAACCGCGGCTCCCCCTTGGCCCGGGTGTGCCGGACGGACATCCCGGGGGCGTGGTCGGGGTGCGCACCGGGGACGTGCTCGACGGGGCCGGTCTCGGCGGGCCGGGGGGCTTCGGGGGCGTTGCGGGAGTCAGACACAGTGCGTCGATTTTACGGCCCCCGCCAGGCGGCCGACGGGGTCACACCGAGCCCAGCGTCTCCAGCGCCCTGCGGGCCACCTCCCGCCCGATCGGCAGCGAGGCGGTCGCCGCGGGCGAGGGTGCGTTCAGCACGTGGACCGCGCGCGGCCCCTCCTTGATCAGGAAGTCGTCGACGAGCGTCCCGTCCCGCAGCACGGCCTGCGCCCGCACCCCCGCGGCCGCCCGCACCAGGTCCCCCTCCTCCGCGGCGGGCAGCAGCCGCCGTACGGCCTTCGTGAACGCCTTCTTCGACACCGACCGGAGCAGCTCCCCGCCCCCGTACCGCCAGTGCCGCCGCGCCAGCGCCCAGGCCCCCGGCCAGGCCAGCGTCCCGGCGATCTCCCGCGGCCGTACGACGTCCCACCCGTACCCCTCCCGGGCCAGCGCCGGCACCGCGTTGGGCCCGATGTGCACGCCTCCGTCGATCCCGCGGGTGAGATGCACCCCGAGGAACGGGAACGCCGGGTCCGGCACCGGGTACACCAGCCCCCGCACCAGCTCCGGCCGCGCCAGCTCGTAGTACTCCCCGCGGAACGGCACGATCCGCATCCCCGGCTCGTCCCCGGTCAGCCGGGCGACCTCGTCGCAGTACAGCCCCGCGCAGTTGACCAGCACGCGCGCGCGTACGACGTCCCCGCGCGAGGTGAGCACGGCCACGCCCCGCTCCGGGCGCCGGTCCACGCGGACCACCCGGGCGCCGTACCGGATCTCCGCCCCCGAGGCCTCTCCGAGCTGCCGGGCGACGCCCACGAAGTCGGCCACCCCGGTCGTCCCGACGTGTATGGCGGCGAGCCCCCGCACCTCGGGCTCGTACTCCCCGATCTGCGCGGCCCCGAGCTCCCGCACCGGTATGCCGTTCTCCCGGCCGCGCTGCACGAGCGCGTGCAGCCGGGGCAGCTCCGCCCGCTCGGTGGCGACGATCAGCTTGCCGGTGACGGCGTGCGCGATGCCGTACTCCGCGCAGAACTTGACCATCTCCGCGCCGCCCTTGACGGCGTACCGCGCCTTCAGCGACCCGGGCCGGTAGTAGACCCCGCTGTGGATGACCCCGCTGTTCCGCCCCGTCTGGTGCCTCGCCGGCCCGGCCTCCTTCTCCAGCACGGTGACCCGGGTCCCGGGCGCGGCACGGGTGACCGCATACGCGGTCGACAGCCCGACGATCCCACCCCCGACCACGAGCACGTCACAGTCGTAAGCAATCCCGGCCCGCACCTGCACCACCTCCCACGCTCGATAGTGCACTGCGCCACTGACATCACTTTCAAACGCCGGGTTCTGCAGCGCGCCCCAAAGGGGCGCGAGGAACTGCGCGACCAGCCCCCACGCACCCGCACCCGCTGGCCGGACAGGACCCGGCAGACGAGCAGGCGACCCTCACGCCGGTGCCATGAGCAGCGGCCGTGCCCGCTCCCGCAGCTCCACCACCCTCGGCTCGTCCCCGTACGGCTCGAGCCGGTGCAGCAGATCCTTCACGTACTCCGTCGTCCGCGCGGACGATATCCGCCCGGCCACCTCCACGGCCCGCACCCCCTGCTCGCAGGCCGCGTCGAGGTTGCCCGACTCCAGTTCGGCGACGGCCGAGACCACCAGCCGCAGTCCGTGCGACCGCACGAACTCCTCGGTCGGCTTGGAAAGGGCCTGTTCGGTGAAGCGCCGCACCTGGCGCGGGGCCTTCAGGTCCCGGTAGCACTCGGCCGCGTCCGCGGCGAACCGGTCGTAGCCGTAGAAACCGAGCCAGGAGGGATCGTTGTCCCCCTCCCGCGCCCGCTCCAGCCAGCCCTCCGCCGCCTTCAGCGCGGCCCCCGCCGCCTGCGCGTCACCGGCACGCGCGTGTGCCCGTGCCTCGACCAGCCGGAAGAAGCTCATGGTCCGCGCGGTCGCCAGCCCACGGTTGCGCTCCACTGCGGCCTGCGCGAGGTCGACGCCCTCGTCGCCGAAGCCCCGGTACGTCGCCTGCAGGGACATCGACGCCAGGACGTACCCGCCGAGCGGTACGTCGGCCGCCGCGCGGGCGAGCCGCAGCGCCTGGATGTAGTACCGCTGCGCCGCCTCCTGCTGTCCGGTGTCGAAGGCCATCCACCCGGCCAGCCGCGTCAGTTCGGCACTCGCCCCGAACAGCGCCCGCCCGACCTCGTCGGAGTACGCGCCGAGCAGCAGCGGTGCCGCCTCCACCCGTAAACACTCCGGCACCATCGACGACCGCCAGTCGCCCCCGCCGTACTTGGAGTCCCAGCGCCTGGCGTCCTCGGCGGCCTCCCGCAGCTTCTGCACGTCGCTGTGGCCGACTTTGAGCGGTGCGCCCGAACCGTCCACGGTGTTCGCCTCGCGCGCGACCGAACTGTCGGCGGGGGTTATCAGCCAACGCGAGGCGGGCGTTGCGTATGCGCTCACTGCGAACGAACCGGCCAGCGACTGCCAGATGCCGCCGGAACCGGCCCGGCGGCCGGCGAGGTCGAGGCGGTACAGCTCGGTCGCCGACCGCACCGCCTGTCCGACGTCCCTGGGGAAGGCGAGGCCCACTTCGGGGGCGGGATCCGCGTCCGCCAGGCCGATCTCGTGGAGCGGCACCGGGCGGCCGAGCTTCTGGCCTATCGCGGCGGCGATGAGGTGTGGCGCGGCGCCCTGCGGCACCATGCCCTTCGACACCCAGCGCGCCACCGACGTCTTGTCGTAGCGAAGAGTCAACCCGCGTTGAGCGCCAAGATCGTTGACGCGTCGCGCGAGTCCTGCGTTGCTGATTCCCGCGAGGGCGAGAACGGCGCCGAGCTTTTCGTTCGGCCCGCGTTGCTCCCTGGACATGCGCCACCCCTCGACACAGACGGCTGCCGCGCTGGCATAACCACGCGGCATTCGTAAACCCAGCGTAGTTCGCCGCATCCCAAGCGTTAAGGGGCATTGTTCCGGATGGCGGGATTGTGGTCCGTACGCGAGTGCGGCCCGTATACGCACCGTGCACGACCTGTCGCGACGTGCCCCCGCCGTGTGGCCGTGCGCCCGTCCGTGCGCTCTTCTCCGGCCAACTGGGGAGCGGTTCCATGGCTGATGCGTGGGTCGGCCCGCTGTACTGGATCCAGTGGGCTGGGGGACACCGCCACCTTCATCCCCGCGGGTGGCGGACCGGTCCGGGAGGCGATGCCCGCCTCCCGGACTGTGCGCGTTCGGGCACGCACGCGTGCGATGCGCAAAGCATGTACGGAGCGTGCGCAAGTCCGGGCGGCCATCGCCGATTTGGCCGAAAATCGACCCCACCTTTTTCGGCGACTCAACGCTCCCACCATGGCAATTGAGGGCGCGAAGGGCGTTTTTGGGGAGCGTACAGGGGGCGCATTCACGTCGCAGTCGCCCGGTGCCGTGCGGCGGTCGGCTCCCGCCGCGCCCCTCCCACGGCACGCGCGCGTGACCCGTCCTGCGGCAACTCCGCGGCAACCACGTGAAATCTTCCAGGGATCAAAGGCGGCCCCACCGCCCCTCCGGACCGGGTCCTTCATGGCAGCATGGGGACCCGGTTCGTACCGTGCATGGTTGTCCACAGCCTGTGGAGGCGTCGATGCGGTGGTTGGTGGGATGGAGCAGCACCATCTCCGGTGCCGCCACGATCGGCTCCGCCGGCGCCATGGGCTACGACGGCGAGACCGTCCACCCCGTCGGCTCCCAGCTCCTGTGGGGTGACCCCGACCCGCTCTGGGCGGTCGGCGACTGGCGCCCCGACGAGGTCCGCGTCATCAAGGCCGACGCACAGAACCGCATCGCCGTCCTCGGCACCTGCGGCGCCACCGACGAGGAACTGCGCCTCGGCCTCTTCACGGCGCGCGGGGGCGCACTCCGGCATCTGACCGCCTGGCCCGGCAGCTACACCGCCGTCGTCCAGGTCGGCCGCCGGGTCACCGTCTGCGGCGACCTCGCGGGCGCCCGCCCGGTCTTCTACAGCCCCTGGGCAGGGGGTACGGCCTACGCCACGGCCGCGCTCCCGCTCGCCGACCTCATCGAGGCCAACCTCGACTACGGCCACCTCGCGGCCCTCCTCGCCGCCCCCGACGTACCGGCCGCCCTGCACGACTCGACCCCGTACGAGGGCGTGCGGCGCATTCCGCCGGGGCATGCGCTGATCCTGCGCACCGGGGCGCGCGAGGTCGCCGGGTACGAGCAGGTCGCCTCGCTCGCGGTCGCGGCACCCTCCGCCGACCCCGACCGTGCGGTGGACGCCGTACGGGACGCGCTCGTAGAGGCGGTACGCGCGCGGCTGTCGGCACCCCGGCACGTCCCGGACATCGACCCGGGTCCGGTACCCGGCATGGGCCCCGCCGAGCGTCGCGCGGCGCGCGGGATGCCGGTCCCGGGCATCGGCGCCGACCTCTCCGGCGGCCCGGCGTCGGGGACGCTGGCCCTGCTGGCCGCGGGCCTGCCCGGCATGCCCGGCACGGTCCTCGGCCACGGCACGGGCGCCGGCGAACGCCTCCTCGCCGTCACCTTCAACGACCTGGCCGTGGGCGGCCGCGAGGCCGAACTGGAACGCGCGGGCACCCTCGCCGCCAACCCGCGCCTGCACCACGTGGTGGTCACCGGCGGCGAGGAGGTGCTGCCGTACGCCGACCTCGACGGTCCCCTCACCGACGAACCGGGCCCGTCCCTGATCTCCGCGGCCCGGCACCGCGCCCGGCTCGCCGCCGGCAGCGCCGACCACTTCACCGGCTACGGTGCCCGCCAGGTCCTCGACGCCCACCCCGCGCGCCTCGCCGACCTGCTGATGGACCGCAAACGCCGCCACCTCGTCCGCCCGGTCGCCGCGCTCGCCAAGGCCGACGGCTCGGTGATGGTCCCCGCGCGCGTGTACAGCGCGGCCCGCCGCCTGGCGCGTACGCCGTACCGCGCGGGCGTCGAGTCGCTCGCCGAGCGCCTGCTGCGGCGCCGGTTCGACGACCCCGGAGGCGCGGTGGGCGCGTCCCTCGCGGCGCTCACCTGGGCGAGACCGGGTCCGGCGGCGCGCTGGCTGACCGGTGAGGCGCTGGCTGAAGTATCGGTTCTGCTCCAGGGTTCGGCGAACCGCTCCGGCGTCGGCCCCGGGCAGCGCCCCGGAGACTACCGCGCGCGTGCCGTGCTGGCCCGCCACGCGGCCGACATCCGCGTCCTGGAACAGGCGGCCGAGATCCGCTCCCAGCGCCTCCACACGCCCTTCCTCGACAACCAGGTGGTCCGCGCCTGCCGTGACCTCCCCGAAGCGCTGCGCGTCCAGCCGGGCGCCCGCGCCGCGATCCTCCGCACGGTCCTGGAGGGCGCCGGCGTCGCCGACCTCCCGCCGGGCTGGGGCGCCCCCTCCCACGCGTCCTCGGCGGCCGCCACCCGCACGGGGCTGCGCGTGGCGGCCGACGACCTGATCTCCCTCTTCTCGACGCCGCTGCTGGCGCAGGCGGGCCTGGTGGAGGCGCGGGTGGTCCGCAAGGCGCTGCGCTCGGCGGCCGCGGGGGAGCCGTTGCCGCTGGACGGCCTGGCCGACCTGGTCTCCCTGGAACTGTGGCTGCGCCGGCTCCTCTCCCGCCGGGGCACGTGCTGGACGGGGACGCCGGCCCGGGCGCGGGCGGTGCCCGCGGGGATCCGGCCGATGCGGGGGGCGTTGGCCTCGGGGGCGTGACCTGGCGAGGGGGGCCGCCGCATCTGGGGGCTGCCGCCCCCAGGCCCCCGCATCAGGGGTGCGGCCCTTGTGCTTCGGCTGCGGGCCGGCGGGGGCTGGTCGCGCAGTTCCCCGCGCCCCTGACGGGGCGCTGTAGTCGCGTCAGCTGCGGGCTGCGTCGCGGCCACTCGGTGGGGCGCACCCGTGGCAGCTACATAGCTGCGGGCAGTCGTGCCGCTGGGGCGGCACGGGTGGGCGCTGGGGGTCCCCCCGGCCGAAGGCTGGGGGAGGCACCCTGCCAGCGCCGGTAAGCGACACCCCCCGCCCCCAGCACCCACCCCGGGCACCATGAAACTCCCGGCGCTGAAACCCCGTGCCGCTCCCCCCGCCCCCGGCGACAATGACCCGGTGCGGTACCGAATCCTGGGCGTGACCCAGGCCAGCGACGACCAGGGCGCCCCCATACCCGTCGGCGGCCCCCGCCTCCGCGCGCTGCTCACCGTCCTCGCCCTCCACCCTGCCCGCACCCTCACCCCCGAGACCCTCATCGAGGAGATCTGGGCGACGGACGACGACCCGCCCCAGGACGCCCCGGCCGCCCTCCAGGCCCTCGTCGGCCGCCTTCGCAGGGCCCTCGGCAGGGACAGCATCGCCTCGACCCCCGGCGGCTACCGCCTCGCGGCGGCCGAGGCCGACATCGACCTGTACGTCTTCGAGCGGCAAGTGCGCGAGGGCGCCGAGGCCCTGGCCGCCGGCGACCCGGCGACGGGCCACCGGCTCCTCACCGACGCCCTCGCCCTCTGGCGCGGCCCCGCCCTCGCCGACCTCCCCGACCGCACCGCTGCCGCCGCCCGCCCGGACGCGCTCCGGCTGGAAGCCACCCGCGCCCGCGCCGACGCCGCCCTCCGCCTCGGCCGCGCCGCCGACGCCGTACCGGAGCTGACCGAGCTCACCACGGTCCACCCGTACGACGAGCCGCTGCACGCCCTGCTGATCCGCGCCCTGCGCGACACCGGCCGCCCGGCGGACGCCCTCGCCGCCTACGAGACCGCCCGCCGCACCCTCGCCGAAGGCCTCGGCACCGACCCCGGCCCGGAACTCCAGGCCCTGCACGCGTCGTTGCTCACGCAGGAAGCGACCCCTCTCCAGGCGCCCCCGCCCCGCACCGGCAACCTCCGTCCGCGGCTTACCTCTTTCGTGGGGCGGGAACCCGAGCTCGAAGCCGTTCGTTCCGAATTGCACAGGGCCCGTCTCGTCACCCTCACCGGACCGGGCGGCTCCGGAAAGACCCGTCTCGCCGAGGAGGCCGCCGCCGGACTCCCGCAGGCGTGGCTCGTCGAGCTCGCCCCGCTCGACCGGCCCGAGGCGGTGCCAGGCGCGGTGGTCAGCGCGCTCGGTCTGCGCGAGACCGTGCTCATGACCAACGAGCTGGCGACCGTGCAGACCGACCCCACGGCCCTGCTCGTCGAGTACTGCGCCCCGCGCAGCCAACTCCTGATCCTTGACAACTGCGAACATGTCATCGAAGCGGCGGCCGCCCTCGCCGAGACCCTGCTCACCCACTGCCCGGGCCTCACGGTCCTCGCCACCAGCCGTGAACCCCTGGGCGTCCCAGGCGAGTCGGTGCGCCCGGTCGAACCCCTCGCCCCCGAACAGGCACACCGGCTCTTCGAGGAGCGTGCCGCCGCCGTCCGCCCCGGGGCGGGGGCGGGGACCGGTGCCGCGGCGAGCGACTCGGCGGCGGTCGACGAGATCTGCCGCCGCCTGGACGGACTGCCCCTCGCGATCGAGCTCGCGGCGGCCCGGCTCCGGCTGCTGACACCCCGCCAGATCGCCGACCGGCTCGACGACCGCTTCCGCCTGCTCACCGCCGGCAGCCGCACGGTCCTGCCCCGGCAGCAGACCCTGCGCGCGGTCGTCGACTGGTCCTGGGACCTGCTCGACGAGCGGGAGCGGACGATGCTGCGCGAGGTGTCCGTCTTCGCCGGCGGCTGGGACCTCACGGCTGCGGAGGCCGTCTGCACCGGACCGGCCGCCGACGTCGTCGGCGCGCTCGTCGACAAGTCCCTGGTCGTCGCCACCCCGGACGGCGCGGACGGCGCCGGCGGTATGCGCTACCGCATGCTGGAGACCATCCACGAGTACGCCGTCGAGCGCGCCGCCGAGGTCCCGGGGCTGCGCGCGGCGGCCGAGCGGCGGCACGGCGCGTGGGTGTGCGCGCTGGTGGAGGAGGCGGAGCCGAGACTGCGCTCCGGGGAGCAGCTCCCCTGGATCTGCCGCCTGGAGACCGACCTCGACAACATCCGCGCCGCCCTCGACCGGGCGGTCCGCGCGGGCGACGAGGTGCGCGCGGGCCGGATCGCCCTCGCCGTCGGCTGGTTCTGGTGGCTGCGCAACTACCGCCAGGAGGCCACGGCCTCGGTCCGCGCGGTCCTGCGCCTCGGCGTCGCCCGGGACGCCCTGCCCGAGGACGCGGACCCGGACGAACTGCGCGCGCTCGCCGACGCGGCGGACCACGTGGGCGCGCTCCTGGCCGATCCCGGCGCCCAGGCCGGGCACCCGCTGTACGAGCTGCGCATGGACCTCAGGCTGCTCGAGCTGTTCCTGGCGTCCGAGTCCGGCCAGCCGGACCTGGCGGCGGACGAGCGGACTCCGCGGTACGTCGCGCTCGTCCGGGGCGCCTTCGAGGCGGGCGGTCCCCGGGCCGCCCGGATGCCGGGCCTCATCTGGCCGCTCACCGCGTGGACCCTGGGCGGCTCCGCCGTGGACATCACCCCGGACATGTCCGCGGTGGTCGACAACTGCCGGGCGTGCGGCGGTGACTGGGAGGTCGGCGTCAGCCTGATGTACCGCACCCACATCATGGTCGACTCACCCGGCAACCTGCGGGGCGTCGACGAGGACCTGGCCGAGCTGCGCGTCCTCAGCCGGCGGGTGGGGGACCGCTGGATGCGGGCCCAGGTGTGCAGCGCGGCCGGCGAGGCGGACATGGCGCGCGGCCGGTTCGTGGCGGCGGAGGGCGAGTACCGGGAGGCGCTCCGGCTCGCCCAGGAGGTCGGCGCGCACGCGGAGACGCCGTTCCTGCTCGCGCGGCTCGCCGAGATCGCCTTCCGCTCCGGCGACCGGGCGGCCGCCCGGTCCACCCTGGATCAGGCGGGCGAGGCCTCCGACCGGTACGGGGTGGCGGAGTCGAAGGCGTACGTGGCCCTGCTGCGGGCGATCCTGGCCCACTACGACGGGGACCTGGCCCGGGCGCGGGAGTGCTACGAGGCCGCTCGTGCCACGACGGTGGCCGGCGCCGCACCACCGCAGTTCACGGCCGCGATCCGCTCCGTCGAGGCCATGCTCACGGCCATGGAGCACGGACCCGCGCGGGCCCTGCCGATCGTGGCCGAAGGGCTGCGCGAGGCGGTGGCGTACCGGTGCGCCGAGGTGATCACGGCGGCGCTGGTGGACATCGGCGCCGACCTGCTGGCCCGGCTCGGCGATCTGGCGGGGGCGGTACGGCTGTACGCCGCCGCCGAGCACTGGCGCGCCGAGTGCGTCCGTCCCGAGCCGGAGCGCACCCGCGCCGAGGAGGTCGACGCGGCCGCCCGCGCGTCGCTGACCCCGCAGCGCTACGCCGCCGAGCGCTCGCGCGGCGCCTCCCTCACCGAGGAGGACGCCCTGCGCGAACTGGGCAGAACGCCGACGGCCGCTACCGGCAGGTGAACTTCGACTCGGCCCAGTCGGCGAGCGCCACCGTGTCGAAGGGGTCCTGCGGTTCGACCACCAGGCGCACGGTCCGGTGCCCGGTCAGGTTCACGTGGACGGGCACGGCGGCCTGTCCGCCCTCGACGAACCCGGACCGCCACAGCCGCACCCCGTCCGCGTAGACGGCGAAGGCTACCTCGCCGAGGCCCAGGGTCATGTCGTCGACGCCGGCCATCGCGTCGTAGGCGGTGCACTGCCGGTTGAGGTCGATGGTGACGGAGGACCGGCCGTGCACGGTGACACCGTGCGCGTACTCCTTGCCGGCGACCGTCACGCCGTACCGCTGCCAGACCCAACTGCTGTCGCCGAGCCGCATCTCGGGACGGGTGCCGTCGCCGATGACGTCGAAGCGCAGCTCGCTCCACTGGTAGACGACCGGGGCGGGCGGTGGAGTCGGCGTCGGCGTGGGAGTGGGGGCCGGACCCGGCGGGGTGGGCGTGGGTGGCGGGCTGGGGGTCGGCTTCGGGCTCGGGGTGGGCGTGGGAGCAGGGGGCGGAGTCGGGGTGGGTGTCGGGGTCGGTTCCGGGGCGAGGACGACCGGTTCGGGTGCCGGTTTCCTCTTCGACGGGGTGGGGGCCGGTGCCTTGGGCTGCACGGCCGGCGCGGACGGGGCGGGTCCGGCGGCCTCCTTGACCGGGTGGCCGTCGTTCGTCAGGGCGAGGGCCACCACGGCGATCGCCGCCGCGACCACTCCCGCGGCGATCCCGGCCTTCAGCGGCCCCGCGAGCCCCTCCGAGGCGGCGGCGCCCCCGGCCCCGCCGCCCGCCCCGCCGGACGAGCCGCTCGCCGCGGCGGCCGCACCCGCGGCCCCCACACCGGCACCCCCGGCGACGATCCCGAGCGCCTTGGCGTACCCGGCGGCCCCGAACCAGCCGATGACCGCGACCGGTACGACGGCCGGGATACCGCTCGCGACCTCTTCGATCTGGGCGGCGGCCAGCCGGCACCTGGCGCACTCCTCCAGGTGCTTGCGCAGCCCCCGCTCGGCCCGGACCCGCAGTTTGCGGCGGGCGTAGCCGCCGAGCTGGTCGGCGTAGCGGGCGCACTCCTCGTCGTCGGTGAGGGAGGCGCTCACATGGGCCTGGAGGTAGGCCTGCTTGAGGCCCTCACGGGCCCGGCTGGCAAGGACCCGGGTGCCGTTGGCGTCCAGCCCGAAGAGGACGGCCACCTCGCTCGGCGACTCGTCCTCGACCTCGGTGTGCCACAGCACGGCCTGCCAGCGCTCCGGCAGCGAGCGGAAGGCCTGCATCGCCATCGACTGCTCGGCCTCGTGCATCGCGCGCACATCCGCGCCGAGGTCCAGGCTGTCGTCGTCGGACACCTCGGAGCCGCGCGCGGACTGCGCCGCGAACAGCGCGAAGTCGTCGACGAGTTGCTCACGCCGGGCGGACTTGGTCCACTGCGCGGCGACCCGCCGTACCGAGGTGAGCAGGTAGGCGCGCACGGCGTACTCGGGCCCGGACCCGCCGCGCACCGCCTGCAGCATGCGGGCGAACACCTCGGCGGTCAGGTCGTCGGCGGTGTGCCCGTCCCGGCAGCAGGTCCGCGCGTAGCGCCGAACCGCGTCCGCGTGCCGGCGGTACAGCTCCGCGTACGCCGAGTCGTCGCCGGTCCGCATCCGCTCGATCAACTGGCTGTCGGGATGCGGGAGTTCCCGGGGCGGCGGCAGGACGCTCCCGTCACGCTGTGCCGGAACGCTCCCCTCCGGCGGTTCACCGGCCGGCGGCACCGCGGCCCGCCCGCCCTGGCTGGGCACCTGCGGCGAGGTCGTCCCCTCACCGACGGACTCGTCCCACCCGTCAACGCCCATCGCGGAACGCCCCCGATGCCTGCCCAACCGACCGAATCACCGGCTCAGACTGCCACACCGCCTTTGCCCAGGCGCGCCACCGACGAGACGGTCACCCGGAAGGGGAAACACCAGGACGACAGCGCCCCGTGAGGGGCGCGGGGCTGTGTCTGATCTGCGGCTGCCGCCGCGTGGGCGCGACCAGCCACAGTCAACCCGCACCCGCCCACGGTCTTCACACGGCACACGCACCTGCGAAGGCCCCCGCCCGACCGAGCAAGGCCACCGTCAGGCCCGAGACCGCAACCCCTCCAGCAAGATGTCCAGCAACCGAGCCGAAGCCGCCGCCTGCTGCGCAGCATCCGGCAGGGACGGCGCCGCGGTGGCGATCACCAGCAGGACGTCGGAGACGGAGACGTCCGGCCGCAACTCACCCGCCGCCCGCGCCCGCTCCACCAGCCGCCCCACGACGTCGAGCAGCGCGGCCGCTCCCGCGTCGTCGGCGGCGTCGCCCACCGGCTCACGCCCCTCCGGTACCAGCCGCAACTCCGCGGCCCCCAGCTGCGTCCGCTGCGCCGGCACCCTGGCCTCCTCGGCCCCGGAGCCGGTCACGGCACCGCCGCCGACCTCCTCCGGCACCCCGACCCGCAGCACCTGCGGCGGCAGCAACCGCCCCGCCCCCGACGCCACCGACGTCCGCAGGAAGCGCGCCAGGGCCGACCATGGCTCGTCCTCCTGCCCGAGCGCGGCCCGCGCCTGGTCGGTCAGCCGGGAGGTCTCCTCCTCGGCTATCCGCCGTACCAGCACGTCCTTGCTCGGGAAGCGCCGGTAGACCGTGCCGACCCCGACCCGCGCCCGCCGCGCCACGTCCTCCATCGGCGCGCCGTACCCCAGCTCGCCGAAGACCTCGCGCGCCGCACGCAGCACGTGCTCCAGATTGCGCTGTGCGTCCACCCGCAACGGCGTCGTACGCGGCCCGTCACCGCGTCCGTTGCCCGCCGTCGCGCTCACCGTTCCGCCACCGGCCGCAAGAGCGGATGCCGATGACCAATGCGTGTCCTGAATATGCATCTGTGTTCCCCCGGTTAACGACGTCTCCCCCCGGAGACTCTCCCCGTCACTGAAAGCCGGAGCGAGCGGAACTGCGGCCGACCCATGGCCGATCCATGGACCGCGGGCCGGGCGGACCGCCCGTCGCGACCCGTTCGACCACATCCTCTGCACCCCGTCGACACACGAACATAGTTGAGAGGCTGTCAATTCAGAAGGGGGACGTTCCGCACGGTGCGCCCCCCGATCGGAGTACGGGTCGTTTACCTCCCGATTCGGCGCCTTCGCGCTCCCCTGCCCGCCCTCGCTGACCTGGCCCCTTTCGTCCCACCCGGGGCGCACGCCCGGCGCCCCGGAAAGCCGGCCGCCGGTCATACAAATTGCCGGGGCTGTGGACAAACAAGAGTCACGGGTGCGTCATGGGATGGTGAAGGAACGTGCGCGCATTCTCGTTGTCGGCGGCGGCTACGTCGGGATGTACACGGCCCTGCGGCTGCAGCGGAGACTGAAGCGGGAGCTCAGCCGGGGGGACGTCGACATCACTGTCGTCACCCCCGATCCCTACATGACGTACCAGCCGTTCCTCCCCGAAGCGGCCGCGGGTTCGATTTCCCCTCGTCACGTCGTCGTACCCCTCCGGCGCGTTCTGGACCGGTGCCATGTCGTCATCGGCGAGGTGACGGCCGTCGAACACGCCAAGCGCACCGCCGAAGTAGCCACCCTCGCCACCGCCGAGGAGCGAGAAGGCGCCACTTTCCTGGAGTACGACGAACTGGTCCTCGCCCCCGGCTCGGTCGCGCGCACGCTGCCCATCCCCGGTCTCGCCGAGCACGGCATCGGCTTCAAGACCGTCGAGGAGGCCATCGGCCTGCGCAACCATGTCATCGAGCAGATGGACATCGCCTCCTCCACCCGCGACCCGGCGATCCGCGACGCGGCCCTCACCTTCGTCTTCGTGGGCGGCGGCTACGCGGGTGTGGAAGCCCTCGGCGAGCTGGAGGACATGGCCCGCTACGCCGCGCGGTACTACCACAACGTCCAGCCCGAGGACATGAAATGGATCCTCGTCGAGGCCACTGACCGGATCCTCCCCGAGGTCGGCCCCGAACTGGGCCGCTACACCGTCACCGAACTGCGCCGCCGCAACATCCAGGTGCTGCTGGAGACCCGCCTGGAGTCCTGCGCGGACCGCGTCGCCGTCCTCAGCGACGGCCAGCGCTTCCCCACCCGCACCCTCGTCTGGACGGCCGGGGTCAAACCGCACCCCCTGGTCGCCGCCACCGACCTGCCGCGCACCCCGCGCGGGCGGCTGAAATGCACCGCCGAGCTGACCATCGACGGCGTCGACCACGCATGGGCCGCGGGCGACGCCGCCGCCGTCCCCGACGTCACCGCCGCCGAACCCGGCACCGACACCGCCCCCAACGCCCAGCACGCGGTCCGCCAGGCGCGGGTCCTCGGCGACAACATCGTGCACGCACTCCGGGGCGAGCCCCTCGACACGTACGCCCACACATACGCCGGCTCAGCCGCCTCCCTCGGTTTCCACAAGGGCGTCGCCCAGGTCTACGGGCGCAGGCTGAAGGGCTACCCTGCCTGGTTCATGCACCGCGTCTACCACCTGAGCAGGGTGCCCACCGTCAACCGCAAGACCCGCGTCCTCGCCGAATGGACCCTCTCCGGGCTCTTCAAACGGGAGATCGTCTCGCTCGGATCACTCGAACATCCCCGAGCGGAGTTCGAACTCGCGGCCGGTGGAAAGCCTCCTCACAGTCCCTCCGACGACTCGAACGGGTCGTCTTGACGGAACTCAGGAACTCCACGGACCGCCCCGGCGTCTGACGGATGTCGTCGCCGACGGCCACCCTGCCAGACTGCCCCCCGACCGAGCACAAGGCTCCTCCCCAGCTCCTCCCCAGAACTGCACCGGGGGACTTCCCCCGGCCCCCGGCCGCTCCCCGAGCCGGCCGGAGACGACGACACGAGGCAAGGTTTCGTGAACTTCACGCGCTGGAGCGCCCGGCTCCCCGGAACGCAGCGCCGCGCCGCAGCGCGGACCGAGCACGCGGTCTCCCCGGACCGGCGGGGGGACTCCGTACCCGCGGCCCGCGCCGAACAACTGACCGATAACTCGCCCTGCGTGCCCGCGGTCGACGAACTGCCCGCCCGTGGCGTCCTCGACCACGTCCCGGCCCTGGTCGCCCTCGTCCACGGCCCCGACCACCACATCGCGTACGTCAACGACGCCTATACGACGGCCTTCGGCGTACGCCCCCCGGGCGCCCCCGCCCGCGAGGCCCTGCCCGAACTCGCCGAACTCGGCCTCCTCCCCCTCCTCGACCAGGTCCTGCGCAGCGGGAAGCCCCGCACGCTCAAGTCCCGCAAGGCACTCGACGGCCGCACCTACACGTTCACCTGCACCCCGGTCGCCGAGAACGGCGACCGCGACGGCGGCGTCCTCCTCTTCGCCACCGACGTCACCGACCACGCGGAGGCGGCGGAGCGGCTGCGCGCCAGCGAACGCCGCCAGCGCGAGACGGCGGTGACCCTCCAGCGCTCGCTGCTCCCGCAGGAACTCGAACAGCCGGACGACCTCCGTATCGCCGCCACCTACCAGCCCGGCGGCACCGAGGCCGCGGTCGGCGGCGACTGGTACGACGTCATCACCCTCGGCGGCGGCCGCACCGCCCTCGTCATCGGCGACGTCATGGGCCGCGGCGTCCGCGCGGCGGCCGTCATGGGCCAGCTCCGTACGGCGGTCCGCGCCTACGCCCGCCTGGACCTTCCCCCGCACGAGGTCCTCCAGCTCCTCGACGGCCTCGCCACCGAGATCGACCCCAACCAGATCGCCACCTGCGTCTACGCCGTCCACGACCCCAACGAGGGCCGCCTGGTGTACGCCTCCGCCGGCCACCTCCCGATCCTGGTCCGCGACGAGCAGGGCAGCGTGCTGCGCACCGAGGAACCGACCGGACCGCCGCTCGGCACCGGCGGCTGGGTCCACGCGTCCGCCTCGGTACCGCTGGGCCCCGGCTCGACGGCAGTCCTCTATACGGACGGCCTGGTCGAACGCCGTGACGAGGACCTGGACGAGGGCATCGCGGCGCTGGAGCGCGCGCTGGCGGGCGCCACCGGCACCCCCCAGGTCATCTGCGACCGCCTGGTCCGCTCGGCCGGCGTCACGGCCGACCACGACGACGACGTGGCCGTCCTCGTCCTCCAGCATCCGGCCCGTACGGGCCCCGACGGCGACCTGTTCCGCAACGCCGCGCTGGAACTCCTCGGCGGCATCGAGGCGGCGCCGCGCGCCCGTGCGTTCGCCTCCGGCGTGCTGACCAGCTGGCGCTTCCCCGCCGACCTCCACGATCTGGGCGTCCTCGCCACGAGCGAGCTGGTCGCCAACTCGCTCCAGCACGGCACCCCGCCCATGCGGCTGCGGCTCCGCCGCACCGACCGCCGACTGATCATCGAGGTCACGGACGGCGACGACCACCTCCCGCGCCGGAGGCGCGCGGAACCGGGCGACGAGTCGGGCAGAGGCATCGCCATCGTGGCGACGATCGCTTCGGGGTGGGGGTCGCGGAGGACGCCCGGGGGCGGGAAGGCGGTGTGGTGCGAGTTCGTACTGCCGAAGGGGTAGGGGGGCCGTCGGGCGGGTGCGGGCCGGTGGGGGCTGGTCGCGCAGTTCTACCCCCAGCCTTCGGCCGGGGGGGGGGATACCCCCGGCGCCCCTACGGGGCGCTCCTGAGCCGTTTCTCTCAAGCGCGCGGGCGGCACCCGGCCAGCGCCGGTAAGCGTCCCCACCCCCGCCCCCACTACGCGGACACGGACTCCGCAGTCGCGCCACCCCGGGCGACGACCCTGCTCCTCGCAGCCAGCCAAGGCCGGTCCTGGACATCCGTCAGCCGCTTTCCGAGCCGTACCGCCAGGACACTGATCCCCAGCGAGAACAGCAGGAACGTGACGACGTACGGCGCGGGCAGCGAGGCCCCCAGCGGCCCGCCCACCGCCGGCCCCACGGCCAGCGCAAGCTGCTTGACCAGTGCGAACGCCGAGTTGTACTGCCCGGCCATCCCCTCCGGCGCCAGGTCGGCCACCAGCGGAGCCACCGTCGGCGACAGCATCGCCTCACCCAGCCCGAACAGCGCGTACGTCGACACGAACGCGGCCGTCGCCATCTCCTGGCTGCCGTGCCCCAGCCCCGCATACCCGGCCGCGACCCACGCGACGGCCCAGATCAGCCCGACCCCGGCGATCACCCGCGACCGCCTCCGACGCTCGACGAACCTGAGCACGGCGAACTGCGCGACGACGATCATCAGCGTGTTCGCGGCCAGCGCGGTGCCCAGCGCGGACGTGGATATCCCCGCCGCCTCCACGCCGTACGCGCTCAGCCCGGACTCGAACTGCCCGTAGCAGGCGAAGAACAGCACGAAGCCGAGGACGGACAGCTGCACCATCGCCCGGTTCCCGAGCAACTGCTTCCAGCTGCCCTTCGCCGACGACGTGGCCGGCGCTTCCGCGATCCGCGGCGAGTGCGGCAGCCGCACCGTCGACATCACGACGGCCAGCAGCAGGAACATCGCCGCCTCGATCGCGAAGAGCAGGGTGAAGGAGGAGACCCGGGTCGTGTCGACGAGGTGGCCGCCTATGAGGCCACCCACGCCCAGGCCCAGATTCTGCAGGAAGAACTGCGTCGCGAAGGCCCGGGACCGGGTCTCCGCCGTCGAGCAGTCCACGATCATCGTCGCCAGCGCGGGCTGCATCACGGCCTGCCCGGCCCCCAGCAGCGCCGCCGCGGCCAGCACCGCCGGACCGCTCCCCGCCAGCCCCAGGCTCAGCGCACCGACAGCGGCCGTCACCAGGGCGGTGAGGAGGACCGGCAGTGGGCCGCGCCGGACGATCGCCCGGCCGGCGAACGGCAGCACGATCAGCGCGGCCACGGCGAAGACGGCGAGCACGACACCCGCCGTCATGGCACCGAGCCCCCGCACCTGCGCCACGTAGACGTACAGGTAGGGGACGGTGAAACCGAGCCCGAACGCGCTGAGTGCGTTGCCCACGTGGATCCGGCGCATCGCTGCGCCCATCGCCCTGGTCACGTTCACCTCTCTCAGGTCGTCAAGTCGACGGACTGCTGAAGTCTGAAGACTTTGAAGCTAAAGTTCGAACCTAAAGACTACATCGCGAAGGACTTCAACGCCAAGCGTGTCCGTGCGATACTGCGGACCATGGCCGACACCACCGGCGCCGGTGAGCCGACGCTCGACGAGCAGATCGCCGCCTACCAGCGCGAATTCCAGGACCTCGACCCCCAGGTCGAGAAGATCGTCTCGGCCCTGTCCCGGCTCAACCGCCGCATGAACGTCGCCTACGGCCGCCAGACCGGCGCCCTCGGCATCAGCAACGCGGAGTGGGAGGTCCTCAAGGCCCTCGTCCTCTCCGGGGTCCCCTACCGCATGGGCCCCAGCGAGCTGGCCAAGCGCCTCGGCCTCACCCCGGCCGCGATGACCCACCGCATCGACCGGATGGTCGCCGAGGGGCTCGTCACCCGGGAGAGGGATGAATGCAACCGCGTCCGGGTGATCGTCGAGCTGACCCCCGAAGGGCGCGAGAAGTGGCTGGAGGCCATGCGCCTCGCCTCCGTCTTCGAGGAGGATCTCCTCCAGGACCTCTCCCCGGCGGAGCGTGGGGTGCTCGGCGAGGTCCTCACCCGGCTGCTCCGCCGCGTGGAGCACGCCCAGCCCGACGCCGGCGGCCGGCTCACCGACCTGGACTGATGGCGGCGCGCGCGGGCCGCGGAAAAAATCTTGACAGGGGAGGGTTGACACCCCCCTGCCCGCCCCGTAATGTTCTTCGGGTTGCCGCGGAGCCGTAACGGTTCTGCGACAGCAACTCCGCCGCATGAGCGGCACCCAAACCACCAGCACGATCTCCCGACCGGGTTGATTTCGGCGTGCCCGAATTCAATTCGATTTCGGGTCCCAGTGGTGCCCGGACGGACCAAGAGGCCCGATTGGGAATCGCGGACCGGATCCGCTAAGGTTTGGGACGTCGGAACGGCCCAACAGCCGGGAAGACAACTCCCGCTGACTGGGAATCAGACGCCGAAAGGATCTGATAGAGTCGGAACCGCCGGAAAGGGAAACGCGAGAGCGAGAACCTGGAAAGCACCGAGGAAATCGGATCGAGAAAAGATCTGATAGAGTCGGAAACGCAAGACCGAAGGGAAGCCCGGAGGAAAGCCCGAGAGGGTGAGTACAAAGGAAGCGACCGTTCCTTGAGAACTCAACAGCGTGCCAAAAGTCAACGCCAG
>NZ_JBIBAK010000011.1:0-352424 GCF_042899865.1 Streptomyces sp. NPDC013157 | reverse complement strand
TTGCCCTTGCCGTTGAGCGTGGCCAGGACGAGGTCGGGGTTGTGCACCTCGACACCGGCCGGCGGCGCGATGTCGGCGGCCGTGACCAGACCCGGACCCTGCTTGCGCAGGTACATCACGACCGGCTCGTCGTGCTCCGAGGAGACGACCAGCTGCTTGATGTTGAGGATCAGGTCGGTGACGTCCTCCTTGACGCCCGGCACGGTGGTGAACTCGTGCAGCACACCGTCGATCCGGACCGACGTGACAGCCGCGCCGGGGATCGAGGACAGGAGGGTACGGCGCAGGGAGTTGCCGAGGGTGTAGCCGAAGCCCGGCTCCAGCGGCTCGATCACGAACCGGGAGCGGAACTCGTCGACGACCTCTTCGGTCAACGAGGGACGCTGAGCGATCAGCATGTGTGGATCAGATCCTTCTTTCGTGGACGCCCGCTATTTGACGCCCGACGGAACCGCACCCGTAAGAGCGCGGGTACTGCAAGGGTACGGGCGGCACGACCCTTACGGAGCCGTACCGCCCGAGCAGCCCTGCGAAGCGACGTCAGACGCGACGGCGCTTCGGCGGACGGCAGCCGTTGTGCGGGGTCGGGGTGACGTCCTGGATGGAGCCGACCTCGAGGCCCGTGGCCTGCAGGGAGCGGATCGCGGTCTCACGACCGGAACCCGGGCCCTTCACGAACACGTCGACCTTGCGCATGCCGTGCTCCTGGGCGCGGCGGGCAGCCGACTCGGCGGCCATCTGCGCGGCAAACGGCGTGGACTTCCGGGAGCCCTTGAAGCCGACGTGGCCGGCGGAGGCCCAGGAGATCACGTTGCCGGACGGGTCCGTGATGGAGACGATCGTGTTGTTGAACGTGCTCTTGATGTGCGCGTGGCCGTGAGCGACGTTCTTCTTTTCCTTGCGGCGCACCTTCTTGGCAGCGCCCTGACGACCCTTGGGGGGCATCTAGTAACTCCTACGGGGAGGTGGTCGGTCCTACAGCGAAGACCGCTGATGAAGCGTTGTCCGCTGCGGACTACTTCTTGCCCGGCTTCTTCTTGCCGGCGATGGCGCGACGCGGGCCCTTGCGGGTGCGGGCGTTGGTGCTGGTGCGCTGACCGCGGACGGGCAGACCGCGACGGTGACGCAGACCCTGGTAGCAACCGATCTCGACCTTGCGGCGGATGTCGGCCTGGATCTCGCGACGGAGGTCACCCTCGGTCTTGATGTTGTTGTCGACGTACTCGCGGATGGCGACCAGCTGCTCTTCGGTCAGGTCGCGAACGCGGGTGTTCGGGTCGATGCCGGTCTCGGCCAGCGTCTGCTGCGAGAGTGTCCGGCCGATGCCGAACACGTAGGTGAGCGCGACCTCCACGCGCTTTTCGCGCGGGATGTCAACACCGGAAACGCGTGCCATTCAATGGCTCCTGGTGATCTTCGGAGGTCTTCCGCAGAACCGGTTCCCAGCCGCCGTGTCAGGTACGAACTGGGTCCCCGGCCTCCGAACCGGGGGTGTCAGGCGCCGTGGCACCTGGGTTCTGCGTATGAACATGTTCAGCTTGCGTCGCGCGAATCTCTGCGATGGATGCAGAGGGATCGGTCGTGCGTCAGCCCTGGCGCTGCTTGTGGCGCGGGTTCTCGCAGATGACCATGACCCGACCGTGACGGCGGATCACCCTGCACTTGTCGCAGATCTTCTTGACGCTCGGCTTGACCTTCATGGGATTGAGGTTCTCCGGGTCAGTTGCCGGCGGCCCCGCTCACGCGGGACGTGGGCAAGATCTACTTGTATCGGTAGACGATCCGGCCACGCGTCAGGTCGTACGGAGACAGCTCCACCACGACCCGGTCGTCAGGGAGGATGCGGATGTAGTGCATACGCATCTTGCCGCTGATGTGTGCCAGGACCTGGTGGCCGTTCTGGAGCTCGACCTTGAACATGGCGTTCGGAAGAGACTCGACGACAGTGCCCTCGATCTCGATGGCACCTTGCTTCTTGGCCACGCTTCGCCCTTCGAATCGACTACCTTGATCGACTCACGAGAGGCATGCGGACATGCGGGTGCACGAGAGCCGACGAGTCAGTCTACGTCAGCGCCCAGAAAAAGACGAACTCACTGTGCTCCGCACCTGCCCATGACAATGCCCCGCCCGTCGGCACGTTATGCGCGACGGACGGGGCGGGGCGAGCGGTCGTTCCCCCGACCGCTCGTTACTGCCTACTTCTCGCTGCTTGCTTCTCGCCACTTGCTTCTCGCCGCTTGCTTCTCGCCGCCTACTTCTCGACGGTCTCGCAGGCGGTGCCGTCATCGTGCGTGCCGTCCAGGAGAGCCTGGACGCAGATGTCGGTACCGTCCTTCCAGTTCGCGTTGATCGCGACCCGGTAGTAGGTGAAGTGGTTGCCGTTGTTGTAGTACGTCGGCGGCGGCGAGTACTTCACGTACCGTTCCTGGGGACCGAGCAGGAGTGAGCCCGCTCGGCCGCACGCCCCGAACGGTCTTGGGCGCACTGGTCCCCGGCGTACTCGACCCCGAGCCAGCGACGCGGATCCTGTCCGTGGTCCGATCCCGGGAGGCCGGTTCCCTCATGACCTGGCCATGTGGATACGGCCAGAGGCGACGGGGAGGCCCTGAACCATCACTCCGGTGGAGCAGGGGCCCCGCACGCTGGCGCCTTACCCGGCGTCCCAGATCACACCATCACCGTAGCCCGAACGGCCCAGCACGCCGCAGGCCCAGACGCCGACCACCACACGATCGAGCTAATCGGAGGGGGCCTGGTGCTTGGTGATCTCTTTGCGATCTTCAGCTGGCGGTCAGCCCAGCGGGTCGGGCGCCGCCGTGACCCCGTGCTCCGCCAGCTTCGCCCGGCCCCCGTCGGGAGCCGTCAGCACCAACGGGCCCTCCTCCGTGAGGGCGACGGAGTGCTCCCAGTGCGAGGACCAGGTGCCGTCCGTTGTGATGACCGTCCAGTCGTCCTCCAGGACCTCGGTCCTGGGCGTGCCGAGGGAGACCATGGGCTCGATCGCGAGGCAGAAGCCGGTGACCAGCTTGGGCCCCTTGCCGCGGCGGCGGTCGACGTAGTTCAGCAGGTGCGGGTCCATGTGCATCTCGGTGCCGATGCCGTGGCCGCCGTAGTCCTCGATGATGCCGTAGCGGCCACCGCCGGGCTTGGGCTGCCGGCGGATGTAGGACTCGATGGCCCGGGAGACGTCGACCAGGCGGTTACCCTGCCTGACGGCCGCGATGCCGGCCCACATCGACTCCTCGGTCACCCGGGAGAGCTCGATCAGCTCCGGGGCGTGACCCGAGCCCACGAAGGCGGTGTAGGCGGCGTCACCGTGCCAGCCGTCGACGATCGCGCCCGCGTCGACGGAGATGATGTCGCCGTCCTTCAGGACGACGTCGCCGGAGGGGATGCCGTGGACCACGACCTCGTTGACCGAGGTGCAGATCGTCGCGGGGAAGCCGCCGTACCCGAGGAAGTTCGGCTTCGCGCCGTGCTCGGCGAGCACCTTGCGGGCGACCTCGTCCAGGTCCCTGGTGGTGGCGCCGGGAACCGCGGCCTCGCGGGTCGCCGCGTGGATCGCGGCCACGACCAGGCCCGCCGCCCGCATCCTGGCGATCTGCTCGGGGGTCTTGATCTGCACCATGGGCGGCCTGCGCTCTCCGTCACTCACGTGGACTGGGTTACCTGTACAACACTACGGCCGCGGCGCCCCGGGCCCGGACGAGGTCCGGGGAAGGGCACCGCGGCCGGAAGAACCGCGATCTAGTTGTTCTCGGCCTTCTCGCGCTTCAGCGCCTCCAGCGCCCGCTGCGTGATCTCGTCCACCGGGCCCAGGGAGGAGATCGTCACGACCAGCCCCTGCGCCTTGTAGTAGTCGATGATCGGCTCGGTCTGCGTGTGGTAGACCTCCAGCCGCGTGCGGACGGTGTCCTCGGAGTCGTCGTCACGCTGGTACAGCTCACCGCCGCAGATGTCGCACACGCCCTCCTGCTTCGGCGGGCTGTACGTCACGTGGAAGACGTGCGACGAGTCGTTGCGGCAGACGCGCCGGCCGGCGATCCGCTTGACGACCTCCGCCTCCGGGACCTCCAGGTCCAGGACGGCGTCCAGCTCGATGCCCTCGTCGCTCAGCAGCCGGTCCAGCGCCTCGGCCTGCGAGACGTTGCGCGGGAACCCGTCCAGCAGGAAGCCGTTCGCCGCGTCCGGCTGCTCCATGCGGTCCTTGGCCATGGCGATGGTGACCTCGTCGGGTACGAGGTCACCGGCGTCCATGTAGGACTTGGCAAGCTTGCCGAGCTCGGTCTGCTTACTGATGTTGGCGCGGAACAGGTCGCCCGTGGAGATGTGCGGAATGCCCAGCATCTCGGCGAGGCGGACGGCCTGCGTTCCCTTACCGGCACCCGGCGGCCCGACGAGGACGATACGCATCAGCGGAGGAACCCTTCGTAATTGCGCTGCTGGAGCTGGCTCTCGATCTGCTTCACCGTCTCGAGACCGACACCCACGATGATGAGGATGCTGGTCCCGCCGAACGGGAAGTTCTGGCTCGCCCCGAAGCCGACCAACGCCACTGTCGGTACGAGAGCGATCAGCCCCAAATACAGCGAACCCGGCCAGGTGATCCGGTTGAGCACGTACGAAAGGTACTCAGCGGTCGGTCGGCCAGCCCGGATGCCCGGGATGAAGCCACCATACTTCTTCATGTTGTCGGCGACTTCCTCGGGGTTGAAGGAGATCGCCACGTAGAAGAACGCGAAGAAAACAATGAGCAGGAAGTACAGGGTGATGTACGTGGGGCTGTCACCCTGCTTGGTCAGGTTCTGCTCGATCCAGCTCTTCCAGCCCGAGTTGCCGCCCGCGAACTGCGCCACGAGGGCCGGGATGTACAGCAGCGACGAGGCGAAGATGACGGGAATCACACCCGCCTGGTTCACCTTGAGCGGGATGTACGTGGACGTACCACCGTAGGAACGACGGCCGATCATGCGCTTCGCGTACTGCACCGGGATGCGGCGCTGCGCCTGCTCGACGAAGACGACGAGCCCGACCATGACCAGGCCGATCGCGATGACCGAGCCGAACTCGATCCAGCCGTCGGCCAGGGTGCCCTGCTTCTTGATGGCCCACAGCGCGGACGGGAAGGTCGCGGCGATCGAGATGAACATCAGGATCGACATGCCGTTGCCGATGCCGCGGTCGGTGATCAGCTCGCCGAGCCACATCACGACGGCCGTACCGGCGGTCATGCAGACGACCATCGTGATCGTCGTGAAGATCGACTGGTCCGGGACGATGCTCGACGCGACCGAGCAGCCGTTGAAGAGCGCGCCGCTGCGCGCGGTGGCGACCAGACCGGTGCCCTGGAGGATGGCGAGGGCCACCGTCAGGTACCGGGTGTACTGCGTGATCTTCGTCGTACCGGCCTGGCCCTCCTTCTTCAGGGCCTCCAGGCGCGGGATGACCACGGTCAGCAGCTGAAGGATGATGCTGGCCGTGATGTACGGCATGATGCCCAGCGCGAAGATCGTGATCTGCAGCAGCGCGCCGCCGCTGAACATGTTGATCATGCCGAAGAGACCCTGGTTGCCCGAGGCCTCCTTCACGCACTGCTGCACAGACGTGTAGTTCACACCCGGGATCGGGATGTGCGTACCGACCCGGTAGACCACGATGATGCCCAGCGTGAAGAGCAGCTTCTTGCGCAGGTCGGGCGTCCTGAACGCCCGGGCGAACGCGGTGAGCACGGTGCCTCCTGCGACCCCCGCGCAAGTGCGTCAAGGGTGACGGTCTTGAGGTTCGACGAATGGGAAAAAGAACAGTGCTGGCCACCTTACCGGCCGTACTGCCCCCCGAGGAACGACCAACCGGGGATACCTCATTGTGAGGTATCCCCGGTCGGGAAATGCTTACGTCATCGAGACGTCCGAAACGCTCAGACGAGCTCGGTGACGGTGCCGCCGGCGGCGGTGATCTTCTCCTTGGCGGAGCCGGAGACGGCGTCGACCGTCACCTGCAGCGCCACGGAGACCTCACCCTGGCCGAGGACCTTGACGAGGCTGTTCTTGCGAACGGCACCCTTGGCGACGAGACCCTCGACGGTGACCTCGCCACCCTCCGGGTACAGCGCGGCCAGCTTGTCGAGGTTCACGACCTGGTACTCGGTCTTGAACGGGTTCTTGAAGCCCTTCAGCTTCGGGAGGCGCATGTGGAGCGGCATCTGGCCACCCTCGAAGCGCTCCGGAACCTGGTAACGGGCCTTCGTACCCTTGGTACCACGACCAGCCGTCTTACCCTTCGACGCCTCACCACGACCGACACGGGTCTTCGCGGTCTTGGCGCCCGGGGCCGGACGGAGGTTGTGGATCTTGAGCGGGTTCTGCTCCGCCATGATCAGTCGACCTCCTCGACCGTCACGAGGTGGCGGACGGTGTGCACCATGCCGCGGAACTCGGGGCGGTCCTCCTTGACGACCTGCGTGTTGATGCCCTTGAGACCAAGGGAGCGCAGGGTGTCACGGTGGTTCTGCTTGCTGCCGATGTAGGACTTGACCTGCGTGATCTTCAGCTGAGCCATCACGCACCCGCCCCGGCACGCGCACGGAGCAGAGCCGCGGGGGCGACGTCCTCGAGGGGCAGACCGCGGCGGGCCGCGATCTCCTCGGGACGCTGCAGGCCCTTCAGGGCCTCCACGGTCGCGTGCACGATGTTGATCGCGTTGTCGGAGCCGAGCGACTTCGACAGCACGTCGTGGATACCGGCGCACTCCAGGACGGCACGCACGGGACCACCGGCGATAACACCGGTACCCGGCGAGGCCGGCTTGAGGAGAACGACGCCGGCAGCCTTCTCACCCTGGATCGGGTGCGGGATGGTGCCCTGGATACGCGGGACCTTGAAGAAGTGCTTCTTGGCCTCCTCAACGCCCTTGGCGATGGCGGCCGGCACCTCCTTGGCCTTGCCGTAACCGACACCCACGGTGCCGTCACCGTCGCCCACCACGACCAGCGCGGTGAAGCTGAAGCGACGACCACCCTTCACAACCTTGGCGACGCGGTTGATCGCGACGACGCGCTCAACGTACGCGGTCTTCTCGGCGGCAGCAGCGCCGCCGTCACGGCCCTTCCGGTCCCGCCGCTCGCCGCCACCGGCACCGCTGCCGCGGCGCTGGGGTCCAGCCATTGGATTACCTCTCTCTTTCCGCTAGCTACAAGCGGCTCAGAACTTGAGCCCGGCCTCGCGGGCGGCGTCCGCCAGGGCGGCGATGCGCCCGGCGTACTGGTTGCCACCACGGTCGAACACCACGGCCTCGACACCGGCGGCCTTGGCACGCTCGGCGACCAGGGCGCCGACCTGCTTGGCCTGCGCGGACTTGTCGCCCTCGCCACCACGGACCGACGCGTCCAGCGTGGACGCGGAGGCCAGGGTGTGGCCCTTCAGGTCGTCGATCACCTGCGCCACGATGTGGCGGTTGGAGCGGGTCACGACCAGACGGGGACGCTCCGCCGTACCGGCGATCCGCTTGCGGATCCGGATGTGACGGCGCTTGATCGCGGCGCGCTTGTAGGCGTCGCCCTTGAGGATCTTCTGCCCGTATGCCATGGCTTACTTACCCGCCTTTCCGACCTTGCGGCGGATGACTTCGCCCTCGTACTTGACGCCCTTGGCCTTGTACGGGTCGGGCTTGCGCAGCTTGCGGATGTTGGCCGCGACCTCGCCGACCTTCTGCTTGTCGATGCCCTCGACCGAGAAACGGGTCGGAGCCTCGACCTTGAAGGTGATGCCCTCGGGGGCCTCGACCAGGATCGGGTGGCTGTAACCGAGCGCGAACTCGAGGTTCGAGCCCTTGGCGGTCACGCGGTAACCGACACCGCTGATTTCGAGCTTCTTCACGTAACCCTGGGTCACGCCGGTGATCATGTTCGCCACCAGCGTGCGGGACAGGCCGTGCAGGGCCTTGCTCTGACGCTCGTCGTTGGGGCGGGTCACCGCGAGAGTGCCGTCCTCGCCCTTGGCGATGTCGATCGGAGCCACGATGGTGTGGGTCAGCTCGCCCTTGGGGCCCTTGACCTTCACCGTGCGGCCGTCGATGGTGACGTCCACGCCGGCGGGAACCGCGATGGGGAGCTTGCCGATGCGCGACATAGCTGTTTCCTCCGTTCCCTTCTGCTACCAGACGTAGGCGAGGACTTCTCCGCCTACGCCCTTCTTGCCGGCCTGCTTGTCGGTGAGGAGCCCGTGCGACGTGGAGATGATCGCCACGCCCAGGCCGCCGAGCACCTTCGGCAGGTTGGTGGACTTCGCGTACACCCGGAGACCGGGCTTGGAGATCCGCTTGATGCCCGCGATGGAGCGCTCACGGTTGGGACCGAACTTCAGGTCCAGGACGAGGTTCTTGCCGACCTCGGCGTCCTCGACCTTCCAGCCCGTGATGAAGCCCTCCTGCTGGAGGATCTCCGCGATGTGAGACTTGATCTTGGACGCCGGCATCGTCACGGAGTCGTGGTATGCCGAGTTCGCGTTCCGCAGACGCGTAAGCATGTCTGCGATCGGATCAGTCATGGTCATGAATTGGCCTTCGGCCTCTCTCGCCGGGGTTTCCTGGTGCGCCATCCCTCTCCCCGATCCGAGACGGGACGGGTGCGGCGCGGTGGACCTACGGCGTAGTAAGTCGTACGGGCGACCGTCAGGCGCCCAACCCTCCAAGCCTAAGCCATGAAGGGGCGGGCGCCTGACACGCCCATTGCTTACCGAGAGCTTCAGGAATCCCTAAAAGTCGGGATTACCAGGAGCTCTTGGTCACGCCCGGCAGCTCGCCACGGTGAGCCATCTCACGAAGGCACACGCGGCACAGGCCGAACTTGCGGTACACGGAGTGCGGACGGCCGCAGCGCTGGCAGCGCGTGTAGCCACGCACACCGAACTTGGGCTTGCGGGCGGCCTTGGCAATCAGAGCCTTCTTCGCCATCTCGCTCACGCCTCCTTGAACGGGAAGCCGAGGTGACGAAGGAGCGCGCGGCCCTCAGCGTCGTTGGTCGCCGTGGTCACCACGGTGATGTCCATACCCCGGGTACGGTCGATCTTGTCCTGGTCGATCTCGTGGAACATGACCTGCTCCGTGAGACCGAAGGTGTAGTTGCCACGGCCGTCGAACTGCTTGGGGGACAGACCACGGAAGTCGCGGATGCGCGGCAGCGCGAGCGACAGGGTGCGGTCCAGGAACTCCCACATGCGGTCGCCACGGAGCGTGACGTGGGCACCGATCGGCTGACCCTCACGCAGCTTGAACTGCGCGATGGACTTGCGGGCCTTGGTGACGGCCGGCTTCTGACCGGTGATGGTGGTCAGGTCGCGGATCGCGCCCTCGATCAGCTTCGAGTCACGGGCGGCGTCGCCGACACCCATGTTGACCACGATCTTGACGAGGCCGGGGATCTGCATGACGTTCTCGTACTTGAACTCGTCACGCAGCTTGCCCGCGATCTCCTCGCGGTACTTCAGCTTCAGACGCGGAGCAGTGGTGGTAGCCATCAGATGTCCTCACCCGTCCGCTTGGCAACGCGGATCTTGTTGCCTTCGTCGTCGAAGCGGTAACCGACACGCGTGACGACCTTGTTGCCGTCCTTCTCAACGACCAGCTGGACGTTGGAGACGTGGATCGGCGCCTCGGTCGTGACGATGCCGCCGGCCTGCGAACCGCGAGCGGTCGGACCGGCCTTGGTGTGCTTCTTGACCCGGTTGACACCCTCGACCAGGACACGCTCGTCGCGCGGGTAAGCGGCAATGACCTTGCCCTGCTTGCCCTTGTCCTTACCGGTGATGACCTGGACCAGGTCGCCCTTCTTGATCTTCATGCTTACAGCACCTCCGGCGCGAGCGAGATGATCTTCATGAACTTCTTCTCGCGCAGCTCACGGCCGACCGGGCCGAAGATGCGGGTGCCGCGAGGGTCGCCGTCGTTCTTCAGAATGACGGCGGCGTTCTCGTCGAAGCGGATGTACGAGCCGTCCGGACGGCGGCGCTCCTTGACGGTGCGAACGATGACCGCCTTGACGACGTCACCCTTCTTCACGTTGCCACCGGGGATCGCGTCCTTGACGGTGGCGACGATGACGTCACCGATGCCCGCGTAGCGGCGACCGGAGCCACCGAGCACACGGATGCAAAGGATCTCCTTCGCACCAGTGTTGTCGGCGACGCGCAGTCGCGACTCCTGCTGGATCACGTCTATCTCCTGTTTGTCTGCCGGTTCCCGGCAGGGGCCTCAGTGACGAGGGCCCCTGCCGAGCCTGGCGGAACTGTCCTGCGAGGGATGCCCCGCAGGAGACTTACTTGGCCTTCTCGAGGATCTCGACGACGCGCCAGCGCTTCGTCGCGGACAGCGGCCGGGTCTCCATGAGGAGGACACGGTCGCCGACGCCCGCGGCGTTCTGCTCGTCGTGCGCCTTGAGCTTGTTCGTACGGCGGATGACCTTGCCGTACAGGGCGTGCTTGACGCGGTCCTCGACGGCGACGACGACGGTCTTGTCCATCTTGTCGCTGACGACGAGACCCTCACGGGTCTTGCGGAAGCTGTCGCGCGCCTCGGTCTTCTCAGTCACATTGCTCTCGCTCATCAGGCGTTCTCCACCGTTTCGATGCCCAGCTCACGCTCGCGCATCAGGGTGTAGATCCGCGCGATGTCCTTGCGGACCGCCTTCAGACGGCCGTGGTTCTCGAGCTGACCCGTGGCCGCCTGGAAGCGGAGGTTGAACAGCTCTTCCTTGGCCTCGCGGAGCTTGCCCAGAAGCTCCTCGTTGCCCAGCTCGCGCAGCTCGGACGCCTTGGTACCGGCCGACATCACGCTTCACCTGCCTCGCGCTTGACGATCCGGCACTTCATCGGCAGCTTGTGGGCTGCGCGAGTCAGGGCCTCACGGGCGATCTTCTCGTTGGGGTAGGACAGCTCGAACATGACCCGGCCCGGGTGCACGTTCGCGATCCACCACTCCGGAGAACCCTTACCGGAACCCATGCGGGTCTCGGCGGGCTTCTTCGTGAGCGGGCGGTCCGGGTAGATGTTGATCCAGACCTTGCCGCCACGCTTGATGTGGCGGGTCATCGCGATACGGGCCGCCTCGATCTGGCGGTTGGTCACGTACGCCGGCGTGAGGGCCTGAATGCCGTACTCGCCGAACGCGACCGTCGTACCGCCCTTGGCCTCACCGCGACGCTTCGGGTGGTGCTGCTTGCGGTGCTTGACCCTACGGGGGATCAGCATGTCGGTCAGGCCTCCGTTCCGGTGCTCTCAGCAGCCGGAGCGGCGGCGGCCTCGGCCTGGGGGGCCTCGGCAGCGGGAGCCTGCTGCGGCTTGCGACCGCGCCGCTCGCCACCACGGCCACCACGGGCCGGGCGGTCACCAGCGCCACCACCACGGGCCGGGCGGTTGCCGGCGCGGGCAGCGGCGTTCTCGGCGCGGACCTCGGCGATGTTCTTGACGTCGCCCTTGTAGATCCAGACCTTCACACCGATACGGCCGAAGGTCGTCTTGGCCTCGAAGAAGCCGTAGTCCACGTTCGCGCGGAGCGTGTGCAGGGGCACGCGGCCCTCGCGGTAGAACTCCGAGCGGGACATCTCGGCGCCGCCGAGGCGGCCGCCGCACTGGATCTTGATGCCCTTGGCGCCGGCCTTCATCGCCGACTGCATGCTCTTGCGCATGGCACGGCGGAAGGAGACGCGGGAGGAGAGCTGCTCGGCAACGGCCTGGGCAACCAGCTGAGCGTCCGTCTCGGGGTTCTTGACCTCGAGGATGTTCAGCTGGACCTGCTTGCCCGTGAGCTTCTCGAGGTCGCCGCGGATGCGGTCGGCCTCGGCGCCACGGCGGCCGATGACGATGCCCGGACGCGCGGTGTGGATGTCCACACGGACGCGGTCACGGGTGCGCTCGATCTCGACCTTGGAGATGCCGGCGCGCTCCATGCCGGACGTCATCATCCGACGGATGGCGACGTCTTCCTTGACGTAGTCCTTGTACAGCTTGTCGGCGTACCACCGGGACTTGAAGTCCGTGGTGACACCGAGCCGGAACCCATGCGGGTTAACCTTCTGGCCCATTACCGGGTTCCTTCCTTGCTGCTGACGACCACGGTGATGTGGCTGGTCCGCTTGCGGATCCGGTAGGCACGGCCCTGGGCGCGCGGCCGGAACCGCTTCAGGGTCGGGCCCTCGTCGACGTAGGCCTCGGAGATGAAGAGGCTGTCGGCGTCGGTGTGGTCGTAGTTGTGCGCGGCGTTGGCGATGGCGCTGTCGAGCACCTTGCCGACCGGCACGGAGGCTGCCTGCGGAGCGAATCGCAGAACAGCCTGAGCCTCCGTGGCATCCATGCCACGGATAAGGTCCACCACGCGGCGGGCCTTCATGGGCGTAACGCGGATGTACCGCGCCTGGGCCCTGGCTTCCATGGTTGTCCCTCTCAGTTACTTACGTGTCTGAATGCGATCCGCTACTAGCGGCGCTTCGACTTCCGGTCTTCCTTGACGTGACCCCGGAAGGTGCGCGTCGGCGAGAACTCGCCGAGCTTGTGGCCGACCATCGACTCGGTGACGAACACCGGGATGTGGGTCTTGCCGTTGTGCACCGCAAGCGTGTGGCCGAGCATGGCCGGCACGATCATGGAGCGACGGGACCAGGTCTTGATGACGTTCTTGGTGCCGGCTTCGTTCTGGGCGTCCACCTTCTTGATCAGGTGGTCGTCGACGAAGGGCCCCTTCTTGAGACTGCGCGGCATCTAAACCCGCTCCTAGCGCTTCTTGTTCGTCTTGCGGCGGCGGACGATGTACTTGTTCGACGCCTTCTTGGGCGAACGAGTACGGCCTTCCTTCTTGCCCCACGGGGACACGGGGTGACGGCCACCGGAGGTCCGGCCCTCACCACCACCGTGCGGGTGGTCGACCGGGTTCATGACGACACCACGGACGGTCGGGCGGACGCCCAGCCACCGCTTGCGGCCGGCCTTGCCCCAGTTGATGTTCGACTGCTCGGCGTTGCCGACCTCACCGACGGTGGCGCGGCAGCGCGCGTCCACCATGCGGATCTCGCCGGACGGCATACGGAGGGTCGCCATGGCGCCCTCACGGGCGAGCAGCTGCACCGAGGCACCCGCGGAACGGGCGAACTTGGCGCCACCACCGGGACGGAGCTCGATCGCGTGGACCGTGGTACCGACCGGGATGTTGCGGAGGGCCAGGTTGTTGCCCGGCTTGATGTCGGCCCCGGGACCGTTCTCCACGGTGTCGCCCTGCTGCAGGTTGCGCGGGGCGAGGATGTAGCGCTTCTCGCCGTCCGCGTAGTGCAGCAGCGCGATGCGCGCGGTGCGGTTGGGGTCGTACTCGATGTGCGCGACCTTCGCCGGCACGCCGTCCTTGTCGTGACGACGGAAGTCGATCACTCGGTAGGCGCGCTTGTGTCCGCCACCCTGGTGGCGAACGGTCACACGACCGGCGTTGTTACGGCCGCCCTTGCTGTGCAGGGGGCGGACCAGCGACTTCTCCGGCGTGGACCGCGTGACCTCGACGAAGTCGGCGACGCTGGCGCCACGACGGCCCGGCGTAGTCGGCTTGTACTTGCGGATTCCCATTTCTCAGTCCTCGTCCGATATCGGACGATCCGACCCGCTTACGCGGTCGGACCGCCGAAGATGTCGATACGGTCGCCCTCAGCGAGGGTCACGATCGCGCGCTTGGAGCCCGCGCGCTGACCGAAACCGGTCTTGGTGCGCTTGCGCTTGCCCTGGCGGTTGAGGGTGTTGACCCCGGTGACCTTGACCGAGAAGACCGCCTGGACGGCCTGCTTGATCTGGGTCTTGTTGGCGCCCGGGGCGACGACGAACGTGTACTTGTTCTCGTCCAGGAGCGCGTAGCTCTTCTCCGAGACGACCGGCTTCAGCAGCACGTCACGGGGGTCCGTGTACGACTTGCTGAGCGGCGTCTCGACGGTGTTCTTGCCCTCGGCCTCGTGGCGGCGCGCCTTGGCGACGCGCGCGGCCTTGGCCGCCTTGGCGGCCTTCGAGGCGATGCTCGGGTGACGGATAGCCATCAGACCTCGGTCCCTTCGGTGTCGTTGGCCTTCGGGCCGGCGACGAAGGACTCGAGAGCGGCCTGGGTGAAGACCACGTCGTCCGAGACGATCACGTCGTACGTGTTCAGCTGGCCCGGCTCCAGGATGTGGACCTGGGGCAGGTTGCGGGCGGAGAGCCACGCGGCCTCGTCGGCGCGGTCGACGACCAGGAGCAGGTTCTTGCGCTCCGAGATCTTGCCGAACAGCGACTTGGCGGCCTTGGTGCTGGGGGTCTCGCCCTCGACCACGCCGGTGACGACGTGGATGCGGTTGTGACGCGCCCGGTCGGTGAGGGCGTGACGCAGAGCGGCAGCCTTCATCTTCTTGGGGGTGCGCTGCGAGTAGTCACGCGGCTGCGGGCCGTGGACGACGCCACCGCCGGCGAACTGCGGCGCGCGGGTCGAGCCCTGACGGGCGCGGCCGGTGCCCTTCTGGCGGTAAGGCTTCTTGCCACCACCACGGACCTCGCCACGGGTCTTCGTCTTGTGCGTGCCCTGGCGGGCGGCCGCGTTCTGCGCGACGACGACCTGGTGGATCAGCGGGATGCTGACCTTCTCCACGCCGAAGATCTCCGCGGGGAGCTCGACGCTACCGGTCTTCTCGCCGGCAGGCGAAAGGATGTCAACAGTGCTCATCGGTTACCTCAGGCCCCCTTGGCCGCGGTGCGGACCAGGACGAGGCCGCCGTTCGGACCGGGAACCGCGCCCTTGATGAGCAGCAGACCCTTCTCCGCGTCAACGGCGTGGACGGTCAGGTTCTGGGTGGTGACACGCTCGTTGCCCATGCGACCCGCCATGCGGAGGCCCTTGAACACGCGGCCCGGGGTGGCGCAGCCACCGATGGAACCGGGCGAGCGGTGCTTGCGCTGGGTGCCGTGACCGGCGCCGAGGCCCTTGAAGTTGTGACGCTTCATGACACCGGCGAAGCCCTTGCCCTTGCTCTTGCCGGTGACGTCGACCTTCACGCCGGCCTCGAAGACCTCGGCGGTGACTTCCTGACCGAGCGTGTACTCGGCGGCGTCGGCCGTCCGGATCTCGACGAGGTGGCGACGGGGGGTGACGTCGGCCTTCGCGAAGTGGCCCTTGAGGGGCTTGTTCACCTTGCGCGGGTCGATCTCGCCGAAGGCGATCTGGACCGACTCGTAGCCGTCGACGTCGTTGGTACGGACCTGGGTGACGACGTTGGGGCCGGCCTTGACGACGGTGACCGGAACAACACGGTTGTTCTCGTCCCACACCTGCGTCATGCCGAGCTTCTCGCCCAGGATGCCCTTGATCTGCTTAGCCATTCTCAGATCACCGGCCTCAGAGCTTGATCTCGATGTCGACACCGGCCGGGAGGTCGAGTCGCATCAGAGAGTCAACGGTCTTGGGGGTCGGGTCGAGGATGTCGATCAGGCGCTTGTGGGTGCGCATCTCGAAGTGCTCGCGCGAGTCCTTGTACTTGTGCGGCGACTTGATGACGCAGTACACGTTCTTCTCAGTGGGCAGCGGCACCGGGCCCGCGACCGACGCACCAGTGCGGGTCACCGTCTCGACGATCTTCTTCGCCGAGGAGTCGATGACCTCGTGGTCGTAGGCCTTGAGCCGGATGCGGATCTTCTGTCCCGCCATGGCTACTCAGTAGTCCTGTCTCTGCACGCTCTGGAACCCGGCGGTTCCGCCATCCTTCTCCGACCCACGCGGTCGGGCGTGTCGCGCTCCCGCTGACACAGATGCCCCTTGTTCGAACATCCCTGCGGGGAATGCACACGGCCCTTCCGGAACCGCAAGCCGGGGGCGAAAGGCCCACCGGGTGCCTGGCCGGTGCCGCACCGCACTTCCCGGAAGATTCCCGTACGTCCGCCCCAGTGCTGCCGTGGTGGCAGTTAGGACGACGAGTACTGTGGGACTCGCTTCCGGTCCTCCCGGCGGGAGGCGCGCAGCATCAACACTCGACCGAGCAACTCCGACAGTCTGCCACAGAGGGCGGGGGGCTGGCCAATCGGGCCGGGGAGCATACCCCCGGAGTGACGCAGGTCAAACCGGGGCCCTCCGCAGCGGCGTTCCCGAGGGCCTCGGCCGGTCCCGGCCGCACCGTAATCCGCTCGCCCGCCGCCACCCCGCACCCCTACGCTGAACAGGCACGACAGCTGTCACGGGGGACGCTCACCATGCGTACGCACTATCCACGGACCCGGCATCTGCCCTGGTCGCCCGGCGCGACCTCCGACGACCTCCGGGTCACCGACCTGTCCGGCCTGCGTGGCCGCGAGGTCGTCGTGACCGAGAAGCTCGACGGCGAGAACACCACCCTTTACACCGACGGCCTGCACGCCCGTTCCCTGGACTCGGCCCACCATCCCTCCCGCACCTGGGTCAAGGCACTCCAGGCCCGGATCGGCCACGCCGTCCCGGAGGGGTGGCGGGTGTGCGGGGAGAACGTGTTCGCCCGGCACTCGATCGCGTACGACGACCTGGAGAGCTATTTCTACGGCTTCTCCGTGTGGGACGGAGAGGGCCGCTGCCTGGGGTGGGACCGGACGGTGGTCTTCCTGCGCGGGCTCGGCGTTCCCGTTCCCCGGGTGCTGTGGCGAGGCGTGTTCGACGAGCGGGCGCTGCGCGCTCTGCGGCTGGATCCCGGGCGCCAGGAGGGATACGTGGTCCGGGTCGCGGACGGGTTCGACGCGCAGGAGTTCGGGGAGCGCGTGGCCAAGTGGGTGCGGGCGGGACATGTGCGGACGGACACGCACTGGATGCACGCGGCCGTCGTCGAGAACGGGCTCGGGGCCGGGGCGGCCCTGTGGGCGGTGCGATCGGGAGCGGCCGTCGACGTGCGGGCGCTGGAGGAGGCCGTGGGGCTGCCCGGCGAGGGGGACGCACGGGCCGTCGGCCGCTTCGATCCGGCGGGGCGGTCCGGGGACGACCTGCTGGCCGGCGTCCTGGCCGCGCTGCTGCACGGGGTGCGGCGGGGGCGGCTGGCGGCGCGGCTCGCCACGGTGGCGGGCGTACCGCTCGCCCGCCGGGTCGCCGACCTCGTGGGGCTGTACCCGGCGCTGCACCGGCCGTATCCGGACGAGGACCGGCGGGCCGGTCTGGTGCGCCTGTCGTACGCCGCCGACCTGGGTCTGCTGCATGCGGTGGCCCGGGCCACCGCGCACACGGACGCGGTGCGCGAACAGGTGGAGTGGTCGGCGCTGCACGCCGAGGACGTGCGGCCCCCCGGGCTGCGGGAGGCGTTCGCCGGGCTGCCGGCCGACACGGCCGCCCGGTGCCGGGCCGAGGCCCGGGAGGCGTACGCGCTGGGGCGCATCGGCGGTGCCGACGAGGCCGTCGCCGCGACCTGGCGCTGGCGGTCCGGCGCGTTCCCGAAGCTGGTCCAGACGGTCGGTCCGGCCGGCAGCGGCAAGAGCACCTTCGCACGGGGGCTCCCGGGCGTGGACGCGTACGTCTCCCTGGACGACCTGCGCGAGGCACGCGGCTCACGCGCCGACCAGCGGGCCAACGGCGAGGTCCTCCGCGAGGGGCTCGGCCGGCTGGACCGGGCCCTGGCCGGCGGCGGGACCGTGGTGTGGGACGCCACGTCCCTCACCAAGCAGCAGCGCTCGCTGGTACACGGGATCGCCCACCGCCGTGACGCCTTGATCACACACGCCGTGGTGCTGGTCGACGAGGACGAACTGGTACGGCGCAACGCCCGCCGCGAGCACCCGGTGCCGCCCGACGTGCTCACCGGCCAGCTGCGGCGCTTCGTCCCGCCGTATCCCGGCGACGCTCATCGCACCTGGTACATCGGGGCGGCCGGGACCGTCGAGGAAGAGGTCTGACGCGTGCGTACGAGCGAGGAGATCTACCACCGGGTGCGCTGGGACGCGCGCTTCGACCCGGCCCGCTTCGTCCTCGGCGTCCTCCAGCGCGGCGCCGCGCCCAAGCGTGTCCCGCTGCCCGCGTTCGTGCCCGGGGGCGAGATCCCCTGGCACCGGGTGCTGTTCATCGAGGCCGACGGCGAGGTGGTGTGGGACCGGGCCACGGGGGCGGACCGGATCGACGCGACGCAGGCGGGACGGGTCCGCGAGGCCCGGCTGCTCCGGGCGCCGTTCTTCACGGCCCGTACGCCGTACGCGTGGGACGGCGCGGACTGGACGCCCGTGCCCTCGCGGCGCGGGGACACGTCCGGCGGTGTGCGGGCATCCGGGGGTGTGCGGGTACTGACCTGGAACACGCTCTGGGACCGGTACGACGCCGACCGCATCGACACCGCCAGGCGCAGACCTCTCCTGTCACGGGCCCTGCGCGACACGGACGTGGACGTGATCGCGCTGCAGGAGGTCGAGGCGGAACTCCTCGCCCTGCTGCTGGGCGAGGAGTGGGTGCGGACGGGCTGGACCCTGGGCACGGACCCGCGTGGGCGGGACGTCGACGCGTGCGGTCTGCTGCTCCTGAGCCGGCTCCCCGTCATCGAGGCCGCGCACCACGAACTGGGCCCGCACAAGGCGGTGACCGCCCTCGTCGTGGCGGCGGGCGGACGGCCCGTGGTCATCGCGGCGACCCATCTGAGCAGCGACCACTCGGAGAACGGCGCCGACCGGCGCACGGCGGAACTCACCCGCGTCGCCGAGGGCCTGGCGGGCGTGGACGCCGATCTGCTCCTGATGGGCGACTTCAACGACGGCGGCGGCACACCGCAGCTGACGCTGGGCCTGCGGGACGCGTGGAGCGAGGTGCACGGCGCCGACGACACGACCCCGACCTTCGACCCGGGCGGCAATCCGCTGGCCGCGATCTCGTCGCTGACGGGCCGGGCCTCGCGGCTGGACCGGGTGCTGCTGCGCGGCGAGGGGCTGCGGGTACGGCACGCCGAACTCCGCGGGGACGTGCCGTCGGCGGAGGGGACGTACATCTCCGACCACTACGGTGTCCTTGCCGAGCTCGCGGTGGGCGCTCCGGAGGCGGACGCCCTGGAGACCCTTGCCGAAGGACCGACGCCCCGGACGGCGCTGGCGTGGCTGCCGCCCGAGGAGTTGTGGGCCCCGCTGCAGGAGATCCGCCGGGACCACGACCCGCAGATCCGCCGCTGGCCCCCGCATGTGAACCTGCTCTTCGGATTCGTACCGGAACACGCCTTCGAGCGGGCGGCGGCGGTGCTCGCGACGGCCGCCACCGCTCCCTTCGACGCCCGGCTGGAGGGGGTGCAGTGGTTCGGGCACCGGGACGACGCGACCGTCTGGCTCGACCCCACCGCCGCGGGTGAGGAGCCCTGGGCCGACCTGTACCGCACGCTCCTGCGCCACTTCCCCCGCTGCGGCGGCCGGCACCCGGGCTTCACCCCGCACCTGAGCCTGGGCCGCACCACCGACCCGAACACCCTGGCCGACGCCTGCGCGGCCCGGCTCGCCCCGATGCCGGTCAGGGTCGGCGAGCTGGCCCTGCTCTCGCGGCGCGGGCACGAGCCGATGCGGGTGCGGGCCACGGTGACGCTGGGAACGGGCGAGGTGCGGTGGGCGGAGGAGGCGGCGCAGGGCGTGGCCCAGGACCTGGCAGGGGTTGCCGAGGAGACCACCCACCGCATCGAGAAGGCGTTCTCCGACGGTGTCGTCCATGTCGTCGGCTCCCGGCGCATGGGCTGCGCACTGCCCGGTGCGGACCTGGACCTGGTCGCGGTACTGCCCGGCACGGTCGGACTCCCCGCCGTACGGGCGCGGTTGGCCGCCGCTCTCCCCGAGGCGACGGACGTGCGGGAGGTGGTCGGGGCCCGCGTACCCGGTCTGCGGCTGCGGATCAACGGGCTCGACGTGGACCTGGCCGTGGTCACCACGGGCTCGACGGACCCCGCCGAGGCGGTCACCCGCCGGGCCGAGCTGGGCGAGGCGGCCGCGCTCGCGCTCAGCGCCGTGAGCGACGCCGACGCGGTGCTGGCCTCGGTGGGCGGGCACGGGCCTGCCTTCGCCCGGCTGGCCACGCGGGTCAAGGCATGGGCGAAGGCCCGGGGCCTGGACTCGGCGCCGTTCGGAGGCCTGCCGGGCCTGGCCTGGTCCGTCCTGGCCGCCCGCACCACGGCCGAGGCCGGCGACCTCGCGCCGGGCGATCTCCTACGGCACTTCTTCGCGACGTGGGCGGCCTGGGACTGGCGGGAACCGGTAGGCAGGACAACCGACCGAACCCCGCCTCTCCTCCCCCTCACCGTCACGACCCCCTCCGACCCCGTACGCCCCTGCACCGACCAGGTGACGGCGGGCATGCGTGACCTGGTGGCCCAGGAGCTGTTCCGCGCCTGGGAGTTGCTGGAAGGAACCACGGACCCCTACCCCCGGGCCGAACTCCTCGCCCCGCCGCCGCTGCACCGCCGCCACGCGGCCTGGGCGGTCCTGACGGTGGGCCCGGACGCGGACGAGGGCCGGGTGCGGGGCAGGATGCGAGCCCTCCTCACCGACCTCTCCACGTCGGTCCCCGACTGCCACGCCTGGCCCCGCCCGTTCACCACGAACCCGGTCCGCTACGCCATCGGCCTGGGCTGCACCCCGCCGGCCCCCGACCATCTCGCGGCCCTCGCGGAGCGCCGACTGCGCGGCCTGACCGGAGTCACGCTGACGCGGGCCGAAGGGGGCGGGGCGCCGACCCTGCGCTGACTCGGAGCCACCGCGCTGCCGGCGCAGGAGGTCCACAACGTCGTCTCCGAAGTGGAGGAGCTGGAAATCGGCCGTGCTCGGCAGGAGCCGGTACACCGCCGGATTCCGCTGCGGCACATCAGACATCGCGCCGGTACTCACCGCACGCCCGGGTTCATGAAACGACGGCGTCGACCCTCACCGGGAGTTCCGTGTCGTCCTGGACCGCACCGACGAGCAGCGACCGGCGGCCCAGGACCCAGGCCCGCTGCTCGATGTAGTCGATGCCCTGCGTCCGGCCACCGTCCGGTCGGACGAGGCGCCCGGCAAGGACACCGGTCTCCACCTCATGTGCGATCCGTCCGACCACCTGCGCGGACTCGTCGTACAGCGCTTCCAGCGCGTCGAAGCCGGCCTCCTCGTCGACCTCGCGCTCCCACAGGGTGACAGCGAGGCGCACCTGCGGGGCGTCCCCCTCGATACCCGCCAGGAGGTCGTTCTTGCGCCAGACACGGGCGAACGCGGCACCCGGCACCTGGCGCGCCACGCCCCAGCCCAGCCGTTCCAGGACGGCAACGATCCCCTCACCCGTCAGGGCCTCGTCGTCGGCCAGGAGTTCCAGAACTGCAACGACCTCGTCCACGCCTCAATCCATTCCGTTTCCCGGCACGTGGAAGACGTTCAGCCTTCCATCGGCGAATTCGTCTGGGAACTTGCTGCTGAAAAGATCCCGGAGGTGCTCGGCTCCTTCCGGGTGGGAAGTGGCATACCGCACCCCCTTGCCGCCCAGTCCTTCGTTCAGCGCCAGGAGCTTCTCTGCCTGACTGGTGATCCGGTCCTCGTCGTAGTGACGATGCGCAGGATTGTACTGAGACGCCGCCCACTCACCCGGATGGTCACCACCGGTCCACTTCGCCTCGACGATGAAGCCGTCCGCGGTGGGACCACCGTCCACGTGTACCTCACGACCGTCTCCGAGGCGCCACACCTGCTCGTAGTCCGTGTGCGTGACGAACCGTTGGTAGCGGAATGAAACGCGTTGCAGCATTTTGTCGGTCATCCACTGGATGCCCACGAACGTCGGGCACCGCTGCAGGCCGAGCGGATCGACCCAGAGATGGGGATTGGAGACGTAGGCGTAGTGGTCGGGCCCTGCATGGAGCCCGAGCGGGTCGGGAGTCAGAAAGCGGACACTGTGCGGGTCGTAGTAGCGGTGGAAGTTGTAGTGCAGGCCGCTTTCCTCGTCCGCGTACTGCCCGGGGAAGCGGAGCGGGCACGACAGCCCGCCCGCCGCGGCCGTGTCGAGGGCCCGTTCGTCGCCCCAGAGACCGGATCCGCCCCGCCACCGCACCGTGCCGTCGAGACCGATCAGTTCGACAGGCGTGCCGACGACGTCCGTGACGATGGCGAAGAACCGCTCGTCGACTTCCTCCTGAGGCAGCTCGCGCGACCGCGTCCGCTCCGCCTGTGCCATCGGTCGGTGCGTACCTGGTTCGTACTCCCACGTGACCGTGTGCTCGCCCGCGTCGCTCCAGCGGGACTGCTCGGCCAGGCGCTGGCCCTCCCAGGTGAAGACGGTCCGCTCGATGACCTGCCCGTCCTCGGCGTGGCACCGCTTCTCCGTGCGGCGTCCGAACGGGTCGTAGTCATAGCTCCAGCGACGACCGTCTGGGCCGGTCATGCCGGTGAGCCGGTCGTCCGCGTCCCAGCTGAACGACCACGCCCGGCGGCCCCCGGACAGTGTCCGCTGCACCAGTCGGGTGACCCGGCCCTGGCCGTCGTACGAGTACGACCTCCTGCCCGCGCGACGAACCTGGTTCCCGGCATACGTGTGCCGGGCCTTCTCCCCGTCCGCCCGGCCCGTGGGTGACGAGGACGAGGACGTCGGGTTGCCCGCGGCATCGTACGCGTAGCGTTCTTGCCAGGAGTCACCGTCGACCGCCACGACGCGACCGCGCTCGTCGTGCCGGAACTGCTGCCGGCCACCGTGGAGGTCGCGTGTTTCGGTCAGTCGGTCACCGATTCCGTACATGTAGTCGCGGCGGCTGACGACCCGGCTCTCGTCGCCGAGGCCGTGGCCGTCAGGTGCCCGCAGCACATGGGACGTCATGCGGCGGCATTCGTCCCAGTGACGCTCCAAGCGGAGGGAATCGCCGAAGTCCCGGACCACCTCTTTGCCGTCTTCGTCGTGCCGGAAGACGATCTCGTGGCCGGCGCTCGAAAGCCTCGACGGCAGACTCCGCTCCGAGTACTCCCACCGGCTCTCCGCTCCGGACGGCGTCCTGCGCACCGTGCGGCGGCCCAGTCGGTCATAGGCGTGACTGATGGTTCGGCCGTTGGTCGTCTCGCTCAGTACCCGTCCGAGCGGATCGCGCTCCGCCTCCACGACGACATCGCCGCATCGGGCCCGGTACACCTGTCCGCTCGACGTGTAGGAGAACGTCGTCGAGGACTCCGCGGTGGTCTTGCCGACGACTCTGCCCACCGCGTCACGCTCGTAGGACGTGACCTGCCCGGCGCCATTGGTGCGCCGGGCGAGTCGGCCGGCGGCATCGTACGAATAGAACAGCGTGCGGCCGTTGAAGTCGGTCTCCGACTCCAGGAGCCCCGTGGCGCCGAATCGGTACTCCCACCTGAGGCCCTGCTCGTTCGTGACGCCTACCAGTCTGAGTTCCGTGTCGTAGCGGAAATGCCGCTGCCGGCCGTCGGCATCGGACCGCCAGGCAGGAAGATCGAAATGGGTGTACCCGAAACGAGTGATGGAGCCGGCGGCATCCGTGTGGCGCACGAGACGCCCCTCGGCGTCCCACTCCCAGACCTCCCTGCCGCCGTCGGGCGTGGTCCGCGACAGGGGCTTGCCCTCGACGTTCCAGGTCAGGCGGGTCACATTGCCCAGAGCGTCCCGGATCTCGGAGACCCGGCCGAAAGCGTCCCGTGTGTGCTGCACTGTGCCGCCCAGGGGGTCGACCGACTTCACGGGGAGCCCACGTGCATCGGTCTCGACCCTTGTGACCGCTCCGGCCGGATCGGTGATCTCGGTCAGCGCTCCCTTGCCGTCATAGGCGAACCGGGTCGTCTCCGCGAGTGGAGTGGTGACCGACGTGCGGTTGCCACGGTCGTCGTAGGCGTAGGACCAGCAGGAGCCGTCGGCGGCCTCGGTCAGCACTGGAAGGCGCTGCTCATTGAACTCGGCCCGAGCGGTGGTGCCGTCGGCGCTCGTGATGCTGACCAGGTTTCCGGCCGCGTCGTAGGCATAACGCGTGCTGTTGCCCAGCGCGTCCGTATGCCCTACGAGCCGGTCCCGGCGATCCCATTCGTATCGCGTGATGTTCCCGAGCGCGTCGATGACCGCAGTACGCTGCAGCCGCTCGTTGTACTCGTGCACCGTGGCGTGTCCGAACGAGTCGGAGTACACGGTCCGGCGCGCCTCACGGTCGTACGTGAGCCGGCAGTCGAGGAAACCGTCCGCACCCGCGCCGCGTACGCAGCGGTCCTCTTCGTCGTACTCGAACTCGTACCAGGAACCGCACCGGTCTTCCCACCTGGTGATCCTCCCCCGGTCGTCATAGGCGTACCGGAAGGGCAGCCCGGAGGAGTTGTACACCTGGACCAGGTCGCCGTCGCGGTAGGCGTAGCGCACCAGAGTCGCGTCGTCCGAGCCGGTCGCTTCCGCCAGTCGCAGCGCTGCGATGCGCCCGGCCTCCGTTTCGATCGCGACGCGGTACCCCCCGCTGTGGTGCAGGGCCACCGGCTCCCCGGCAGCCGAGTACTCGATGTCGAGGCGATGTCCGTTGCGGTCGCTCCGGCTGTGCAGGGAGAACACTGTGCTGCCGTCGGCACCCGGCGCACCGTCCGGCTGGAACACGCGGGTGATCCCGGTCTCCGTATCGGTAATGGTCATCTGCCCGCCGGGGTTTCCGTCCCACTCCAACGGCCAGCGGGGCCCTTCCAGCGGATACACGGGTTCGCCAGGTACGGGCCGGGGGTAGGCGAGCAGCATTCCGTCGTCCGAGGCGAAGGCGATCCCCTGGTCGTCCACCTCCAGTCGTTCGTCGAGCGTCGATGCCCAGGACGGGCCGAACCACCTGCCGTAGCTGTAGGTGGACAGATGCGTCCGTTTGACTTCGAGCGGCAGGATGCCCGGCAACGTCACATCTGAAGCGACCATGAGCATCTCGCCCGACACCAGGTCGATCGGATCGCCGCCCGGGCAACGCCCTGCGAGTGCCTTGCCCCTGGCGACCAGATCCGTCATCCCGGAGCGCAGACTGGTCAGGCCACGAGTTCCGAGCCCACGCACGGCCTCGGCCATGCCTTTGAGCCCCAGTTTGCCAAGTCCCCGCATGCCCTTGGCGAGTTTTCCGAGGCTGGTGATGCCCTTGCCGCCGGGTATGCAGTCCATGGCCGCGAACGCCACGTCCCACAGGGATGCTTGGCCTTGGGAGTATTTGTAGAGGGTGTCCGCGAGGACGACGAGCGCGGCGACCAGCACGATCGCACCGAGGATCGGCCCGCCGATGATCATCGCGATGACACCGACCACGGCCACGACGACCTTGCAGACGGTGACGATGGTGTCCCAGTTGTCCTCGAACCAGTGGCCGACGTCCTGCCACCAGTGCCGGTTCGGAATCCCGGCGTCCGACGCCTCGTCGATCTTCCGCTTCGCCTCCCCGGCCGCGTCGTCGCGCATCTTCCGGGCGTCCTCGGCCATCTTCTTCGCGGCGTCGAGGGCGCTCTGGGCGGTGGTGACGTCCGACTGGGCTTTGGTGTGGGCCGACTTGGCGCTCTGCACGTCGCGTGTGGCGGCGCGCACCTTCCCCTCGTCGGGCTTGTCGGCGTCCGACTTGCTGCCGGTGGGGTCGTCCTTGTACTTGTCCGCTTCCTTCGTAGCCCGGGTGACCCAGGAATCGGCCGACGAGAGGCGGGACTTGGCGGAGGACAGGTCCGACTGCGCCTCCTTCGCCTTCGCCAGGGCCTTGTCCGCCAGGGCCTGGGCCCGCTCCAGCTTGGGCCAGTAGTCCGCGAGGGCGTCACCGCACATCTCGTAGGACTTCTTCAGCTTCTTCAGGTTCTTCGGGACGTCCTTGAACTGCTCCTTGAACACCTCGGCCGACTTGCCCGCCCACTGCAGGAGCGTGTCCTCGCCGGCCATGCCCTTGACCAGGCGGAGCGCGTCGGAGACGTCGTCGGCGAAGGCGTGCAGCTGCTGCGCGAGAGTGCGGACGCGCTGCGGGTCACCGGGGGTCGGGTCCTTGTCCAGGTCGAGTGGATGCCAGTCCGCCGGTCGATACCCCGCCATGTCCCCGCAACCCCCGTCGCGTACGCCCCGTCAACAAGCCTGTGCACACGCGAACTTACTAGGAACGGCCGTTCGAGGTGAAGCCCGGCGGGTCAGGCTCACAACGCGATCGGGCGGTAGGCCAGAGCCTGGTCCACCACTTCCTCGGCCGTGAGTTCCGGGTCCGAGTAGTAGATCAAGTCGCTTACCCGGGGGTGCAGAACAATCCGCTTCAGTCCCTCAGCGAGGGCGGCGTCCACGCAGGATCCGCCGACCGTCCTCGACCGCGTCCGTATACCGCAGCCACCAGTACTCCAGCGTGCCGCGCACCGTCACGTACACCCACCGACGCTTGAACCACGGTGGCAGGTCCCGGAACGGCACGAAGGTGAGTGTGTCGCCGATCGCGTCCTCGGCCGTACCGACCGGCCCCTCGGCGCGCAGCGCGGCAAACAGTTCCGGGGTCACTCGGCCGTTGAGGCGGGCAGCGGTGCCCGCCGCCGTGCAGGCGTACCCCCGCTCCTCGTGGTCCGGGAGTTTCATCGCCCTCACGATCCGGGGCGACGCCTCCTCCAACGGGCAGTTGAGAGCCAGCCCGATCACCGCCGTACCGAGATGATCCTCGCCGCGCTCGAACGCGGCGTCCCACTCCGCAGGGTCGTCGAGCCCCAGCAGACCCTCGCCGGTCTGCCACCGCGTCTCCCCCCGCAAAGGGTCAGTCCGCGAACCGGAACGTCGACGTGATCGCGTCGAAGATGTCGAAGAAGGAGTCGGCGAGATCGAGGACCTGGCTGCTGCCGGCGACCAGGGCGACCTTGCCCTCCTGGCCGGGGACCGGGATGAAGGTCTGCATCAGGACCGCGCGGATGGTGCGGCCCAGGCTGTCCTCGGGGACCGGAATGTCCTCGATCCCGTAGGTGCGCGCGGCGGCGCCCACGCCGGGGATGTCGACGGTCGTCACCTTGCGCCAGGAGTCGCCCTCCCGGTGGGCCTCCTTGGGGGCGAGCTGGGCGGCGATGGCGGCGGGGTCGTTGGAGAGCGGCGCGCCCTCACGGGTACGGCCGCCGACCAGCGACACCGTGACCGAACCGGTGATCGGGGTGTCTCCGCCGAAGCTCTCCGCCATGCAGCCGCAGTACATCGCGCCCGACTTCCACGCGTCGGCCGCGGACTTGCGCAGGAAGCCGACGTACGTGTCCCGGTACTGCGCCAGCTCCGGGTACTGGGCGATGCGCTCGTTCACCATCCGCCGGATCGAGTCGTCCCGCGACTCCGGCCGCACGTCGAACTCCCACCACGACTCCGGCACCTTGATCCGGAAGCCGCCGCGCTCGATCGTGAGCGTCTCCATGTAGCGGGCCATGCTGTACGCCACCCCTCCCCCGATGATCTGATATACGGTGCGGCCCAGACTACGAGACGCGCGAACGGGGGACGGTCACGTGGGCAACGGCAAGAGCGATCTCGCCATACCGCTGAGCGAGCTTGAGGACTACGGCCGCAAGCTGCGCTCCATCAAGGAACGCCTCAACCACACCAAGAAGATGTTCGAGTCCTACAAGGACGACGTCGGCAGCGGCACGGTCTACGACGCCCTCGACGACTTCGAGTCCAACTGGCACGACGGGCGCGAGGACATCACCAAGCAGATCGACTCCCTCGCCGACATGTCCGACACCGTGGTCCGCGAGTTCAAGAAACTGGACGACGACCTCGCGAAGAAGGCGAAGGACGCGGTGCGACCGGAGGGCCAGCAGCAGCAACAGGGTGGCGGCGGGGACAAGGCGGAGTAGTCCGCGTACTCCGGGGTCCTTCTCCGGTCCTTCCCCGGGGTCCTTCTCCGTCGTCCGGTACGCGGGCGGTCGGTCGTGGTGGCTCCGGCGACGGAGGTCCGTTTCGACGCCTCACGGGCGAGCCGACCTGCCGAGGTCGTCCACGTTCCAGGCCTCGGGCAGTTCGCCGCCGCAGAAGACACAGACGAAGTCGGCCTCCCGGACGATGTTGTGCTCCGAGCAGAACGGGCAGCGGCGGAACACCACCTCGTGGGTGAAGGCGGCGGGGCGACGGAGCGGGACGCCGTCGAGTGCGCGGGCCACCGCGGGCCACGACGTGACGTCGGGGCAGTAGCCCGTCGACTGGTTGCTGACCTCGCTCACCGCCCACCGCCCCGCCTCGCGTACGAAGGTGATCTCCCCGGCGCCGAGCACGGCCGCGCCGCCCGCGCAGGCCACGTGTTCGCTACGGCGGGGGGCCAGCCGAAGCCGACCGTCGAGACCGACGACGTACGTGAACGGCTCGGCCAGCTCCGCCGGTGACTGCCGAGCGGCCCACGACTCGAAGTCGGTCACGGAGGCGATCCGGGTGCCGGCTGCCGCGGATCGCCCTGCCGTCACGGCGAGTTCGGCTGGGCCGACATAGCGGTAGCCACGCTGCGGCGGACCGCCGCCGAGCAGTTCCTCCAGCGTCCCGTCGTACGACCGGAGTCCCGCCTTGACGTGGTCCGCAGTGGACGAGCCCGGGCGGAGCACCGACGGCAGCCGGGCGACTCGCCACATGCGGTGGACGTGGTGGGGGGTGACGTTCCCGGCCGGGTCCGCCAGGTCGCAGGCGGCGGTGAGGATCTCGATGACCTGGGGCGCGCCCGTAACCGCGTCCGTACCCGCGTCGAGGGCCACCCCCACCAGCATGTCCAGGAACTCGGTCAGTTGGAGGTCGGCAGCCATGCGGCACATGCGGCGTACGACCGACGGCGACGGGTCGTGCAGGCTCTCGACCCCCGTCACTCCGGCGGACCAGAGGACGAGGAGCGGCGCGGACAGGTCGTAGTCGCGGAAGTAGGCCATCTCGTCGGCGATCGCCGTCGCCTCGTCGCGGTCGAAGGCGCAGAGCGCGCAGACCACAGCGAAGAGGCGGTCCCACCGCTGCCGTCTGTCCGCCAGGAACGCGCCGACCGAGACGTCGGCGAACAACCACGTGCCGGTGGCGTTCAGCGCGCCCACAGCCACGACCGCTCCCAGCGGTGCGAACAGGTCGCGGGCGTACCTCACTCCCCGGCGGCGGCCGCGTGGGAGAGGAAGGCCGTCCAGGTGGCGGGCGGGAAGGTGAGGTGGGGGCCGCGGGAGGGGGTCGCGGTGTTCTTGGAGTCGCGGATGTGGACGGTGGAGGGGCTGACGGCGACTTCGACGCAGGAGTCGCCTTCACTGCCGCTGCTGTAACTGCTCTTGAACCACGTCAGACCGGAGGCGTCCTCGGCCGAGGTCCTGCGGATCATGTCTCCCCCAGCAGTTGTTCGATGAAGGCCGTCGACTCACGCGGGGTGAGCGCCTGCGCCCGGATGATCCCGTACCGCAGTTCAAGGATACGGAGCTGCTTCGCATCGGACACCGGTCGGCCGTTGGCCACTGCCGGCGAACGCCCCACCGCCGAGCCGTCCTCGGACTTCAGCACCTCGATTCCGCCGTCGACCCCCGCGTGCTCCTCACGATCCATCGGCATCACCTGAAGCTCGACGTTCCGCAACTGTGCAACTTCCAGCAGATGTTCCAACTGCTGACGGAGCACCGCCCGCCCGCCGAGCGGACGCCGAAGCGTCCACTCCTCCAGAACGAAGCTGAGTTCGGGCGCCGGGTCCCGCTCGAAGACGGTCTTACGTGCGACGCGCGCGGCGATGAACCGCTCCACCTCGTCGCCGCTGTACGCCGGGCGACGCGTCCGGAGCAGCCCGCGCGCGTACTCAGGTGTCTGCAACAAGCCGTGGATGTGGAGCGGGTCGTAGAGCTGGAGCTCCACCGCCCTCGCCTCCAGCTGCGCCAGATCACGCACCTTCTTGGGGTACCGGACCCGCCGTACGTCCTCCTTCATCGCCGAGAGCAGGCCGCCCGCCGCGAGCACCTCGTCCGCCCTGTCCAGATACTCCGGCCGGGGAATCCGCTTCCCGCCCTCGATCTTGTAGACCATGTCCTCGCCGTACCCGACCGCCACCCCGAACTCGGCCGCCCGCATCCCCACCGCCTCCCGCCGCAGCTTCAGCTGCCGCCCGACGGTCGCGATGACCGCGACGCCCCACTCGTCGTCGGGATCCACCTCCCAACCCGGCTCGTCCGCCTCGCTCCTGAGCCGCCCCACCGCGCCGTCCACGCTCATCCCCGCCGCCCCTCCGCCGTACGACCGTGCCTCGACGACGCCCTACCCGTACGACCGCGTCCGACAGCCCGGACAGCGCCGGACAAGCAGCGGACAGTGACCGTACGCAACGACTCCGTCACTGTTCACGGTAGGCACAGGCGGCCACGCTGAGTGACGTGAACCAGGAAATCTCCACCCCCCTCGAATGCCCGATCCGCAACTTCGGCGTGCTGCTGTCCCCCACGCGCAGAGGAGCCCGGCTGGCGCGGCTGCTGGCGACCGAGCAACTGCGGTCGTGGGGGCTGCCGTCGGAGGACGTGGCGCACGTCGTCGCGGAACTGGCGGCCAACGCGGCGACGCACGGGCGGACGGCGGGCCGTGGTTTCCGGCTGTTGATGTACGTCGTCGGGAACACGGTCCGCGTCGAGGTGACGGACACCTGCGAGGAACTCCGCCCCCGCCTGCAACTCCCCTCCGGGGCGGACGAGAACGGTCGCGGGCTGGTGATCGTCGAGGCCCTCGCCGACCGCTGGGGCGTCTCCCTCGGGCCCCGTCCCCGCAAGACCGTCTGGGCCGAACTGACCGTCACGCGGTCCGCCGCGGGACGGTGACGCCCGCCGCCAAGTAGTTAAAAAACCCAGGGAAATCCCCCTCCCCAACCCCACCCGCCTCCCCGCCGCCGCCCGTCACCCTCCGGAGTGAACATGGCCAACTGGACTGGATTCGGTCCCGGTTGCCCGGCATATGCTCGCCGCGACAACACCGGGTGACGGCCAGGGCAACACACGGTCACCCGTCACCCGTGACGCACATACGACGGCCCCCGGCCGGGAGTAGCGATCCCGATCGAGGGCCTGACCACCTAGGAAGACTGCAACTTCCCGATGGATGCAGAGCACACTAGCGCGCCCTCGCGCGCCCGGTCAGCCGTTCCCGGGGCGAACCCCTCGTACGGGGTGACCCATGTCAATGTCCGGCTCACCACGCGGTACACGGTGGTCGACAACCGCCTTCTCCAGCACCGCGAACTCTCCCTCACCGCGATCGGCCTCGCGGGCCACATCCAGTCGCTGCCGACCGGCGCCCGCGTGGACATCAAGTCGCTGACCGGGCGTTTCCCGGAGGGTGAGGTGCGGATCGCGGCGGCGCTGCGCGAACTGGAGGCCCACGGCTACCTGTCCCGGACGCGCGAGCGGCTGCCGAACGGCCGGGTGGTCTCGCGGACGGTGTCGTACAACCGGCCGACGGGGGTGGAGGAGGTACGGGAGGTTACGCCGCCACCCGTGCCGCCACCGGTGCCCCGCCCCGATCGGACGCGTCCCCCGACACCGGCACCGGCACCGCCGCCGCGCCCGCCGAAGCCACCTCTGCCGGAGCCCACGCGCAGCACGCCCGATCCGCGGCGCACGGCCACCACGCTCCTCTCCCGCCTCCACCACGACGACCCCCGCCTCCTCCTCCCCGAACGCGAGGTACGACGGCTCGCCCCGGCCGTCGATGCCTGGCTGGAGCGAGGCGCCTCGCCCGAAGCCGTACGCCGCACCCTCACGTCCTGCCTCCCGGCCGAGCCGCTCCACCACCCGGCGGGCCTCCTGGCCCACCGCCTCACGGAGTACCTGCCACCGCCACCACCGCCCGCCCCACCGCGCCCGCTCCCCTTCCAGGACTGCGACGGCTGCGACCGCCCGTTCCGCGCGGCGCACCCCGGCCGCTGCCGTGACTGCCGCACCCACCGGCCGCTACCGAGAGCGGCATGACCACCCTCCATTGACAGGCCCTACGACTACGACGAGAGGCCCCGATTCCCCTCATGGTCAGCTCCCCGCACGAAGCGATGCACCGGATCTTCCAGCAGGATCCGGCGCTCTTCCCCCGAGCCGTAAGGGCGCTCGGCGTCTCCTTCAGCAATCCGGTCTCCGCGTCACCGTTTCCCACGGACCTGACGGAGAACCGCCCCCTGGAACGCCGGGTCGACACCCTCCTCCGCCTCGACACGGCGAAAGACGGCAGCTTCCTCCTCGCCGTGGAGGCCCAGGGAGGGCGGGACCTCGACAAGCCCGCCAGCTGGGCCTACTACCCGGCGTACCTCTACGCCAAGTACAAGATGCCGGCGGTACTGCTGGTCGTCTGCGGGGACAGGCACACGGCCGCCTGGGCGGCACAACAGGTCAGCCTCGGTCCCCCGCAGTGGCCCACCCTCACCCTGCGCCCGCTCGTCCTGGGCCCGGACACCGTCCCCGTCATCGACACGCCGGAAGCGGCCGCCAAGGACATCTCCCTCGCGGTGCTGTCCTCCGCGCTGCACAGCCGTGCGCCGGAGTCCGATGCCATACTGAAAGCACTGGCAGCCGCCCTGAAGGGCCTGCAGGCCGACGACGAAGACACCGCGAGCATCTACATCGAGCTCACCGAACAAGGCCTGGGCAAGACGCCGGCCGCGGACCTCTGGAGGCACCTCATGGCCGTCGACCTCTCCATCTTCCAGTCCCAGACGGCCCAGGCCCTGCGCGCCGAAGGCCTCACCGAAGGCCTCGCCGAAGCCCTCCTCGTCGTCCTCAGCGGTCGCGGCATCGACATCAGCGACGAAGCCCGCGACCGCATCACCACCTGCGACGACCACGACACCCTCACCACCTGGCTCACCCGCGCCGCCACAGCCACCACCACAGCCGAGCTCTTCATGCAGCCCAAGTAAAAGGACGGGTTAATCCCGGGTTATTCGAAATGAACAACCTCCGGAATTTTCGCTCACGAACCTGTGAGTTTCCCTTCCTGGTCATTTTCAAACCCTGTGACATTTTCTGACCTTGGCTTTAACATCGCCCAATGCGCATTTCCGAGGTCGAAGCCGCCAACGCCCGCATGCTGGCCCACGCGCCATCGGTCAGGCCGGTCGCCACCGGGGACATCATCCGCGTGCACCGCAAGAAGTACCCGTACCGGGGCTACGTGGAGATCGAGTCGCCGTACTGTCCGCCGTTCGTGATGTTCTGCGTGAACGACGATGCGGTGGCCATGGACACCCTGTGGAACGGGACGTTCGGCTACGAGCCCGGCACGCTCGCCACCTGGTCGCGGCTGGCCGCGCAGAGCTCGACCATCGCGGACGTCGGCGCCCACGTCGGCTACTTCTCGATGATCGCCGCGCATGCCAACCCCAAGGCGAAGGTGCACTCCTTCGAGCCGGTCGACCAGATCCACGCCCGGCTCTCGGTGAACGTCCGCTCCAACGGCGTCCAGAACATCAGGCTCCACCAGGCCGGCGTCTCCAGCGAGCCCGGCTGGGCCGACATCAGCGTCCGTTTCTCCGGGAACCTGCTCTCCACCGGCTCGACCCTGGAAGGCGGCGCCGCCCCCGACGCCCAGCAGAAGCGCATCCAACTGCTCACCCTCGACGAGGTGTTCGCCGACACCAAGCTGGACCTCGTCAAGATCGACGTGGAAGGGCACGAGATGTCGGTGCTGCGCGGCGCCCGGCAGGTGCTGAAGCGGGACCGGCCGACCCTGGTGATGGAGGCCCTTGTCGACGCCTCCCTCGACGACCTCGTCGACGAGTTCGAACCCCTCGGCTACGACGTCCACTGGATCGCCGAGCACGACGGCACGCTGGTGCCCTGGAACGAACCCCGCCCGCCGCACACCCGCAACCTGCTCTTCGCGCCGCGGGACTGAGGCCAGCCCGAAGAGCAGGGGCCTCGTTTCAGCTGTCCGGGAAAGTGACGGTCACGGGCTGGGACGGCAGGGATTCGTCGTTGTACTGGTCATAGCCTGTGAGGGCGAAGTACAGCGTGCCCGTCCATCCAGTTGTGGACATCGTGCAGGTCGCCTGCCACCGGCCGTCAGCCGTCTCGGACCATGCGACGCTGCTGGTGCATCCCCAGTGCTTGGCGGAGAGGTCAACCGGGAGCGACTCAGAGACGTAGACGTTGAAGCCGACGTAGTCGCCGCCGTCCGCCGGCACGGTCCATGTGAGGGTGACTTTCGCGCCGGACTTGCTGACTGTCGCCGCGACGTCACCCGGCGCTGCGACCAGTCGACGGGTGGTCAGGTCTGAGGAGTACGCGGAGGTGTTGCCCGCCTCGTCCACCGCGGCAACTCGGTAGAGCGCGTCCACATCGCGCGCAACGGTCGTGTCGGTGAAGGTGGTTCCCTTGGGAGTGCCCACCAGTACCTGTTCCGTCAGCTGAGGGTTGACCCGGACGACCTCGTAGTACTTCGCGCCGGGCACAGGATGCCAGCTGAGCTCAACGCCCGCGTCGGTGCCGGTGGCGGTCAGACCGGTGGGGGTGGCGGGCGGTGTGATGTCGCCCGACGCGACGCCCTTCACCACCCCCGGGGAAGACTCGTTGCCAGCCTGGTCCACCGCGGTGACCGCGTAGTCGAAGGCACTGCCGTCCGTTGCTGGGACATCGGTGTAAGAGTGACCGGGGATGAGCTTACGGCCGCTGATGAGGGTCCAGGTGGTGCTGCCGGTCGGACGACGGTAGAGCCGGTAGCCTCCCAGGTCCAGTTCCACGTTCTTCGCCCACTTGACGGACACGCCGATGGCCCGGTAGCCCGGGACCAACGCACCGCCTACCCCGGTGGGAGCCAGCGGCCGCACCTTGTCGACATCGGGGGACGTTCGGGACTGGTAGGCGAATGTCACGTCGGCCTTGCCGGTGAAGGCCGCAAAGTCGACACGCAGGGCGTGTTTTCCCCTAGGTATGTTGACGTTGACCGACTTGGTACGTGTCTTGTCCACGTCCCCCCAGAGGTCGATCTTGCGTTGGCCGTCCAGGTACACGCGGATGCCGTCGCGAACGGTCGCCGTGAAGACGAACGGTCCACCGGAACCGAAGTCTCGGTTCATGGTCCATCGGACACCGAATTTGTCCCTTGGTAGGCCGACACCCGGTGGGCCACCGGAGCCGTAGTTCTCGTCGATGGCCTTGTCACAGACGGACTTCTTGGGCATGCCGCTGAAGCTGGTGTTGGAGTAGTACCGCTCCGTCCACACCCCGGCTCCGCAAGAGGAGGCTGCCTGCGCAACACCAACAGGCATTGCGAGAGTCGCGGCCATGGTGGTGAAGGCGACGGCAAGTGGGGCTCTACTGACCCCACTGCTCTGACTGTAAAAATTCAATTTTCCTCCTCGGTGAGGATTGTGGCAGGCCTCGAGCCGTACAGCCGAGCACTTGAGAAGCGCGGAGAAGCGCCCAGAGAACAACCTGGCGGGATTTTCGACCCCGTCGATCCGTCGGGGTCACTGAGCTCACTGCGGGCGTCTCCCATAATACGGACGAACAACGCCTGCCAGTTTTCGCTGGACCGACCGAATCGCCATCACAGTGACCTCATCTCCGAATCCGGTCGTCGTCGCCCACTCGACACCCGACCCAGCCAGATCGCTGACAAAGACAATTTCCACACCCAGGACTATCCGCGCCCAGTCAACGCGGGAAATCTGAACATCCTTCGCCAACATCTCGCGGATCCTGCGACTCTCTTCGACTAGGTCGGCAAAGTCCCTGAATCCGATCGCTGCAGCCAGTTCATCACTGCAACGAGCAGGCCCTCCCCACTCCAGGAGGGCGCGCCGAAGCAACTCAACCTCTGATTGCGCCAGCACCTGGCTCGGGCGCGGTGAATTTTCATCCATCAGTTCAAGCCGTTCCAGTATTCATCTATCGTTGCGGCACTTCGATTAAAGACCGTCCCCATATCAGGGCTCATGGGGTCGTGAATCACTACCGTAGACCCGTCGTTCCCCTGATAGGCTCTCCGGCCACTGCCAAGATCCTTCGCGCGAGCGGGATTGTTCATCACACCCCGGACGTGAGTTTCGAGATCCTCGGCGGACATTCCAGGAAATTCACCGCCATGCTTGGCATTGGCGTGTCCGCGCGCGATCGACCCAGCATCGCCGGCCCTTTCTGCGTCGGTGATTCCCCCTCCGCTCGCTTCGGCAGATTCCCAGACATCATCACTCAGAGCATCTGCACGCAGCTTGGGGGTATCTCCGAAATCGCAATAGCAGTCGTCTGCATGCGCGGGATCGTCGCAGTTGTGGACGAGAACAGCTGTAGTCCCGGCCAACACATAGTACGTATGCGCGCTGGAGACAGTCAGGTTGTTGACCGTTGCCGTCTGGGTCCAGGCCCGTACTGCTGTGATCTGGATGTACGTCCCGGCCGCCGTCTGCAGCCAGTCGCCCGGCCGGAGTTGGCTCGCCTTCGCCCAGCGGTGCAACTTCGGCAACCAGATCGGGTGGCCGTCCGTAGCGGTGATGGACTTGCCGTTGGCCAGGGTCAGGCGGACCAGGTGCTTCGTGCCGTGGCCCTGGATCGTCGCCGTGACCGTCTGAGCGCCGAGACCGCCCAGGACCGGGTCCGTCGACTTCACCTTGTCGCCGGGCTTCAGGTCCTTGATGGCCTTCGTCTTGCCATTGGCCAGGAGGACCTTCGTGTCCGGCGTGAAGCTGTTGCACTTGCCGGACGACTCGGCGGCGTCCGCACCCTCGTCGGAGGCCTTGCTCGTCTCCTTCTCCGCGGCCTTGCCCGCGTCCTTCTCCGCCGTTTTCGCGGCCGATTCCTCCGCCGACTTCACGGTCTTCTTCTCGACCGCCTTAGCCGCCTTCTCCTCGGCGGTCTTCACGACCTTCTTCTCGACCGCCTTCGCCGCCGTATTGGCGACCGTCTTCTCGGCGGTCTTCACGGCCGCCTGTTCGGCGCCTCGCGCCAGTACCCCGCCGCCGAAGCGCATGGCGCCCCTCGCGGCGGCCAGGGCCAGGCCGCCCTCGCCGAAGGTCGCGACCGTGATCACGATGGTCGCCGCCGCCATCAGGCAGGAGCCGAGGGAGGGGTTGGTGGCGCAGCTGACGATGTCCGCGACGCCCGAGTACTCGTACGCCACGTGCGCGACGACCTTGGTCGCCTTCCACGCCGCGTGGGCGATCTGGGAGAAGCCCCAGAACTCGCCGTTCGGGTCCGCCTTGGTCACCGGGCTGTTGTCCGCGTAGGCGTAGCCGCCCAGTTGGAGGAGGTCGGAGAAGTCCATGACCGGGTCAATGGTCGTGAAGCGGCCGGTCACCGGGTCGTAGTCGCGGGCGCCGAGGTGGATCAGGCCGGTGCTCGACTCGTCGTCCCCGCCGATGTACGTCCGCGAGCCCGCCCAGGCCGCCGCGCCGGCCAGGTCGCCGCGCAGGTTGCCCCACGCGTCGTAGGAGCGGGAGGAGATCGCCATCCCGGACGCCAGCTTGATCTGGACCGTGCCCGTGCCCTGGGTGTTGGTGATCTGGGCGGCCAGGGTCTGACTGCTCGTGGCACTCGACGTGTAGCGGACCACCGTCGGGGCGCCGGCCTGGGCGTAACTGCGCATCGCCTTGGTGGCCGTGGTCGTCTGGGAGCCCATCACCTCGGTCTCGCCGAGGTAGAGGGTCGTCCAGCCGCCGGTGGTCTTCGCGATCCGGTTGCCGTCCGCGTCGTAGAGGTAGGACGTGGTCGCCGCGATCGTGAACTTCTGCGTGGACGCGCTCGCCGTGCAGGCCGCCAGAGTCAGGTCGGTGCCCGCCGTGGTGGCGGGGGCGTTGAGGCACAGCTTGGACGTCGCGTTGTAGAACGTGCCGTCCGCGCGGAGCACGAAGGACTGCGTCGTCGCGTCCGGGACGCACGTCTGGAGGGTGATCGCCGCCCCGGACGCCGTGCCCGCGGCCGTGGCGCACTTGCCGAGCACCGTGAGTTTGCCGCCGTTGGCGCTGAACTTCTGGGCTGTCGTGCCGTTGCAGGTGTAGACCTGGATCGCGGTGCCGTCGGCCGTGAGCGAGCTGGAGTCGTCCAGGCACAGGCCGCCCGGTCCGGTGATCGCGCCCTTGCCCGCGCCGAAGCCGGAGACGGACGTCAGCAGGCCTTCGCCGTCGTACACGAAGGACTGCGCGTCACCGTTGATCGTGCGGGTGTCGGTGCGCCCGGCGTCGTCGTAGGTCGCGGAGTTCACCTCGGTGACCGTCTTGGTCCCCGAGTCCGCCGGCGTGACCGTCTTCTCCGTCCAGCCGGTCAGGGTGTCCGGCTGGCCCGTGTCGCCGTAGGCGTACGAGGTCGAGCCGTCCAGTGCGGCGTTGAGGTCGCCCGACGACGTGCGCTGGGTGCTGTGGTTCGTGACCGTCGTGCGGTTGCCCAGGTCGTCGTAGCGGTACGACTGCCAGTAGGAGAGGGCGCCGTACGCCGCCGTTCCCGTGGCGATCGTCGAGGTCGACGGGGTGGCACCCACGCCGCCGGAAGCGGTCGCCGAAGAGTCCGTAGCCTTCCACGTCGTGCCCGAGGAGTCCGTGCACTGCTTCGCCGTGGCGCCCGTCCACGCCTCGACCAACTGGCCACGGGCGTCGTACGTGAAGCACTGGTTGTCCCAGGTCGTGGTCGACCCGCTGGTCGAACCGGTCGCCACCAGGCTGGTGTTGCCCGCCTGGTCGTAGGCGTAGGCCGTCTGCGAGACCAGGCCGTTCGCCGTCTGGGTGGCCGCGTAGGAGTGGAGGAGCAGACCCGTCGGCTCGTCGTACTCGGCGCTGGTCCAGACCCGGTACGGGTTCTTGCCCGTCGTGGAACGGGTGATCTGGCCGTACGGGTTGTAGATCGCACCCGTCGTGTACCAGTCCCAGCCGGACGTGGAGATCGGCAGGTCCTGGGCGTTGTAGCGGGTGATGACCTTCTCTGCGGTCGTCATACCGCCGGGGGTGGCGGGGAGTGTCGTCGACTGGAGATTGCCGGTGGGGGTGTACGTGTACGACCAGTGGTAGGAGCCGGACACGTTGTTGGTCTGGCCGCTGATCGCCGGGATGGTGACCGTCTTGCCGGTGAGCTGGCCCCTCTCCGTATAGCCGGTCGCCTCGGTGACGATGTCTCCGGAGGCGGAGCCGGGGGTGGTGTGCCGGACGGAGGTGGCCGGCAGGCCTATGCCGTTGGCCTCCGTGTCGTACGTCCACTCCACCGAGGGCAGGCTCGCCGAGCCCACGGTCATGGACAGCTTGCGGCCGAGCGCGTCGTAGCCGTAGTGCAGGACCTTGCCCGTGGCGTCCCTGGTCTGCGTGACGTGGTCCTGGTCGTCGTACCAGGTGCGGCTGGTGCCGGCGTCGGGGTCGGTGCTGGTCAGGACGCGATGCCGGGAGTCGTAGGTCCAGGACCAGACGCGACCGGACTTGTCCTTGATCTGGGTGCGGTTGCCCAGCGGGTCGTACGTCGTCTCGGTGTACGTGCTCGCCGAGCGGTCGGCGTTGGTGTATGTGATCTGCTTGACGGCGCGGCCGAGGGCGTCGCCGATCGTCTTGGTGGCGGTGGCGCCGGTGGGCGGGACGACGGTGACCGAGGCGTCCGTGTCGCTGTAGGTGCTGGTGGCGGACGAGAACTCGGCGTTGTGGTGCAGAGTTGTCGTCTTCACCGGGCGGCCGAGGCCGTCGTAGGTCGCCTTCGTCGAGTTGGGGATCGGCTGCTGGCTGGTCGGCAGATACCAGGACTTCGCCGGCAGGCCCAGGACGTAGTAGCCGTTGTCCGTGCGGGCCGCGTTGCCGTGGTCGTCGTAGCGGACCGAGGTCACGATGCGGCCGAGGCCGGTGGCGTCCGGCGACTGGGTCTGGACGGTGCGCATCATGCCGTCGTAGAAGGTGACCGAGTCGCTGTAGGTGCCGTTGTCGCGCAGGGTGCTGGTGGTGACCCGGGTGGGGGTCTTGGCGCCGAGGGCGTAGCTGATCCTCGTCGACGGCAGGGCGTCGTCGTCGCCGGGAAGCCAGCCCGTGGTCAGGCGGCCGAGCTCGTCGTAGCCGTAACGGGTGACGTTGCCGTTGGGGTCCTCGGTGGTGAGCGTCAGGCCGCGGGCCGGGTCGAGGGTGGTGATGGTGGCCTGGCTCTTGGCGTTGGTGACCGTGGTGCCGGTGACGACGTACGGGCTGCTGCCCGGGTTGTACGCCGTTCTCGTCTCGTGGGCGGGGCTGGCGCCGTCGCTGACCTTGGTGGCGCGGCCGTAGGTGTCGTAGTCGGTGTGGGAGCTGGTGACGAGGGCGGTGCCGTCTCCGTTGAGGGTCTTCTCGTCGGTGGCGTCGCCGGCCGCGTTGTAGCCGGTGGTGACGTCGGAGACGACCTTGTCGGTGGCCGCGGTCGTGACGTCGTCGCAGTCGGTGGCCGTGGTCAGGACCCGCTTGGGCAGGCCGTAGAGGTTGGCCGACGCCTTGTTGTCGAAGGTCGTGTACGTGCAGGTGGTGTCGCCGGTCGTCGGGGTCGTGTCACCGGGGGACGACAGGGTGACGGTGGAGACCTCGCTGAGCTTGGCCAGGCCGTCGTCGTCGACCGTCGTGGTGGTGCGGGTGCCGCGCCACTTGCCGTCGTAGGCGGTGAGGTCGTCGACGCGGCGGATGTAGGAGCGGCGGGCGACCAGGTCGGTGTCGTCGGTGCGCTTGCGGCGGGCGGTCTCCGTGGTGGCGCCGGGCACCGTGATCACCCGGCTGTGTGCGGCCGCTGCGGCTTCCGATGACAGGTAGGTGACGGTCTCGGCGGCCTGGCCCGCGTACTCGTCCACGTCGTCGGAGCTGAGGGTGGCTCCGGTGTCGTCCTTCAGGGTCTTGCCGGAGCCGCGCAGGTAGTACGCGGTCGACTTGGAGCGGGTGGCGGCGGGCCCGTCGGGGTCACCCACCTGCGTGGTGACGTAGGCGTAGCCGCGCCAGTCGCTGTGGGTGCGCTGCGAGGGCTTGGTGAACTCGGCGTCGCTCTTCGCCCAGTAACCGCCGCCCCCGTAGGTGTAGGTGGTGACGAGGTCCGGTGAGGCGAGGGCGGTCGTGCTGACGACCGTGTCCTGTTCGGTGACGCGGGCGACCGTGTACTTGTTGAACCAGGCCAGCGGCGGGTTCTCGACGGTATCGTCGGCCGACCAGTGCACGGGGTAGCAGGCTGCCGTGTTGCCGGCGATGTCGCTGTCGGCCGGCGCGGACGTGCACCCCTTGTTGTAGTCGACGACGGTCTTCTTGCCGTTCTCGTCGGTGATGCCGGTGATGCGGGGGTGGAGGTAGGTGAGTTCCTCGTCAGTGCCGCCGTCGCGGACCCGGTTGGGCATCGCGGTGCCGTCGAAGACGACAGAGGGCAGAGCCTGGCCCGGTGCGTCGTCCGGGTCGGTGGTGTCGGTGTCGTAGGCGCCGTGCTGGATGCCGGACAGCCACATGCCCGGCGAGGTCTGGTACCAGCCCTTGTTGAAGGCTTGGCTCAGCGTCCATTCGTCGATCGGGTAGAGAGTGCTGGTGCCGTCCCGGTGGGCCCAGGTGACGACCTTCTCCAGACGCTTGCGGGTCCAGAAGGACGGGAAGGTCGGGCACTGCTTGGCGGTGTCCGACTTGCAGAGAAACGTGCGCGGGGTATCGTACCAGACCCGGTACTTCTCCGGGTCGTCGGAGGTGAAGTCGTCGGCGTTGCACTTGCCGTTGTTCGCGTTGAGGCAACGCTCGTCGGTCTTGAACTCGACCTTGGCGGCCGGGACCGCACCGAGGGCGTCCTTGTTCAGGCCGTATTCGATGGTCAGCGGGTAGGAGCCCCGGTCGTACTTGACGTTCTCCTTGGTCGACTTGTTCTTGGCGTAGTAGTTCTCCTCCTGCTGGTAGGTGATCACCATGGCGTTGCCGTGCAGGTCGACGACCTCGTCGAGCTGCCACGCCCAGGCCTGGTTGCAGGAGGAGTCCTTGAAGGCGTCCGCGTGGCACGGTTCCTTCGGGTCGTTACCGAAGACGGGGACCGTGGAGACCGAGTCGGTGTCGGCGTGGCCGTTGCCGACCTTGTCCAGGCCGAAGTAGTACTTGGTGCCGTCGCGGGTGGTGGCGACCCAGTACTCGCCCTTGTCGTCGGTGTCACCACCGTCGCCGTTGTCGGCGCCGGTCTTCAGCTCGACCTCGGTGCCGTCGTCGGTCTTCGGGTGCCACTCACCGCTGGTGTCGTCGCGGACCAGCTCGACGGTGGTGCCGCCGAGGGTCATCACCGCGTTCGACGACGCCCAGCAGAGGTCGCCCGTTTTCCTGCTCTTGCCCTTGTTGTTGGCGTCCTCTCCGTCCTGGTCCTGGGCGCAGCCCCGGTACGACCGCTCGATGTGCCCGGGTTCGTACGACCAGCCCTCGCCGATCCAGGAGGTCTGCGGGTTGGCGGCGGACGTCTTGCCGTCCACCGCCTGGGAGTTGTACGAGAACGCGATCGTCGGCGTGGGGCCGGCGGAGACCGGTGGGGTGTCGATGCCGTAGGTGTAGGAGAAGCCGCCCGAGGACGAGCCGGCCGCCCAGCTGCCCGCCGAGGAGAGTGGCGTCGCCCGGAAGGATCCGCCGGGACCGCTGCCGGTGTCGGTCGTGCCGAGGACCCCGCCGGCCCCGGCGGAGGCGGCGGCAGCCATCGCCCTGGCGGACGCGCCGTGCCAGACCGCCGGCTGCACGCTGCCCTTGCTCAGGGCCGCGGCCGCGTCGGCGGTGGTGGTGCCGGTGGCGGTGTCGGCCGCCATCGGGGTCGACAGGTCCAGGGTCGCGCCGACCTTGGTCGCGCCCAGGTCGGTGGTCTCGTTGCCGTCCGCGTCCGTGGTCGTCGTGTCGGCCTGCAGGTCGGCCGAGTTGTCGAGCGGCTCCGGGGTGGCGCATGCCTCGTTGTCGGGCTGGGTGAGGAAGCACTCGGGGTAGCGGACCAGCTGGAGGCGGTCGGACCACTGGGCGCCGAAGTAGTTCTTGAAGGCGGTGTAGTCGATCTGGACCCGGGCCGGGGCCGGAGTGTCGTCGCTGGTGGTGATCTGCATCAGCAGACCACTGACGCCGGACGCGGCGGTGTCGGCCTGGTCGAGCACATTCACCGACCAGGTGCCGGTGGGCTGTTCGGCCGTGTCGTCCGAGACGGCGCCGATCTTCACCGGGACACCGCCGTCGACCTGGACCAGTCCGTCGTCGGCGGCGGCCAGCTTCTCCGGAGTGATGTCAGCGGTGCCGTCGGGTCCGGCGGCCGGGATGGAGGTGCTGCCGTCCGGCGGCTCCGTGTCGTTCTCGGCCGGGTCGATGGCGTACTGGCGGGCGTAGCCGTCCAGGGACTGGTCGGCACCGTCCACCGGATCGGTGGCCGGGACATCGACCATCGCGGCCACATCGTCGTCCGGCGGCGGCTCGGCGAAAGCCTGGCTGTCCAGCACCCCTATCGAGAGGGCGAGGGACAGGAGCAGGACGCCTCCGGGCGCCATCGCGCGGCGGATTCCGCGGTGCCAGCGCAGACGTGATCGACCGAACACGAAAGGAACCCCCCGGTGGGCACGGCCGGGAAGACACCCGGTCGGCGAAACGGACGAAGCCGTCGAACGTAAGAAGAGCCGCGTGAAGAGGTGTGGAGGAAGTAAGGAGAAAACAGCGGGGATTATTGATCAGGCGTTGATTCCTGCGCCAGAGTGTTCGAGTGGGTGTGGGATTGATCACTGACGGTAACATGACAAGTTAGTTCAACTAGGCCCAGATTGCAGGCAATTGAGGGCGAAATAAGCCCCTCCGACCTGCGCAGACGTCGGCCTTCGCCCCAAAGGACCTTGTCCCGCACACCCGGCCCCTCCATGATCTGCACACGGACTCCCCATGCCACGGCAAAAGGCCACCAAAGTGAGCGTGCGGAGGGCCGTTCGCATGTCGCCACCGTCAGAGGGGAAACGGTCCGGTGTCCTCCGCTTCATGGCCAGGTAGCCTGAGTCACCGCCAAATGCGCTTGCTCGCGGGGTTGTTGGCCCTGATCGTGGCCGCCGCGACCGCCTGGGTGCTGCTCCCCGACCGCGACAGCGGCGACGGCACCGCGAAGCACGAGGCGACACAGCACCCCCGCACGGAGACCGAGGCCCGTGCCCTGGCCAAGCGCACCGGCAAGTCGGTCGAGGTGGTCACCGCCCGCACCGCGAAGACCACAACCTGGGCCAACCCGGACCACACCCTCACCACCCGCATCCACGTCTCACCGGTACGCACGAAGATCGACGGCAAGTGGAAGGCGATCGACCCGACGCTGCGCCGCACGGCCGACGGGAACTGGGCCACGACGGCCACGACCACGCCGGTGGTGTTCTCGGGCGGGACGACGGGAAAGGCCACCAAGTCCCATGCGAACAAGGCTTCTTACGTCCACCCCGCCGCCTATCGCGCGGAGTCCGCGGCCGACGGCCCGACCAGCACCCTCGTCACCCTCACCACCGCCGGCCACACCATCGACCTCACCTGGCCGGGCAACCTGCCCGCCCCCCAGGTCGAGAGCAACGAAGCGCTCTACCGCGAGGTGCTCCCCGGCGTCGACCTGGCCGTCGCCGCGAACGACGGCGGCTTCTCCGAGGTCCTGGTCGTCAAGTCGGCCGAGGCGGCCGCCAATCCGGCACTGAGGACCATCTCCTACGGCCTCTCCTCCCCCGATCTGACGATGAAGCTGGACTCCCGCAGCGGCTCCGTCCACGCCTACGACGCCGACGGCAACGACGTGGCGGCCACGCCGACCCTGCTGATGTGGGACTCGGCCGGCAAGGAAGCCAACACCGACAACCTCACCCACGCCGACGGCGGCCCGGACGACCCGGACCCGACGCCGAGCACCACGCCGGGCTCCTCCGCCGAGCCGACCGCCACCGCCCGCGGCGACGCGTCGGACACCGCTCGCCGCGACATCGAGGACGACCAGAACGCCGACACCGACTTCGGCGACGCCTCCCCCGGGCCGACCGCGACCACGGAGACCGACGGCGATGCCACCGCCTCCCCGACCGTGAGCGACAGCGCGTCCGCCGCAACCGCCACCGACCCGGCGACCACCGAACCGGCCGGCGACGAGGACGCGGTCGTCGTCCCCGCCACCACCGCCATCGACCAGGAGCTGCCCGGTCTCGCCGGTCCGCAGCCCGGCACCCACTCGTCCCGCATCGACCCCACGCTCACGGACGACGGCACCATCACCATCACCCCCGACCAGGACCTGCTGACCAAGGCCAGCACCAAGTACCCCGTCTTCATCGACCCGAACACCAACACGGACGCGGGCAACTGGACCACCGTCTACAAACGCGGCAGCTGGAACACCGCGACCTTCTTCAACGGCCGCGGCTTCAACAAGGGCACCAACGAGGCGCGGGCCGGCTACGAGTCCGACACCTACGGCACCAGCCGCTCCTTCTTCACCATGGAGTGGCCGGAGAAGGTGCGCACCACGGACGTCACCGCGGCCACCCTGAACATGAAGGAAACGTATTCCTGGTCGTGCACCAAGAAGGACGTCGAGGTGTGGCGGACCGGTGACATCGACAAGAAGACCAGCTGGTCCAACCAGCCCGGCTGGACGGCCCGTCTCGACACCAAGTCGTACGCGAAGGGCTACCAGAAGCGCTGCGCGGCCGGGAACACGACCTTCGACGTCGAGGACGCGGCCCAGTACGCGGCCGACCACAGCCTGGATCACTGGACCCTGGGCATCCAGGCCTCGAACGAGGACGACCAGTACGCGTGGAAGAAGTTCCAGGCCACGAACGACAACGCCGGCCCGAACATCGACGTCACCTTCAACACCAAGCCCAACAAGCCGACCAAGCTCAAGATGAGCCCGGGCAAGTGCACCACCAGCTCGCCCTACGTGGCGATCGGCGGGAACGACCAGATCGTCTTCTCGGCGGCCACCTCCGACCCGGACGGCCAGGACGACCTCGACGTCATGCACGTGACGTTGAAGAACGTGGGGACGGGCACGGTCTACAACCGTGAGGCGTCCGCTTCCGGCAAGAGCACGACAAGCTACACGTTCGACAACATCAACAGCAGCGGCGACTACGTCCTCAAGGACGGGACGTACTCCTGGAACGTGTACGTCAAGGACGACACGGGCGGCAGCGGCGGCACGTCAGCCACGAGCTACACCTGCTACTTCAAGATCGATACTGTGGCCCCGAAGACCCCGATCGTGTCGTCCGACGACTTCGACGAGGCGGACGTCGACAACGACAGCGGCGAGGACCAGTGGTCCAAGGCCACCTTCGGCCATTCCGGCTGCATGTCGTTCTGGAACCTTCCCTGGGACCGGGCCTCGAAGTACGTCTACAGCTGGAACAACACCACCTACGACAAAACCGCCACCGTGGGCGACGGCACCAGTTGCACCACCACATCGGGCGACGTGGTCAAGACCAACTCCTACACCGCGGTCGCCTCTGTCACACCCCCGCTCGCAGGTATCGCCGTCCTGTACGTCAAGGCCGTGGACGCCGCCGGCAACGAGTCGGCCAGCCCGAACTCCTACCGGATCTTCGTCAGCCCCAGCGACCGGGACGAGTCCGCCGCCGACCTCACCGGTGACGACAAACCCGACCTGCTGACCATCAACGAGTCCACCGACGACGACGGGAACCCCTCCTACACCCTGCGCGACTACCCCTCCGGCAAGGACGGCGACCTGTTCTACGGAATGAACCCGTCCTACGGCAAGGTCACCAAGAACACCGCCTACACCGACGGCTGCACCTCCTCCGACCTCAGCTGGAAGGGCGCGCTGATCACCCACACCGGCGACTACTACCCGGGCGACGGGCTACAGGACCTCATCGCACGCATGGGCGACGGCAAGCTCTACGTCTACCCCGGTGACGGGTTCGGCGGCTTCAACACCTGCGCCCGACTGCCGATCCTGCTGCCGTCCAAGGGCACGGACACCAACGGAGCGAGCGTCAACGTCCCCGCCCCGTCCGCCTTCGACCAGATCCTCGCCGTCGGAGACGTGACAGGCGACGGCCAGCCGGACCTGTTCATGACCTCCGGCACCCAGTACTGGGCGTTCACCGGCTACACCGGCGGCTCCTTCGCCGGTGCCACCCTGCTGAACACCGGCAGCGCCTGGACCACCCGGGATCTCGTCACGGTCGCCGACGTCAGCGGTGACGGCATCCCGGACTTGCTCTACCGCTCCGACTCCGGCCGACTGCTCCTGCGCAAGGGCAAGGCCAACTCGGCGGGCACCGGCGTCGACGTCCTCTCCCTCGCCACCGCGGCGGCGAGTGCTGACGGCACCGACACCGAATACGCGGCGAGCGGCTGGTCCAGCACCGACGTGCCCCGCTTCTTCGCCATCCCGGACGTCAACGGCGACGGGATCCCCGACCTGTATGCCCACACGAGCAGCGGCAGCGTGCGCCTCTACTTCGGCGGCAAGACGGCGATCGGCAGCTACAGCACGGTGATCGGCAGTTGGACAGGAAAGCTCGCCTTCGGCTGAGCCCCGCAGAGCCGGCGGCTAGAGCCGCCGGCTCTCCAGCGGCCCCAGATACGTGGGCGTCAGCCCGCCCGTGTCGATGATCAGCCGCTGCACCACCACCGTGGGGTCCACCGACCAGAACTTCAGGCGGTGGACCCCGGACGACCCGAGGGTGTGGCGGGTCGCCGTCCGGTTGATGTTGTCGGAGGTGTTCCGGGCCCACACCGCGTTGAGCAGGCCGTCGTCCGCGCCCGCGGTGATGTCGACCCGCTGGGGTTCGGCGTCGTCGAAGGACAGGGCGTAGTGGAGGCCCGCGCCCCTCGGGAGCGCCGGGTTCCGCGGGGACAGGTACGCCCACACCGTCACCTCGCCCGCCGACAGCAGGCTCACCTCGTACTCCAGGCGGGGCCAGGAGTCCGGGGAGTCGCCCCAGCCGCCCGTCACCGGCCACGCCGTCATCCCCGCGCCGGTGCGGCCGATCCCGTCCAGCCGGCGCCACTCCCCCACCGCCCGGTCGTAGTGCTCCGCGTCGATCGCCACGTAGCCACCCGCCTCGACGAAGCCCCGCAGGCCACGGGGCGACGGCCGCTCGGCGACGCACCCCACCGTCACCGACTCCCCCGCCCCGCTCACCGTCAGCGTCCCCTCCGCGCGCCCGGCCGGGGCCCGCGACCAGTCCACCCGCACCTCCACCCTGACCTGCTCCGTCACCCGGCCCCGCGGGCGGTCCACCGTCAGCCACGGCACCGACGACGACACCCGATAGTCGAAGGGCGTACGGCCCCGGTTGAAGATCTCGACGTACTGCTGCGGCCGGGTCTGGTGGGGGCTGAACGGCGGCAGGGTCATGGCCCCCTCGTCCGGGTCCACCGACACTCCCAGCCCGGCCGCCTCCGGCACCTCGATCCGCCGCACCGCCGGGAAGAGCATGTCCGGGAGGGCCACGTTGTCCTTCTCCGGCTGCTGCCAGGGCGCGTTGGGCCCGTACCGGTCCACGTCCCCGTAGTCGATGTGCGGCTGGGTCTGGAAGCCCCTCCATTTGCCGCCCGCCACCTGCGAGTTGAAGCGGTCAGCCAGGGCGAAGTCCCGCTCCAGCGCCTGCTCCGCCTCCGCGGCGCGGGAGTTGGTCGCAGCCCTGCCCTGCCGTGCGTACAGCAGGTTGGTGAACTCGGCCGCCCGCAGCGCGTACAGGTTCGCGGTCGCCGTCACCTCATAGCCGACCAGCTCGAACCACGCGTCCTGGGCGGCCGCCGGGAGCCGCCGGGCGATCCGCGTCGCCTCTCTCCCCAGCTTCCGCCACTCCTCCGTCACCCGCTCCAGCTCGTCGTGACCGAAGGAGAAGGGTGTCTGCCGGTCGTCGTAGACCACCTCGCCGGTGTCGGAGAGGGTGATACGGCGGTTGAGCAGCTCCGGCTTGCGGCGCGCCTGCAACCTGCCGTACGCGGCGAGGAGTTCGGCGATGTCCAGTGCCGCCTCCGCGCCGAAGTTCTGGCGGGCGTATCTCCGTTCCCACTCGCCCAGTCGGTCGAAGGTCCAGCGGTCCGGATTCCAGGCGTAGGTGAGGAAGAACTCCGTCGGGAGTTCGTTGCCCTTCAGGTCGCCCACGTTGGCCACCCACAGGCCGTGGTTGCCGTAGGCGTGCGCCTGGTGGAGCTGGTCCCAGACGTTGCGGAGGTTGGCCGTGTCGACCCACTTGTAGTTGCGTCCGGCTCCGACGTAGTCGAAGTGGTAGTAGAGGCCGTACCCGCCGTCGCGCGGCTCCTCGGGGGAGGGGTGCTTGCGGATGTTGCCCCAGTTGTCGTCGGTGAGGACGACGGTGACGTCGTCGGGCGCCCGCAGGCCTCGGTCCCAGTAGCGCTGGACCTCCTTGTAGAGGGTCCACACCTGGGGGGTCTCGGCGGCCGGCTTCCCGGTCACCTCCTCGATGATCTTCCGTTGGGCCGTGATGATCTCCCGCATCAGCTCGATGCCGTCGCCGTCGGGGAGGCCGGTGTCGCCGTTGCCGCGCATGCCGAGGGTGACCACGCCCTCGAAGCCCTCGTCGACCATGCGCTGGATGCCGGCCCGCCAATAGGCCCGGATCGCCTCGGCGTTGCGGAGGTACGACCACTCGCCCGTGCCTCCGTAGGGGTCGGTGCCGCCGGTCGCGTGGCGGTTCCACTCCTCGATCCCGCGCATCATCGGCGCCTCGTGAGACGTGCCCATGACAATGCCGTAGGCCGACGCCGTGCGGTGGTTCTCCGGGTCGTCCTCCGCGAACGCCCGTCCCCATACGGCGGGCCAGAGGTAGTTGCCCTTCAGCCGCAGCAGGACCTCGAAGACCTTCGCGTAGAAGTCCGCGTTGAAGCCGCCGGGATAGCCGGGGGCCTTGCCGGGGCCGAAGTACGCCGGGGCCCAGGTGCCGAGCGCCGGGTTCTCGTCGTTGACGAAGAAGCCGCGGTACCTCACCGCCGGGGTGCCCTGGGTGTGGCGGCCCGGCAGCACCCACACCTCGTCGCGGTGGACGGGGGGCACGTCGTCCCACCAGTGCCAGGGCGAGACGCCGATGCCGTACGAGACGTCGTACGCCCCGAAGATCGTGCCGCGCGGGTCGCTGCCCGCGATGACGAAGGCCTGCTCCACGCCGGGCAGCGGGTGGTCGACCACCGCCTGGAGCGAGGTCTCCCAGCGGCCCCGGACCCCCGTCACGTCCAGCTTGCCGGAGGCCACCAGGCCGTCGATCAGCGGGCTGCGGCCGATCGTGCCGACGAGGACCGCGCGGCGGGCGATCGTGGCGGCCGGCCGCACCCCGGTCACCCGCTCGATGTCGTCGCGGAGGTCGCCGGCCACCCGTACGACTCCGGGATGGTCGTCGGCGCTCACCACGACCGGGGCACCGACGAGCGGGAACGCTCCCCCGGTGAAGGAGATGTACGCGCCGGGATCGGTCGCCCGCGGTGCCCCGTCGCCCCCGGCCCACGCGACGCCCGACGACAGCACGGGCACGGAGGCCAGCCCCGCCCCCAGGACGGTCCTACGACGCACGGACATGCCTCAGCCCTCCACCCGAATTTGGTCAGTGGCATGACAAATAGTGGGGCGAGGGGCCCCTGGTGGGAACGGGTCGTACGCGACGAATACTTTCGAAGCGGTGATGTCAGACCGGGCCGGTAGCCTCCGGCCATGACGACCCGTACGACGCCGCCTCGCCCCCTGGACATCACCGCGGTCTTCCCCGAACTGGCCCCGCTCGCCCGCACCGCCGTACGCCTGCATCCCCGTGCCGGTGCGCCCACCGCGGCCGGCAGTTCCGTCGGCGGACCCCTGCTATGGCCGGCCGAGGAGCAGTGGCCGACCTGTCCGGAGCATGCGGGTCCCTGGCAGCGCGGTGTGGCGCCGGACGATGTACACGTCGGTCGGCGGGTCCTGCGCGAGGCCTGGGCCCGGCCGCGCGCCCAGGGCGCCGACCTGTTGACCGAGGAGGAGCGCGCGCTGGTCGACCGGGGGACCGAGCCGTACCGGACCGCCCTGGACGGGCCGGTGCCGCTGGTGCCGGTCGCGCAGATACGTGCCGCTGATGTGCCGGCGCTGCCCCGGCCCGAGGGCACCGATCTGCTCCAGGTGCTGTGGTGCGCCTTCGACCATCCCGAGGACGACTACTCGCCGAGGGTCGAGCTGCGTTGGCGCAGGGCCGCCGATGTCGTGACCCCGCTCGCCGCTCCCCCGCGGCCCGCCGTCATCGGCAACGACGACTACCTGCCCGAGCCGTGTGTGCTGCACCCCGAGACCGTCACCGAGTACCCGGCCCCGCACGAGCTGCCGCAGGAGCTGGCGGACCGGATCCACGAGTGGGAGGAGGGCATCGAGGGGGAGGACGAGGAGCCGGGGGTCTGCTACCAGTACGACCTTGCCGTGGCCCCTGGGTGGAAGCTCGGGGGACACGCGCCCTGGAGTTTCTCCGACCCGTTCCCCATGGCCTGCGCCGAGTGCGGCGCCGGGGTGCGGCCCCTGCTCACCATCGACGGCACCGAGTGGGACGGCGGCAGCGGCAGCTGGGCGCCGGTGGAGGACGCGGGGTACACCGGCTACCACTCCCTCGGACCGGCGCTGGACACGCAGATCACCATCGGGCGCAGCTACAGCCTCCAGGTGTACGTGTGCGAGGCGTCGTACGACCATCCACCCGTGCAGAACATGCAGTGAGTTCCTGCCGAAGCAGCGAAAAGGGCCCGTACGACCGGAGTCGTACGGGCCCCTTCAGACCTGCCTGGTCAGCCCTTGCGGGCCGAGATCACTTGTTGATCTTGGTGACCTGGCCGGCGCCGACCGTGCGGCCACCCTCACGGATGGCGAACTTCAGGCCCTCTTCCATGGCGACGGGCTGGATGAGCTCCACCTTCATCTCGGTGTTGTCACCCGGCATGACCATCTCGGTGCCCTCGGGGAGGGTCACGACGCCGGTCACGTCCGTCGTACGGAAGTAGAACTGCGGACGGTAGTTGTTGAAGAACGGCGTGTGGCGGCCACCCTCGTCCTTGGAGAGGATGTAGGCCTGCGCCTCGAACTCGGTGTGCGGGGTGACCGAGCCCGGCTTGATGATGACCTGGCCGCGCTCGACGTCCTCGCGCTTGATGCCACGGAGCAGCAGACCGACGTTCTCACCGGCCTGGCCCTCGTCGAGCAGCTTGCGGAACATCTCGATGCCGGTGACCGTGGTGGTGGTCTTCTCGGTCTTGATGCCGATGATGTCGACGGTCTCGTTGACCTTGAGGACACCACGCTCGATACGACCGGTGACGACGGTGCCACGACCGGTGATCGTGAAGACGTCCTCGATCGGCATCAGGAACGGCTTGTCGACGTCACGCTCGGGCTGCGGGATGTTCTCGTCGACGGCGGTCATGAGGTCGAGCACGGACTGCGTCCACTCGGCGTCGCCCTCCAGCGCCTTCAGCGCGGAGACGCGGACGACCGGCAGGTCGTCGCCCGGGAACTCGTACTCGGACAGGAGCTCACGGACCTCGAGCTCGACGAGCTCCATGATCTCCTCGTCGTCCACCATGTCGGCCTTGTTCAGGGCGACCACGATGTACGGAACGCCGACCTGGCGGGCCAGGAGCACGTGCTCCTTGGTCTGCGGCATCGGGCCGTCGGTGGCGGCCACGACCAGGATCGCGCCGTCCATCTGCGCGGCACCCGTGATCATGTTCTTGATGTAGTCCGCGTGACCGGGGCAGTCGACGTGCGCGTAGTGACGGGTCTCCGTCTGGTACTCGACGTGCGCGATCGAGATGGTGATACCGCGCTGACGCTCCTCGGGCGCCTTGTCGATGTTGTCGAACGCGGTCGCCTCGTTCAGGTCCGGGTACGCGTCGTGCAGCACCTTGGTAATGGCGGCCGTGAGGGTCGTCTTACCGTGGTCGATGTGACCGATGGTGCCGATGTTGACGTGCGGCTTAGTCCGCTCGAACTTCGCCTTCGCCACTGGGGTCCTCCTGTGGAGTGGTTCTGTACGCCTGGGTTCAGTCGGCGCCAGGTGATCTTTGCTGTTGGGTCCCGGGCCCCGGGTCGTTCCACCACGAATGCGGAGGAACGACCCGTGAGGCTCCGGGGTCAAGCCTAAGGCGTGTGTGCGCGCCGTGTTAAACGCGGTACTTACTCGCCCTTGGCCTTCGCGATGATCTCCTCGGCGACGTTCCGCGGAACCTCGGCGTAGGAGTCGAACTGCATGGAGTAGCTGGCCCGGCCGGACGTCTTGCTGCGCAGGTCGCCGACGTAACCGAACATCTCCGAGAGGGGCACGAGGCCCTTCACGACGCGGGCACCGGCCCGCTCCTCCATGGCCTGGATCTGACCACGGCGGGAGTTGATGTCACCGATGACCTCACCCATGTAGTCCTCGGGCGTGGTGACCTCGACGGCCATCATCGGCTCAAGGAGCACGGGGGACGCCTTGCGCGCGGCCTCCTTGAAGGCCTGCGAACCGGCGATCTTGAACGCGAGCTCGGAGGAGTCGACCTCGTGGTAGGCACCGTCGTGCAGGATCACGCGGACACCGGTCATCTCGTAACCGGCGAGGATGCCGAACTGCATGGCCTCCTGCGCACCGGCGTCCACCGAAGGGATGTACTCCTTCGGGATACGGCCACCGGTCACCTTGTTCACGAACTCGTACGACGTGTCGCCGCCCTCGAGGGGCTCGATGCCGATCTGCACCTTCGCGAACTGACCGGTACCACCGGTCTGCTTCTTGTGGGTGTAGTCGACGCGCTCGACGGCCTTGCGGATCGTCTCGCGGTACGCCACCTGCGGCTTGCCGACGTTGGCCTCGACCTTGAACTCACGGCGCATACGGTCGACCAGCACCTCGAGGTGCAGCTCGCCCATGCCACCGATGATGGTCTGGCCGGTCTCCTCGTCCGAGTGGACCTGGAAGGACGGGTCCTCCTCGGCCAGGCGCTGGATCGCGACGCCGAGCTTCTCCTGGTCGCCCTTCGACTTGGGCTCGATGGCGACCTGGATGACCGGGGCCGGGAAGTCCATGGACTCCAGGATCACCGGCTGCTTGTCGTCGCACAGCGTCTCACCGGTCGTGGTCTGCTTCAGACCCATGACGGCGATGATGTCGCCGGCGCCCACCGACTCGATCTCCTCACGCTTGTTCGCGTGCATGCGGTAGATCTTGCCGATGCGCTCCTTCTTGCCCTTGACGGAGTTCAGCACGGCGGTGCCGGACTCCAGGCGGCCCGAGTAGACCCGGACGAAGGTGAGCTTACCGAGGTGCGGGTCGCTCATGATCTTGAACGCCAGCGCGGACAGCGGCTCGTCGTCGGACGGCTTGCGCTTGACGACCTCCTCCGGGTCGTTCACGGCGTGGCCCTCGATGGCCTCGACGTCGAGCGGGGAGGGGAGGTAGCGCACGACCGCGTCGAGCAGGGGCTGAACGCCCTTGTTCTTGAACGCGGTACCGCAGAACACCGGGGTGACGGTGGTGCCGTCGGACTTGCCGGACGCGATGGTGATACGACGGATCGCGGCGTACAGCTGCTCCTCGGAGGGCTCCTCGCCCTCCAGGTACAGCTCCATGATCTCTTCGTCGTTCTCGGCCACGGCCTCCAGCAGCTTGCCGCGGTACTCCTCGGCAGCCTCGGTGTGGGTGGCCGGGATGTCGACGACGTCGTACATCTCGCCCTTGGTGGCCTCGGCGGACCACACGAGCGCCTTCATGCGGACGAGGTCCACGACGCCCTGGAAGTCGGCCTCGGCACCGATCGGGAGCTGCATGACGATCGGCTGAGCGCCCAGGCGGTCGCTGATCATGTCGACGCAGCGGTGGAACTCGGCACCGGTCCGGTCGAGCTTGTTGACGAAGCAGATACGCGGAACGCCGTAGCGGTCCGCCTGACGCCACACCGTCTCGGACTGCGGCTCGACACCGGCGACGCCGTCGAACACCGTCACGGCACCGTCGAGCACGCGAAGCGAACGCTCCACCTCGACGGTGAAGTCGACGTGGCCCGGGGTGTCGATGATGTTGATGGTGTGGTCGACGTCTTCCAGCGGCCAGTGACAGGTGGTGGCAGCAGAGGTGATCGTGATGCCACGCTCCTGCTCCTGCTCCATCCAGTCCATGGTGGCAGCGCCGTCGTGGACCTCACCGATCTTGTACGACACACCGGTGTAGAACAGGATCCGCTCGGTGGTGGTCGTCTTGCCCGCGTCGATGTGGGCCATGATCCCGATGTTGCGGACCTTGGCCAGGTCAAGTGAAGTGGTAGCCATAAGGCTTCGGTCTTCTCTCGGTCTCGATGGGGGTAGCGACTACCAGCGGTAGTGCGCGAAGGCCTTGTTGGACTCGGCCATCTTGTGCGTGTCCTCGCGCTTCTTGACGGCCGCACCGAGGCCGTTCGAAGCGTCGAGAAGCTCGTTGAGCAGACGCTCGGTCATGGTCTTCTCGCGACGGGCGCGGGAGTAACCGACGAGCCAGCGCAGCGCGAGGGTGTTGGCGCGACCGGGCTTGACCTCGATCGGAACCTGGTACGTCGCACCACCGACACGGCGGGACTTGACCTCGAGGGTCGGCTTGATGTTCTCCAGCGCGCGCTTCAGCGTGATGATCGGGTCGTTGCCCGTCTTCTCACGCAGACCCTCCATGGCGCCGTAGACGATGCGCTCGGCGGTGGAGCGCTTGCCGTTCAGCAGCACCTTGTTGATCAGGGAGGTCACCAGAGGGGAGCCGTAAACCGGGTCGATGATGACCGGGCGCTTCGGGGCGGGGCCCTTACGAGGCATTCTTACTTCTCCTTCTTGGCGCCGTAGCGGCTGCGGGCCTGCTTGCGGTTCTTGACACCCTGGGTGTCGAGCGAGCCGCGGATGATCTTGTAGCGAACACCCGGCAGGTCCTTCACACGGCCGCCGCGCACGAGCACGATGGAGTGCTCCTGCAGGTTGTGTCCCTCACCCGGAATGTAAGCGGTGACCTCGATCCCGCTGGTCAGACGCACACGCGCGACCTTACGCAGGGCCGAGTTCGGCTTCTTCGGGGTGGTCGTGAACACACGCGTGCAGACGCCACGACGCTGAGGGGAACCCTCGAGTGCGGGCGTCTTGTTCTTCTCGACCTTGTCCTGCCGGCCCTTGCGGACCAGCTGCTGGATCGTAGGCACTACTTCTCCGGTTTCTGTGTGCCGAATGGTGAAGCTAACCTGGAACGTCGCCGACCCACGCGGTCGGGTGTGTCGGATTCCGCGTACTCCTGCCGCGAGGCAGAAGGGGGCGCGGATCGCGGTGGCCGCTTCGTCACTCCGGTGCGGTTTGAAGGCACGCACGAGGGTCAGGGCACACCCCAGGCACAAGGTCTGAGCGTACCCAGCGCAATCACTCCGGTCAAAACAAAAGAAGGGGGACCGGTTGCGTGGGGCGTGAGCTGGTGTTTTGGGGCGCCTTCCGCTATACCACGGAGACGAACGACACGCGAACGGAGAGCGGCGCGAGCTGACGCCGATCGGATTCACAGCTGTGCGACGCTGATCAGATCTTCTGATCGCCGGTCCCCAGGAGCGCCCCGTAGGGGGCGCGGGGAACTGGGCGACCAGCCACGACGGACCCGCAGACGCCCGGAGGCCATTCGCGGCACTGCGCGCGGCGCATTCCTTATGGGGGCTTCACAGTCATGAGCGCAGCTCAGAGCGACACCGCGCCGACCACCGCGAACCCGCAGCGTCCCCTCCGTCTCCCGCTCCCGTCGGCCGCCCGCCCCTACCTCCCGCCCCTCGCCCTCTACGGCGCCGCCAAGCTCACCGGCCTCCTCGTCTTCGCCTGGCTGCTGACGTCCGCCGGTGACTACCGCAACAAGGACCCCCGCTTCGGCGGCGGCGCCCACTGGTGGGACGTCCTGTCCACCTGGGACGGCTGGTGGTACCTCCAGGTCGCGCAGAAGGGTTACCACCCCGAGCCGCTCCGGCCCCTGGCCCCGGGCGGCCAGTTCAGCGCCGAGCAGAACTCGGTCGCGTTCTTCCCCCTGTACCCGGGTCTGGTCCGGGCCGTCTCGGAAGTCACCGGCCTCGGCCTGTACGGCGCGGCGATCCTCGTCTCGGTCCTCTGCTCCTTCGTCGCGGCGGCCGGCATCTACGCGGTGATCTCGCTGCTCGCCGGCGCCCGGGCCGGCACCATCGCGGCCGGCCTGTGGGCCGTGGCTCCCGCCGCCGGCGTCGAGTGGGCGGTCTACACGGAGTCCCTGTTCGTGGCGATCGCCGCCTGGACCTGCCACGCCGTGATAAGACGCCGCTGGGTGGCGGCGGGCCTGCTCGCCTTCCTGTCCGGCCTGAGCCGTCCCACGGCGGCCGTCCTGATCGGCGCGGTCGGCCTGGCGGCGCTGGCGACGCTGCTGCGCCGGGACAGCAGGCGCGAGCAGGGCGTCGCGGCCCCGCTGTACGCGGCGGTCGCCGCACCCCTCGGTCTGCTCACCTACATCGCCTGGGTCGGCTGGTCGATGGGCGGCCCGGGCGCGTACTTCTCGCTCCAGCGCGAGGCCTGGGCCCACTACGTCGACTTCGGCGCGTACACCCTGGACGTGCTGCGGAACGTGGCGGTGGGGCACGGCGACTACCTCTTCGCCTACTCGGTCCCGGACCTGATCGCCGTGCAGGTGGTGGTGGCGCTGCCGTTCCTCGTCGCGCTCCTGCTGCGGAAACGGCCACCGCTGGTGCTGACGGCCTACACCCTCGCCTCGATCGTGACGATCCTCGGCACCCAGCAGATGTTCGGCAACACCCCGCGCTACCTGCTCCCCGTCTTCCCGCTGCTGCTGGCTCCGGCGGCGGCGATGAGCCGGTTGCGGTGGCCTGCCCTCGCGGTGTTCTTCTCCACGGCCGCGGTGGCGTCGGGGTGGTACGCGCACTACGTGATCTTCGAGTTGGGGATTCCGTAAGGGCGGATACGAGCGGAGGGGCGAGGGCCACGGTGGCCCCCGCCCCTGGTCCGCTGCGTCCGCTGCGTCCACTATGGGCGCTACGGGCGGCGGGCGGCCGCCCGTTCCGCCGCGAAGACGTCCTCCAGGCGGAACAGCGCCGCCCGGCCCGCCTTGCCGGCGGCCGTGAGGTGGCCCAGCTGGACCCACTTGCGGATGGTCGCCGGGGCGACGCCGGCCTCCTGCGCGGCGAGGGGGCCGGGGATGAGGGTGGGGGAACCCTGGGCCGTCTTCACCGGTGGCTCCACTCCCCCTCGTCCCAGGTGTGCCGGTAGGCGGGGTCGTCGTGGCAGCCGCAGTCGGGGTCGGTGCACCGGCAGGCCGGGTTGACGCAGAGGACGGCGGCGCGGTCCGGGAAGGCACGCAGGGAGACGGAGTCGCACCAGGGGCAGCGCCCGGAGACGCGGACGACGGTCTCGGTGTCGCCCAGGGCGCGGGCGCAGCGCCGGGCCATCCGGCGGGTCTCGTCCCGGACGTGGGCGGCGAGGACGGGGTCGGCGGCGATGCCGTCGAGGAGCCCGACGATCCGGCGCAGCCGCTCGGGCACCGAGGCACGGCGGACACGGGGCAGCCCGAGCCGGTCCCGTACCGCTTCCTCCAGCTCCACGACCCCGTCGGTGATGTCGCGGATGGTGTCGGAGATGTGCAGCCGCAGGGGCGCGGCGCTGTGACCGGGGGCTACGAGTCCATGGGCCTGCTGGAGCAGCAGCGCCTCGGCGCGCTCCTCCCGGAGCCGGCCGGCGAGGTCCGCGGGGGGCGGGGCGGGCGTGGCCCGGTGGGCCGGGATGGCGCCGCGGCCGGGAGCGAGCTCGACGGCCAGCTCGGGGAACTGCCGGAGGAGCAGGCCGATCCAGAGGGCGGCGTTGTCGGCGGCGGTGTCGGCGGCGCGGTCTTCGGAGGGTGGGTGTGCGGGGGTCGTACGACGGTCAGGCAACGGAGCCTCCGCGGCGCAGGGCGCCCTGGACGACCGGGCTCTGCAGGGCCGGGAGGAGGTGCGCGGGGATCTCGACGGGACGACCGCGGCGCCACAGCCGGCCGCCGCAGACGCCGTCGAACCAGTTGTCGGCGGGGGCGACGGCCTCCTCGCAGTCACGCCGGACCGGGCAGCGGGCGCAGGCGCGCAACGCGGGGGCGGCCTCCTTCACCTTCTTCGAGAAGACGACCCGGGGCGGAAGCCCGGCGCAGGCGGCCGCGGCCTGCCAGGCGGGTGGTGGGCATGAGCTGCCGGTGACGGTCATGGGGCCTCCCAATGTGGCTCCAGTGGGGCTGGTGTGAGGCGAGCGCCGTCCAGACTTACAGATTGCGCGCGCGCCCGCAACAAATATGCCCCTGACCCATTCGGGAGATCATGGAAGGATCGGGATCACTCGGGCATGCGCCGCCACCGAATCTCCCCGCATTGCGCGGACTTTCCTCAGTGCTTGCACGAGAGCACGTAATTCCGTGCGCGCAAGCAAGCTAAACTTGCTGCCCTCTAAAGGAAGCGAGCCCTCAGATGACCAGCCAGGATCTGGACGCGTTCGCCGCGTGGGTCGAAGACCTGATGCGCGACCGCGGTTACGACATCGACAGCCCGCGCGGCGGCGGCAAGTCGCGGATAGCGGACGAAGCGGGGGTCCACCGGGCCGCCGTCACCCGTCTACTGCAGCGCCAGAGCATGCCGGACCTGGAGACGACGCGCCGGCTCGCCCGCGTGCTGGGCGTCCCGGTCCGCGAGATGCTGATCCGATCCGGCCGCCTGACGGCGGAGGAACTGGCCGACCCGCACGACTACTTGGCCGCGCCCGCACCGAGCGCGGAGTTCGCCCGCCGGCCGACACTGGAGGAGGTGGCCGACCTGCTGGGGGTGCCGTCGGACCGACGGGAGATGTTCGTGCGGGTGGTGGAACAGTTCCTGCCGAACGACGCACACGACCAGCCGGTGGACGCGGCGACGACGACCGCGGACTGAGCCCCGCCTCCATCGCCGACGCGCCATCGAGGACACCCGTGGGCCGACGGGTGTTTCTTCACGGGGGTGGCGCCGAGCGCCCGAAGGGGCGCGGGGAACCGCGCGACCAGCCCCCACTCACCCGCAGCGAACCCCCCGTCCAGGCCCTCTCCCTCCTCCCCCCTCGACCACCTCACCGATTTAGTTGCGTGCGCGCACGCTCTCTGTCACAGTTGGTGCAGCGGCGGAGCTGTGCCCGGCGCCCCGCCCCCTCCGCACGCATCCCACCCGCTGCCCCGAGGTGACGCATGACCACACCCACCCCACCCGCCTCGTTCCCCGACGTCGAGGCGATGATCGTCGACGTCCTGGACGACGACCCCCGGCTCTCCGGCGCCACCGTCGCCGTACAGGCGCCGACCGGCTTCGACGGCACCACCCCCGCCGTCTTCGTGAACCGCCGCGGCGGCGCCTGGGTCGGCGAACGCCACGTCGACCAGCCGCTGATCGAGCTGGAGGTGTACGGCCCGACCAAGCAGGCCGCACACGTCCTGGCCAACGACGCCCGGCAGATCCTGCTGTCGATGGCGAACAACCGGTACGGCACGAACCTCGTCACGGAGGTCGAGGAACAGGACGGCCCGCGCTGGCTGCCCGACTACCTCTACTCGGCGGCCAACCGCTACGTCACCGTGATGAAGGTGTACGTCGACGTCTACTGACGGACGACCGGCGGACGACGCTCCGCACCCCACAGACCGAAGGCCCCGCCACCCCGGCGGGGCCTTCGCCGTACCCGGACACCGCCGGGTACGGCACCCCACCCGAACAACCCACCTCACAACAAGGAGAAACCACCATGGCAGGAACCAACTCCTCCGAGATCCGCATCGCCGGCGTAGGCCGCCTCTACGTCGCCACCGCCGACACCAAGGTGCCGACGACCTTCTCCTCCGACACCGCCACCGACTGGGCGAGCTGGAAGAACCTCGGCTTCACCTCCGGTGACGGCGTCACCTTCTCCAAGAAGGACAAGCTGGAACCGGTCGACGTGTGGCAGGCCGTCAGCCCGGTGCACTTCGTGTACTCGGACCGCGACCTCACCCTGAAGTTCTCGCTGATGCAGTTCAACGAGGACACGCTGCCGTTCTTCATGGGCGGCGGCACGGTGGACGCGGTGACCGGTTCGACCGGTGTCTACAAGTACGACATCGCCGACCGCCCGTTCGCCGACGTGCGCGCCCTCGGCCTGGAGTTCACGGACGTCCGGGCGAGCGACGGCACCACCGTGACCTACCGCTTCGGCATCCCGCGCGGCCAGGTCACCGCGGCGGACGACATCAAGCTGGCCCGCAAGTCGGCGGCCCAGCTCGGCATCACCTACACCGCGATGGCCGCCGCCGACGGCTCGGCGCTGGCCAGCTTCGTGATGAAGGACGCCGCGTACGCCGCGTCCTGACCCCCCGGGGTGGGGCGGACCCCGGTCCGCCCCACCCCTGCCTCCTCCTCTTTCCTTCTCTGCCCAAGGAGTCCCCATGGCCCGTTTCGACGTCAACGCCGCGCGCGCCCAGCGCCTCGAAGCCCTCGGCCGTACCTGGTCGTTCGAACTCGACAGCGAGAGCTACACCCTGCCCACGGAGCTGACGCGCGCGACCGCGAAGGCCCTGCGCAAGCTCGACGACAACGACGTGGACGGGCTGCTGCGCCTGCTGCTCGGCGAGAAGCAGTTCACCCGCTTCGAACAGCACGAGGTCACCATGCAGGACATCGCCGCCATCCTGGAGGCCTACGGCAAGGAGACGGGGCTCGGCCTGGGGGAAGGCTGAGCCTCGTCGGGTTCGTGGACGAACACGCCGAGGCCCTCGAAGCGGACCTGCTCCGCTACTACGGCATCGACCTGCTCGACTGGCACCGCGAGACGCTGACCGCACGGCGTCTCGCGCTGCTCATCAAGCACCTGCCGCGCGAGAGCGCGCTGAACAGGGAGCTGCACGGCGAAGCCGCCGAGTGGTCGGTCTCCGACCATCTCCTCGCCGCCGCGGTGGACCATCTGGCGGCCGCGAACTGGATGTTCGCGAGCGTCAACTCGGAGGAGGGCGACCAGCCGGAGCCTCCGGCGCCGGTACCGAGGCCGTCGTACGACGACGCGGAACCGCCCTCGGCCGAAGAGGACCCCGAGCCGGCCGCGGCCCCGCCCGCCTCCGATGCGGCACCGTCGGCCGTCCAGCTGGCCCGCTTCTTCGGCTGACCAGGCCGTACGGCGCCCCGGTCGGCGGCCGCTCACTCGTCCCGGCGCCGACCGGGGGCCCGGCCCTCCAGCTCGTCCGCGAGGGCCCGGGCCCTGTCGGAGAGCCGGGTACCGGGCGCGTCGGCGGCCTCCTGCTGCCCCCGGTCCTCCGCCCGACGCCCCTTGTCCCGGCCACCGCCGGAGCCATCGCGTTTCAACGGAGGCACACTGGGCCGTCCGTTCCGCCGCACGACCGAACGCCGTTCGGCGGCGGCCGGCACCGCCCGCTTCCCCCGCACCTCCCGCGCGGACAGCAGGGTGTCGGCACCGGGCCCGGCGTCGGCATCACCGTCGACGTCATCGACGTCATCGACGTCGTCGGCATCTTCAGTGTCGTCGGCCTCGTCGACGACGCCGTCCCACGGCGTCCCGTCCGCGACGGACCGCTCCCGCTCCCCACGCTGCTCTACCCGCGTCAATTCGGACGGCGGCCGCAGAAGCTGGACATAGGGCAGCGGAATCACATCACCGCCCTGCTCCCTCTCCGTCTCCGTCCTGCGGGCGCGCCGAGGTCGTCGTCCGCTCCGGGCGTCCTCCTGGCCCTGGAGATAGGCAGCCGTGATCCGCTGCTCGTACGCCCGCCGTACGGCCGGAAGCTGCTCGTCGACCACATCGGCCCAGCCGGCGCTGTAGGCGGCCGTCTCCCGCCGGTCGAGCTCACCTCGCGGCAGGATGACCAGGTCCTCGGGCTGGTAGCCGAGGCTCAGCACCAGCTCGGAGAGACGAGCGATGAGATGTGGCAGATCAGCTGCCTGTTCCAGCCAGTCGATCACGTGCCGTTGCCGCGCGCTGCTCGCGTCCCCGTCCACCCCGTAGGCCTTGCTCTCGTCCCTGCCCCATCGCGCCCCCCGCGCGAGGACGGCCGCCCGGTGGCCGTCCACCGTCGTATGACAGGCCCTCAGGTCCCTTGTCAGGCCGCACCGTTCACTTTCGATTCACCGACGGGAGAACGGCCGGATCCTACTCCACGGATCTGACACAACATCCACTGCACCCTCGCAACGCCGCAGGTCCGGACCCGGTGGCAACGGAGAGTGAAACAAACCGGCTTCGCCAAACACGGAGCGACACCAACAGATTACTCGTACACTAGTTCGAACAGACGCTTCGAACGCGTCAGGAGCGCCCACCTGTACCACCAGCCCAGCGGACAGACCGGAAAGCAGGACGACGACATGGCGACTGGCCCGAGCAACTTCCCGCAGCAGCCGATCGACACCTACTCCCGCCTCGCCCACCTCCTGCACTCCCCCGCGCCCGACCGCGAGGCACTGCTCGACCGGCTGTACGAGGAACTGCTCACCCGCGAGTCCCGCGCCTACGCCGCCGGCTGGACGGACGCCCTGACAGAAGCCCGCCGAAGCCGCCCCTGAACCCCGGCTCACACGGCGAACGTGCACCACACCGACTTCTCGCCGCACCCCGCCCGGTGCCACCCCCACCGCCGCGACACCGCCTCGACCAGCCGCAGCCCCCTCCCGCTCTCACCCAACGGGTCGCTGCTGAGGGCGAGTTGAGGCACCCGCCCCGGCTCCCGATCGACCACCACCACCCGGAGCGACGGCGGCGCGAACCGCCGCCCACCCCGCCCCAGCACCAGCTCCAGCCCGGCGAGCCCACCCCCGTGCCGTACGGCGTTCGCGCACAGCTCCCCGACGGCCAGCTCGACGGAGTCGACCAGCTCGGGCGACTGCCATCGCTCCCGAACCCAGACCCGCGCCCGACACCGGGCCTCGGCAACGGGCCGAAGCGGATCGAGAGCACGCCGTCCCTTCGGCGTCGTATCGCTGCTGTTCATACCCCAGCAGTTGCGCTATCGGCGGCTGCGAAAGCACAGGGTGGATCTGGCTCCTGACCACGGCCCCGAAACCGCCACCGTGGGAAGGAGAGGACGTCGCCGTCGTGTACGAGGAACGAAAGCCGTCGTCCGCGGAGAGCGTGCGCTGCCTCGCGTCCTTCGGCTCCCGCGCGGGCGTCGTGGTTCAGTCACTCTTCACCCTGCTGATCGTGGCCGCAGCGGTGGCAGGCGCCCTTTCCTGATCCAGGCTGAACAGGGCCGCCGACGCGAGGGGCACGAGAACCTCCAGGCGCGGAGTGCGCGCGGGAAGAAAGACGGTCGCTACTGAGAGGAAGCGACCGCGATCAATGCAGTCGCCGCTGCGGCCAGGCACAGACCCACGATGACCAGGTATCCCTCCTGAGTCCTCCACATCGCCTTCTTCAGGACCTTTTCGGTAGTCGCCCGGTCCGGCTTGCGAGGGTCGTAAACGACGCTGACGACGGACTCGTCTTCCGCGAGCCCAAGTTCCTCGGCCGACATCGTGATGTAGTGCCTTTCATTGCCTTCGTCCCGGTAAATGACGTCGGTCGACGGAATGTTCGCGTTCCAGCTCGTACCGCCACATCGGCCTCCGGTTCGAACCCCTCTTCTCCTGAGGATCCGCACGTCACGCAGACCGAACATTCCCAGCCCCAGGAACACCAGGGCCGGCACATACACCAGGAAGATGATCAAAGCGGCCCGACTCTCATTTCCCCCACACCCCAGTGATCCTGCACAACGCCTCGAAGGGGAGCGCACCGGGCCACTCCGCGACATGCCGGAGACGGATCACAGCGAATAGAAGAGCAACATCAGGCCCAGACTCAAAACCCCGCCACCGGCCCATGCAATAACATGCTTGGGCTTCCGAGGGTACTCCGGATCGGTACGCGCCGTATTCCAAATGGTCACAGCGACCACGAAACAGATGAACGCGAGCACTATAAAACCGGTCCCGATGAACCAGAACAGGATTCTCACAGTTCCTCCCCCTCCGAGTGCCTCAGCAAAGAGTAACTCGGCCTGCATCGGCCAAGCAATAGCGAGAGTCCGAAAGGAATACCCGCCCCACTACAAATCAACCCGACATGTGCAGATTTCAGATGACATCCGCACATCAAGATGAAGGCTGCCCCATGGGAAAGCACAGTACGGACGATGTCTACGACAAGGTCACAGACATCGAGCAGAAGCTGGACAAGAGCCGGCCTCAGCAGGGTGCAAATGCTGCCGTGACGCAGCAGTACCTGGACAAGAAGATCGCATCCCTGAAGACCGCCATCGAGAACGCCGGAAAGAAGGACGACGAAGAGAAGAAAAGGTGGCAGGACCTGGTCAAGGACTGGGAGCCGGTAAAGGCATTTCTTGAAGTCCTGAACGGCAAGGACGTGGTAGCGAAAATCATTCTGGGGCTGGGTGCCGCAGCCGCCGCCATCGGTGCTATCGGCATCAAATTCTTCGATCTGGAAGCAGCCGTAAAGGCCCTGACTCTGGCCTTCACCGGGCGGGAGCGGCAGGGCATCCTCTGGGGTCGCAGTCGCGGAACCCCGCAGGAACGACAGGAACAGCGGCGGTTCTTCGGTGTCGGGGAGAACGGTCTTCCCGGGCTCCAGCGGCCGGAGCCCGAGGCACAGCAGCCGAATCTTCCCTCGGTTGCCGAGATCACCCGCGTCAAAGACGCGATGAATCTCCTCAACGCCGAGGTCGGTACCTACCGCGAAAAGGTGCGCGGTCTCGCCACCCCCCGTGCCATGCGCCAGATGGCTTCCGCCGCCAAGAAGTTGGAGAGCGCGGCGAAGAACCACCAGTCCGTCGACACACTCGCCGGCTCGATCCGTGACCTCAACGCCGAAATGCGCGAGCTGGCCGGCACGGCCGCGAGCTGACACCCACGCCGAGGAGACCACACATGAGCCTCGTCAGTTCACTGAAGAAGGCGTCCGGCTCCCTCCAGGACTTCAAGGAGAAGGCCTCTGGAGCGGGTACGGCGGCGAAGAACGTCGGCAGCGCGGGTCAGAAGGGTGCCGGACAGCTCAAGAGCCTCAAGTCCGCCGCCCAGGACTCCGGAAAGGAGCTGAAGGACCTCAAGTCCGCCTCCGACAAGGCGGAGAAATCCGTCGCGAAGGCCGGCAAGACCGGCTCCAGTGCCGGGAAGAACCTGGGGAAGTACGAGTCCGGGGCGAGCAAGGCCGCCAAGGGCCAGGACAAGATGAACAAGTCGATGAAGGGCAACTTCTTCGGCCTGCTCATGCAGTTGCTCCAGCCGCTCATCGACAAGGTCATCGACATGGTGACCAACTCGAAGACCATGCAGAAGGTCCTCAAGCAGGCCTTCGAGGTCATCAAGACCGTGATCAGCAACGTCATGAAGGCCATCGGGCCGATCATGAAGAACGCCGGCAAGCTGATCAAGTCGGTCTGGAGCGGCATCAAGACGGCGATCACGAACATCGTGAAGGCCGTCGCCACCGTCATCCGCACCTACGTCACCATGTGGAAGACGATCATCAGCGGCGTACTCAACGCGATCCGCTCGGTCGTCTCCGGGGTGTGGAAGGGCATCAAGGCCGTCATCTCCCCGGTCGTCAGCTGGATCAAGTCCGCGATCCCCAGCGCCTTCAAGGCGGTCAAGGACCGGCTCTCCAGCATCTGGGGCGGGCTCAAGGGCATCGCGAGCCGTGCCTTCGACGGCATCAAGGGCGCGGTCCGCGGTCCGATCAACGCGGTCATCGGCATCATCAACTCCGCGATCGGCGCCCTCAACGGCATCCACGTCTCCATCCCGGGCTGGGTGCCCATGGTCGGCGGCAAGACCTTCGGCGTCAGCCTGCCGAGGATCCCGGCGCTGGCCACCGGCGGTGTCGTCATGCCTCGCTCGGGCGGTGTCCCGGCGCTGCTGGCCGAGGCCGGTGAGGCGGAGGCCGTACTGCCGCTGAGCAAGCTCGACCGGCTGCTGAAGCGGGCGGCCGCGCGCGGCAGGGCGTCCGGCGCCACCGACGGCGCCGGCGCGCTGCACATCGAGCACTACTACGCGGCCGAGACCAGCAGCCCGCAGCGCACCGCCGACGCGCTGATGTTCCTGGCGAAGGCGCGAGGATGAGTGCCGCGCTCGGGGCCGTACCGGCCAACCCGCTCGGTGGCTTCATCCCCACCGTGCGCTCCTTGCGCGCGCATGCCGAACAGAGCGTCACGGCGCAGCGCACCGTCACCAGCCGCTTCAAGGACGCCGTCATCGGTGTCGACCGCCTCGCCTCAGCCGCGGCCGAGGCCGTCGGGACCGTACGGAAGACGAAGGAGGCCGCCGAGGCGACCGCCCGTTCCGTCACCCAGAACGGACGGACGGCCTCCACCGCGGCAGGCGGGGTGAAGTCCCTCAAGGGCCGTACCAGGGGCGCAAGCTCGAAGCTGGGCATGCTCCTGACCGGCCTCGGCGGCGTCATGTCCCTGATCCTCAGCCTCGTCGATCTCGCCGGCCCCCTCGGCGGTCTCCTCGACGCCTTCGGCACCGCCATGACCATCGGCTCCGGCGTGATGATCCTCATCAACGTCCTGACCCGCGCCAACCCCATCGGCTTCGTCACCGGCATCCTGCTGCCCGTCGCCGGCTGGCTGATCGACATCGCCGTCAACTCCGAGACCGGGCAGCGCCTGATGGACCAGCTCGCCAAGCTGATCCTCCAGTACGTCCAGAGCTACCTGACCATCCTCACCCCGATCCTCAAGGCCGTCGCCGGTGCCGTGAACACGTACGTCACCGGCTACCTCACCGTCATCACCGGCGTCCTCACGGCCCTCGGCACCCTCATCGGCACCGGCTTCGCCGTCCTCAAGGCGCTCACCACCGGCGACACCCGGGCGCTGAGCGGCAAGGTCTCGGCGGTCTGGAGCGGGTTCAAGAGCGCCGTCCGGCCGGTCCTGGACTGGATCACGAGGGACATCCCCCGCGGCTTCACCCGCATCAAGGACGCCACCTCCCACGCCCTCAACGCCATGGGCCAGTTCGTCACCACCGGCGCGCAGACCGTCGCCGGGGTGATCAAGGGCCCGATCCAGGGGCTCGTCGCCTTCGCGAACTGGGTGATCGACGGGCTGAACAAGCTCAGCTTCAGCTTCTTCGGCAAGAAGTTCGGCGTGCATCTCAGCAAGATCCCGATGCTGGCGGAGGGCGGGGTCGCCGTCCCCGGCGCGGCCCGGCCGGGCAAGGTGCTCCCCCTCACCGCCCTCGCCCGCAGACACCCCACCTCGGTGGGCCCAAGCCCCCACCGCATCGAGGAGTTCCACGAGAGCCACGGCGCCGGCGCCCACGCCACCGCGACCGACCTGCTCTTCCTGGCCTCCGCCCACGCCTGTCCCTGACCCCTGTGAGGTGAAGGCCCGATGGCCGACCTGACCACGACCGCATACACCGACGACGTTCCCCCCGGCTCACTCATCACCCGCGACGGGCAGATGCAGTGGGCCGGACTGCTGATGGGCCCCGGTACGCCGTACGAGATCGGCAGTGACGGGCTCACCGGCTGGGAGGACCTCCCGGACTACGACACCACCGACGCCGACCACCCCACCGCGCACGGCGCCTGGCCGGGTGCGCGGTACGCCAAGCCCCGCAAGGTCGGCGGCACGGTGTGGACCGTACCGCCGTCCGACGACACCGACTCCTACCTCTCGGTGACCCGCGCCCTGCGCCAGGCCCTGCTGCTCGGGGACTCGGAGCGCTGGCTCGCGGTGCGGCTGCACGGCGAGACGCTGGCCGTCCGGGCCCGGGTCGGCCAGCGGGTGCTCGCCGCCGACCGCACGTACACCACGCAGGGCGTCTCCAAGGCGTCCGTGCAGTGGTACGCGACGGACCCGCGCCGCTACGCCGTCGACGAGCAGACGGCCGCGACCGGTGCCCCGCAGCCGGAGAGCGGGCTCACCTGGCCGCTGACCTGGCCGCTGTACTGGGGCCAGGCGGCCTCCACGGGCGACGTCAACGCCGACAACAACGGCTCGGCGCCGACCCACCCCGTGCTCACCTTCACCGGCCCCTGCGCCTACCCGACCGTCACCGACCGGACCTCGGGCCGCAAGCTCCGCTACGAGATCACCCTCGCCGCGGGCGACGAGCTGGTCGTCGACACCGCGGAGGGCACCGTCACCCTCAACGCCACCGCCTCCCGCCGCCACACCGCCGCCACCGACAGCAGCCCCGAGGAACTCTTCGCCTTCGAACCGGGCCGCGCCCAGCTGGCGTTCCGTCCCGACACCTACGACACCGGCGCGCAGCTGTCCGTCCGCTGGCGCTCGGCGGAGTGGTGATCGCATGACGGTCGCAGCCTCCTGGCTCAGCCCCACCGGGCAGACCAGACAGGACACCCGGCTCACCCTCTCCGGCCTGCTCACCGTCAACGCGAGCACGGCCGAGAACGTCCCGCTCAAGGCACGAGGCGGCATCGTGCCCGGCGGGTTCGTTCTCACCGGCGGCACCGGGACGATGACGTTCACAATCGGCACCGGGCGGGCCTTCGTGCAGAGCGCGCTGATCCCCCAGGGGTGCTACCCGGTGGCCGTGACGGACCCGGAGACCCTCACCGTGCCGGACGGCGACGCCCAGTACTCCCGGATCGACCTGGTCGAACTCGCCGTGCTCGACGACGAGTTCGACGGATCGGGGGCTGCCACGGCGGTCGTACGGCTGGTGAAGGGCACGCCTGCCGCCACTCCCGTCGTGCCCAGCACCCCCAACGGCCAGGCCCTGCCGCTCTACCGGGTCCTCGTCCCCGCCGGCGCCTCGGCCGGGACCGGTGGGCTCGCCTGGGACACGGCGGTCACCAGCCTGCGCTACGCGACCGCGGCGCTCGGCGGCATCGTCCCGGCGAGCGGCTTCAACGGCGCGTACGCCGGCCAGTACCGGGACACCCCGGGCACCCTCCAGCGCTGGGACGGCACCGCGTGGGTGTCGTACCCGAAGGCGGTCGGCGGGATCGCCCCGACCGGCGCGCTGAGCACCGGCAGCTATGTGGGCCAGTACCAGGAGAACGCGGGCGGGCTGCTGCAGCGCTGGGACGGCAGCGCGTGGCAGTACGCCGAGGGCCGCTCGAAGATCCTGCTCAGTGTCGAGCAGAGCACTGCCCAGTCCGTGGCCACCGGCAGCTGGACCCAGATCACCATGTCCACCACCGACGTGGACGACGTCGGCGGCTGGTCCGGGTCGAACACGTACACCGTGCCCCGGGCCGGGTGGTGGCGGGTGACCGCGGCCATCACCTGGTTCACCGAGTCGACGACCGGCTCGCGCGGCGCCCGGATCTACCAGAACGGCTCCGGGCTGCCGCGCGCCACCTGGCTGGTCGGCGCCGGTCCGGGCGCGACCAGCGTCGGCGGCGGCGCGCTGGTCAAGTGCGCGGCCGGCGACAAACTCGCGCTCTACGGGCTGCAGAACTCGGGCTCCACGATCACCACCCTCGGCGGCTCCGGCTACGCCACCGGCCTCACCGCCGAATGGCTCCGTTCCTGACCCCCCGCACGCAAGCAGACACAGGAGACAGCAGATGAACCTGCGCAGCTCATGGGTGGCCGAGACCGGCCAGACCCGCGAGGACACCCGGCTGACCCAGCTGGGCGCGACCACCCCGGTCAACCCGCTCGAAGTGCGTTCCGGCATCCTGCCGGGGTCCTACGACGGCCTCTACCGGATGTCCGGCTTCTGGATGGAGGGCACCGGCGGCAGCATGAAGGCCACCGTCCACGAGGGCCGGGCCGTCATCGCGGCCGGCGCCACCCAGGGCGCCTACCCGGTCACCCTGCCGGAGCCCGCGACCCTCACCTTCGCCGACGGTGACGCGACCAACCCGCGCATCGACCTTGTCGTGCTGCGGATCTACGACTCGCTGTACGACAACTCCGGGCAGACCAAGGCCGCCCTGGAGATCGTCCAGGGCACCCCGGCCGCCACCCCGGCCGCGCCCGCCGCCCCGGCCATCGCGCTGCCGGTCTACCAGGTCAGGGTCCCCGCCGGGGCCAGCGCCGGAAAGGGCGGCCTGGACTGGACCACCGTCCTCACCGACCTGCGCACCCCGACCGTCGCGGTCGGCGGCATCCTGCCGGTGTACGGCGAGACCGGCAACGGCGCCTACCCGGGCCAGTACCGGGACTCCGGGGGCGCACTGCAGCGCTGGGACGGGTCGGCGTGGGTGGCGTATCCGAGCGCGCTGGGCGGGATCGCCCCGGCCGGCGCCGTCACGACCGCGAGCTACACCGGGCAGTACCGGGATTCCTCCGGCGGGCTGCTGCAGCGCTGGAACGGGTCGGCCTGGGTGTCGTACCAGCCGGTGCCGAGCTGGACCGACTACACGCCGGTGTGGCGTGCGGAGACCGGTACAGCGCCGAGCATCGGCAACGGGACGCTGACCGGGTCGTACGTGAAGACGGGCACGGTCGTGCACGTGCGGATCTATCTGCTGATCGGCTCGACGACCAACCTCTCCGCCCAGGACGCCAACGCCAACTGGACGTTCTCGCTGCCGGTCGCACCGGTCTCCACCGCGTGGAAGCTGGACGGGCGGGTGCTGACCGCGGTCGCCTTCGACTCGTCGGCCCAGCTGTTCTACCAGGGCACCGGCCTGCTCGCGACGGTCAACGGCGGCGTCGTCCGCTCGCTGCGTGACGGCATCGCCGCGACCACCGCCATCTGGGACAAATCGGCACCCATGACCTGGGCCTCCGGCGACGTGCTGTCCGTCTACGGCACCTACGAGTCCGCTTCCTGACCACGGGGGTTCTCCCACCCTGAACGCCCGTGTCACCGCGGGCCGGGCATCCGCCTCCACCGTCTTCCGCCACGCGCCGGCCGCCGGGACGAGCTGCACGGTGACCGCGCTCCACCGGTCCGGCGACTCGGCCGTCACCTGCGCCGTCGACAACATCGCCACCCCGCCGGCCCGGCCAACTTACCTACTCTGCAGAGGAGTTCACCATGCCCGTACGCTCCGGCTGGCTGTCCCCGGACGGCCAGACCCGCGAGGACACCCGACTCGTCTCGTTCGGCGCCCTCACCCCGACCTCGCCCGTGACCACCCGCTCCGGCATCCTGCCCGGCTCGTCCGACGGCCAGACCCGCCTGTCCGGCTTCACCCTGACCGGCGTCACCGGCACCATGACGGCCACGGTCGGCCCCGGCCGGGCCGTCCTCCAGGGCACCGACGCCCGGGGCGCCTACCCGCTCGCGCTCACCGAGTCCCTCACCCTCGTCTTCGCCGACGGCGACGCCCAGTACGGCCGGATCGACCTGGTCGTGCTGCGGGTGTACGACGACCTGTACGACGGTCTGGGCCGCAACGAGGCCGTCGTCGAGATCGTCCAGGGCACCCCCGCCGCCACTCCGGCCACGCCCGCCGCACCGGGGCTGTCGCTGCCGCTGTACCAGGTCACCGTCCCGGCCGGCGCGGGCGCGGGTGCCGGCGCCATAGCCTGGACCAGCGCCGTCACCGGCCTGCGCACCGCCACCGTCGGCCTCGGCGGCATCCTGCCCGTCACGACCGACACCGCCGGCGGCGCCTACCCGGGCCAGTACCGCGACCTCGGCGGCCAGCTGCAGCGCTGGAGCGGCTCCGCCTGGACCAACTACCCGGTGCTGCCCACCTGGCAGGACTGGACGCCGAGCTGGACGACCGGCAGCGGCAGCGCCCTGCCCGCCTTCGGCAACGCCACGGTCAGCGGCCGGTACGTGAAGTTCGGCACCACCGTGCACATGACCTTCTCGATCGCGTTCGGCAGCACCACCACCTACGGCACCGGCGCGACGACCAGCGACAACTGGCGGTTCTCGCTGCCGGTCACGGCGGCCTCCGTGCAACCGCACCTCGGCTACGCCGAACTCGGCGTCTCCAACACCGTCCGCGCCACCGCCCGCCTGTACTGCGCCACCACCAGCACCTTCGAGCTGCTCGTCATCTCCGGCCAGCCGAGCGCGGCCGCGCTCGCCAACACCGGTGCCGTGGACGCCCTGACGCCCTGGACCTGGGCCGCCGGCAACGTCATCAGGGGCGGCGCGACCTACGAGGCGGCCTCATGAGCACGACCGCCAACACCCCGTACCGGGCCATCTTCTGCGACCTGCTCACCGACCGCACCATCGACATCCTGCCGCTGCGCGACGTCACGGTCGACGACTACATCGGCAAGGCCGGTTCCCTGTCCGGCACGATCCCCGTCCCGAACGCGGAGATGGCCGCCCGGGTCCGCCGCATCGAGGAGGGCCGTACCGCGGTCTACCTCCAGCGCGGCACCGACCTGTGGTGGGGCGGGATCATCTGGACCAGCACCCTGCAGAGCGACGACCAGGGCATCCTCACCCTCGGCATCCAGGCGGCGACCTTCGAGTCGTACGCGGGACGGCGGGTGATCCGGGCGAAAGGCCCCACGTACGACCCCCTGTTCAAGCTGCCCTTCACCGACGCCGACCAGCTGGACATCGCCCGCCGCCTGTGGGACCACATGCAGACCCAGCTCGACGGCGGGAACATCCTCGTCACCCCCGGCACCGAGACCTCGCAGGTGCTGCGCACGATCACCTACCGGGACGGTGACGAGACCTCCTACCAGGACGCGCTGGACGCGCTGGCCGCCCTGGAGAACGGCTTCGAGTACCACATCACCGTCTACACCGACCCGGTCGCCGGGACCCGGGTGCGCCGGCTGGTGCTGGGCTCCCCGCGGATCGAGACCGGCTCCACGCCCCTGGTCCTGGACCGGCCCGGCACGATCCTGTCGTACTCCTTCCCGCGCGACGCCACCCGCGGCGGCACCACCGCCCGGGCCCGGGGCGCCTCCGTCAACGACGACCAGTCCACCGAGTCCCGGCCGCTGGCCTCCGACGTCGCCTCCGACGACCAGCTGATCGGAACCGGGACCGGACACGGCGGCTACCCGCGCATCGACCTCACCTCCGACCACAACGACGTCACCGACCAGAACACCCTGGACGCCCTCGCCCGCGCCGAACTGACCGCCGCCACCGGCGCGGTGGTGATCCCGGAGATCAGCATCCGGCTCGACGACCTGGTGCCGACCGCCCTGCTCGGCCGGACCGCGCGCATCCGGATCACCGACGAGTGGTTCACCGAGGGCCTGGACGCCAGCTACCGGATCATCGGCGTCAAGGTCAGCCCGGCCCAGCGCGGCCGTCCCGACACCGCCGATCTCTACCTGGAGGAGGCCGCCTGATGCCCCAGCTCCCCGAAGACATCATCGACCGGCTCACCCAGATGGAACGCCGGATCCAGCAGCTGTCCACCGCCGTCAACACCCGGCCGCCCCTCAGCACGGTCTCCGGCTCCCTCTCGGTCGGGCCGACCGACGGAACCACCGTCTTCCGGGTCGGCAGGTGGAACGGCGACGAGTACCAGATGGAACTCCGGCGCCAGACCGGCAGCCGGGCCCTGAGCATGTACAACGGCGACGGCACCGCCACCTCCGACCAGCCGCTGCGTGTCTACGACACCGACGAGCGCGAGATCCTCTCGGACGACATCGGCCACGGCGGCCTCGCCCGGCCCTGGCTCGCCATGCTGCCGCCCCAGGACTCCGACTACACCCGCTGGCCGCGGACCACGTCGACGTCCATGACGACGATCGCGACGTCCTACAACGTCGCCTGGCAGCCGAAGATGCGGCTCCTCATGAACACCCGCGTCACCTCCGGCTACACCGGCTCCGTCCAGGTGCTCGTCAACGGCGTCCAGTGGGGCACCGTCGTCAGCGCCAACACGGACTTCGACTACACGGGCCTGGTCAGTTCCGACTTCGGCGCGGTCTTCGGCGCCCTGCTCAAGGTCGAGGTCCAGGCCGCCGTCAGCGCCAGTGGCGGCACCGTCTACGTCAACCCCGTGCTGATGCACGGCCGCCAGACCTGAATCACCGCAGAGAAAGGAACCCGCCCGCCATGGACATCGACACCAGCCAGCCCTGGGGCCTCGCCATCGACTTCGCCGGCCGCGCCACCCTCACCGAGGCCGGCCACACCGTCCACGTCAACGTCTCCGACACCAGCCTGAGCGACATCATCGGCCCGGACTCGATCACCGGCACGTACTCGCCCGTCAACATCACCGCCCAGTTCACCGAGAGCGGCGCGAACAACTCGGTGCTGCGCGGCTACGGACGGGTCACCGTCCTGCCCGTCGGCACGGCCCCGGTGGTCCCCGACCAGACCGCCATCCAGCGCGCGGTGGCCGCGGCCCTCACCAACTTCGCCGACAACACGGCCGCTTACACGACCCTGTGCACGAAGTGGACGTCCACGGACGACGGTTCCTCGGGCGACGGCAACACGACCGACTCCCCTACGGAGACCAGCGCCCCGTAAGGGGCGCGAGGAACTGCCCGATCAACCCCCACGACCCGCACACCGCACACCACCCGAGCCGCCCTCCCCCGGCCCGGGTTTTTTCATGCCCACACCCCGCATCAGAAGGACCCTCCCATGGCCACACCCCTCTCCGCAGACGCCCTCCTGTCCGCCCTCAGGGCCGAAGGCGTCACCGTCGTCGAGCACGACGGCTGGCGCACCCACAACCGCGCCGGGCACGGCGCCTGGGGCCCGGTGAACGGCGTGATCATCCACCACACCGTCACCTCCGGCACCGGTACCTCCGTCAGCATGTGCTTCAACGGCCGCTCCGACCTGCCCGGCCCGCTCTGCCACGGCGTCATCGCCAAGGACGGCACGGTCCACCTGGTCGGCAACGGCCGCGCCAACCACGCGGGCAGCGGCGACGGCGACGTCCTGAACGCCGTCATCGCCGAGAGCGCCTCGCTGCCGGCGCCGAACCAGAACGACACCGACGGCAACGTCCACTTCTACGGCTTCGAGTGCGTCAACCTCGGCGACGGCAAGGATCCCTGGCCCGACGTCCAGCTGGACGCCATGGTCCGGGCGTCGGCCGCGCTGTGCCGGGCGCACGGCTGGAGCGCACGGTCGGTGATCGGCCACAAGGAGTGGACGAACACCAAGATCGACCCGCGCGGTTTCGCGATGGCCGACTTCCGCAGCCGGGTCGCCGCCCGGCTGCAGACGAAGACCTCACCCAGCGCCCCCGCCTACCAGCCCTTCCCAGGTGCCGACTGGTTCAGGAAGAACCCGAAGTCCGCGATCGTCACCGCGATGGGCAGGCGGCTGGTCGCGAACGGCTGCTCCGCGTACGCCGACGGACCCGGCCCGCAGTGGACCGACGCCGACCGGGCGTCGTACGCGAAGTGGCAGCGCAGGCTCGGCTACACCGGCTCCTCGGCCGACGGCTGGCCGGGCGCGAAGTCCTGGGCGGCGCTGAAGGTCCCGTACAGCGGCTGAAAGGCCTTCCGAGAAACGAGGTTCACGATGTCAGAGGCCGCCAAGCGCACCCTCCGTACCGTCGTCCAGACCGCTGTCGGCCTGTGCGTCCTGCTGCCGGCGGTCGTCGACGCCGCCGGCATCCCGGACACCCTGCCCTGGGTCGCCGGAGCGCTGGCCGTCGCGGCCGGCGTCACCAGGGTCATGGCCGTGCCCGCCGTACAGGCGCTGCTGCCCGCGTGGCTGCGGACGGACACGCCGGCGAACGCCGACGCCGCGCTGCTGAGCCTGGCGAGGACGGAGCCGGACCAGTCAGGGGGGAATGCGTGAACGAACCCTCCGCACCTTCCTCGCTGTCCGATCCGACCGCCGTCGCCGTCGAGCTGGAGCGGTTGCGCGGGACCGTCGAGGCCGGGTTCGCCCGGGTCGACGGCTCGCTCGCGCTGCTGGTCCAGCGCAGCGACCAGACCGACAAGCAGCTCGCCGACCATGAGCAGCGGCTGGACGCCCTGGAGCGGACGCGGTGGCCGCTGGCGAGCATCGGCGCGCTGGCCGCCGTGGCGACGGTGGTCGTCACCGCGCTGGAGATCACCGCACGCTGACCCGACGCCGAAGGGCGGTCACCCCGTACGAAACGGGGTGACCGCCCTTCAGAACCAACTACTACTGGTTGTACGGACCGTAGTCGTAGTCCTCCAGCGGAACGGCCTGGCCGGAGCCCGTGCCGAACGGCGAGTAGTCGATGTCGTCGTAGCCGACGGCCGAGTACATCGCGGCCTTCGCCTCCTCGGTCGGCTCGACCCGGATGTTGCGGTAGCGGGACAGACCCGTACCGGCCGGGATGAGCTTACCGATGATGACGTTCTCCTTCAGACCGATGAGGCTGTCGGACTTGGCGTTGATCGCCGCGTCCGTCAGGACTCGGGTCGTCTCCTGGAAGGAGGCCGCGGACAGCCACGACTCCGTCGCCAGCGACGCCTTCGTGATACCCATCAGCTGCGGACGGCCGGAGGCCGGGTGACCGCCCTCCTGGACCACACGACGGTTCTCGTGCTCGAACTTCGAGCGCTCGACCAGCTCACCGGGCAGCAGCTCGGCGTCGCCGGACTCGATGATCGTCACGCGGCGCAGCATCTGCCGGATGATGATCTCGATGTGCTTGTCGTGGATCGACACACCCTGCGAGTTGTAGACCTTCTGGACCTCGCCGACCAGGTGGACCTGGACGGCACGCTGACCCAGGATGCGCAGCACGTCGTGCGGGTTGGTGGCACCCACGGTGAGCTTCTGGCCCACCTCGACGTGCTCGCCCTCGCTGACCAGGAGACGGGCACGCTTGGAGATGGGGTAGGCCATCTCGTCGCTGCCGTCGTCCGGGGTGACGACGATCTTCTTGGTCTTCTCGGTCTCCTCGATCCGCACGCGGCCCTGGGCCTCGGAGATCGGGGCGACACCCTTCGGGGTACGGGCCTCGAAGAGCTCGACGACACGCGGCAGACCCTGGGTGATGTCGTCACCGGCCACACCACCGGTGTGGAAGGTACGCATCGTCAGCTGGGTACCGGGCTCACCGATGGACTGGGCGGCGATGATGCCGACCGCCTCACCGATGTCGACCAGTTTGCCGGTGGCCAGCGAGCGGCCGTAGCACATGGCGCAGGTGCCGACGGCGGACTCGCAGGTCAGGACCGAGCGGGTCTTGACCTCGGAGACGCCACGGGCGACCAGCTCGTCGATGAGCACGTCACCGAGGTCGGTGTTGGCCGGGGCCAGCACCACGCCGTCGACGACGATGTCCTCGGCCAGCGCACGGGCGTACACGCTGGTTTCGACGTTGTCCGCCTTGCGCAGCACGCCGTCCGCGCCGACCTCCGCGATGTGCAGCTTGAGGCCGCGCTCGGTGCCGCAGTCCTCCTCGCGGATGATGACGTCCTGGGAGACGTCGACCAGACGACGGGTGAGGTAACCCGAGTCGGCGGTACGCAGAGCGGTGTCCGCCAGACCCTTACGGGCACCGTGCGTGGAGATGAAGTACTCCAGCACGGACAGGCCCTCACGGAACGACGCCTTGATCGGACGCGGGATCGTCTCGTTCTTCGCGTTCGACACCAGACCACGCATACCGGCGATCTGCCGCATCTGCATCATGTTTCCTCGGGCACCCGAGTCAACCATCATGAAGATGGGGTTCGTCTTGGGGAAGTTCTCGTTCATCGCCTCGGCGACCTCGTTGGTCGCCTTGGTCCAGATCGCGATGAGTTCCTGCGTGCGCTCTTCCTTGGTGATCAGACCGCGCTCGTACTGCTTCTGGACCTTCTCGTCCTGCGCCTCGTAGCCGCGGACGATCTCCTTCTTCGCCTCGGGAACGACGACGTCGGAGATGGCCACGGTGACACCGGAACGGGTCGCCCAGTAGAAGCCGGCCGCCTTCAGGTTGTCGAGCGTCGCCGCCACGATGACCTTGGGGTAGCGCTCGGCCAGGTCGTTGACGATCTCGGAGAGCTGCTTCTTGCCCACCGAGTAGTCGACGAACGGGTAGTCCTCGGGCAGCAGCTCGTTGAAGAGCGCGCGGCCCAGGGTGGTGCGCAGCCGGAAGGTGTCACCGGTCTGGTACTCCGGCTCGCCCTCCTCGACGGCCGGCGGGGTCCAGCCGCGCGGCGGGATGGTGCCCACCGGGAAGCGGATGTCGATCGCCGACTGCAGCGCCAGCTCGCCGGCGTCGAACGCCATGATCGCCTCGGCCGTGGAGCCGAAGGACCGGCCCTCGCCCTTGGTGTCACGCAGTTCGCCGTCGGTGGTGAGGAAGAACAGACCGAGGACCATGTCCTGGGTCGGCATCGTCACCGGCCGGCCGTCGGCGGGCTTGAGGATGTTGTTCGAGGACAGCATCAGGATGCGGGCCTCGGCCTGCGCCTCCGCGGACAGCGGCAGGTGCACGGCCATCTGGTCACCGTCGAAGTCCGCGTTGAACGCGGTGCAGACGAGCGGGTGAATCTGGATGGCCTTGCCCTCGACCAGCTGCGGCTCGAAGGCCTGGATGCCGAGGCGGTGCAGGGTGGGCGCACGGTTCAGCAGCACCGGGTGCTCGGCGATGACCTCTTCGAGGACGTCGTACACGACGGTGCGGCCGCGCTCCACCATGCGCTTGGCGGACTTGATGTTCTGCGCGTGGTTCAGGTCGACCAGGCGCTTCATCACGAACGGCTTGAAGAGCTCCAGCGCCATGGCCTTGGGCAGACCGCACTGGTGCAGCTTCAGCTGCGGGCCGACGACGATGACGGAACGCGCCGAGTAGTCGACTCGCTTGCCGAGCAGGTTCTGACGGAAACGACCCTGCTTGCCCTTGAGCATGTCGCTCAGGGACTTCAGCGGCCGGTTGCCGGGACCGGTGACCGGGCGACCACGACGACCGTTGTCGAAGAGGGCGTCCACGGCCTCCTGGAGCATGCGCTTCTCGTTGTTCACGATGATCTCGGGGGCACCGAGGTCGAGAAGCCGCTTCAGGCGGTTGTTCCGGTTGATCACACGGCGGTACAGGTCGTTCAGGTCGGAGGTCGCGAAGCGGCCACCGTCCAGCTGCACCATCGGGCGGAGGTCCGGCGGGATGACCGGCACGCAGTCGAGCACCATGCCCTTGGGGCTGTTGCTGGTCTGCAGGAACGCGGAGACGACCTTCAGGCGCTTGAGCGCACGGGTCTTCTTCTGGCCCTTGCCGGTGCGGATGATCTCGCGGAGCTTCTCGGCCTCCTCGTCGAGGTCGAAGGACTCCAGGCGCTTCTGCAGCGCCGCGGCACCCATCGAGCCGTCGAAGTACGTGCCGAAGCGGTCACGCAGCTCGCGGTAGAGGAGCTCGTCGCCCTCCAGGTCCTGGACCTTGAGGTTCTTGAAGCGGGTCCACACCTCGTCGAGGCGGTCGATCTCGCGCTGCGAACGGTCGCGCAGCTGCTTCATCTCGCGCTCGGCACCCTCGCGCACCTTGCGGCGCACGTCGGCCTTGGCGCCCTCGGCCTCCAGCTCGGCCAGGTCGCTTTCCAGCTTCTTGGCGCGGGCCTCCAGGTCGGCGTCCCGGCGGTTCTCGACCTGCTGGCGCTCCACGGAGACGTGCGCCTCCAGGGAGGGCAGGTCGCGGGTACGGCGCTCCTCGTCGACGAACGTGATCATGTACGCCGCGAAGTAGATGACCTTCTCGAGGTCCTTGGGCGCCAGGTCCAGCAGGTAGCCGAGGCGCGACGGGACACCCTTGAAGTACCAGATGTGCGTGACGGGCGCGGCCAGCTCGATGTGGCCCATCCGCTCACGGCGCACCTTGGCGCGGGTCACCTCGACGCCGCAGCGCTCACAGATGATGCCCTTGAAGCGGACACGCTTGTACTTGCCGCAGTAGCACTCCCAGTCCCGGGTGGGGCCGAAGATCTTCTCGCAGAAGAGCCCGTCCTTTTCCGGCTTGAGGGTGCGGTAGTTGATCGTCTCGGGCTTCTTGACCTCGCCGTGGCTCCACTGACGGATGTCGTCAGCCGTGGCCAGGCCGATCCGGAGCTCATCGAAGAAGTTGACGTCGAGCACTATGCGTCAATCCCTCTCAGGGTTGTAAGTCTGTGGTCTGAAACGGGGGCCTGGGGGTCGGCGGGGCCCTGATTCCTCAGGGCCCGCCGGACTCCCGTCAGACCTCTTCGACGCTGCTCGGCTCGCGCCGGGACAGGTCGATGCCGAGCTCCTCCGCAGCGCGGAAGACGTCCTCGTCGGTGTCACGCATCTCGATGGACATACCGTCGCTGGACAGCACCTCCACGTTCAGGCAGAGCGACTGCATCTCCTTGATGAGCACCTTGAAGGACTCGGGGATGCCGGGCTCGGGGATGTTCTCGCCCTTGACGATGGCCTCGTAGACCTTCACGCGGCCGGTGACGTCGTCGGACTTGATGGTCAGCAGCTCCTGGAGGGCGTACGCGGCGCCGTAGGCCTCCAGCGCCCACACCTCCATCTCGCCGAACCGCTGGCCACCGAACTGGGCCTTACCACCCAGCGGCTGCTGGGTGATCATCGAGTACGGGCCGGTCGACCGGGCGTGCAGCTTGTCGTCGACCAGGTGGTGCAGCTTGAGGATGTACATGTAGCCGATGGAGATCGGGTCCGGGAACGGCTCACCCGAGCGGCCGTCGAACAGCCGTGCCTTGCCGGTCGGCTGCACCAGGCGGTCGCCGTCGCGGTTCGGGATGGTGTGCTGCAGCAGACCCGCCAGCTCGTCCTCACGGGCACCGTCGAAGACCGGGGTCGCGACGTTGGTGCGCGGGGCGACCTGGTCGGCGCCGATGGCCTGGAGCCGCTGGGCCCAGTCGTCGGCGAGGCCGGAGACGTCCCAGCCGCGGCTGGCGAGCCAGCCGAGGTGGATCTCCAGGACCTGTCCCGGGTTCATTCGGGACGGCACACCCAGCGGGTTGAGGATGATGTCGACCGGGGTGCCGTCCTCCAGGAACGGCATGTCCTCGATCGGCAGGATCTTGGAGATGACACCCTTGTTGCCGTGGCGGCCGGCGAGCTTGTCACCGTCGGTGATCTTGCGCTTCTGCGCGACGTAGACGCGCACCAGCTGGTTCACACCGGGGGGAAGCTCGTCGCCCTCCTCGCGGTCGAAGACGCGCACACCGATGACCTTGCCGGTCTCGCCGTGCGGCACCTTCAGCGAGGTGTCACGGACCTCACGGGCCTTCTCACCGAAGATCGCGCGCAGCAGGCGCTCCTCCGGCGTCAGCTCGGTCTCACCCTTCGGGGTGACCTTGCCGACCAGGATGTCACCGGCGATGACCTCGGCGCCGATGCGGATGATGCCGCGCTCGTCGAGGTCGGCGAGGACCTCCTCGGAGACGTTCGGGATGTCCCGGGTGATCTCCTCGGGGCCGAGCTTGGTGTCACGGGCGTCGACCTCGTGCTCCTCGATGTGGATCGAGGAGAGGACGTCGTCCTGCACGAGGCGCTGCGACAGGATGATCGCGTCCTCGTAGTTGTGACCCTCCCACGGCATGAACGCCACGAGCAGGTTCTTGCCGAGGGCCATCTCGCCGTTCTGGGTGGCGGGACCGTCGGCGAGGACCTGGCCCTCGACGACCCGGTCGCCCTCCAGGACGATGACCTTCTGGTTGACCGAGGTGCCCTGGTTGGACCGGGCGAACTTGGCCAGGCGGTAGGTGATGTAGGTGCCGTCGTCGTTGGCGGTGGTGATGTAGTCCGCGGAGACCTCCTGGACCACACCGGCCTTCTCGGCCTTGACCACGTCGCCGGCGTCGACCGCGGAGCGGTACTCCATGCCGGTGCCGACGAGCGGGGACTCGCTCTTGATCAGGGGCACGGCCTGGCGCATCATGTTCGCGCCCATGAGGGCACGGTTGGCGTCGTCGTGCTCCAGGAACGGGATCATGGCGGTCGCGACCGACACCATCTGGCGCGGCGAGACGTCCATGTAGTCCACGTCGTCACCGGCGACGTAGTCGACCTCGCCGCCACGGCGGCGGACCAGGACGCGGGCCTCGGAGAAGCGCATGTCGTCGTTGAGGCCGGCGTTGGCCTGCGCGATGACGAAGCGGTCCTCCTCGTCGGCGGTCAGGTAGTCCACCTCGTCGGTGACCTGGCCGTCGACGACCTTGCGGTACGGGGTCTCGACGAAACCGAACGCGTTGACCCGGCCGTAGGAGGCGAGCGAGCCGATCAGGCCGATGTTCGGGCCTTCGGGCGTCTCGATCGGGCACATGCGGCCGTAGTGCGACGGGTGCACGTCACGGACCTCGAAGCCGGCCCGCTCACGGGAGAGACCACCCGGGCCAAGAGCCGACAGACGGCGCTTGTGGGTGAGACCCGACAGCGGGTTGTTCTGGTCCATGAACTGGGACAGCTGGCTGGTGCCGAAGAACTCCTTGATGGAGGCGACGACCGGCCGGATGTTGATCAGGGTCTGCGGCGTGATCGCCTCGACGTCCTGGGTGGTCATGCGCTCGCGGACGACGCGCTCCATACGGGCCAGGCCGGTACGGACCTGGTTCTGGATGAGCTCGCCGACGCTGCGCAGACGACGGTTGCCGAAGTGGTCGATGTCGTCGGTCTCGACGACGATCGTGCCACCGCTGTCACCGACCGTCTCGGTCTCGCCCGCGTGCAGCTTGACCAGGTACTTGATCGTCGAGATGACGTCCTCGACGGTCAGCACACCGGCGTCCAGCGGGGCGTCCGCGCCCAGCTTCTTGTTGACCTTGTAGCGGCCGACCTTGGCCAGGTCGTAACGCTTCGGGTTGAAGTACAGGTTCTCGAGCAGCGTCTGCGCGGCCTCGCGCGTGGGCGGCTCGCCCGGACGCAGCTTGCGGTAGATGTCGAGCAGCGCGTCGTCCTGGCCCTGGGTGTGGTCCTTCTCCAGGGTGGCGCGCATCGACTCGTACTCGCCGAACTCCTCGAGGATCTGCTCGGTGGTCCAGCCGAGCGCCTTCAGGAGGACGGTGACGGACTGCTTGCGCTTGCGGTCGATACGGACACCGACCATGTCGCGCTTGTCGATCTCCATCTCCAGCCAGGCACCCCGGGAGGGGATGATCTTGGCGGAGAAGATGTCCTTGTCGGACGTCTTGTCGATCGACGAGTCGAAGTAGACACCGGGCGAACGGACCAGCTGCGACACCACGACACGCTCGGTGCCGTTGATGACGAAGGTGCCCTTGTTCGTCATGAGCGGGAAGTCGCCCATGAAGACCGTCTGGGACTTGATCTCACCGGTCTCATTGTTGGTGAACTCGGCCGTCACGAAGAGCGGGGCGGCGTACGTGAAGTCGCGCTCCTTGCATTCGTCGATGCTGTTCTTCGGCGGCTCGAAGCGGTGGTCGCGGAACGTCAGCGACATCGACCCGGAGAAGTCCTCGATCGGGGAGATCTCCTCGAAGATCTCCTCCAGACCGGACTTGGTGGGGACGTCCTGACCGGACTCCAGAGCCTCCTCGACCCGACTCTGCCAGGCGGTGTTGCCGAGCAGCCAGTCGAAGCTCTCGGTCTGCAGCGCGAGCAGGTTGGGAACCTCAAGAGGCTCCTTGATCTTTGCAAAGGAGATGCGCAGCGGGGCGGTGCTGGCGCCGTTGTTCATATTCGCGTTCGAGGCAGTGCGCGAGGCGGCCAAGAGGGGGTCCTTCCGAGGGCTCGGACTCACTACGCGCTCCCCGGTCCCTTCCCGGACACAGAGACAGAAACCCCAGTTCAGAGGAGGTTCGGTCGTCGGCATTCGGGTGAGGGCAGACCCCTGGTGACGGGCAGGGGAAGGCTAACAGGCAGCGCAAAGGGTCAGTGTAGCCACTTGGCACACTGATGTCCAGTCTCCATTTTCTGAGACCCTCTTCATCGTCAACGCCTGCGTCATGCCTGCCCTCAACGCACGTTGATACTGCCCTCTTCGTCGCCGATCCATGCCTCGGATTCGGACCGTTCTGGCGACGCGTCCTGAGAATTGCGCGCTGCGTGCGGTTCGTCAAGGCCCCCCTGCGCAAACCCGGTGCGCCCGGTGACACGACGAAGATCACCATACCTCCCGACGGGGCGGGTGCAAGGCAACCGTGGTCGGCCTTCCAGGAACGCCGAAGAGCGACCACCCGGATGGATGATCGCTCTTCGCGGTCTGCGCGTTACAGCCCCCGAGGGGGTGTTTCAGCACACAGAGGTCTTGGCCGACCTCGGAGGTGTTACTTGACCTCGACGGAGGCGCCGGCGCCCTTGAGGGACTCGGCGGCCTTCTCGGCGGCGTCCTTGGCGACCTTCTCGAGGACGGGCTTCGGGGCGCCGTCCACCAGGTCCTTGGCCTCCTTCAGGCCGAGCGAGGTCAGCTCACGCACGACCTTGATGACCTGGATCTTCTTGTCGCCGGCGCCGGTGAGGATGACGTCGAACTCGTCCTTCTCCTCGACGGCCTCGGCGGGGGCGGCCGGACCGGCCGGGCCCGCGACGGCAACCGCGGCGGCGGCGGCGGTGACGTCGAACTTCTCCTCGAACGCCTTCACGAACTCGGAGAGCTGGATGAGGGTCATGCCCTCGAACTCGGCGAGCAGTTCGTCCTGGGTGAGAGCCACGATGGCTTTCCTTCCACTAATTCGGCTGGTGCCGTATGTACATGTCTGGCGGGCGTACGTTCGGCCCGCTACGACCGTTGCCTTCGGCGGGCTGCCTCAGGCGGCGGTCATTTCGCGAGCCGAGTTACTCGGCACCGCCCTGCTCGTCCTGCTTGGCGCGAAGCGCGTCCACGGTGCGGACGAGCTTCGACGGGAGCGCCTGGAAGACCTGAGCAGCCTGCGTCTGCTTGCCCTTCAGGGCGCCCGCCAGCTTGGCGAGCAGAACCTCGCGGGACTCGAGGTCCGCAAGCTTCTTGATCTCGTCGGCGGACAGCGCCTTGCCGTCAAGGACACCGCCCTTGATGACGAGGTTCGGGTTGTCCTTGGCGAAGTCACGAAGACCCTTCGCCGACTCCACCGGGTCACCGGTGACGAAGGCGACCGCCGTCGGACCGTTGAACAGGTCGTCGAGCGTCGTGATCCCGGCCTCGTTGGCCGCAATCTTGGTCAGCGTGTTCTTCACCACGGCGTACTGGGCGTTCTCACCGAGCGACCGGCGCAGCGTCTTGAGCTGCGCCACGGTGAGACCCCGGTACTCGGTCAGCACGGCGGCATTCGAGCTGCGGAACTGCTCCGTCAGCTCGGCTACCGCGGCAGCCTTGTCGGGCCTTGCCATAGAGCGTCGGCCTCCTTCCGGGTGATGAGGACCGCTCGGAAGGGGCTGGGGAAAACGAAACGCCCCGGCGCAGGCGCACGGGGCGTAGCTCGACCGAGGTCACACACGCGATGCATGCGGCTCCGGGAGCACTTCCACAGTCACCTGCGCGGGTCGTCCGCGGTTCAGCGGATCCTTCGGCCACCGCACGCTCTTGCAAGCACACGGCAACGACCAGCGGTCTTTGGCTTCTGTAGGAGAGTACGGGACCTGTGCGCTGTCGAGCAAATCGGTCCCATGCCATCCACTGCTCAGGAGGTCAGCCCGGTCGTCGCGCCCTGCTTCTGGAGCAGCGTCTTGAAGTCCTCGGTGTCGCCGGCCGGAGGCTTCTGGGCGCTGATCTTGACGCCGTAGTCGCTGTAGTGCGCGGTCTGGGTCATCGTGCCGTTCGCCGTGGCGGCCTTCTCGGTCTTCTTGACCAGCAGGTCCTGGCCGTTGACCCAGATGTCGACGGTCTCGGTGCTGACGCCTGCCTGGGTGAGTTGCTTCTTCAGGGCGGCCAGCTGGCCCGCCGTGAGGCTGCTGCTCCGCCCGGCCAGGTCGGCCATGTCCACGGTGCCCGCGTAGTGGGTGGTGGCCTGGCCGTCGACCTTCTCCTCGCCCACCTTCTTCACGTCCCCGGAGGCGAGCAGCATCTGCACCGACTTGTTGGGCGTGGTGTTCTGCATCTGGTCCTTGAGCAGGGCGCCCGAGCCGCCGGCGACGGAGGCCAGGTCGCCGTACCCGTACCGGATCCAGTGCTTGCCGCCCGTCTGCGCGGCGAACGTGTCGCTCATCCTCGCGTAGTAGGCGTCGGGCAGGTAGCGGGCCTCCATCGACGTCGTACCGAGCTTCCGCATCAGCTCGGCCGTGCTGCCGCCGGTGTAGGTGATGGTGACGGTGCCGGTTATGCCGTCGTCCCAGGCGAGGCTGCCGTCGGTCGTCATGGACAGCAGGGAGCCCATGGTCGTGGTGGAGCGGACCCGGGCGGAGTCGGCGTTGTCGGTGGACTTCTCCGCGGAGCGCAGCGCGGCGATGGGGCTGACCCTGGTGGCGGCGCGGGCACCGGCCTTGTCCTCCTTGCCGGAGCCTCCTGAGCCGCCTGAGGAGCTGCAGGCGGCCACTGCGGTCAGCGCGGCCGCCACCGCGATCGAGACGGCCGTACGGCGTACTCGCCTGCTCTTCATCCCGCCCACCCCCATGAATTTCCGTCCCCCGGCCCCGTACCCCGACGCTAACCCAGGGCACCGACAACGCGCCGGGAGTCACTCAAACAACAGGACGGGCCCCGCAACCTCTCGGTTGCGGGGCCCGTCCTGTTGGTGTCGCGTCCCTGACGCGGCTACCGGACCGAGCGCGGGGCTCAGACGGCGGCCGGGTCCTCCTCGGTGAGGAGGTTGCGGGTGCGGTTCGGGTCGACCGGGATACCGGGGCCCATGGTGGTGCTGACCGCGGCCTTCTTGATGTAGCGGCCCTTGGCGGCGGACGGCTTCAGACGGAGGATCTCCTCCAGCGCCGCGCCGTAGTTCTCCACCAGCTTGTCGTCGTCGAAGGACGTCTTGCCGATGATGAAGTGCAGGTTCGAGTGCTTGTCGACGCGGAACTCGATCTTGCCGCCCTTGATCTCGGTCACAGCCTTGGCGGTGTCCGGGGTCACGGTGCCGGTCTTCGGGTTCGGCATCAGACCACGCGGGCCGAGGACGCGGCCGAGGCGGCCGACCTTGCCCATGAGGTCCGGGGTGGCGACGACGGCGTCGAAGTCCAGACGGCCCTTCGACACCTCGTCGATCAGTTCGTCGGCGCCGACGATGTCGGCGCCCGCGGCACGCGCGGCCTCGGCACGGTCACCGGTCGCGAAGACCAGGACCCGGGCGGTCTTGCCGGTGCCGTGCGGGAGGTTCACGGTGCCACGGACCATCTGGTCGGCCTTGCGCGGGTCGACACCCAGGCGGAAGGCGACCTCGACGGTGCCGTCGAACTTGGTCGTGGAGGTCTCCTTGGCGAGACGGACGGCCTCGAGCGGGGCGTACAGCTTCTCCCGGTCGATCTTCTCGTCCGCAGCGCGGAGAGCCTTGCTGCGCTTGCTCACAACTTGCTCCTGTGTGTTCCGAAGGAGTCGTGGTGTACGGGCCGAGCAGGCCCTACCACGGTGGTTCTACGAAGGTGGGTTTCAGCCCTCGACCGTGATGCCCATGGAGCGGGCGGTGCCGGCGATGATCTTCGACGCGGCGTCCAGGTCGTTGGCGTTCAGGTCGGGAAGCTTCGTCTGGGCGATCTCCCGGACCTGCTCCTGGGTGATCTTGGCGACCTTGGTCTTGTGCGGCTCGCCGGAGCCCTTCTCGACACCAGCGGCCTTGAGGATCATCTTCGCGGCCGGCGGGGTCTTGGTGACGAAGGTGAAGGAGCGGTCCTCGTAGACCGTGATCTCCACCGGGATGACCCAACCGCGCTGCGACTCGGTCGCGGCGTTGTAGGCCTTGCAGAACTCCATGATGTTGACGCCGTGCTGACCGAGCGCGGGGCCGACCGGCGGGGCCGGGTTCGCCGCACCGGCGTTGATCTGGAGCTTGATGAGCCCCGTGACCTTCTTCTTCTTGGGAGGCATAGCTCTCCGGGTCCTTTCATTTCGGGTCCTGCCTGCGCGAGGGGACCAACCCGAACGCAGGCATACCGCACAACGATAACGGGTATAGATGCGCGGCCAAAAACCGAGCAGGTCAGGGGCCGGAGAAAGGCACCTGACCTGGCACGGACGTCCACTCGGGCGCCCCGAAAGGGGCGCGGGGAACTGCGCGACCAGCCCCGACCGGCTCGCAGCTGAGGTGCTACCTCTAGTTCTTCTGAATCTGATCGAACGAAAGCTCGACCGGCGTCTCACGCCCGAAGATCTCCACCAGACCCTTGACCTTCTTGGAGTCCGGGTTGATCTCGTTGATCGTCGCCTGCAGCGTGGCGAACGGACCGTCGGTCACCGTCACCGAGTCGCCCACCTCGAAGTCCAGCACCTGGACCTCGACCTTGCGCTGCGGCACCGGCTTGCCCTCGGCCTCCGCCGCCTCGCGCGCCGCCTTCTCCTCGGCCTCCGGCGCGAGCATCTTGACGATCTCGTCCAGGGTCAGCGGGTACGGGTCGTACGCGTTGCCGACGAAGCCGGTGACGCCAGGGGTGTTGCGGACGACACCCCACGACTCGTTGGTCAGGTCCATACGGACCAGCACGTAACCGGGCAGCTTGTTCTGCTTGATCGTCTTGCGGTCGCCGTTCTTGATCTGGACGACCTCTTCCTGCGGCACCTCGGCCTGGAAGATGTAGTCCTCGACGTTCAGCGAGACGGCGCGCTGCTCCAGGTTGGTCTTCACGCGGTTCTCGTAGCCGGCGTACGTGTGGATGACGTACCACTCGCCGGGGAGCAGACGGAGCTCCTCGCGCAGCGCCTGGACGGGGTCGACCGGCTCGGCGGGCGCTTCCTCGAGAACCTCTTCGGCCTCTTCGGCTTCTTCGGTCTCGTCGGCGTCCTCGTCCTCCGCCGTGTCCTCGTCCTCGACGTGGACCGCGGTCTCCTCGGCCGGCTCCCCCAGTTCGGCCTCGGCAGCCTCGAACTCGTCCTGCTCGTCCGCGCCCTCGACGATGTCCAGCTCGTCCTCGACGGCCTCTTGGGGCTCGACGGCGTCGTTCAGGTTCGGGTCAGACACGATGGCTGCTTCTTCCTGGATACATAGGGGTGGAACATGCGAAAACGGGCGCCGGTACCACGGCGCCCTTCGCTCTGTGCTCAGCCGAAGACGTACTTGGCCGCGTGGTTGAGTCCATAGTCAATCACGGTCACCAGAGCGATCATGATGGCGACGAAGAAGATCACCACGGTGGTGTACGACGTCAGCTGGTTACGAGTCGGCCAGACGACCTTGCGGAGCTCCGCGATGATCTGGCGGTAGAAGGTGGCAAGGCGCTTCAGCGGGCCCTTCTTGGCCCGCTTGCCGCCCTTGCGGCCCTTCTTCTTGGACTCCTGCACCTCGTCGGCATCAGGCGTGTCGATGGAGCCCACGGCGTCCGTCATTCGTCCTCACCTGGTCCCGGGTCATGGCCGTGCCGCGCCCGGTTTCTGGAGCCGCACGGCGGTGCAATGCTTGTACGTACATGCGCACACATCCTGGCGGTGTGTGTAGCAGGGCCGGAGGGACTTGAACCCCCAACCGCCGGTTTTGGAGACCGGTGCTCTACCAATTGAGCTACGACCCTTTGCTGTGTCCCCAACGTACCGCATCCGGCCGGGCGCTCGGTGTGCACCGGCTCAGGCACGGCCGCTGAAGGCCAACGAGTGGAGAGTGTACGTGGTCCGCGGCGCCGCGTCGAACAGAAAGCGGCAGACCGGGCCGACCGTACGGAAGATCGTCCTGGCCCGGGGGCGGATCCGCACGCTTGTTCATGGTTCGGCCCGTAGTTGTTCAGTCCGTGAAACCGGCGTGCCGGGCAGGTTTCCGGTCTGAAACGATGGGCCCCATGAGCGCTGCAACCCCTCCCACCGAGCGCCGGGTCTCCGCCCGAGTCGGCGCGATCTCCGAGTCCGCCACCCTCGCCGTGGACGCCAAGGCCAAGGCCCTCAAGGCCGCCGGGCGCCCGGTGATCGGCTTCGGCGCCGGTGAGCCCGACTTCCCGACGCCGGACTACATCGTCGAGGCCGCCATCGAGGCGTGCAAGAACCCGAAGTACCACCGCTACACCCCGGCCGGCGGTCTGCCCGAGCTGAAGACCGCGATCGCCGCGAAGACGCTGCGGGACTCCGGCTACGAGGTCGACGCCTCCCAGGTCCTCGTCACCAACGGCGGCAAGCAGGCCATCTACGAGGCCTTCGCCGCGATCCTCGACCCGGGCGACGAGGTCATCGTCCCCGCCCCGTACTGGACGACGTACCCGGAGTCCATCCGCCTGGCCGGCGGTGTCCCCGTCGAGGTCGTCGCGGACGAGACCACCGGCTACCGCGTCTCCGTGGAGCAGCTGGAGGCGGCCCGCACCGAGAAGACGAAGGTCGTGCTCTTCGTCTCCCCGTCGAACCCGACCGGCGCGGTCTACAGCGAGGCCGAGACCGAGGCGATCGGCCGCTGGGCCGTGGAGCACGGTCTGTGGGTCCTCACGGACGAGATCTACGAGCACCTGGTCTACGGCGACGCGAAGTTCACCTCGCTGCCGGCGATCCTGCCCGAGCTGCGCGACAAGTGCATCGTCGTCAACGGCGTGGCGAAGACGTACGCCATGACCGGCTGGCGGGTCGGCTGGGTCATCGGCCCCAAGGACGTCGTCAAGGCGGCCACGAACCTCCAGTCGCACGCCACGTCGAACGTCTCCAACGTGGCGCAGGTCGCCGCCCTGGCCGCCGTCACCGGTGACCTGGAGGCCGTGGCGACGATGCGCGAGGCCTTCGACCGGCGCCGCCAGACGATCGTCCGGATGCTCAACGAGATCGACGGCGTGGTCTGCCCCGAGCCCGAGGGCGCCTTCTACGCCTACCCCTCGGTCAAGGCGCTGCTCGGCAAGGAGATCCGCGGGAAGCGCCCCCAGGACTCGGTCGAGCTGGCCGCGCTGATCCTGGAGGAGGCCGAGGTCGCGGTCGTCCCCGGCGAGGCGTTCGGCACGCCCGGCTACCTGCGCCTGTCGTACGCGCTGGGTGACGAGGACCTCGTCGAGGGCGTGAGCCGGATGCAGAAGCTGCTGGCCGAGGCCAAGGACTGACGTCTGACGCCTGGTACCTCTTCGCGCTGCACGCGCGCGTGCGGGCCGTCTCCCACCGGGGAGGCGGCCCGTTCTCGTACGCGTTCTCGTGTGCGTTCTCGTGTGCGTTCTCGTGTGCGTTCTCGTGTGCGAGCAAGGCCACTAATAGGGAATCGGCTACCGGTACGGCAGGTACGTACGGCAGGATCCTGGAATGGAGCACGTACGTGATGTCTCTGAGCTGCCGAAAGCTCATCTGCATCTGCACTTCACCGGTTCGATGCGGCCGGGAACCGTCCTGGAACTGGCCGACAAATACGGCGTACGCCTCCCCGAGGCGCTGACCGACGCCCTGACCAGCGGCGAACCACCGAGACTGCGGGCCACCGACGAGCGGGGCTGGTTCCGCTTCCAGCGGCTGTACGACGCTGCGCGCTCCTGCCTGAGAGAGCCCGAGGACATCCGGCGCCTGGTCCGGGAGGCCGCCGAGGAGGACCTGAAGGACGGTTCGCGCTGGCTGGAGATCCAGGTGGACCCGACGTCGTACGCCCCGCGCCTCGGCGGCCTGATCCCGGCCCTGGAGATCATCCTGGACGCGGTGGAGACGACCTCCCGGGAGACCGGCCTCGGGATGCGCGTGCTCGTGGCCGCGAACCGTATGAAGCACCCCCTGGACGCGCGCACGCTGGCCCGGCTCGCCGTCCGGTACGCGGACCGGGGTGTGGTCGGCTTCGGGCTGTCGAACGACGAGCGGCGGGGCATGGCGCGGGACTTCGACCGGGCGTTCCACATCGCGCGCGAGGGCGGCCTGCTGGCGGCCCCGCACGGCGGCGAGCTGACCGGCCCGGCGTCGGTGCGGGACTGCCTGGACGACCTGTACGCCTCCCGGATCGGGCACGGCGTCCGGGCGGCGGAGGACCCGAGGCTGCTCAAGCGCCTGGCGGACCGGGAGATCACCTGCGAGGTGTGCCCGGCCTCCAACGTGGCCCTGGGCGTCTACGAGAAGCCCGAGGACGTCCCGCTGCGCACCCTCTTCGAGGCGGGTGTGCCGATGGCCCTGGGCGCCGACGACCCGCTCCTGTTCGGCTCCCGGCTGGCCGCGCAGTACGACATCGCGCGCGTGCACCACGCCTTCACGGACGCCGAACTGGCGGAACTGGCCCGCCAGTCGGTCCGCGGCTCGGCGGCGCCGGAGGACGTGAAGTCCGGGCTCCTGGCGGACATCGACGCCTGGCTGGTCGCCCCGGCGTCCTGATCCACGGTCACGGGCGGGCGGGCTCCTCGGCGACGGAGAGCCCGCCGAGCAGGGTGCGGGCGATGCGGGCGGCGAAGGTGTCCACCGGCGGGCGCTCGCCGGTCGCCGTCGCCTCGTAGGAGAAGACGCGCTGGACACAGGCGCCGAGGAGCAGGGCGGCGGCCGCGGACGTGTCGGCGTCGGGGCGGATCCGGCCGAGCGCCTGCTCGGCGCGCAGGTAGCCGTCCAGAGCCCTCATCGGCACATGCGGTCCCGCGCCGATGGTGCGGAGGGTGTCGTCGAGCTTCCGCTTGAGCTGCTGCTCGGCGTACAGGGACGCGGTGATCGGGAAGCTCTCCTCGTAGAAGAGGGCGGCCTGACGGGCGATCTGCGTGAGGTTGCCCTCCAGGCTGCCCCGTCCGGGTTCGACGGTGAGCTCGCCCAGGAGCGGGAGGAGTCGCGGCAGCCGCTCGGTGAGCACGTGCACGAACAGCTCTTCCTTGCTCGAGAAGTACTTGTAGAGGGCCGCCTCCGAGCAGCCGGCCGCCCTGGCGATCTCCTTGGTCGTGGCACGGGCGAGCCCGACGGTGCGCATCAGCTCGTGAGCGGCGTCGAGGATGCGGACGCGGGCCGGTTTCTGCTCCATGGCATCCAAGGATCACATGCCCCCTTCCGGCGATTCCGACGGACTTCCCGAGAAGCCTTGACGGGTGAGTGAGTGCTTACCCACTCTAGAGACAAGCAGGGGTGAGTGAATACTCACCCACCTCGTCGGCATCACTGTGCTGGAACGGGAGCAGTCATGAATCTCACTGTGTTCGGCGCGACCGGCGGGATCGGCCGGGAGATCGTCCGTCAGGCACTGGCGTCCGGCCATCGGGTCACGGCGGTCGTCCGCGACCCCGCCCGGCTGACCGTGACCGGCACGGGCCTGGTAGTGGTCCGCGCGGACCTCACCGACCCCGAGGTGATCCGCCCGGCACTGACCGGCCGGGACGCGGTCCTGTCCGGCCTGGGCCCGCGCAGCCGGGGCGACGCCGGCGTCGCCGCCCGGCTGACCCGCACGGTCCTGGCCGCCATGGAGGCGGAGGCCGTACGACGGCTGGTGGTGGTCAGCGCCGCGCCGGTGGGCCCGGAACCGGACGACGACGGCCTCCTGGACCGCACCATGCGCGGTCTGGTCGCCACGATCCTCAGGCCGGTCTACGACGACCTGCGCGAGATGGAGGCGGAACTGTCCGGCAGCGGCACGGACTGGACCTCCGTACGCCCGCCGCGCCTGCAGGACAAGCCGCTGACCGGTACCTACCGCACGGTGGTGGGCGGCTTCCCGCGCAAGGGACGCTTCATCGCACGAGCGGACGTGGCCCACGCGATGCTGGCGATGACCGAGGACCAGGGGACGGTGAAGCAGGGGGTGGGGGTGGCGTACTGAGCCTCCTCCGGCGAGCCGGTGAGGCTCGCGTCCGTCTCCTAGAGGCTCACGCCGACGGTCACCGGCTCGTTGACGAGGGTCACGCCGAAGGCCTCGCGGACCCCGGCGACGACGTCCCGCGCCAGCTCCAGCAGGTCCTCGGTCGTGGCCCCGCCCCGGTTGGTCAGCGCCAGCGTGTGCTTCGTGGAGATCCGGGCCGCTCCGCTGCCGTACCCCTTGGTGAACCCGGCCTTGTCGATCAGCCAGGCCGCCGAGGTCTTGGTACGTCCGTCCCCGGCGGGGTAGGCGGGCGGCTCGGCGGCGTCGCCCAGCCGCTCCCGCACGCGCGCGTGGAAGGCGGCGAACTGCTCGTCCGTGAGGATCGGGTTGGTGAAGAAGGAGCCCGCCGACCAGGTGTCGTGGTCCTCGGGGTCCAGCACCATCCCCTTCCCCGCGCGCAGCTTGAGCACGGTCTCGCGGGCGTCGGCGAGCGGCACCCGGTCTCCCGGCTCCACCCCGAGCGCCCGCGCGGCCTCCGCGTACCGCACCGGCGCCGACAGCCCGCCCGCGTCCTCCAGCCCGAACCGGACGCGCAGGACGACGTACCGCTCGGGGTCGGCCTTGAACCGGCTGTGGCGGTACGAGAACGCGCACTCCTCGTTGGCCAGCGTCACCGTCTCGCCGGTCCGCCGGTCGTATGCGACGACCTCGGTCACGGTCGAGGAGACCTCCTGCCCGTACGCCCCCACGTTCTGGATGGGCGTGGCCCCCGCGGACCCCGGAATACCCGCGAGGCACTCGATGCCCGCGAGGCCCGCCTCGACGGTGCGGGCGACGGCGTCGGTCCACACCTCGCCGGCCGCCAGCTCCAGCGTCGTACCGCGCAGTTCGATACCGGTGGTGGCGATGCGCAGGGCGGTGCCGTCGAAGCCCTTGTCACCGATGACCAGGTTCGATCCGCCGCCGATGACCAGCAGCGGGGTCCCGCTGTCGTCGGCCGCGCGGACGGCGGCGATCACCTCGGCGTCGGTGGTCGCGGTGACCAGCCAGGTGGCGGGGCCGCCGAGCCGGAAGGTGGTGAGGGGGGCGAGGGGGGCGTCGTGGAGTTCCTGCACGCGCCCAAGACTACGAGACGCCGTCGGCGGTCCGGCCGCCACGAGCGGCGTCGTCAGCCGCCGACGGTCTCCAGCGCCGGGGCGGGCTCCCCCTCGGCCACCAGCCGCGCTGCGCGGCGTCGGCCGGGGATGGCCAGGGCGGCGATCCCGGCGAGCGCCACCACGGCCGAGCCGGTGACCAGGGCGGGCTTCAGGCCGTCCACGAAGCTCTGGGCGCTCTCGTAGCCGCCCTGGGCGGAGAAGATGGACGACATGACCGCGACGCCGAGTGCGCCGCCGACCTCGCGCAGCGCGTTGTTGGCGCCGGAGGCGATGCCCTGTTCCTGCGGACGTACGGCGGACATCACCAGGTTGGCGGCCGGGGCGAAGTACAGGGCCATGCCGATGCCGCTGACGATCAGGCCGGGCAGCTGGGCGCCGTAGGAGGCGTCTGCGGTGACGACGGAGGCCAGGTAGCCGAGCCCGGCGGCCTGCAGGAAGAGCCCGGCCGCGACGACGGGGCGGCCGCCTGTGCGGTCGGACAGGATGCCCGCGATCGGCGCGACGATCATCGGCATGCCCGTCCAGGGCAGCATCCGGAGGCCCGCCTCGGTGGGCGAGTAGCCGAGCACGCCCTGCATGTACTGGCTGAGCAGGAAGATCGACCCGAACATCCCGAGGAACATCAGCAGGCTGGCCGCGTTGATCCCGGAGAAGGCGCGGGATCGGAAGAGCCGCATGGGCAGCATGGGGTTCTTGGCGCGGCTGCCGTGGAGGACGAAGCCGGCGAGCAGGGCGGCGCCCGCGAACAGCCCGGTGAGCACGAGCGGGCTGGTCCAGCCGTCGGCGGGGCCGCGCACCAGGCCGTAGACGATCCCGAAGAGGCCGCCGCTGGCGAGCAGGGTGCCGGGGACGTCGAGCGGGGCGCCGGTGCCGTGCGACTCGGCGAGGCGGAGGCGGGCGAGCGGCAGCAGGGCGAGGCCGAGCGGTACGTTCAGCCAGAAGATCCAGTGCCAGGACACGTGTTCGGTGAGGCTGCCGCCGATGAGCGGCCCGGAGGCGACCGCGAGTCCGTTGACGGCACCCCAGATGCCATAGGCCATTCCGCGCCTGGCCTCGGGCACGGCGGCCGTCAGCAGGGTGAGGGTGAGCGGCATCATGATGGCCGCGCCGACGCCCTGCACCGCGCGGGCGGCGATCAGGGAGTCGATGCCGGGCGCCATGGCCGCGGCGGCGGAGGCGCCGGTGAAGACGGTGAGCCCGGCGAGAAAGAGCCGGCGCCGGCCGAAGCGGTCGCCCAGGGCGGCGCCGAACATCAGCAGGACGGCGAAGGTGAGCGTGTAGGCGCTCACGGTCCATTCGAGGTCGTCCAGGGCTCCGCCGAGGTCCTTGCGGATGGAGGGCAGGGCTGTGGTGACGACGAGGTTGTCGAGGGCCGCCATGAACCCGGCGACGCTGGTGATGACGAGCGCCCATCCGGCGCCCCAACGACGTGCGGTTTCTTCTGACATCGCTCCCCCAGAGCGTGCGTGTGGATAGTTATCGATCACTAAGTTTCCGGCCCATGAAAAGACCAGGCCAGGGCAGGCGGACCGGCCCCCTCACCCGTCGCCGCACTTGTCCAGCCGCCCCGTGGTCCCGGCATCCGGGTACATCCCCTGCCAGACCCGGTGCCCGGGCGGAAACCCCATGGCCGCGTAGGTGTTGATGAGCATCCCTTTGGCCAGGAAGGTCGTGGTGCGGTCGGCATCCGCCCCCGAGAGCAGATGGACGGTGTCCCACAGCCGCCCCCAGCCGGCCCGCACGAGCTCGCCGAACTCGTGTTCCCCCTCCGCCTCGGCGGCCGCGACCGTGATGTACGTCTGCATCTGCATCTGGAGCCGCTCCGGCCGCTCCTGGATGAGCTGCACATACGCGTCGCCCATGGCATGCAGGGCCTCTTCCCCCTGCAACCCCTCGGCCGCCTTCTCGAAGAGCTCGCACATCTCGTCGATGCAGCGCTCCGAGGCGGCCGCGAAGATCGCCTTCTTGCCCGGGAAGAGCCGGAAGAGATACGGCTGCGAGACCCCGACCCGTTTGGCGATCGCCTCGGTGGAGGTGCCGTAGTAGCCCCTCTGCGAGAACTCCGCGATCGCCGCGCGGATGACGCTCTCGCGCCGCTCCTCCGCACTCATCCTGACCATGCGAGAAAGTTAGTACTCAATCACTAACCAAGTCAAGGGCCGGGGAACCAAGCCGCTGCATCCCGGGCGCCACATACAGGTAAGGAGCGCCCCGCAAAGGAGGGCGCCCCTTACCGAGTCGCCGGACTCAGCCCAGCCGGACGACCGCCCGTGACATGCCCAGCACCTTCTGCCCGGCGCTCATCGCCGTCAGGTCGACACGCACGGTGTTGTCGTCGAGCTTGGCCGCGACCTTGCCGCTGACCTCGATCAGGGCGCCCTGGTCGTCGTTCGGCACGACGACGGGCTTGGTGAAGCGGACGCCGTAGTCGACGACCGCACCCGGGTCGCCGGTCCAGTCGGTGACGACACGGATCGCCTCGGCCATGGTGAACATGCCGTGGGCGATGACGTCCGGCAGGCCGACCTCCTTGGCGAACTTCTCGTTCCAGTGGATCGGGTTGAAGTCCCCGGAGGCGCCCGCGTACCGCACCAGCGTGGCGCGGGTCACGGGAAAGGTCTGGGCCGGCAGTTCGGTGCCGACCTCGACGTCCTCGTACGCGATCTTCGACGTCATCGGATCCTCACGCCCCGCCTTCTTCTGCGCCGGCCGCGCGGGCCACCAGCTTGGTCAGGGCGCTCACCACGAGCTCGCCCGCCTCGTCGTGGACGTCACCGCGGATGTCGATGACGTCGTTGCCCGCGAGGGACTTGATGGCCTCGATGGTCGACGTCACGGTCAGCCGGTCGCCGGCGCGGACGGGACGCCGGTAGGCGAACTTCTGGTCGCCGTGCACCACCCGGCTGTAGTCCAGGCCGAGCTGCGGGTCCTCGACGACCTGGCCGGCCGCGCGGAAGGTGATCGAGAAAACAAAAGTCGGCGGGGCGATCACATCGGAATAGCCGAGTGCCTTGGCGGCCTCCGGGTCCGTGTACACGGGGTTGGTGTCACCCACCGCCTCGGCGAACTCACGGATCTTCTCCCGGCCCACCTCGTAGGGCTCGGTGGGTGGGTAGGTCCGTCCCACGAAGGACTGGTCGAGCGCCATTGGCCCGGCACCTCCTGATGTCTGCTGTGCTGCCCCACAAAGTAGCGGGAAAGGCATCGGCCGAAACGCCGTGAGGCCGCCCCCGAGTCGGGGACGGCCTCACGGACGAGCCTGTTTGTTATCGCGTCTCGCGGTGCGCAGTGTGCGCGTTGCAACGCGGGCAGTGCTTCTTCATCTCAAGACGGTCCGGGTTGTTACGCCGGTTCTTCTTGGTGATGTAGTTCCGCTCCTTGCACTCCACGCAGGCCAGCGTGATCTTCGGGCGGACGTCGGTGGCAGCCACGTGAGTGCTCCTAAGACGAACGGATGGACTGATTCAACGCAAGAAAGAGTAGCCGATCGAAGGACCGACCCCGCAATCGGCTACTGTCAGTAGCGGTGACCGGACTTGAACCGGTGACACAGCGATTATGAGCCGCTTGCTCTACCGACTGAGCTACACCGCTTTGATGAGATCGGCCCCCGCCTCGCGACGGGAACCTCCCACACCAGAGCCCCAATACGGAATCGAACCGTAGACCTTCTCCTTACCATGGAGACGCTCTGCCGACTGAGCTATTGGGGCGAGCGATGAAGACATTACACGCTCGGCCGCCGTTCACCCAAATCCGTTTCCCGCCGCCCTTCCCGGCCCCTTCCGCACGGCTCACGACGGCCTCCCGGGCCCCTTCCGGCACTCCCCACGCGCGCGTGCCGAACCGTTCCCCGCAGGTCCGACGGCTCCGGTACGACTATTGCGCTCCTCCCGGCCGCACGCGGCTCGCCACCCTAGGCTCGACTCACTCTGCGTGATCTTGAGTCCAATGCCTGGACCGACCCTCATGGAGCGCGATGCCCGACAGCCAGCCGCAGCCGCCCTCGTCGTCGCCCAACCCGCAGGGTTCCTCTGGCCAGCCCGACCCCGCCGCACTCCTGCTGTGCGGGGCACGGCTCACCGACGGCCGGACCGTGGACGTACGGCTGGGCTGCGGGCGCATCGAGGCGGTGGGTACGGCCGGCAGCCTGGCCCCGGGGCCGGCCCGCACCGGCGGCACGCGCGTGGACCTGACCGGCTACCTCCTCCTCCCCGCCCCGGCCGAACCGCACGCCCACGGCGACACCGCGCTCTCCGCCGAACACGACGGCCCGGTCTCCTACGAACCCGAGGACGTCCAGCGCCGCGCCACCGAGGCGGTCCTGCTGCAACTGGGACACGGTGCGACGGCGGTACGCGCGCACGTGCGCGTGGGCGACGTCCAGGGCCTGGGCGCCCTTGCCGCCGTCCTCCAGGCGCGCCGCTCGCTGCGCGGGCTCGCGGAGCTCACAGCGGTCGCGATGCCGCGCGTGCTGACCGGGATCGCGGGCGCCGACGGGCTCGCCATACTGCGGGACGCCGCGAAGATGGGCGCGTCCGTGGTGGGCGGCTGCCCCGACCTGGACCCCGACCCCACCGGCTATGCGGAGGCGGTCCTGGAGGTGGCTTCCGAACACGGCTGCCCCGTCGACCTGCACACGGACGCCACCGACCCGGCCCGGCTGGCCAGGCTCGCGGCGATGGCGGGCGGCATGCGCCCCGGCGTGGCCCTCGGACCGTGCGCCGGACTCGCACGCCTGCCCGCCGAGGTGGCCGCGCGGGTCGCGGACCAGCTCGCCGCGGCCGGCATCACGGTGGTGTGCCTGCCCCAGGGCGGCTGCGGTGCCGTGGACCGCCGTGGCACGGCACCGGTACGGCTGCTGCGTGCGGCCGGGGTACGGATCGCCGCCGGCAGCGGCGCCCTGCGCGACCTGTCGAACCCCGTCGGCCGCGGCGACCCCCTGGAGGCCGCCTACCTCCTGGCCTCCCGGCACGGACTGCGCCCCGAGGACGCCTACGACGCCGTGAGCACCGCCTCCCGCGCCGCCCTCGGCCTTCCCGAGGTCCGCGTCGAGGCCGGCTTCCCCGCCGAACTCCTCGCGGTACGCGGCGACCACCTGGCCGGCGCGCTCTCGCTCGCCTACAGCCGGATCGTGGTGCACCGGGGGCGCGTGGTGGCACGCACGAGCGCGGTCCGCGAGTACTGCAACTCTGCGGTGGCAGCGGAACTGGGGCTGCCGCGGCAGGGGCGTGGGGAGTTGTCCTGAGGGGCACGGGAGCGCGACCGCCCACGCGCGGGCCGAGGCGCGGGAGCGCGCGGCTCGGAGCGAGGGATCCCCGTCGCGCGCTGGAACCGGCCCCGCGCGCCGGGCGGAACCACCCGGGCGTGTGGGGCGCATGAAGTCGTGCAGCGGATGCGGGGCTTCGGGCGTACGGTCTGAAACATGCGCATTGTCATCGCTGGTGGTCATGGTCAGATCGCGTTGCGGCTGGAGCGGCTGCTCTCCGCGCGCGGGGACGAGGTCGCGGGAATCATCCGGAACGCCGAGCAGGGCGACGACCTGCGGGCGGCCGGTGCCGAACCGGTGCTGCTGGACCTGGAGTCGGCGTCGGTCGACGAGGCCGCGGCTCTTCTGCAGGGGGCGGACGCGGCGGTGTTCGCGGCGGGCGCGGGCCCGGGCAGCGGCACGGCCCGCAAGGAGACGGTGGACAAGGGCGCGGCGGTGTTGTTCGCGGACGCGGCCGTGCGCGCGGGCGTGCGCCGTTTCGTGGTCGTCTCCTCCATGGGCGCGGATCCGGCGCACCAGGGCGACGAGGTCTTCGACGTGTATCTGCGGGCCAAGGGTACGGCCGACGCATATGTGGCCGGGCAGAACGCCCTGGACTGGACGATCCTGCGCCCCGGTGCGCTGACGGACGCGCCGGGCACGGGTCTGGTGCGTCTGGAGGCGCACACGGGCCGGGGTGCGGTCACGCGCGACGATGTGGCCGCCGTACTGGCTGAGTTGGTGGACACCTCGGCGACGGCCGGCCTGACCCTGGAGCTGATCGGCGGGTCGACGCCGGTCACGGTGGCCGTGAAGTCGGTGGCCGGGAACTGAGTTCTCAGAACAGCGGCAGCTGCCCGGGGAACTCCGGCAAGACGTAACCGTCCAACGAGGGCTCTACGGCCCCGATCAGGGCCTGCTGCCGCGAGCCGGAGCAGGAGACCAGTTCCCCGGCCTCCCGCGCCCCGGGCGGGTCGTGCCGTGCGAAACGGCCCGCCACGACGGCGATTTCACGGCGGCACACCGGGCAGGTTCTGCGTCGGGAGGACATGTGTTCAGTGTGCCCCGGAGCGGGGCATCCGTGACGGACTGCTGCCCGGCCGCCTCACCGACGAAGCGCCTCCATGATCTTCATCACGCCTCGCCCCGCGTCCACGGGGCTCCTTCCGCGTCAAGGCATACGCACGGGCACATGACGAAGGGCCCGTGACCTGCTTGATCGCAGGTCACGGGCCCTTCGTTCCCGTGTGGCGGCGCCAGGATTCGAACCTGGGAAGGCTGAGCCGGCAGATTTACAGTCTGCTCCCTTTGGCCGCTCGGGCACACCGCCGGGGTTCTGCCACCAGATCGAACCGCTTTTCGGCGGTGCTCCCTGGCAACGACGTAAACAATACCCGATCCGCAGGGGTGCTCCGCCACCCGATTGATCGCCGCCCGCGGGACGCGGGATGGCTAGGCTGGTGCGGATGCGGCCCGGTGCCCACCCCGGGTCCGGCGGCCGCCGCGCGCGCCGCAACGCATCCCGTCACACCCCCCGATACAAGGAGCCACAGGACATGGCCGACTCCAGTTTCGACATCGTCTCGAAGGTCGAGCGGCAGGAGGTCGACAACGCCCTCAACCAGGCCGCCAAGGAGGTCTCGCAGCGCTACGACTTCAAGGGCGTGGACGCCTCGATCGCCTGGTCCGGCGAGAAGATCCTGATGCAGGCGAACTCCGAGGAACGGGTCAAGGCGATCCTCGACGTCTTCCAGTCGAAGCTGATCAAGCGTGGCATCTCGCTGAAGGCGCTGGACGCGGGTGAGCCGCAGCTCTCCGGCAAGGAGTACAAGATCTTCGCGTCGATCGAGGAGGGAATCTCCCAGGAGAACGCGAAGAAGGTCGCGAAGATCATCCGCGACGAGGGCCCCAAGGGCGTGAAGGCCCAGGTCCAGGGCGACGAACTGCGTGTCAGCTCCAAGAGCCGCGACGACCTCCAGGCCGTGATCGCGCTCCTGAAGGGCCAGGACTTCGACTTCGCGCTCCAGTTCGTGAACTACCGGTAGGCAGCGCCTTCGAAGTACGAGAAGGGCGGGCACCTCGTCGTGCCCGCCCTTCTCGTACTCTCGTGGGTCGGCTCCGGCCGAGGGTGGTCAGTCGCGCGAGTTGCCGAACAGGATGCGGTAGGCGATCAGCAGGACCAGTGCGCCGCCGATCGCCGCGACCCAGGTCGCGCCGTCGTAGAAGTTCTTGGCGATCGGGTGGTCCAGCCAGCGGGCCGATATCCAGCCGCCGAGGAACGCGCCCACGATGCCGATGAGGGTCGTGCCGATGAAGCCGCCCGGGTCGCGTCCCGGCAGCAGGAACTTGGCGATGACGCCGGCCACCAGTCCCAGGATGATCCAGCTGATGATGCCCATGACCTGAACCTGCCCTTCCGCGCTGCGTTCGCACTCTTCCGGCCCGGTGATTCAGGTCCGGGCCGGCTGTGCCGGACAGGTTGGGCCGGACGGGCCGTCGAGCGGTCCGCATGTGTCCGTCGCGCGCGTGTTCGTGCCCTGTCGATGACGAGGACGCCTGCGCGATACCGCACGGTTGCAGTGATCAGTAGGGTGCGCCGCATGGCTTCCACTCCTCCTTCCGGTCTGCGGCGCACGCTGGGCGTGCACGATGCCGTGGTCGTCGGCCTGGGCTCGATGGTCGGGGCCGGAGTGTTCTCCGCCCTCGGCCCCGCGGCCCGCGCGGCCGGGTCGGGGCTGCTTCCCGCGCTGGCCGTCGCCGCGCTGGTCGCCTACTGCAACGCCATGTCCTCGGCGCGCCTGGCCGCCCGGTACCCGCAGTCGGGCGGCACCTACGTGTACGGGCGGGAGCGGCTCGGCGCCTTCTGGGGGTACCTCGCGGGGTGGGCGTTCGTCGTCGGCAAGACGGCGTCCTGCGCCGCGATGGCGCTCACCGTGGGCGCGTACGTCTGGCCGGGGCAGGCGCACGCGGTGGCGGTCGCGGCCGTGGTGACGCTGACCGCCGTGAACTACGGCGGCATCCAGAAGTCGGCCTGGCTGACGCGGGTGATCGTGGCCGTGGTGCTGGCGGTCCTCGCTTCCGTGGTGGTCGTGTGCCTGACGTCCGGGGCGGCGGACGCGGGGCGGCTGGACATCAGGCTCTCGGCGGGCGTGGGCGGGGTGCTCGAGGCCGCCGGCCTGCTGTTCTTCGCGTTCGCCGGGTACGCGCGGATCGCGACCCTCGGTGAGGAGGTGCGGGACCCGGCGCGCACCATTCCGCGTGCGATCCCGCTGGCCTTGGGGATCACTCTGGTGGTGTACGCGTGCGTGGCGGTGGCCGCGGTCTCGGTGCTGGGCACGGACGGGCTGGGGCGGGCGGCCGCGCCGCTGGCCGACGCGGTGCGGGCGGCCGGGGTGCCGGGGCTGGTGCCCGTGGTGCGGGTGGGGGCCGCGGTGGCCGCGCTCGGCTCGCTGCTGGCCCTGATCCTCGGAGTGTCGCGGACGTCGCTGGCCATGGCCCGCGACGGTCATCTGCCGCGGGCGCTGGCCGCGGTGCACCCACGCTTCCAGGTCCCGCACCGCGCGGAACTGGCGGTCGGCGCGGTGGTCGCCGTGGCAGCGGCGACGGCGGACGTACGGGGCGCCATCGGTTTCTCCTCCTTCGGTGTGCTGGCGTACTACGCGGTGGCCAACGCCTCGGCGTGGACGCTGGATCCGGCGCCGCGAGCGCGGGTGGTACCGGTGGTGGGTCTGCTGGGGTGCGTGATCCTCGCTTTCGCGCTGCCGGTGACCTCGGTGGCCGCGGGGGCGGCCGTACTGGCGGTGGGTGCGGCGGCGTACGCCGTACGGCGGTGGATGGCCGCCCGGTAGGCACGGTGGCAGCCACGACGGCAGTGGCCGCGAGCTGCGGCGCGGGAAAGTGGCGGCCGCGCTCTGGAGGCGCCCTCTCTCAGAGAGCCTGCTCCGGGGCCGTGCGGGTCCGGAAGTCGGCCCAGGGTGCCAGGTCCGTGCCCGTGTCGGTCTCCTCGTACCAGCCCGTGCCCTCCAGCCAGGTGCGCAGCCAGTCGGTGAGGCTGGGCGCGTCCACGAACCAGGCGCCGTCGGCGTCGTCGGCATTGGGCTCGTAGAGCAGGACCGCGGCCTGCGGGGCCCGGCAGTCCACGCACGCGTACATGCCACAGCCCCAGTGGGATATCGGCAGGACACCCTCGGGCCAGGGCCAGTCCGGGTTCTTGCGGCCATACTCGCGGTTGGCGAGGTACTGGGCGACGGCGGCCGGTTCCCCCGAGGGCGCGGAATCGAGCAGGGGCAGCAGGCCGTACGACGGGCCGAAACCGCCGTCGCCCACCCGCTCGTAGAGCGCGGCGAGGAGGGGCGGCAGCGGGAAGCCGAGGGTCTGACCGGCGCGGTCGAGCGTGGCGGCGTCGACGGGCGCGGGGAGCGAAGGCCAGCCCCACGGGCGGGAGTTGCGGGCCTGAACGGTCACCCGTGTCAGCAACTGCTCGATCTCGGTCATGGCTTCATGATGCAGGCCGCCACCGACAGTCGGCCCGGCCTGTGGACAACCTCCCGCCGACGCTCCGGCCTGTGGACAACTCGTGTGCCGGAGGCGCCGGGTCGGGTCGGACGAAGGCGCCGGGTCGGGTCGGACGAGGTGCGGTCAGCGGGTTGCGAACGGCTGGTCCGTGGGGACGATCTCGCGTCCGAGCGGGAGCAGGGAGACCGGGATCAGCTTGAAGTTGGCGATGCCGAACGGCATCGTCTCGGGACGTTCCCAATCGCGCTACAAGGGCGCTGCGCTTCCGCCTGGACGCCTGACCGGCTGATACTTGTGGCAGCAGGCATGCCGACGGAGTGACCTGGAGAGGGTACCGACCATGAAGCTGTTCAACCTGCTGCTCAACATCCTGTGGCTCGTCTTCTGCGGATTTTGGATGGCGCTCGGCTACCTGATCGCAGCGCTGATCTGCTTCGTCTTGATCATCACCATCCCGTTTGGCATCGCGTCCCTACGTATCGCCGGCTACGTCCTGTGGCCGTTCGGGCGGACCACAGTGGAGCGGCCGGACGCCGGCGCCGGATCCTTCATCGGCAACGTGATCTGGGTGATCTTCGCGGGATGGTGGCTGGCTCTGGCCCACTTGATCACGAGCATCCCGCTGTTCCTGTCGATCATCGGGATCCCGTTCGGGTGGGCGAACCTGAAGCTCATCCCAATCTCTCTCATGCCGTTGGGCCGTGACGTGATCCCCACGAACCAGCAGTTCGGCATCCGCTAGAGATCTTTAACGGCGCGGGTTACGTCTGGTCGTGACGGCTGTCGTGGGCGGCGCTATGCCGGGAGGATGAGGTATCCCGATGGCGGTGGATAAACGGCCGGGGAACGGGCTCGGCGTGAGCAAGTCCGGCTCGCAGCCGCTGACCTGATCGAGGCCGGGGCCAGTGACCGGGAGGTGGCCCGGCGGTTCAGGGTGACCCGGATGTCGGCGAACCGCTGGCGGCGGGCGTTGGCTTCGGGTGGTCGGCGGTCCCTGGCCTCCAAGGGCCCCGGCGGTGCCCGCTGCAAGCTCGATGCTGAACAACTGCTCCTTCTGGAGACGGTGTTGGATGCCGGTCCTGCCGCCTCCGGCTGGAGTGACCAGTGCTGGACGCTGACGAGGATCGCCGAGGTCGTGCGCCGTCGGTTCGGTGCCGAGGACACCCTGGCGGGGCTGGACCTGCTGCTTCACCGCATCGGCTGGAGCGTGCAGGTCCCCTCCCGCAAGGCCACCGAGCGGGACGAGGCGAAGATCGCCACGTGGAAGGACGAGCAGTGGCCCGTCATAAAAAGAGGGCGGCGGACTTGGGCGCCTGGGTCTGCTTCGAGGACGAAGCCGGCCAGGGCCTGAGGCCGCCCAGGGGCCGCACCTGGGGCCGTCGAGGTCACACCCCGAGGTGCGGGGCACCGCCGCTGGCACCAAACGTGTCTCCATGGCGGCGCTGATCTGCACCAAAGCCGGCCACCGGCCTCGGCTGATCTACCGCATCCACCACGACCGCGGTCCCGCCAAAGACCGTCGCAAAGGCTTCACCGAGACCGACTACGCCCGCCTGCTGGATGCCGCGCACCAGCAGCTCGACGGCCCCATCGTCCTTGTCTGGGATAATCTGAACACGCGCGTCAGCCGCACCATGCGCGAGCTGATCGCCGCCCGATTGTGGCTGACCGTCTACCAGCTGCCGCCGTACGCCCCCGAACTCAACCCCGTAGAGGGCGTGTGGTTGCGCCTGAAGAGATCGCTGGCCAACCTCACAAAACACAGCCTCGACCAGCTCACCGAGCTGGTGAAGACACGGCTGAAACGGATGCAGTACCGACCCCGCCTCATCGAGGGCCTCATCGCCAAAACCGGGCTTGACTTCCAACTTCCGCGACCTCAGCCGATAAAGATCTTCTAGAGGGCGTTAGGGGGCAGCAGGTGCGGGGCACGGACGCTCAGGATGCCGAAGACCTCGTCCTTCGCCGGCCCCCGCAGTTCCGCCATGAAGGCGGGGTCCACGCGGCCCGTCCTGGCCCAGATGCCGCCGAGGGACTCCGCGCACTTCTGGGCCAGCACGCTGGTGAAGTCCTCGGCGCGAACGGTCCGGATCAGACCCGACTCGACAAGCGGGCCGGAGAAGTCCTCCAGATACCCCGCCGCGTCATCCTTTTCATCCTCGCGTGCCGCAGGGTCGTCGAGGATTCCGACGAGCAGAACCGCCCGCTCCTCGGGCGAGATCTCCGCCCGGCCCACCACCGCATCCTCGGGAGAGGACACCGCCCGGCTCTCCAGCGAGGTCTCATCCGCGGTGCGTGGCCGTCCCTTTCTGAACAGCCCCTCCAGCCAAGTCCTCATCTACAACAGCTCCCCGATCCCGTCCACAATGCCCTCGCCGATGCCGCCGCGGACCACGCCACCTCCCAAGTTCCCGTCGACCACGAGCCCGACAGGGCCGCCGACAGACCCAAGGTCCGCCCCGAACCTGGCGCCGTAACCCGCGCCCGCGAGGCGCCCGCCAGGCTGACACCGTCGTGGATGGCCGTCTGGGTCCGCTCGGTGCGGCCGCCACATCGTAGACGTCGTAGGCGACGGTCGCAGCCATCAGCAGCCTGCCGCCGACTTGGCGGTCGACCTTGCCAGATCGATGGTTTGGCGCGGCACCCACGGCCCGTCCAAGGGGATGCTTCGTAACCCCAGCCATTAAAGATCTCTAGGCGTCTACGAAGTCAGCAAAGACCTGATGAGACGTCAGCATGTGGCAGTAAAATGGAGTTAGAGACAGACGCCCCGGCAGCGGCTGGCACCGCCCCGGGGCTGGCCGACTGATTGGGAGTCGACGTGTCCAATAAAAGCACAGCCCTGTCCTCACCCATCGAGACCACTGCTCGGGTGGTCGGCACTCGCTCGCTGCGTGCCGTCGATTACCTCCGCGTCTCGACCGAGGAGCAGAAGAAGGGCTACGGCGTAGCCAGGCAAAGCCGTAAGACAACAAGGCACATCGCGCTGAAGCAGTGGGCGCATGTCGGGACCTACAAGGACGAGGGCGTCTCCGGTTCCCTGGAAGCTGCTGACCGGGGTGAACTGAAGCGCCTGATGGAGGCCGCTCAGCAGACTCCGCGGCCGTTCGACATCGTGGTGGTGCCGGACGGCCGTGTGATCGGTCGTAAGGGCCGCGCCTTCTGGCGTTGGGTGTGGGCCCTCGAAGACATCGGCGTTTACGTCGCCGTCGTCGCCGACGACTACGACAACACGACGACCGAGGGGCGCAAGAAGATGCGCCGCGATGCCGACTACGCAGAGACCGAGTGGGAGACGATCCGAGACCGCACCCAGGGCGGGTTGCAGGAAAAGGCAGAACTCACGCCGGCCGCGCACATCGGTGGGCGCCCTCCCTACGGCTACCGCATCGCCGACAAGGGAACTCCCGGCTCGTACCTGGTGGTCGACGAGGATGAGGCGAAGGTCATCAAGCGCGTGTACGACCTGGTCGTCGGCGAGGGCCTCAACCTCCGCAAAGCCACGATCCGTCTGAATTCGGAGGGGATCAAATCTCGTACGGGCAAGTCCTGGACGCGTGACAACCTCCGTGATCGAGTGATGTCGACGCCCGTACTCGATGCCGTGCTCGTCTTTCGCGGGAAGCATGCCAGGACCGACGACGACGGCACCCCCCTCTGGGGCGACTCGGTCAGGATCGAGCTTCCTCGGATCCTGACCGAGGAACAGAGCGCTGAGCTACGGCGCAAGGTTGCCGAGACCGCAAAGCACAGCAGCGGGCAGCGCTCCTTCTATCCGCTGAGTGGCCGGATCACGAGCCTCTGCAAGCGGACGTACTCAGGGATGAGCTACGAAGTGGACGGCGAGTACGCCCGGTTCTACCGGTGCACCGGAATCGCGCCCAAGGATCTCAGTCAGAAGTCATGCGGCTGCTCTCGCATCGACGCTGACGCTCTTGAGGCGCATGTCTGGTCCCGCGTCACTGAAATCGCGAGCGACAGCGAAAAACTTCAGACGCTGGCTGCCGAGTGGATCGGGATGACGGAAGTCGACACCGCCGCGCTGGGCGACCGGATCGCCGACCTTGACCGGCAGATCGAGGGCATGAACGCATCGATTGCCGCCGTCATCGTGGCCACCGCCAAACAGAGCAAGTCCGCGGATGCCATCGAGACAGCCACGGCCGTGCTGAACGAGGAACTCCAGCAGCTTCAGAATCTGCGTGATGAAGCGGTCGAATGGCTGACGGATATGGAGGAGTCGGACCAGCGTGCACGTGATCTGATCGCCCTGGCTGCCATGGCGAAGAGGTCGTTCCCAGACATGGCCCCGGAGCAGCAAGCGGCCATCTTGTCCATGCTGGAACTGAAGGTCACGATCACAGGGCCCGTCCCGGACGATCGGCGCCGCGGTGTCCCGTGCACCGTGCGGGCCTGGTACGCCGCCAGTGGTCTCGGAATCCCGGTCGCCGACGTCTCCGACGAGGAATGGGCCAGAGTCGCTCCCCTACTGCTCAAGGGCCGCAGGGGCACCGTCCGCCGGTCCTTGGACGCCATTTTCTACAAGGCGCGTACCGGAAAATCGTGGCCTGAAGTGATCAAGGACACCGGCGCCACAATCCAGGCTTCGAAGCACTTCAATGCCTGGACATCCGATGACACGTGGGCCCGCGTGAACGCCGCGCTGTCGCACGTGGAGCAGGTCCCTCTTCCCGAACCTCAGCTCCTCCCACCGATGATCATCGAAGGGCGAGTCGACCCGAGCGCGATGCTGAACCCACGATGATCGTGATGCAGAGGATCGCGCCGGCCAGCAGGTAGCCGAGGAACAGCCAGAAGCCGCTCAGGACGAGCCAAATGATGTTCAGGATGGTCTTCACTGAGGGCGACCTGCCATCTTCTCTAGCCGGGCGATCCGTTCCGCCATGGGCGGGTGCGTCGAGAACATCTTGGACAGTCCCTGGCCCGGACGGAAGGGGTTCGCGATCATCATGTGGCTCGCGGTCTCGATCCGGGGCTCGGGGGGCAGCGGGAGTTGTTTGGTGCCGGCGTCCAGCTTGCTCAGGGCGCTGGCGAGGGCGAGCGGGTCGCCGGTGAGCTGGGCGCCGGAGGCGTCCGCCTCGTACTCCCGGGAGCGGCTGATGGCGAGCTGGATGAGGCTGGCGGCCAGCGGACCCAGAATCATGATCAGCAGCAGGCCGAGGAAGCCGGGGCCGTCGTCGTCGTCCGAACGGCCGACCGGGATGAGCCAGGCGAAGTTGACCAGGAACATGATCACCGAGGCGAGGGCGCCGGCGACCGAGGAGATGAGGATGTCGCGGTTGTAGACGTGGCTGAGTTCGTGGCCGATGACGCCGCGCAGTTCGCGCTCGTCCAGGATGCGCAGGATCCCCTCCGTGCAGCACACGGCGGCGTTGCGCGGATTGCGGCCCGTGGCGAAGGCGTTCGGTGCCTCCGTCGGGGAGATGTACAGGCGGGGCATGGGCTGGCGGGCCTGGGTGGAGAGCTCGCGGACCATCCGGTACAGGGCCGGGGCCTCGAACTCGCTCACGGGGCGCGCGCGCATCGCGCGTAGCGCCAGTTTGTCGCTGTTCCAGTACGCGTACGCGTTCGTGCCGATGGCGACGAGGACCGCGACGATCAGACCCGTTCGGCCGAAGAAGCTGCCGATGACGATGATGAGTGCCGACAGTCCCCCGAGGAGAACTGCGGTCCTGAGCCCGTTGTGCCGGCGGTGCACGGTACGCCCTCCAAGTCGTGCGGCAGGGGAACCCTTTGCCTTAGGTGCTGCCTTCCGATCTGCGATGCCACCGGTGTCGTGGTGTCACGTCCAGTGGACCCTCCCGCACTGGTCAACGCCAGGCGACGGCCACTAGTTCCCTTGTGTCCGCTGTGCGCCGGGTGAGCCGTCCGGGTGAGAGGCAGCGCCCGGGCGCGGACGGGTTCGCACGCGCGCGTGAGGCCGTCAGAACAGGCCGGTGGTGGCGAAGCGCAGTACCAGCTGCGGAGCGCCGGAGAGGACGACGCCGAGGGTGCCGGTGAGGGCGAGCGCGGCCGTGAGAGGGGCGGGGAGGCGGTGCCTGGCGGGCTCGCCCTCAGGGGCACGGAACAGCAGGGCCGTCCACTGGAGGTAGTAGTAGAGGGCGATCACGACGTTGACGGCCATGACGACGGCGAGCCAGCCGAGGCCGGCGTGAACGGCCGCCGAGAAGACGGTGACCTTGGCGAACAGGCCGATGATGCCGGGCGGGAGTCCGGCGAGGCACAGCAGGAAGAACGCCAGGAGCAGGGCGGTGAGCGGGTTCCTGGCGTACAGGCCGCGATAGTCGGAGATCCGGTTGAGCCGCGCGGTACGGGCGACGGCGGCGGCCACCGCGAAGGCGCCGAGGTTCACGGCGGCGTACATGAGGGCGTAGGCGACGGTGGAGCCGACGGCCTTCTGGGCGTCCGCGGTGTATCCGGCGGCGGCGATCGGCACCAGGAGATAGCCGGCCTGGCCCACCGACGACCAGGCGAGCAGTCGTACCGCGCTGTACGCGCGCGTGGCCTGCTGGCGCAGGGCCGCGACGTTGCCGATGGTCATGGTGAGCGCGGCCAGGGCGGTGAGCGCGGGGCCCCAGACGTCGGCGTACGACGGGAAGGCAACGACGGTGACCAGGATCAGCCCGGAGAAGCCGACGGCCTTGCCGACGACGGACAGGTACGCGGCGATCGGGAGCGGGGCTCCGACGTAGGTGTCGGGCACCCAGAAGTGGAAGGGGACGGCGGCCGTCTTGAACGCAAAACCCACAAGGGTGAGGACGACGCCCGTCTGGGCGAGCGTGTGCAGTTGTCCGTCGACGTGCTGGAGGCGGCCGGCGATCTGGGTGAGGTAGAGGCTGCCGGTGGTGGCGTACACGAAGCTGATACCCATGAGGCTGACGGCAGTCGCGGTCACCGAGGACAGGAAGAACTTCAGGGCCGCTTCCGAGGACCTCTCGTCGCCGTGCCGGATGCCGACGAGGGCGAAGGCGGGGAGGGAAGCGACCTCCAGGGCGACGATCAGGGTGGCGAGGTCGCGGGAGGCAGGCAGCAGGGCGGCGCCGGCGGCCGAGGAGAGCAGCAGGAACCAGAACTCGCCCTGGGGGAAGCGGCGGTTGCCGTCCTTCAGGGTGGTGACGGACAGCAGGGCCGTGAGCAGGGCACCGCCGAGGACGAGGAACTGCACGACCAGGGTGAACCGGTCAGCTGTGTAGCTGCACGCGCGCGTGCTGCCGGTCAGGCAGAAGGTGCTGCGGTCGTGGTCGAGGAGCGGGAGCAGCAGGAGGGCGGCCGCGGCGAGTCCGGCGACCGAGATCCAGCCGAGGAGCGGCTTCCTGGCCTCGGGTACGAACAGGTCGGCGACCAGGACGACCAGGCCGACGACCGCGGTGAGGGTGGGTGGGGCGATGGCGAGCCAGTCGACGGACTGGACGAGGTTCGCGGCCAGCGGCTGGGCCAGGGCGCTCATCGGGTGCCTCCTGCGAGGAGCTGCTGCACGGCCGGGTCGGTCAGGCCGAGCAGGGCCTTCGGCCACAGTCCGGCGACGACGGTGAGGGCGACGAGCGGGGTCCAGGCCGCGAATTCGTAGCTGCGGACGTCCGCGAGCCTCGGCACTTCCTGCGATGCGGCGCCCATGCACACGCGGCGGACCACGGCCAGCATGTAGGCGGCCGTCAGCAGGGTGCCGAAGGCCGCGATCGCCATGAAGGTCAGGAAGGCCGGGCGGCTGAGGCCGGCGGCGGGCTTGAACGAGCCGAACAGGGCCAGCATCTCGCCCCAGAACCCGGCGAGTCCCGGCAGCCCGAGCGAGGCGACGGCGGCGAACGCGAGCAGTCCGCCGAGGCGCGGTGCCCTGCCGTACAGCGCGGCCCCCGTCTCCTCGGCCAGGGTGTCCAGGTCGGTCGTGCCGGTGCGGTCCTTCAGGCCGCCGACCAGGAAGAACAGCAGGCCGGTGATGAGGCCGTGGGCGATGTTGGCGAACAGGGCGCCGTTGACGCCGGTCGGGGTCATGGTGGCGATACCGAGCAGGACGAAGCCCATGTGGCCGACGGAGGAGTAGGCGATCAGCCGTTTGAGGTCGCCCTTCGCACCGCGCTTGGCCAGGTTCAGGCAGGCCAACGACCCGTAGATGATCCCGACGACTGCGAAGGCGGCCAGATAGGGCGCGAAGGTGCGGAAACCGTCGGGCGCGGCCGGCAGCAGGATCCGGACGAACCCGTACGTGCCCATCTTCAGCAGGACACCGGCCAGCAGCACGGAGCCGACGGTGGGCGCGGAGGTGTGGGCGTCCGGCAGCCAGCTGTGCAGCGGCCACATCGGGGTCTTGACCGCGAGCCCGATCCCGATCGCAAGAACGGCGATGACCTGCACGGATGTGGTCAGCGACCGGCCGTTGTCAGTGGCGAGTGCCACCATGTCGAAGGTGCCCGCCTTGATTCCGATCAGGAGCAGGCCGAGCAGCATGACGACGGATCCGAGCAATGTGAAGAGGATGAACTTCCAGGCGGCCCGGGTCCGTCCCGCCCCGCCCCAGCGGGCGATGAGGAAGTACATCGGGATGAGCACCGTCTCGAACGCGAGGAAGAACAGCAGCAGGTCGAGGACGGCGAAGCTCGCGAGGACGCCGGATTCCAGGACGAGCAGCAGGGCGACGAAGGCCTTCGGGGACGGCCCGGCGGGCGGGTTGAAGTACGAGTAGAGCGCGCAGAGGAAGGTCAGCAGCGCGGTCAGGACCACGAGGGGGAGGGAGATGCCGTCGATGCCGAGGTGGATGCGCACGTCGAGTGCGGGGATCCAGCTGATGTCGGTCGTGGCCTGCATCTTCGACGGGTGGCCGCTGTCGAAGCCGAGCGCGAGGACGATCGCGGCGACGAGGATCGCGCCGGTCACGGTCACGCCGTGCCGGAGTACGGCCTGCTCGGGCGACTTCCCCTTCAGCCCGGGCGGGGCGGGCAGCAGGGCGGCGACGGCGCCGAGAAGCGGGCCTACGACGATCAATGCCAGAAGGAACTGCATCACGGACTCGCTGATATCGATCACGCCTGCTCACGCTCCCGTGGCGACGAGGAGGACGGCGACCGCCAGGACGACGGTGCCGGCGAGCAGCGCGCTCACATAGGTCTGGACGTTGCCGGTCTGGGCGCGCCGTACGGCGGCGCCGAGCAGGCGGGGCGCGGCGGCCGCGCCTCGGACGTAGGTGTCGACGACCTCGCGGTCGAGGAACTGGACGAGGCTCGCCGCGGCCAGGACCGGGCGGACGAACAGCGCGTCGTAGACGGCATCCAGGTGGAAGCCTTCGGCCGCGTGCCGGTGCAGCGGGCCGAGCAGCAGCCGGCCGGGGTCCGCCGGATCGGGTGCGTAGGCCACGTCGCCGAACGCGGGCCTGTGTGCGGCGATGGCCTCGGCCTCGACCAGTCCGGCGTCGCCCTCCGGGTGGGCGGCGACGGCACCCAGCGGGGCGCGGGCGGCCGGCGTCCTGGTGCGCTGCCAGGCGCCGTAGGTGACGAGTCCGCCGACGAGCGCGAGGCCGGTGCCGAGGATCGAGGTGGTCAGGGTCGGGGTGAGGGCGCGGCCGTCGAACCAGCCGGGCAGCGACCGGTAGGCGAACCCGCCGAACGCGAGGGACGGCACGGCCAGGACCCACAGGACGACGGTCATGGACAGCGGCTGCCTGCCGTGGTCCGGTGCCTCGGCCCCCCGGCCCCGGAAGGTGAGCAGCCACAGCCGGGTCGCGTACGCGGCGGTGAGCAGGGCGGTGACGAGGCCTGCGACCAGGACGATCCAGCCGGCGCTGCCGGGGGCGTGCTCGGTGTGGCCGGTGGCGACATGCTCGGCGGCGCCCAGGACGGACTCCTTCGAGAAGAAGCCGCTGAAGGGAGGGATCGCGGCCAGCGCGAGCAGGGCCACGGTCATCGTCCAGTAGGCGTCCGGGACGCGGTCGCGCAGGCCGGAGGTGCGGGACATGACGGCCAGCGAGTTGGTGCCCGAGGCGTGGATGATCACGCCGGCAGCGAGGAAGAGCAGTGCCTTGAAGGCGCCGTGGGACAGGAGGTGGAAGACGGCGGCACCACGGTCGCCGACGGCGAGGGCGCCGGTCATGTAGCCGAGCTGACCGATCGTCGAGTAGGCGAGGACGCGCTTGATGTCGTCCTGGGCGAGCGCGGCGAGGGCCGAACCGACCATCGTGACGGCGCCCATGACGGCGAGGACGACCATCACGGCCGCACTGGCCTCGAAGACCGGAAGGAGACGGGCGACGAAGTAGACACCGGCGGCGACCATCGTCGCGGCGTGGATCAGCGCGGAAACGGGGGTCGGGCCGGCCATCGCGTCGGGGAGCCAGGTGTGCAGCGGGAACTGCGCGGACTTGCCGGCCACGCCGCACAGGAGCAGCAGGCCGACCAGGGTCGGATGGTGCAGCCCGCCGTTCGCGACGGTGCCGAGGACCGTGGTGATGCGGAACGACCCGGCGTCGGTGGCCAGCGCGAACAGGCCGATCAGGAACGGCACGTCGCCGAGCTTGGTGACCAGGAAGGCCTTGACGGAGGCGGCGCGCGCCTCGGGAGTCTCCCAGTAGTGGCCGACCAGGAAGTAGGAGCAGATGCCCATGACTTCCCAGCCGACCAGCAGCACGATCAGGTCGCCGGAGTAGACGACCAGCAGCATCGCGGAGGTGAACAGGGAGACGAGGGCGGCGTACGAGGGGTAGCGCGGGTCGTCGCGGAGGTAGCCGGTCGAGTAGATCTGCACGCAGGTGGCGACGAAGGCGACCAGGACCGCGACGAGGGCGGCGAAGCCGTCGATGTGCAGGGCGAGTTCGATCGGGACCGAGCCGGTCGGAGTGAGCTCGGTGTGGGCGTCCACGGCCTGGCCGCCGCCCTGGTCGGCGGCGACCGTGCAGGCGAGGGCCAGCGCGGCGAGCGCCGGCAGGACCGCCAGCGGGCGGACGAACCCGGGAGCGGTGCGCCCCAGGAGCAGTCCGGCGGCGGCGCCGAGGAAGGGCAGGAGGGGGACGAGGACGGCGAGGGTGGTCGTGGTCACGCGGTGGCCTCAGCCTTCTCGTCGGCCGACCCGCCCGTGGGCGTGCCGCCCCCGTGGCCCTCGGCGGTGTCGCGGAGCCGGTCGATGTCCGAGGTGCCGCGGTTGCGGTAGACGGCGAGGACGATCGCCAGGCCGATGCCGATCTCGGCGGCGGCGATGGCGATGGTGAACAGGGTCAGGGCCTGGCCGGAGTGCAGTGCGTCCCGGGCAGCCTTGCTCAGCCAGACGTCGAAGGCGACGAGGTTGAGGTTGACGGCGTTGAGCATCAGCTCGACCGACATCAGGACCAGGATCGCGTTGCGGCGGGCGAGGACGCCGTACAGGCCGGTGCAGAAGAGGAGAGCGGAGAGAACGGCGGGATAGGCGAGGTGCATCAGCGGGCGCCTTCCTGCTCGGATTCCTGCTCGGATTCCCGCTCGTTCTCCTGATCGCTTTCCTGCTCGATCGGGTGAATCCCGGAATCCGTGGCGGAGGGGGAACTCTGCGTGACGACCCGGCCGTTCACGGGGGGCGGGGCCGACTCCGCCTTCGCCTTCCGGGACAGGACGATCGCGCCGACCAGGGCCGCCAGGAGGAGGACGGAGAGGGCCTCGAAGGGCAGGACCCAGTTCTGGAAGAGGCTCGCGCCGGTGACCTTCGTCGAGCCGGCGGCGGCGCCGTCCAGGTCGATCCAGGTGGTACGGAACGCGTCCACGACCACCCAGACCAGAGCGGCCGCGGCGGCCACGGCGACGGCCAGCGCGACCCAGCGGTTTCCGGAGTCGGCATCCGGGGAGCGGCCGATCGGGGCCTTGGTGAGCATCAGACCGAAGAGAAGGAGGACGACGACGGAACCCACATAGATGAGGACCTGCACCCAGGCGATGAACTCGGCGGTGAGCAGGAGGTATTCGACGGCGAGCCCGCCGAGGGCGACCACCAGCCACAGGGCGGCGTGCACCAGCTGGCGGGTGGTGACCGTGACGAGGGCGGCGCCGAAGGTGACCAGGCCGACGAGAAGGAACGCGATCTCGACGCCGGTCGGGGACAGGAAGCCGTGCGGCGCTTGGGCGAGCGGGCTCACGCCTCCCCCTCCCCCGGCTCGACCCGGTCGGCGGCCTGCTCGGTCTGAGCGGCCTGGGCAGCTTGGGCGGCCTCGAGCTTCTCAGCGGCCTTGCGGGCGGCGGCGATCTCCTTCGGCTCCTCCGCGCCGGGGTCGAGGGCGGGCGGGGCCGGGACCGTCCACATCCACTCACGGAGCTTGTCGCGTTCGTGGGTGAGCTCGCGGATGTCGGTCTCGGCGTACTCGAACTCCGGGGACCAGAACAGGGCGTCGAAAGGACACACCTCGATGCAGATACCGCAGTACATGCACAGGGAGAAGTCGATGGCGAAGCGGTCCAGGACGTTGCGGCTGCGTTCACGGCCGCCCGGGGCCGCCGCCGGGACGGTCTCCTTGTGGGAGTCGATGTAGATGCACCAGTCGGGGCACTCCCGGGCGCAGAGCATGCAGACCGTGCAGTTCTCCTCGAACAGCCCGATCACACCGCGGGTGCGGGGCGGGAGGTCGGGAAGGGCGTCCGGGTACTGCTCGGTGACCGACTTCCGGGTCATCGTGCGCAGGGTGACGGCCAGGCCCTTGGCCAGGCCCGAGCCAGGGATGGGGGCCACTAGGAGATCACCACCTTGACGATGCCGGTGAGGGCGATCTGGGCGAGAGAAAGGGGGACGAGGAGGGTCCAGGAGAACTTCTGCAGCTGGTCCTCGCGCAACCGGGGGTAGGTCACGCGGAGCCAGATCACGACGAAGGCGAGGAGCGCCGTCTTCAGGAGGGTCCACAGCCAGCCGAGACCGTCCGCACCCCACGGGCCGTGCCAGCCGCCCAGGAAGAGGACGGTGGTCAGGCCGCACAGGACGACGATCCCGGCGTACTCGGCGAGCAGGAACAGGGCGAAGCGCAGGCCGGTGTACTCGGTGTACGCGCCGAAGATGATCTCGGAGTCGGCGACGGGCATGTCGAAGGGGGGCCGCTGGAGTTCCGCGAGGCCGGCGACGAAGAAGACCAGGCCGCCGGTGATCTGCCAGGGCAGCCACCACCAGTGGAAGGCGCCGACGATTCCCGGCAGGGAGACGGTACCGGCCGCCATCGCCACGGAGGCGGCGGCGAGCAGCATCGGGAGTTCGTAGGCGAGGAGCTGGGCGGCGGTGCGCAGGCCGCCGAGGAGGGAGAACTTGTTGGCGCTGGCCCAGCCGGCCATGAGCGAGCCGAGGACGCCGACGCCCATCACGGCCAGCACGAAGAACACACCCGCGTCCAGGACCTGGCCGACCGCGCCCTCGCCCGGGCCGATCGGGATGGCGAGCAGCACGAGCAGATACGGGAGGAGGGCCACCGCGGGGGCCAGTTGGAAGACGCGGCGGTCCGCGCCGGCCGGGACCACGTCCTCCTTCTGCGCGAACTTCACGCCGTCGGCGATCAGCTGGGCCCAGCCGTGGAAACCACCGGCGTACATCGGGCCGAGGCGGCCCTGCATATGGGCCATCACCTTGTGCTCGGTCTGACCGACGATCAGAGGGAAGGTGAGGAAGACGACGAACACGAGGAGGAGTCGCAGGGCGACGTCCAGAGCGTCGTTCACTGCGGGCCTCCTGGGGGGTCGTCGTCGCGGGCGGGGTGTTCGGGGGCGGTGTCGTCGGGGGTAGGAGCTTCTGGCGCGGGCTCAGGGGTGGGGGCTTCGGAGGCCGGTGCCTCCGGGGCTGATGGTTCGGAGCCGGGCGCCCCGGGCTCCCCGGGCTGCGCGGACTCGGCAGGGTTCGGCTCGGGCTCCGCGGGCGCGGCCGGGTTCGACTCCCCCGGATCCGAACCCGACGCCGAGGCCGTTGGTTCCGGTCCGGTTGGTTCCGGTCCGGTCGGCTCCGGTCCGGTCGGCTCCGGCCCGGTCGGGTCCGGTCCGGTCGGCTCCGGCCCGGTCGGTTCCGGTCCGGTCGCCTCCGGCCCGGTCGGCTCCGGCCCGGTCGGGTCCGGTCCCGTCGGCTCCCCCGCCGCCGGCTCCTCTGCCCTGGTCCCGGTCTCGGCACCCTCCGTCGGGTCGGCCGACGTTCCGCCACCTGGCCCCCCGGCCTCCGGTTCATCGAAGGCCGGACGGGCGTGGTGCCACGGCGCGTCCGAGCTGCGGGGGGTTGCGGGGCGGGCCGGGGTGGCAGGCACCTCCGGCGTGTCCGTCTCTGCCTCCGTCTCCGTTTCCTGCGCGCGCTGGGAAGCGGAGCCGCCCGAGGCAGTACGCGTCCGGCGTGGCCCCCGGGGAGCAGCCGACGGCCCCGCCGCCCGAACGGTCCCCTCTGCGCCGGCGCCTTCCGGAGCGGCCTCAGTGGGCGCGTCCTCCGCACCGGAGGCTGCCCGCTGTGAAGCGGACCCCGCGCTCGCGCTCCGTGCCCTGCGCCGAGTGGCCGTCGGCCCCGCCGCACCCGGCGCCGCAGTCGCCTCGGCGGCCTCGGCCGCTTGGCTCGCCGAGCCCTCCGCGGCCGTGCGGGAGCGGCGCACCGGGCGGTCGTCGGCCGCGCGGGGCGGCCGGTCGCCTGCTGCGCGGCTTGCCGCGGTGCGGGCCGGGCGGGCGGGGGCGGCCGGGAGTTGGCCCTTGAGGGGGCCCCACTCGTTCGGGTCGGGGACGCCCGGCGGGAGCATCTGGCGGCGCTTGGGACCGCCGTGGTCGGACTCGCCCGGTTCCTTGGCGCCGGGCCAGGCCTTCGCGACGCGGGCGGCGAGCACGAAGTCCTTGCGGAGGGGGTGACCCTCGAAGGTCTCCGGGAGGAGGAGGTGGTCCAGGCCGGGGTGGCCGGTGAAGCGGACGCCGAACATCTCGTGGGTCTCGCGTTCGTGCCAGCGGGCGCCCGCGTAGACGCCGACGGCGGACGGGAGTTCGGGGGCGGCGTGCGGGACCGTCGTGCGCAGGAGCAGCCGGCGGACCGGGGCGAGGGCGACGACGTGGGCGGAGACGCGGAATCCGGTGCCGGGTTCGTCGACCGCGCTCAGCCAGTCGAAGTAGGTGCAGGAAAGAGTCGTACGGGCGATCTCCAGGGCGGCGAGCCAGAAGGAGGGAGGAACGTCGACCGTCAGGACGTCGTAGGACTCGTCGGCCGTGGCGTCCGTGCCGAAGAGTTCCTCGACGGGGGCCGGCAGCCAGCCGGCCGGGGCCGTCATCGCGTGTCCCCTTCGTGCTCGGCCCCCGTGGGGGCCGGCGGCAGGACCAGGCCGCTCTGGAGGGCCGCGGCGGAGGGGCGGGGGGTGCCGTAGCGCTCGCCCAGGGATTCCGCCGCGATCTTCTCCTGGAGTTTGAGGATGCCCTGGAGGAGCGCCTCGGGGCGCGGCGGGCAGCCGGGGACGTAGACGTCGACGGGGATGATCTGGTCGACGCCCTTGGTGACGGAGTAGGAGTCCCAGTAGGGGCCGCCGCAGTTCGAGCAGGCGCCGAAGGAGATGACGTACTTCGGTTCGGGCATCTGCTCGTACAGCCGCTTGACCGCCGGGGCCATCTTGTCCGTGACCGTGCCCGAGACCACCATGAGGTCGGCCTGGCGGGGGCCCGGCGCGAAGGGGATCACGCCGAGGCGGATGAAGTCGTGGCGGGCCATCGACGCGGCGATGAACTCGATCGCGCAGCAGGCGAGACCGAAGTTGAAGACCCAGAGCGAGTAGCGGCGGCCCCAGTTGAGAACGACCTTCATCGGTTCGGGGGCGAGGCGGGCGAGCGTGCCCAGCCGCTTCGGCTCCGGCAGCGGCACGGGTTCCGGCGTCACGTCCATGTCAGGACGCCCTTCTTGTATGCGTACAGCAGGCCGACGGCGAGGAAGCCGAGGAAGACGAACATCTCCACGAGCGTGGTCGCGCCGTAGCCGGGGGCGGCGAAGACCGTCGCCCAGGGGAACAGGAAGATCGAGTCGACGGCGAAGATGACGTAGAGGAAGGCGTAGACGTAGTAGCGGACCTGGGTGTGGGCCCAGCCCTCGCCGACGGGATCGACGCCGCACTCGTAGGTGAGGAGTTTCTCGGGGGTGGGGACAACCGGGCGCAGCAGCTTGCCGGCGCCGAAGGCCACGGCGACGAAGACCACGCCGACCAGCGTCAGCAGTCCCACGACCGAGTAGGACGCGAAGTAGTCCGCGGCGAGGACCACGGTCGGTTCACCGCCCACCGTCTCCCGCATCGCCCGTCCCTCACTCCCTCGACAGACCACGGGCCTGACCGGCCCGGTGCCGTGACCTCAGTCAACTCTTGATTCGACGATCTGTACGCACGGGAGTCTAGGCCCTGATAAAGACACGGTAAGCAGGCAGTCACGCGGTGGGACACCCCGGAGACACGGGACCGGAGCCGGCTGGTGGGGTTTTCCCCAGGGGGGCCCGGGCGGGGAACTCCATGGCGTCGTGCCACGGCACACGGCACGCTGGCGCATATGACCGCACCAGCACCCCGATCCCCCATCTTCGCCGACGACGGTGAGCACCGCGAGCGACTGCCGCCCGTGCGCTTCGCCTTCGACGGTCACACCTGGAAGGAGATCGCGCACCTCCTGCTGAATCTGCCGATGTCGCTGTTCGGCTTCGTCTATGTCGTCACGACGGTGTGGGTGAGCGGTGTACTGACGCTGACGGTGATCGGCATACCCCTGCTCGCCCTGACCCTGCTGGGCGCCCGGCAGCTGGGGAAGCTGGAACGGGCACGCGCGCGTGCGCTGCTCGGGGTGCGGGTGGAGGAGCCGACCCCGTTGCCGTGGAACCGGCGCGGTGCGCGCTCCGGGCGGCTGTGGATGACGTTGAAGGACCCGGTGGGCTGGCGGACGCTGCTGTACGACTTCATCCGGCTGCCGTGGGGCGTCCTCACCTTCTGCGTCACGCTGGTCTCGCTGTTCGTGCTGTGGCCGGTACTGCCGTTCGTCGCGCGCGGGCTGGCGAACGTGGACCGGGCGATGGTGCGCGGCCTGCTGTCGCCCTCCGACGAGCTGGAGCGCCGTATCGCCGAACTGGAGTCGGACCGGGGGGTGGTCGTCGACACGGCCGCCGCCGACCTGCGGCGCATCGAGCGGGATCTGCACGACGGCGCGCAGGCCCGGCTCGTCAATCTGGCGATGGGGCTCGGCCTGGCGAAGGAGAAGCTCCTGGAGGATCCCGACGCGGCCGCCGCGATGGTCGAGGAGGCGCACGGCGAGGTGAAGCTGGCGTTGCAGGAGCTCAGGGATCTCGCCCGGGGTATCCATCCGGCGGTGCTGACCGACCGGGGGCTGGACGCGGCGCTGTCCTCGGTCGCCTCGCGCTGCACGGTGCCGGTCCAGGTGACCGCCGACCTGCCGTCCAGACCGGCGCCCGCGATCGAGGGCATCGCCTACTTCACCGTCTCCGAGCTGCTGCAGAACATCAGCAAGCACAGCGGGGCGCGTACCGCCTCGGTGGACGTGTGGCGGGCCGACGACCGGCTGCTGATCCAGGTACGGGACGACGGGCGCGGCGGGGCGAGCCTGGACGGCGGCTCCGGGATGCGCGGGCTGGCGGACCGGCTGGGCGCGGTCGACGGCCTGTTCGTCGTCGACTCACCGGCCGGTGGGCCCACGACGGTGACCGCGGAGCTGCCCTGGCGCGACCGGGCGTAGGGCGGCGCAGGGGGTGGGGAAAACCCCCCGCTCAAGACGCCGACGGACTCCATGGTTCCGCGATCTGCGGCAGAGCAGGGTGGAGATACGGCAGGACAGGGCCGATGAGGCTGGAACAGGACGGGACGGCGCCGATGGCCACGGAGTACGGACACGAGTACGGGTACGGGCAGGACCACGGATACGGCTACGAGCCGTACGGCGAGCGCCCGCATCGGGTGCCGGCGGTGCTGCGGGCGCCGTTCGAGGCGCGCAGCTGGCGTGAGTTCGGCTATGTCCTGCTGGGCCTGCCGGTCGGCGTCACGCTGTTCGTGTGGACCGTGACGATGCTGTCCCTCGGTGCCGGGCTGCTGGTGACCTTCGTCGGGATCCCGCTGCTGGCGGTGGCCCTCGCCGGGTGCCGTGGCTTCGGGGCACTGGAACGGGCACGCGCGCGCGGGCTGCTGAAGCTGGAGGTGGCCGACCCGGAGCCGCTGCGGATGCGCAAGCCGGGGTTCTTCGCCTGGGTCGGCGCGGTGCTGAAGAGCGGCACGTCCTGGCGTCATCTGCTGTACGCGGTCCTGCAGTTCCCCTGGTCGATGTTCTCCTTCGTCGTAGCCCTCAACTTCTGGGCGTACGGCTGGGCCCTGTTGACGTACCCGCTGTGGTTCTGGGTGTTCCCGATGTGGGCCGGGCAGGGCGGGCTCCAGCTGTACGGCGACGCTCACCACAGCGTCTACCTCGACAACCCGTTCGAGATCACGGTGACCGCGCTGGTGGGACTGCTGTTCACGCTGGCCACGCCGTGGATCGTCCGGGCGCTGACGCTGGTGGACCGGGTGATGGTGAACGGGCTGCTGGGGCCGTCGAAGCTGGCGTCGCGGGTGGTGGAGCTGGAGTCGGACCGGGGGGTCGTCGTGGACACCGCCGCCGCCGATCTGCGGCGGATCGAGCGGGATCTGCACGACGGGGCGCAGGCGCGGCTGGTGGCGCTGGCCATGGATCTGGGGCTGGCGAAGGAGAAGCTGCGAGAGGATCCGCAGGTCGCGGCACGGATGGTGGACGAGGCGCACGGTGAGGTGAAGACCGCGCTGCAGGAGCTGCGGGACCTGGCCCGCGGGATCCATCCGGCGGTGCTGACCGACCGGGGGCTGGATGCGGCGCTGTCCTCGGTGGCCTCGCGGTGCACGGTGCCGGTGCGGGTGGAGGTCGATCTGGCGGAGCGGCCGGCGGCGGCGATCGAGGGGATCGCGTACTTCACGGTGTCCGAGTTGCTGCAGAACGTCAGCAAGCACGCGCGGGCGAGTGAGGCGACGGTGGATGTGTGGCGGAGTGCGGACCGGTTGATGCTGCAGGTCGTGGACGACGGGGTGGGGGGTGCGGACACGGCGAGGGGGTCGGGGCTGGCGGGGCTGGCCGAGCGGCTGGACGCGGTCGACGGGATCCTGGTGGTGGACTCGCCGGTGGGCGGGCCTACGCGGGTGACGGCGGAGCTGCCCTGGCGTGGCTGAGGGCGGGTTCTCGCCCCCGCCGCCCCTACCCGTGTCCCGTCCTTCCAGGGGGTGGGCCCCCTTCGACCGCCCGTTTCGGGGGCTGCCGCCCCCGGACCCCCGCTTCGGTCTGAACGGCCTCGTCCTCAAACGCCGGACGGGCTGGTGGGGGTGCGGACCGGCTCTCGTCCTCAAACGCCGGACGGGCTGAGAGGGAGTGCGGGCCGAGAGGGGGTGCGGACCGGCATTCGTCCGTACCCCGCGGCCTGTTTTGGTTCGCCTCCTGTCGTTACCCGCACGCACTCCGATCCGAATGCTGGAATGCTGGACTTTCGGACAGGGCAGGCATGTACGCCGGACGGGGTGTGGGGGGCCGGGAGATCGTGGAGGACAGGGTGCGGGTGGTCATCGCCGAGGATTCCGTGCTGCTCAGGGAGGGGCTGACCCGGCTGCTGACCGATCGGGGGCATGACGTCGTCGCGGGCGTCGGGGACGCGGAGGCGCTGGTCAAGACCATCGCCGACCTGGATGCCCAGGGCGCGCTGCCGGACGTCGTCGTCGCGGATGTGCGCATGCCGCCGACACACACGGACGAGGGCGTCCGGGCCGCCGTTCGGCTGCGGAAGACGCATCCGGGGCTCGGGGTGCTGGTGCTGTCGCAGTACGTGGAGGAGCGCTACGCCACCGAACTGCTGGCCGGTTCCAGCCGGGGCGTGGGGTACCTGCTGAAGGACCGGGTCGCCGAGGTGCGGGAGTTCGTGGACGCCGTGGTGCGGGTCGCCGAAGGAGGTACGGCGCTCGATCCGGAGGTCGTCGCCCAGCTGCTGGGGCGGAGCCGCAAGCAGGACGTGCTGGCGGGCCTCACCCCGCGGGAGCGGGAGGTGCTGGGGCTGATGGCCGAGGGGCGGACGAACTCGGCGATCGCCCGGCAGCTGGTCGTGAGCGACGGAGCCGTCGAGAAGCACGTCAGCAACATCTTTCTCAAGCTCGGGCTCTCCCAGAGCGACGGTGATCACCGGCGTGTTCTGGCCGTTCTGACGTATCTGAACTCCTGACGGGCCGACGGCACCGTGTCGGCACCGGATGGCGGCCAGGGGGAGGGAAAATCGTGACAAGTCAGGGCGACAGGTCGTCTCAGAACTCCGTCCAGCATGCGAGCAGGCACGGGAAGGCGACCCTAACCGACGTAGGGTTGATTACGGGATGGTCCGTGGGACGGCCACGCCCGGGCAGCCGCCTCGAAGGAGGTCCAGTTCAGTGACCAGCCAGGTCAGCAGGACAACGGAACAGGCCGACGGAACCGTCGTTGGAGAGCAGCGCAAGCCGGGCGGTGTGAAGGCCGTCCGGCGCCTCGATCGGGTGATCATCCGGTTCGCGGGGGACTCGGGTGACGGTATGCAGCTCACCGGTGACCGGTTCACGTCGGAGACCGCGTCCTTCGGCAACGATCTGTCCACCCTGCCGAACTTCCCCGCCGAGATCCGGGCCCCCGCAGGCACTCTGCCGGGGGTTTCGTCGTTCCAGTTGCACTTCGCCGACCACGACATCCTCACCCCGGGTGATGCGCCGAACGTACTGGTCGCGATGAACCCGGCCGCGTTGAAGGCGAACATCGGGGATCTGCCGCGCGGCGCGGAGATCATCGTCAACACGGACGAGTTCACCAAACGGGCGATGCAGAAGGTCGGCTACGACGCCTCGCCCCTGGAGGACGGGTCACTCGACGGCTACAGCCTCCATCCGGTGCCGCTGACCACGCTCACCGTGGAGGCACTGAAGGAATTCGACCTCAGCCGCAAGGAGGCCGAGCGCAGCAAGAACATGTTCGCGCTCGGCCTCTTGTCATGGATGTACCACCGGCCGACCGAGGGCACGGAGAGATTCCTCCAGCAGAAGTTCGCCCGCAAACCCGAGGTCATGAAAGCCAACCTGGCGGCCTTCCGGGCGGGCTGGAACTTCGGCGAGACGACGGAGGACTTCGCCGTCTCCTACGAGATCGCTCCGGCGACGACCGCGTTCCCGGTCGGCACATACCGGAACATCTCCGGGAACCTGGCCCTGGCCTACGGCCTGGTCACCGCGTCCCGGCAGGCGGACCTGCCGCTGTTCCTCGGGTCGTACCCGATCACCCCGGCCTCCGACATCCTGCACGAGCTGTCCAAGCACAAGAACTTCGGTGTGCGGACCTTCCAGGCCGAGGACGAGATCGCCGGCATCGGCGCGGCCCTGGGGGCGGCGTTCGGCGGCTCGCTGGCGGTGACGACGACCTCCGGCCCCGGTGTCGCCCTGAAGGCGGAGACGGTCGGGCTCGCGGTCTCGCTGGAGCTGCCCCTGCTGGTCGTCGACATCCAGCGGGGCGGGCCGTCCACCGGGCTGCCGACCAAGACCGAGCAGGCGGACCTGCTGCAGGCGATGTACGGCCGCAACGGCGAGGCACCGGTCCCGGTGATCGCCCCGCGCACGCCGGCCGACTGCTTCGACACGGCGCTGGAGGCGGCCCGGATCGCGCTGACGTACCGGACGCCCGTGATGCTGCTCTCCGACGGCTACCTGGCCAACGGCAGCGAGCCCTGGCGGATCCCGGAGCTGGAGGAGCTTCCCGACCTGCGGGTGCAGTTCGCGAGCGGCCCCAACCACACCCTTGAGGACGGCACCGAGGTCTTCTGGCCGTACAAACGCGACCCGCAGACGCTGGCCCGCCCGTGGGCCGTCCCCGGCACGCCCGGTCTCGAACACCGCATCGGCGGCATCGAGAAGCAGGACGGCACGGGCAACATCTCCTACGACCCCGCCAACCACGACTTCATGGTCCGCACCCGGCAGGCCAAGATCGACGGCATCGACGTCCCCGACCTCGAGGTCGACGACCCGGACGGAGCGCGCGCCCTGGTGCTCGGCTGGGGATCGACGTACGGGCCGATCACGGCGGCGGTACGGCGGCTGCGCGCGGCCGGTGAGCCGATCGCGCAGGCGCATCTGCGGCACCTCAACCCGTTCCCGAGGAATCTCGGGGCCGTGCTGAGGGGGTACGACAAGGTGGTGATCCCCGAGATGAACCTCGGTCAGCTCGCCACCCTCATCCGGGCGAAGTACCTGGTGGACGCGCATTCGTACAACCAGGTCAACGGCATGCCGTTCAAGGCCGAGCAGCTCGCCACGGCGCTCAAGGAGGCCATCCATGACTGACGCCATGACCGACGCCAGGACCGACGCCAGGACCGACGCCGACGACGGGCTGCTGCAGCTCGTCCCCAAGGCCGAGGCGAAGCAGTCCATGAAGGACTTCAAGTCCGACCAGGAGGTGCGCTGGTGCCCGGGCTGCGGTGACTACGCGATCCTGGCCGCCGTACAGGGGTTCATGCCGGAACTGGGACTGGCGAAGGAGAACATCGTCTTCGTCTCGGGCATCGGCTGCTCGTCGCGTTTCCCGTACTACATGAACACGTACGGCATGCACTCCATCCACGGCCGCGCCCCCGCGATCGCGACCGGGCTGGCGACCAGCAGGCGTGACCTGTCGGTGTGGGTGGTGACCGGTGACGGTGACGCGCTGTCGATCGGCGGCAACCACCTCATCCACGCCCTGCGCCGCAACGTCAACCTGAAGATCCTCCTCTTCAACAACCGCATCTACGGGTTGACGAAGGGGCAGTACTCACCGACCTCCGAGGTCGGCAAAATCACCAAGTCGACACCGATGGGCTCACTGGACGCCCCGTTCAACCCGGTGTCGCTGGCGATCGGTGCGGAGGCGTCCTTCGTCGCCCGCACGATCGACTCCGACCGCAAGCACCTCACCGAGGTGCTGCGCGCGGCCGCCGCCCACCCGGGCACGGCCCTGATCGAGATCTACCAGAACTGCAACATCTTCAACGACGGCGCCTTCGACGCCCTCAAGGACAAGCAGTCGGCCGAGGAGGCGGTGATCCGCCTGGAGCACGGGAAGCCCATCCGCTTCGGCGCGGACGACGCGCGCGGTGTCGTACGCGACCGGCTCACCGGTGACCTGAAGGTGGTCGACGTGACCGCGGACAACGAGTCCGAGGTCCTCGTCCACGACGCCCACTCCCCTTCCCCGACCACGGCCTTCGCGCTGTCCCGGCTGGCCGACCCCGATTCCCTGCACCACACGCCCCTCGGCGTCTTCCGCTCGGTGGAACGCCCCGTCTACGACGTGCAGATGTCCGGGCAGCTGGACACCGCGGTCGAACAGCACGGCAAGGGCGACCTCGCGACCCTGCTGGCCGGCGGGGACACCTGGACGGTCGTGGGCTGACCCCGGGAAGTCGCGAGTGTGAGTGTGCGAGTGGGGCCCGGACGGTGCGTCCGGGCCCCCACTCGCGTCCGCAGCGGCCTCAGGGCCTTCCAGCCTGCCCTGCAGGCGATGGCCTGCAGGCGCGATGGCTGCAGGGCAGGCGTCAGGCGCGCTTGGCGTCGTCGTACGCCTTCCTGGCCCGTTCCACGTCCGCCATCCGCCGCTCGGTCCACAGGGCCAGGTCCCGCACCTGTTGGGCGGCCTCGCGGCCGAGGTCGGTGAGGGAGTAGTCGACGCGGGGCGGGATGACGGGCTTGGCGTCGCGGTGGACGAGGCCGTCGCGTTCCAGGGTCTGGAGGGTCTGGGTGAGCATCTTCTCGCTGACCCGGCCGATCGCGCGGCGCAGCTCGCTGAAGCGGTGCGGACGGTCGAGAAGCTGGATCAGGACCAGGACGCCCCAGCGGCTGGTGACGTGCTCCAGGACCAGGCGGTACGGGCACATCTCCGCGCCGACGACATACGTCCCGGTCCGCGGTGCGGCTACGACTTCGACTTCGGCTCGGGCTGCGACTTCGGCTCGGGCTTCGGAGGCACTTACGGGCATGCCAGTACCTTACTTCAAAGTGGGTACTTTCCTGTGGTTAGCGCTTCCCCTAGGGTTAGTGGCATCGGAACCCCACAAGGAGATCGCACACCATGAGCATCGTTGTCACCGGAGCCACCGGACACCTCGGCCGTCACGTCGTGACGCAGTTGCTGGAGAAGGTCCCGGCCGAGCAGATCACCGCCGTCGTGCGCGACGAGGCCAAGGCCGCCGACTTCGCCGCCCGGGGCGTGACGATCGCCGTGGCGGACTACAACACCCCCGAGACCTTCGACGGTCTCTTCGCCGCCGGCGACAAGGTGCTGCTGATCTCCGGCAACGAGTTCGACAAGGGCCGTCCCGCCCAGCACAAGGTCGTCATCGACGCCGCCAAGGCGGCCGGCGTCGCCCTGCTGGCGTACACCAGCGCCCCGGGCAGCCTGCACGCCTCGCTGGTGGACGACCACCGGGCCACCGAGGAGGTGCTGCTCGCCTCCGGCCTGCCGTACACCCTGCTGCGCAACGGCTGGTACCACGAGAACTACACCGAGAACCTCGCCCCGGTCCTGGAGCACAACGCCGTCGTCGCGGCCGCCGGCGAGGGCCGGGTCTCCTCGGCCTCCCGCGCCGACTACGCGGCCGCCGCGGTGGCCGTGCTGACCGGCGAGGGCCACGAGAACCAGACGTACGAGCTCGGCGGCGACGTCGCCTGGAGCTTCGCCGAGTACGCGGCCGAGCTCACGAAGCAGACCGGCAAGGAGATCGCGTACAACGCGGTGCCCGGCGAGACGCTCCAGTCCATCCTGACGGGCGCCGGCGTGCCGGAGATGTTCGCCGCGATCCTGGTCGGCGTCGACGTGTCGATCGCCAAGGGCGAGCTGGTCGTCGACTCCGGCGACCTCTCCCGCCTGGCCGGTCGCCCGACCTCCCCGATCTCCGAGGCGATCGCCGCCGCCCTCAAGTAGGCACCGCCAAGACGAGCCACCCCGGCCTGTCATGACCGTATGCCGATACGGCCATGACAGACCGGGGTGCCCGGCGCTACCTTCGTCCCGGCGTGCTGATGCTGGGTGTGAGGAGGGCCGGTGGCCGGCATATCGAAGGGTGAGCGGCGGACAGGACTGGTGAACGGCTTCGCGGCCTACGGGATGTGGGGGCTGGTCCCCCTGTTCTGGCCGCTGCTGAAGCCCGCCGGGTCGGTGGAGATCCTGGCCCACCGGATGGTGTGGTCCCTCGTCTTCGTCGCCGTCGCACTCGTCTTCGTACGGCGCTGGGCCTGGGCCGGCGAGCTGCTGCGGCAACCGCGCCGACTGGCCCTGGTGGCGGTCGCCGCCGCCGTGATCACCGTCAACTGGGGCGTCTACATCTGGGCCGTGAACGCCGGGCACGTGGTCGAGGCCTCCCTCGGCTACTTCATCAACCCCCTGGTGACCATCGCCATGGGCGTGCTGCTGCTGAAGGAACGGCTGCGGCCCGCGCAGTGGGCGGCGGTGGGCGTGGGATTCGCCGCCGTCGTCGTGCTGGCCGTCGGCTACGGGCAGCCGCCGTGGATCTCCCTCGTCCTCGCCTTCTCCTTCGCCACCTACGGGCTCGTCAAAAAGAAGGTCAACCTCGGCGGTATCGAGTCACTCGCGGCAGAGACGGCGATCCAGTTCCTGCCGGCGCTCGGCTATCTGCTGTGGCTGGCCGGCCACGGCGAGTCCAGCTTCGTCAACGACGGCGCCGGGCACGCGGCCCTGCTGGCCTCCACCGGCATCGTCACCGCCGTCCCACTGGTCTGCTTCGGCGCCGCCGCGATCCGCGTGCCGCTCTCCACGCTCGGTCTTCTGCAGTACCTGGCGCCGGTCTTCCAGTTCCTGCTCGGCATCCTCTACTTCCACGAGGCGATGCCCGCCGCGCGCTGGGCCGGCTTCGCCCTGGTCTGGCTTGCCCTCACCCTGCTCACCTGGGATGCGCTGCGCACCGCCCGCCGGGCCGCACGAGCACTCGCGGTGGCGCCTCTACCACGGCCGGCCGCCCCGGTCGTGGAGACTCCCGCAACCCAGGTGTGACCGTCCGGGCCGTCGGCTATAAGTGGGCGGCATGACGCAGACGCCCGCACCCCTGCACTGGAAGCTCGTCGTCGACGCCCGTGACCCGCACGCGCAGGCCGACTTCTGGGCCGCCGCGCTGCACTACGTGGCCGAGGACAACAGCGTGTTCGTGGAACGGCTGCTGGAGCTGGGCGCGCTGCCGGGCGCGGCCACCCTGGAGTACCACGGCCGTGCCGCCTTCCGCGACCTGATCGCCGTACGGCACCCGGACGACCCGTACGACGAGGAGCGCGGGACGGGACTGGGGCGGCGGCTGCTGTTCCAGCGGGTGCCGGAGGCGAAGTCCGGCAAGAACAGGCTCCACATCGACCTGCACGCCGGGGAGGGGCGGCGGGCGGACGAGGTGGCGCGCCTCGAGGCGCTGGGCGCGGTCATGGTGCGGCATGTCTCCGAGCCCTCCGGGGCGTGGACCGTGATGGCCGACCCGGAGGGCAACGAGTTCTGCGTGCAGTGACGGCGACGCTCAGGCGTTCCCGGCCGCGCGACGGGCGCGTTCCGTGAGGCGGGCCATCCGGGCGCGGGCCGACTCCAGTTCCTCGGCGTCGTCGGCCGCCGGTCCGCCCTCGGCGGTGAGCTGCGCCCACAGGTCGATCAGCTCGCGGCCCAGGCGCAGTCCGTGCTCGGGGTCGCGCACCGCGCGCCAGGCGGTCGCCGCGCTCCGCACGTTCCCGTACGCCGCCTCGCCGTCCCGCGTGTGCCGGCGCTGCCGGGCCAGGTCCAGGGAGAGGTGGAAGGCCCGCACCGGGTCGCCCGCCAGGTAGGAGATGTACGCGGTCAGCTCGCCCAGGTGCAGGACCTCGGTGTGGTCCTCGCCGAGGACCGCGGCGGCCTTGGCGACGGTGCGCTCGGCGAGCTCGGCCGCCGCTTCGATACGGCCCGTCCGGACGGCCTCGTTGATCCGCGCCACCGGCTCGGTGAGCAGCGCGGCCCCTTCCGCCGTCAGCGTCACGGGCTCGTCCCCGAGCACCTCCTCGGCGACCGCGTCGAAGCCGCGGGCGGGGGTGGGGGTGAAGCGCGGGTCGGGGTCCGGGTCCCGGTCCCGGTCTGCCAACGGCTCTACCGGGGCGGGGGCGGGGGCCTTCTCAGAGGACGGAGCGGGGGCGGGGGCAGGCGCGGGGGCGGGAGGGCTCATGACGGGCGGCGGGCCGAAGACTCCGGTGGGCGGCCGCACGGTGCCGGGCGTGGGCGGCAGAGGCGGGACCACGGCCGGCGGGACGGTCGACGGGGCGGGCGGTGCCGGCGGGGCGGCGGGCGGTTGCGGTGCCGCATGCAACACCTGCTGGGGGAACGCCGGCGCCGCGGCCTGCGCGGGTTCCTTCGGCGCCGGTGCCGGTGCCGTCGGCGCGGATGTCCTCGGTGCGGGTTGTTCCATGGGTTCGGCGGCCGGTGCGGCCAGTCGTACCGGGTCACCCGTGAAGCTGCTGGAACCGTCCAGGTTCACCTGAAGGGGGACGACGTAGCCGATGCGGGTGTCGTGGACGGTGGCGAGGACCGGGCGGCCGCTGGCGCGGGCGAGGCGCTGGAGGTGGTTGAGAACCGCCTGCTGGGGCTCCTCACCGGGGCCCGGGAGCAGCGGTACGCCGTCCACGGACGCCGCCGCGCCCGCCACCCGGACGTCGACGGGTGCCAGGCGCCCCTCCTGCTGGACTTCCCGCTTCTCCTCGCGGCTGAGTCGGGACATCGGCCCTCATTCCCCCGGCGTCACCATCCGGTCGTACCCAGGTCGTACTCGTGCGTACGGTCCAGTGTCTCCGCTCGGCACGGCTCGCACGTCACCGCGACGTCACAGCCTCGCACCAGGAAGGAGTGCCCGGCGGGGCGCGGCCTGACCAGGACCCTAGGGCATCCGCTAGGCGGTGATGTCCCTCGTGGTGAACCGCGCCCAGGCCGCCGATCCGAACACCGCCGTGTACAGGGCCTGCAGCTCCAGGTTCTTGACCAGGTCGTCCCAGTAGACGGGGTCGCGCATCAGGTCGGCGAAGGACAGCCAGTAGTGGGAGAAGAAGTACGGCTGCAGCGCGTGCAACTGGGGTATCTGGTCGAGGATCTGGACCGTGATGACCAGGCCCACGGTCGTCGCCATCGCCGCGATGCCGCTGTTGGTCAGGGTGGACACGAACAGGCCGAGGGCGGCGACGCCGGCCAGGGACGCGGCGACCACCAGAGCGATCAGCAGGGCGCGGCCGAGACCGTCGGCGAAGGAGATCCGGGTGCCCGAGATCGTCGTCAGGTCGCCGAGCGGGAAGAGGAGCGCGCCGACGGCGAGTGCGGAGGCCGCCACCACCAGGGTCGCGACCAGGCAGAAGGCCATCGTCGTCGCGTACTTGCCGAGCAGGAGGCGGGTACGGCCCGCCGGCGCGACCAGCAGGTAGCGCAGGGTGCCGGCGTCGGCCTCACCCGCGATCGCGTCCCCGGCCACCACCCCGACGGCCATCGGCAGGAAGAACGGGAGCGTCGCGGCCAGCGCCGTGAACACCAGGAACAGTCCGTTGTTGGTGACCTGGGTGATGAACGCCGGGCCGTCGCCGCCGCCCCGGCCGACCTGTCCGCCGCCCCGCGTCTCGATCCTGACGGCGACCCCGACGAGGATCGGCACCGCCGCCAGCACACCGAGCAGGGCGAGGGTGCGCCAGCGGCGGAACGTGGTGACGAGTTCGCTGCGCAGCAGGCCGAGGCTCCACAGCGGGTTCGGCCGTACGGCCGCCGTGTCCACGGCGGCCAGGTCAGCCCGCGACATCGAAACCCTCCCCGGTCAGTGCCACGAACGCGTCCTCCAGCGAGGCCCGTTCCACGGTGAAGCCGCGGACCCGGACGCCCGCGGTGACGAGCGCCGCGTTCACCTCGGCGAGGTCGCGCTCGGGCGGCTCGCCGGTCACCCGGTCCTCGGCGACGACGACGTCCGCGACGCCCTGTTCCTTGAGCACCCGGGCCGCCTCCACGGGGTCCGGGGTGGCCACCACGAGCCGACCGCGCGCCCCGGCCGCCAGGTCGGCCACCGCGCCCTGGGCGATCAGCCGTCCCTGCGCCATCACGGCCGCGTGGGTGCAGACCTGCTCGATCTCGTCGAGGAGGTGGGAGGAGAGGAACACGGTGGTGCCGTCCCCGGCCAGTTCCCGCACCAGGGAGCGGATCTCCCGCATGCCCTGCGGGTCGAGGCCGTTGGTCGGCTCGTCCAGGACCAGCAGCTTGCGGGGCTGGAGCAGCGCGGCGGCGAGGCCCAGGCGCTGCTTCATGCCGAGGGAGTAGGCCTTCGCCTTCTTGGCCGCGGCGGCCCCGAGGCCCACCCGGTCCAGGGCGGCCTCGACGCGGGCGCGCCGGGTGCGCGGGTCGGCGGCCGGGTCGGCTGCGTCGTACCGCAGCAGGTTGTCGCGGCCGGAGAGGAAGCCGTACAGCGCCGGGCCCTCGATGAGGGCACCGACGTGTGGCAGTACGACGCGGGAGGCGCGCGGCATCGGGTGGCCGAGGACGCGGGCGGTGCCCGAGGTGGGTGCGATCAGGCCCATCAGCATGCGGATGGTGGTGGTCTTGCCGGAGCCGTTCGGGCCGAGGAAGCCGAAGACGCTGCCCGCGGGGACGGTCAGGTCGAGACCGTCCACGGCGAGCTGTCCGCCGCGGTAGCGCTTGGTGAGGCCACGGGTGTCGATGACACCCGCGGCCACCGACGCGTCGTCCCCCGGGGCGTCCGGGCCCCCGGGACGCCGGGACTCCCCGGGGCTCGGGGAGTCCCCGGGGTCCTCCGGCTCCCGCTCCGTGACGGACGGTCGGTCCATCGGCTCCCTCGATTCGTCGTGCGGCAGAGGGTACTCACCGAAGCCGCGCTGCCCCTCTGCTACCCCGCGTCGGCCGCCTTCACCAGCGCAGCCTTGTCCACGGCGCCGACATATACCTTCCCGTCGTCCGTGATCAGGGCGTTGATCAGCCGGGTGGAGAAGACGGTGCCCTTGCCGAACTTGCCGGAGACAGGGTCGCCGAGCGAGCCGAGGAAGCCGCTCAGGTCGCCGCTGCCGGAAGCGGAGCCGGTGGGCACGCCTCCCTTGCTGCCGGTGTCGAGGACTGCTATGGAGTTCCAGCCCTTGCCGAGGACGTCGAAGCCGGACTTGTCGAGGTCCTTGGCGGAACCGTGGCCGGGCGCCTCGGAGGCCTTGCCGCCCTGGTCCGTCCCGGTGCCCTCATCGGCCCCGCCCGCCTTGCCGGCCTTGTCGCCCTCGGTGACCTTGGCGCCCTTGGGCGGGGTGAAGTCGAAGGTGGAGGCGGCCGGCTTCGCGAAGCTGATCTGGGTGTAGCCGGCATCGACGACGGCAGCTCCGCCGCTCGACGGGGTGAGTGTGAACTTCAGCGGCGTACCGGTCTTGGCGTCCACCGCGATGCTGATCGCGCCGACCGTCGTGCCGGACTGCTTGGGCTTGACGACGAGCCGGTAGGCGTCCCGGCCGGCCACCTGGGCGGTGCCGTCGACCGTCACCGAGGTGGTGTCGTCGACCGACTTGAGGACCTCGTCGGCGAAGTCCTTGGGGGTGGCCGGGGTTTCGTGCTGCTCGGCCTTGCCGGAGTCGGCGGCGGTGGAGTGGTAGACCTCGTTCGACTTGCTGTCGTAGCCCCACACGTCGGCGCCCTTGTGGATGAGGCTGTACTCGGCGCCGCTCTCCAGCACCGACACCTTCTGCTTCTCGGGGCCGTCGGCGGCCACCCGCAGGGTGTGCGTGCCGGAGGCCAGCTCGGTGAGCTTGCTGGTCGGGTCGGCGGACGAGCCGTCGCCGCCGCCCTGGGCCGCCCCGGACATCAGGCTGCTCTCCAGACCGCCGAGGTCGGGCAGGCCGAGGTCGGTGCTGATCTTCACGGTGCCGGACAACTGCTGCACGTCCGACTTGGCGATCTTGTCGATGAGCTCCTGCGCGGTGATCTTCGGCAGGTCGGGGTCGCCGGAGTCGGCGAGTGCCGGGACCAGGCCGATGGTGGCTGCGGCCACGCCCACCACCGCGACGGGGACGACGTATCGTGCGGCCTTGCGCCGTCGCTCGGCGCGCATCTCGTCGCGCAGCTCGCCGTCGGCCTGCGTGGCCCCCGTGCTGTCGTCGGATTCGTACGGTGCCATGTGTGCCTTACCTCCGTCGTCGGCGGCGGCCGTCCTCGCACGTGTCCCACCCTGAGCCGCCATTCTCACCCGAATCGGTGAGTGGTGGTGATTTCCGTGGTTTCCATCTCACCAAATCGGGGGCGGACAAGCGTCAGACCACGGAGCCAACTCCGCGTACACCTGCGGTATGACACAAGGGCGGAGGCGCCTCCCCCGACCCGTAGGGGTCGTGCCGCGAAGACGCCTCCTGTCACGTGCCGGGCCTGCTCCTGCCACGTGCCGTGTCAGCTCAGTTCACGTGCCGTGTCAGCTCAGTTCACGTGCCGTGTCGGCTCAGTGCTGCACGAACACGTAGTCCGCCCGGTAGGGGACGCCGACGACGGCACCCGGGGTGCAGGAGCCGGCCGGAGCGACGCCGCCGACGGTGTTGAGGCGCAGGATCTCGCCGGTGCGGGCGAGCAGCCCGTGCTTCTTGCCGGACCGGGTGGTCTTGAGGTCCAGTTCGGGGATGTTGCCGGTGCCGTTCGCCGTCTTGGTCAGGACGGCTCCGGTGACCGCGGTGCCGTCGGGTGCGGCCCACTGCGGGGTACCGGAGTTCGGTGCGACGAAGGAGTGGCGGATGCCGCCGCCGAGCTTGGCGCTGACGTCGCGCTGGGCGAAGGCGTAGCCGCCGCCGTCGGCGGGCTTGCACTCGTAGATCTGCTTGCCGGTGACGACGGATGCCTGGAAGCCGCCCTTGAGGTCGGAGACCGTGGCGACGGCGTGCAACTGGCCGCGGAGTGCTCCACCGGGGAACTCGGCGGTGTGCAGGTTGGCGTAGAAGGCTCCGGGGTCGGTGGTGAGCTGCGCGAGCAGGGCCTTGTCGGTGACCTTGACGCTGCCCGCGACACTGTGGCCCCTGGCCTTCTTCAGCAGCTTCCCGAAGTCGATTTTGACGCCGCCGTTGGCTCCCTTGGCGCCCTGGTGGATGTGCAGGTCGGTGGGCCTGCCGGTGCCGCGCCAGGTCACGGCGACGGTCACCTTGTCCCCCTTGACCTGGATGAACTCCAGCGCGGCACCGTCCTTGTCCCCGACGGCGGGCCCACCGGCGACGGGCACCTCGTTGGCACCGCGCAGGCTGGCGGCGAGGACGACGGAGGTGGTGGAGCTGTGGCTGGTGTGGCTGTAGCTGGTGTCGCTGTGGCCGGTGGCGGCGGATGCCGGGACGGCGGTACAGCCGAGAGCGGTGACGGTGACGGTGATGGCAGCGGCGACGAGGCTCTTGCGGCGCGTTGCGTCGATGACCATGATTCCGTTTTCTCCCCCTGTGTCAGCCGACGCCCCCTGCGTCGGCTTCTGCGGAGAAGTACGGAACACGTCCCGGATTGGACTCAGCCCAAGCATGTGACCTGAGTCACATGGAGGCTGCTTTCCGGGAGCCCGGAGCCCGCAACGCCGGCCGGAGGGCTAGCCGGCTCGGTGCACCACCGCGTCGCACAGCTCCACCAGTGCCACCTTCGGGTCGCATTCCGGCAGCGGACCCAGCGCGGCCCGCGCCTCCTCCGCGTACCGAACCGCGTCCCGGCGGGCCTGCTCCAGCGCCGGGTGCGCCCGCAGCGCCGCCAGGGCCTCCGCGTGCCGCGCGTCGTCCGTGAGGTCGGAGTCCAGCAGCTCGCACAGGGCGATGTCCTCGGCCAGCCCCAGTCGGGCCGCCCGCTCCCGCAGCCGCAGCACCGGAAGCGTGGGCACGCCTTCGCGGAGGTCCGTCCCCGGGGTCTTCCCCGACTCGTGGGAGTCGGAGGCGATGTCCAGCACGTCGTCGGCGAGCTGGAAGGCGACGCCGAGCCGCTCACCGTACTGGGTGAGAACGTCGACGACCGTCTCGTCGGCGCCGGACAGCATCGCGCCGAAGCGGCAGGAGACCGCGACCAGCGAGCCGGTCTTGCCGCTGAGCACGTCGAGGTAGTGCTCGACCGGGTCACGGCCGTCCGACGGGCCTGCCGTCTCCAGGATCTGACCGGTCACCAGGCGCTCGAACGCGAGGGCCTGGACCCGGACCGCCTCGGGACCGAGGTCGGCGAGGATCTGGGAGGCGCGGGCGAAGAGGAAGTCGCCGGTGAGGACGGCCAGCGAATTGCCCCAGCGGGTGTTGGCGCTGTCGACACCGCGGCGCACGGCGGCCTCGTCCATGACGTCGTCGTGGTACAGCGTGGCCAGGTGGGTGAGCTCGACGACGACGGCCGACGGCACGACACCGGGGGCGTACGGGTCGCCGAACTGCGCGGCGAGCATGACCAGCAGCGGGCGGAACCGCTTCCCCCCGGCCCGCACGAGGTGCTGCGCGGCCTCCGTGATGAACGGGACCTCGCTCTTGGTGGCGTCTAGCAAGCCTTCCTCGACAGCCGTCAATCCGGCCTGGACAGCGGCTTCCAGAGCCTGGTCCCGCACGCTCAGCCCGAACGGCCCGACGACGGTCACGAGGGGTCTCCTGTCTGCTGGTGTCTACTGGCGATTACACGGTTTGTCGATAGGTCGCTGCCATCACTCAAGTCAGCGTATCCGGTCAGGTTTCGATCACCGATAGCGCCCACGGTTACACCCCGGGCGCTATCGGATCACGACCGTTATGTTTTTGATCAGCCGATACGACCCGACATCCGCTGACTTAACAGGAAGTGCGGGCAGTTGTCCCGAACCGAGGCCCAGGCCGTGTCCCGCACCGGGCTCCGCGCCGGGTCCGGATCCGGCGAGGCACCCGAGGGCCCGTCCGGCGGCGAACCCTCCGGATGACCGCCGCCCGGAAACCGCCACACCTCCCCGGCCGACGTCACCTGCCCGGGCGTACCCCTTCCACCGCCCACCCATGCCCGCAGGGGCACACCATGCACGGACGGCGACACCTCGCCCCCGTCCACGCCCGTCTGCTCTCCTCCGCGAGACCCCGCACGTCGAGCTCCGCGTTCCGTTGACCCACGTCCTCTCGCTCCGCATTTCCTTGACCGTCATTCCCTCGGCCGGCAGAACGGCATCCCTGCGCGCGCGTGGCGCCCGCACCTCACCCCGTCGGCTCACGGAGCGTCGACACGTTCGAGCCTCGCCCGGGGCCGCCGCCATGACAACGACGCACACCACAGGGGAGGTTCCGCCCTCGCGTTGGACACGCGCACCGGGGATTACCGGTTCCGCGCCTCCCCTGTCTCAACGTGACGAGAATCACGCGCGCATGCAACGACGCTCGATGCCGGGCCCCGTCAAGCATCCGCCTCAACCTCCCCGTTGGGCATGCCCGACGACACGCGCACACAGCCGTGGCTTCCGAAGTTGACGGAGGGGTTGACGGAGAGCATGCCGGAAATATATCTAATCCGACAATTCGGACTACTCGCCGAAAATGCTCACATCGGGGCCGTCGGAAGCGCCCCCGCGGGGGGCATTCCACGGGAATGCAAGTGGTGAAGTTTTCTGTTGAACCATGAAAAAGGCGGATTCCATGAATCCATCATGTCCGCTTTGCCGTTATTGCGAATTCGTGAAGTAGGTCACGCGGGCCCGAATGCCGCAAGGCTTGTACGACCTGCGGGGCGACCCTTCCTTTCCTTTTCCCGTGGGCCAGTTGAGGGTTGGCTGCAGCAAAGGATCAAGTGCCCCATACGGCACAGATCAAGGTCAATCAGCACGTTGTGTGAATCAGCCTCTTGTTTCGGACATGTGCTCTCGCATACGTTCCGGCTCGCCGGGCGGACGCCGAATCCTGCCGCCGCCCGTAGTGACCCATCGACGAGTTCATTCGCACGGCAGGAGCGGGAGACCCAGGTAAGTCGCCGGACCGGACGGCCGACGTCAGAGAACAGACGTCGTTCCGGAACGGCTAGGGGTGAAGCCTCATCGCCTTCGGGCGATGTGGCCGGGCACTCCCCGAGCCCGAACCCGACAGCTCACCTCGCAGGCGACGGAGAGGAACTTCGCCATGCCTGCTGCCGTTCAGCACCGCCGTCCCCGCCGTAACCGCATCGTCCGCACGCTCGCCGTCGTCGGCACCGGCGCCGCCGTCCTCGCCCTCCCGCTCATCGGGGCCACGACCGCGTCCGCCGCCGGCTCCACCACGACGGCCTCGACGACCCTCGCCGGGTACCCGAACAACCTCGACGGCTGGATCCGCGAGTCGCTCGCGATCATGGCGGAGAAGCACATCCCGGGCACCTACAACGGCATATACCGCAACCTGATGCGGGAGTCCTCCGGCAACCCGCGGGCCATCAACCTCTGGGACTCCAACGCGGCCAAGGGCATCCCGTCCAAGGGCCTGCTCCAGGTGATCGACCCGACGTTCAAGGCGTACCACGTGGACGGCACGTCGTTCGACATCTACGACCCGGTCGCGAACATCACCGCCGCCTGCAACTACGCCGCCGCGCGGTACGGCTCGATCGACAACGTCCACGGCGCGTACTGATCGACGTTCCGCGTCACCCGAAGAGTCTTTCGAGGACGACGGCGATGCCGTCGTCCTCGTTCGACGTGGTGATCTCGTCGGCCACCGCCCTGAGTTCGGGGTGGGCGTTGGCCATCGCCACCCCGTAGGCCGCCCACTCGAACATCGGGATGTCATTGGGCATGTCGCCGAAGGCGATGGCCTGCCCGGGGCTCAGCGCCAGACGGTCGGCGGCCAGCGCGAGCCCGGTCGCCTTGGTCACCCCGCACGGCTGGAGTTCGACGGTCCCCGGCCCCGACATCGTGACCGTCGCCAGCGACCCGACCACCGAGCGGGCGGTCGTCGCCAGTTCGTCGTCGGTCAGGGTGTGGTGGCGCAACAGCACCTTGCTGATGGGCGCGCACCACAGGTCGTCGCGCCGGGCGACGCGCAGCGCGGGCAGCGTGGGATGGGGCATCAGATAGCCCGGCTCGATGAGCGTGAGCCCGTCCACGCCGTCCTGGTCGACCGCCGCGTACACCTGGCCGACCTCGGCCTCGATCTTGCCGAGTGCGGTCTCCGCCAGCTCCCGGTCAAGGGAGACCGACCACAGCAGCCGGTTCGCGCCGGCGTCGTACACCTGCGCGCCCTGGCCGCAGACCGCGAGTCCCGTGCAGCCGAGGTCGTCGAGGAGCGGGCGCGCTCTCGGGGCCGGGCGACCGGTCACCACGAGGTGCTGAGCTCCGGCCCGGCCGGCCCGCCCGAGGGCGGCGAGCGACCGTTCCGAGAGGGTGTCGTCGCCGCGCAGCAGCGTGCCGTCCAGGTCGGTGGCGATCAGTGAGTACGGGGAGGGTGCGACCATGATCAGAGAATACGGACAGCACGGCCCGGGGACTCACCGTGCGTTTCGGCCTCAAGTGGCGCCCGCCGTATCCGTGATGGGGCCGCTGTCAGTAGCGGGCGTGATGTTTTCCGAGATGCCCGGCAGCTGCCCCGGGGCCCGGCCGGCGGTGCGCTGTACGTCGAAGAGGTCCCATGGCTCGGACTCTGGTTCGACGGAGACGGCGATGCCGTGCAACTGGACAGCGTGCAGGGGCTGTTGGGGCTGTACCTCGCGGGCGCCGGGTGACGGTTCGGCCCCGGGGTGTCAGACGTGGGCCGCAGCCAGGTGCCTGGCCAGGCGCGGAGAGGCGAACTCCGTACCGCACACGAACCGCATCACAGGACCGTACGACGCGGCCGCCGGGAGGCCCGTGAAGTAGAGGCCGGGTACGGAGGAGACGTATCCGGCGCCGAGTCTCGGGGCGCCGCGCGTGACGGCGACACGAGTGCGCAGCCCGGGGCCGAGGAAGGCCATCGCGGCGGTGTCCACGCGATAGCCGGTGGCGGCTATGACGTGGTCGGCGGTGAGGCGGTCGGTGCCGCCGTCGTGGGTGCGGACGGTGAGGACCGGGGCGCCTGCGGAGGTCTCGGCGCCGGTCACGGCGGCGACCTCGCGGACCTCGACCTTGCCCTCGAAGCGGTCGCGCAGCCACCAGGCGCCGAGCGGGCCGAGCACCCGGCGGACCAGGTAGTGGCGGGCCTGCGCCGGGAGGTAGCGGTAGGGGTGCGGGTAGTAGCTCAGGGCCCAGAGGGACCAGGCACGGCCGAACGGCGACTCGGGGCGCAGCTTCGGCTGGTCCCAGGGCGGGGCGCCGAAGGCGACCTTGCCTCGCCCTCGCGAGACCACCCGCACCTGGGCGCCTGCCTCGGCGGCGAGGGCCGCCGTCTCCAGCGCGGACTGCCCGGCACCGACGACGATCAGGTCCTTGCCGGAGAAACGGGTCAGGTCGTGGTGCTGGGAGCTGTGCGAGACCGGTCCCGCGGGTCCGTCGGCGCCCGCCTCGGCGAGCTCGGCGGGGAGGCGGGCGAGCCCGGACAGGCCGGTGGCGACGACGACCGCACGGGCCGTGAACGACTCCCCGGAGTCCAGCTTCAGTTCGAAACCCGCCGAGCCTTGCGCGTTGTGCCGGTCCGCCTTGTGCCGGTCCACCTTGTGCCGGTCCACGGAGACCACCCGGACCCGCTCCAGTCGGGGCACCAGTTTCTGCTGGAACCACTCGCCGTAGCCGATGAAGGTCTCCACCGGGATGACGTCCTCGTCGGTCACCAGTCGGCGGACGCCCGCGGCGTCGCAGTAGTCGGCGAGGGTGTGCCCGTGCTGCGGGCAGTCCAGGTTGGAGGCGGCCGGGGAGGACTTCAGGATCATCCCGGCCGGCATGTGGTCGCGCCAGCTGACCATGGGGTCGCCGAAGACCCGGACCGGGATGCCGCGCGCCCGCAGATGAGCGGCGGTGGACAGGCCGAAGGGCCACGCACCGATGACTGCTACCGGTTCGATCACGAAGTCCCTCCCCCCAGGAACGTGGTGCCTACTTCGTGGCGTTGCTGGAGCCGCGGCGGTTGGTGCGCCACAGCTGGTAGAGGTGCTTCGCGCCCGGACGCACGAAGCGGGCGAGCATCGTGACGAACGGCATCGGGTCGTCACCCGCCAGCCAGGCCAACTCGGTCCCGCTCGGCCGCTTCGGTGCGTGCGGCGTCGTGTAGCCGCTGCGACGGTAGGCGAGGAGGGCGGGCAGGTCGATGTTCTCCACGACGTACCGGTGGCCGGCCCGCTGTTCCCCCTCCGGGACGCGGCGCCCGGTCAGGTCCAGGTGCATGGCGCGGACGACGTCCACCCCCGACTCGCTCTCGAAGAGCCGGAACTGGGCGCCCATGCGCGGATTGAAGTCGAGCAGCTTGTACTGGCCGTCGCGCCGGTCGTAGCGCAGGTCGAGATCGATGATGCCGGTGAAGCCGATCTGCTTGATGAAACGCGCGGCGAGGTCGGCGAGTTCCGGGTTGTCGACGACGTACGCGTTCGCGGTCATGCCGGCGTGCGGCGGCCAGGAGCGGACCTTGACTCCTGTGAACAGGGCGCGCGGAGTGGAGTCGGCGTCGAAGTAGGCGTGCACGATCCAGTCCTCGGCCTCCTCCCTCGGGAGGTACTCCTGGAGGATGACACCCGGATGGGTGCCCCAGTCACGGGCGAGGGTGAGCAGCCCCTCCCGGGTGGCGATCCGCGTCGTCCCGTTGACGGCGGGCTGCTTGCGCCGGACGAACGCCTCACGGTTCTTGGCGACGATGGGGAAGCGGGCCTTCTCCGCGAAGTCGACGATCTCGTCGTACGAGTCGGGGAAGGCGGCCGCCGGGCTCGGGATGCCGTGTTCCACGCACAGTTCGTGCAGGCCCTGTTTGCTCGCCAGCCGGCGGGGCAGTCCCGGGTCGACGCGCGGGAAGAGGAAGCGGTCGGCGAGCGCGTCCTGGTGCTCGGCGATCAGGACGGCGGCCTCCTCGTCGGTGGGGATCAGCACGGCCGGACGGCCGATGCGGCGGCCGATGCGCAGCAGTCCCTCGACGAGGTGGTCCGGTTCCTCGGCGCCTGTTGTCGGCCACACGAACGCCCGTTTGAGATAACGGGACGAAGCCGCCGGCGTGTACGCGTCCTCTGTTATCGCGTACATGGGAACGCCCAGGCGGCCCAGACTGCGAATCGCGCCGACCCCGCCGTGATGCAGCGGATAGTCGCCGAACTTGACGATCAGGCCCGGCACGTCGCGGTCCGCCTCGAACGGCACGCTGACGGCATTCCTGGCCACGGGTCCCCCCACGTGTCCCCCTCTACGGACCGGACCCACCCCGTCCGTGTCCCCCAAAGGACGCTAAGCCGGAATTGCCTACTCCAGCAAGGCCTATTAGGACATTGCGAACTCTTTAGACACTGTCACGACAGGCAACTCACCCGTAACGTGTGGCGCGACCACATGGAATGCCGCGCAACGCCATAGCGACGTCGCCACATGGCCGTCCCCCGCGCGGCACGGATGAGAGCGAGGCAGCCACCCCATGCCCCCCTTGACCCCCTTCGAGGTCCCCGAGGGTGATCCCTTCGGCCCGCACAACCTTCCGTATGGCGTGTTCTCGACCTCCGAGAGCACGGAACGGAGGGTGGGCGTCCGCCTCGGCGACCACGTCCTCGACGCCGGCGCCGCTGCCCTCGCCCTCGGCTCCCCCTACGCCTCGCTGCTGGCCCGACCGACTCTCAACCCGCTGCTGGCCGCCGGCCGCACCGCCTGGTCGGACGTACGGCGCGCCCTGACCGCCTGGGTGACCGTGCCCGCGCACCGGGAGACGCTCGCCCCGCTCCTCCACCCGCTGCCCGAGGTGACCCTGCACCTCCCCTTCGAGGTCGCCGACTACGTCGACTTCTACGCCTCCGAGAACCATGCGCGGAACGCCGGCCGCATCTTCCGCCCCGACGCCGTCGAGCCGCTCACCCCCAACTGGAAGCACCTGCCCATCGGTTACCACGGCCGCGCGGGCACGGTCGTGGTGTCGGGGACGGACGTCGTGCGGCCCTCAGGGCAGCGGAAGGCGCCCTCGGACCCGGCACCGGTGTTCGGCCCGTCGGTACGGCTGGACATCGAGGCCGAGGTCGGCTTCGTCGTCGGCACCCCGTCACAACAGGGCAGCCCGGTGGCGCTGGGCGACTTCAGGGAGCACGTGTTCGGCCTCTGCCTGCTGAACGACTGGTCGGCGCGGGACATCCAGGCCTGGGAGTACGTCCCCCTCGGCCCCTTCCTCGGCAAGTCGTTCGCCACCTCGGTCTCGGCGTGGATCACCCCGCTGGACGCGCTGGAGGAGGCACGGATCGCCCCGCCGAGGCGGACGCATCCGCTGCTGCCGTACCTCGACGACGCCACAGAGGAGCCCGCCGGTTACGACCTGCGGATGTCGATCGCGATCAACGGACAGACGGTGTCCGAGCCACCGTTCTCCACCATGTACTGGACCGCCGCCCAGCAACTCGCCCATCTGACGGTCAACGGCGCCTCCCTGCGCACCGGCGACCTGTACGGCTCCGGCACGGTCAGCGGCACGGAGCCCGGGCAGCGCGGGTCACTGCTGGAGCTGACCTGGAACGGACGCGATCCGCTCGAACTCCCGGACGGGAAGCGGACGTACCTGGAGGACGGGGACGTGGTGACGATGTCGGGATGGGCTCCGGGGCCGGGCGGCAGCCGGGTGGGGCTCGGCGAGGTCAGCGGGCGGGTCGTGGCGGGGTGAGGGAGACGCCGGGACGGCCCGGCCGACCGAGGTGAGCGGGGACTTCGTGGCCCTGGTGCGACCGGCGGGCTCCGCGGACGGGGTGGTGCCGGAGGCGGCACGGGAGCAGGAACCACGCGCGAGCCGCCGGACCGGGGAGCGGGGCGCCCGGATCGTCGTCGACACCTGACCCGGAGCGCCCGGCAACGTCATACTGACGGGACACGCACCATGCGATGCGCCCGCACGCGCACCATGCGAGGCGTCGGCGCACGCATCACGTGACGCGCCGGCGCACGCACCATGTCACGCAACGGCGTATCGCCCCCGCACCACCCACCACCCGCACACATCTCCGATCAGGAAACGGAGCCCCGGCATGACCGTCTGCCTGCTCCTGCTGACCGTCGTCGCCCTGACGGCCGCGGTACCTGCGCCGCGTGCCCTGGTGCGGTCCCTGTGGCCGGAGCGGGAACCGGTCGTCGCGCTGTGGGTGTGGCAGTGCCTGGTCGCCACCGTGCTGATGTGCTGCCTGGCCGCACTGACCCTGGGCGCGGCAGCCGTCTTCCACACCGTGCGCGACCGGGTGTTCGCGCCGGCGCCACCGGCGGTCACCGCCGCGTACGACCTCTCCGTCGCGCCCGCCTGGGCGGTCGCCCTCACGGTGCTGCTGGCGTCCGGAGCCGCCTGGACGACGGCGATGCTCGCCCGCGAACTGGTCGAGGCCCGGCGCCGCCGCGACCGGACCCGCGCACACCTGCGCGAGCGGGCACCCGAGCTGCCGGCGGGACTGCCCGCGGCACGCGGACCGATGCTGGTGCTGGAGGACGAGTACCCGGACGCCTGGTGGATGCCGGGCCATCCACCCCAGCTGGTCGTGACGACGGGGGCACTGCACCGTCTCACCGACCACCAGCTCGACGCCGTACTCACCCACGAACGGGGCCACGCCCGCGCCCATCACGACTGGCTGCTCCACCTGTCCAGCGCCCTGGCCACGGGCTTCCCGCGCGTGCCGCTCTTCTCCCACTTCTGCGACCAGACCCACCGGCTCGTCGAACTCGCCGCGGACGACACGGCGTCCCGCCGCTGCGGCCACCTCACCACCGCACTGGCCCTGATCGAACTGAACCAGCACCGCGGGGTCCTGTCCTGCGCGTCGAGCCGCCGGCTGCTCGGCGAGCGGGTCGACCGCCTGCTGGAACCGCCACCACGGCTGCTGCGCCGCCAGCGGGCCCTGACGACGACGGTGGCCGCCCTGGTCCCCCTGCTGCCGCTCCTGATCGCCTTCGCACCGGGACTGACGGCGCTCGGCTAGAGCGAGCCCGCCTGCCTGTCTGCGGACGGTAGGGCCGGAGAGCCGCCCTCAGAAGGGTTTCGACTCCTTGGGTGCGCGGGTGCGCAGACCGGCACCCCGGTGGCAGATCTTCCCCGCGCCAGCCCTGAAAGCCCAGTTCAGCGGCGCGTCAGACAGTGCCTCAAGTGGCGCAACATTTCCGCAACACCCCCTTCCCTACCTCGTCGGTATGGTTCCAGCCATGCCACCCACCGACCGCATCCGAGACCACTCCGGTCACGGCGCCGCGACCACGGTCGCCGCCCACCGGACACGTCGCCGGCTGCGTGCGGACCAGGCCCGGCAGCTCGCCGACCTCCTGCGCCACCAGATCCTCACCGGCGCTTTCCCGGACGGCACCCTCCCGCACGAGTCCACCGTCGCCGACGACTACCGCGCCACCCGCAACACCGTCCGCCAGGCCCTGGACCTGCTGCGGGCGGAAGGGCTGGTCGACCGGCTGCCCGGCGTGGGCACCGTGGTCGTCGCCCGCAAGTACCCACACGGACTCGACCGCCTGATGGGCCTCGCGGAAACCCTCCGCGAACACGGCCAGGTCACCAACGAGGTCCGCACCGTGGGACCCTCCGCGGCACCCACCCCCGTCGCTGAACGCCTCCGCGTCCCGCCCGGCGCCGACGTCCTCTACATCGAACGCCTGCGCCGCCTGAACGGACTTCCCCTCTCGCTGGACCTCACCTACATCCCCCTCGACATCGGCACCGCCCTCCTCGGGGCCGACCTGGAGAACAACGACGTCTCGGCTCGATCACCCCGAGCGTGACGACGCCTCCTGGTTCCACCATCTCGATCTGCACAAGTCCCCCTCTGGTGCGATGGAGTTCACGGCTCGTCCCGTGGCTCCGTATCTGGTGCCGGTCGAGGAGTTCACCCCGGTCGGCGGTCCGTCCCGGCACATCGGCGAGGTGCGTCCGCTGGACGTGGCCACGGCGGGTGTCCGGGACGTGCCGCCGGTGGCCGCGGGGCCGGTGGCGGCTGCCGCCGTGCGGCCGGTGGAGCCGGAGCGGGCCGCGCCGGTCTCACCCCGCCTGCTGGGGCTCCTCACCCTCGCCGATGAGGAGCCCGAACTCGCTGCTCTTGAGCCGTACTTGACCGACCTCGATGCCTCGGTGCGCCGTACCGCCGTTTCGGTGCTGACGGAGACGGCTCCGGCGGGGGTCGGGCTGGCGCTGGCCGGTGCGCTGGCGGATCCCGATGCCGGGGTCCGTTCGGTGGCCGCGGCCTCGCTGCGTGAGCTGGTCGAGACGCTTCCGTCCGGTCCTGCGCTGGGCGACGCCCTCGTCGACGCGCTCGGTGTGACCGATCCCCTGGTGCGGGCGGCCGCGCTGGACGTGCTGCGGGCGCTGCGCCTGGGTGACGCCGGTCTGTTCGCCGGTTTCCTGGCCGACCCCGATCCGGCGGTGCGGATCGAGGCGGTGCGGGCCCTGGTCTCGGTGGATGCCGCAGACGCCCTGGCGGGTGCCGTCGCCGACCCGTCCCGTGAGGTGCGGGTGACGGTGGCGAAGGCCCTCGGGACGGTGGGGGCCGCCGGTGCCGTCTCGGGAGGGGACGGCGTTCTGGATGCTCTGACCGTGCTCGTCGGGGACTCCGATGTGCTGGTCCGGGGTGCGGCGTACGAGGCCCTGGCGGGCGTCGGCTGTCCGGCGCCCCTGGCCGAGGCCGCCGTGGCCGCGCTGGGCGAGCCGGCGTGGCAGGTGCGGGTCGGTGCCGCCAGGGCGCTGGGTGCCGCTGACGGCGCCGTGGCGGTGCCGGCTCTCGCCAAGTCCCTCGCCGACCGGAACGCCGACGCCCGCAAGGCTGCCGTGCTCGCCCTGACCCGGCACGCCGGTGCCGAGGAGGCCCGCGCGGCTCTGGCCACGGCGACGGCCGACCCGGACGCGGATGTCAGGGCGTATGCGGCGAGGGGGCTGTAGGCGGTTCCCCCGCTGCCGCCGCGGCTGCTATATCCAGTCCTCCGGTTCCGGCTCCGCGTCCATCTCGGGCCAGTGGTCCTCGTCCCCGGTCCCCGTCGTCGCGGGGGCCGGGGTGGTGGCCGGCGTCTTCAGGGCGGCCAGTGCCCCGAGTACGCCCTCTCCGTAGGTCATGAGCTTCTTCTCGCCGACGCCGCCGATGGTGGCGAGTTCGGCGACGGACTCGGGCCACCGGCTGACGATCTCCCGCAGGGTGGCGTCGTGGAAGATCACGTAGGCGGGTACGCCCTGTTCGCGGGCCTGCTCGGCGCGCCAGGCGCGCAGGGCCTCGAAGGCGGGGAGCAGTTCCTCGGGCAGCTCTGCCACGACTGCCTTCGCCTTGCTCTTGCCGGAGGATCCGGAGCCTCCGGTCGCTCGCGAGACCGCCGGTTTCTTCGGTTCCTTCCGCAGCGGGACCTCGCGTTCCCTCCGCAGGACCGTCCCGCTGGCCTCGGTGAGCACCAGGGTGCCGTACTCGCCCTCGACCGCGAGCAGTCCCTGGGCGAGCAGTTGCCGGACGACGCCCCGCCATTCGCCTTCGTCGAGGTCGGTGCCGATGCCGAAGACGGACAGCTGGTCGTGGTCGAACTGGATGACCTTGGCGGTGCGCTTGCCGAGCAGGATGTCGACGATCTGGACGGCACCGAACTTCTGCCCGCGTTCGCGCTGGAGGCGTACGACGGTGGAGAGGACCTTCTGTGCGGCGACGGTGCCGTCCCAGGTCTCGGGCGGGGTGAGGCAGGTGTCGCAGTTGCCGCAGCCCGCGGGGTCGGGGTCCTGGCCGAAGTAGTTGAGGAGTTGCCCGCGGCGGCACTGGGCGGTCTCGCACAGGGCGAGCATGGAGTCGAGGTGGGCCTGGGCGCGGCGGCGGAAGGCCTCGTCGCCCTCACCGGACTGGATGAGTTTGCGCTGCTGTATGACGTCGTTGAGGCCGTAGGCCATCCAGGCGGTGGAGGGCAGGCTGTCGCGGCCGGCGCGGCCGGTCTCCTGGTAGTAGCCCTCGACGGATTTGGGCAGGTCGAGGTGGGCGACGAAGCGGACGTCGGGTTTGTCGATGCCCATGCCGAAGGCGATGGTGGCGACGACGACCAGGCCGTCCTCGCGCAGGAAGCGGGACTGGTGGGCAGCGCGGGTGCCCGCGTCGAGGCCGGCGTGGTAGGGCACGGCGTCGATGCCGTTGCGGGTCAGGAATTCGGCGGTGGCTTCGACGGACTTGCGGGAGAGGCAGTAGACGATGCCCGCGTCGCCTTCGTGTTCCTGGCGGAGGAAGGCGAGGAGCTGTTTCTTGGGGTCGGCCTTGGGGACGATCCGGTACTGGATGTTGGGCCGGTCGAAGCTGGCCACGAAGTGCCGGGCCGTCGGCATGTGCAGCCGCTGGGTGATCTCCTGGTGGGTGGCGTGGGTGGCGGTGGCCGTGAGCGCGATGCGCGGGACGTCGGGCCAGCGCTCGCCGAGGAGGGAGAGGGTGAGGTAGTCGGGGCGGAAGTCGTGGCCCCACTGGGAGACGCAGTGCGCCTCGTCGATGGCGAAGACGGCGATCTTGCCGCGGGTGAGCAGGTCGAGCGTGGAGTCCAGGCGGAGCCGCTCGGGGGCGAGGTAGAGCAGGTCGAGCTCGCCCGCGAGGAACTGGGCTTCGACCACGCGCCGCTCGTCGAAGTCCTGGGTGGAGTTGATGAACCCGGCGTTGACGCCAAGGCCGCGCAGGGCGTCCACCTGGTCCTGCATGAGGGCGATGAGCGGTGAGACCACGATGCCCGCACCGGGTCTGACCAGGGCGGGGATCTGGTAGCACAGTGATTTTCCGCCGCCGGTGGGCATGAGGACGACGGCGTCGCCGCCCGCCACCACATGGTCGATGATCGCTTCCTGCTCACCCCGGAAGGCGTCGTACCCGAAGACCCGGTGCAGCGTGGCCAGTGCCTCGCTGTCCGCCGGGCCGTGCGCCTGTGGCGCCCCCGGCGTCTCGGTCGTCCCTGGCATCTCGTCGGTCCCGCCCGTCCCGCCCATCGTCGTGTCCCCCGTACGTCGTCCTTCGACCACTGCCTCCACGATAGGGGTCCGGACCGACAGCGCCGGAGTTATCCACAGGCTGCCCGCCCGGGAGAGGGGTGCGAGTGCGGGGTTCCCCCGTCCGGCGGTGTCCTCAGTCCTTTGGCGGTCTTCGCGTGGCGGCCGGGGAGAGGCGCGGGCGATGCTGCACGGGCGGGACCGGGGAGGCCCGTGTTGTACGGAGGTGCCGCTCGCGTGCCTCTTCCGCCCCAAGGAGCTTCAGGATGTCTCTCAGGTCCCGCATCGCCGGCGCCGTTCTGGCGCTGGCCGTGCCGTTCGCTCTGGCCGCGGTTCCCGCCGGCGCGGCTCCCGTCCCCGATTCCGACCCGTTCCTGTGGACGGATCTGACCCCGACGTACACGGCGACGGCGGACTACCAGTACGAGCCGTTCGCGGTCACGGACGGGTACGCCCGCCCCCCGGCCGGCTCCTGCGACAAGGACACCCGGAACAACAAGGGTGGCGCGGGCTACCACTACGTGAGGACCGCAGGTGTCGGCAGTCTGGACCCGGCCGAGCCCGCGGGTCTCCTCTACGAGACCGACGCCGACGGTGGCCGGGCCCTGGCAGGGGTGGAGTGGATCGTGCGGGTGGGGACCGGGACCGCGGCGCCGACGCTGTTCGGGCAGCCGTTCCAGGGGCCGACGACCGTGCCGGGTGTCACGGGGCCGGTGTACACGCTGCGCGCGTGGATCTGGAAGGACAATCCGAGCGGTCTGTTCGCGCAGTGGAATACCACGGTGACGTGCCCGTAGCCGCGTAGCCATAGCCATGGCGGCGGTGTCCCGGTGGCGGTGTGCCGCGTACGCGCGCGTGGGCCCCGGTTCCTGTGCGGGGAACCGGGGCCCAGGGGCGCACGGAAGGCTTCAGCGCACGAACACTCCCGCCTGGCTGGCGAGGTTCAGGAAGTACTGCGGTGCCACGCCGAGTACCAGGGTGACGGCGACGCCCAGGCCGATCGCCGCCATGGTGAGCGGGGAGGGCACGGCGACCGTGGGCCCCTCGGGCCTCGGCTCGCTGAAGAACATCAGGACGATCACGCGGATGTAGAAGAACGCGGCGATCGCGGACGAGATCACACCGATCACGACGAGCGGGACCGCCCCGCCCTCGGCCGCCGCCTTGAAGACGGCGAACTTTCCGGCGAAGCCGGAGGTCAGCGGGATGCCCGCGAAGGCCAGCAGGAAGACGGCGAAGACGGCTGCCACGAGCGGTGAGCGGCGGCCGAGGCCTGCCCACTTGGACAGGTGGGTGGCCTCGCCGCCCGCGTCGCGCACCAGGGTGACCACGGCGAACGCTCCGATGGTCACGAAGGAGTAGGCGGCCAGGTAGAAGAGGACGGACGACACGCCGTCCTTCGAGGTCGCGATGACACCGGCGAGGATGAATCCGGCGTGTGCGATCGACGAGTAGGCGAGGAGCCGCTTGATGTCGGTCTGGGTGATCGCGACGATCGCGCCGCCCAGCATGGTGATGATCGCGACGCCCCACATGACCGGCCGCCAGTCCCAGCGCATGCCGGGCAGGACGACGTACAGGAGGCGCAGCAGTGCGCCGAAGGCGGCGACCTTGGTGGCGGCGGCCATGAAGCCGGTCACCGGGGTGGGCGCGCCCTGGTAGACGTCGGGGGTCCACATGTGGAAGGGGACGGCGCCGACCTTGAAGAGCAGGCCCATGACGACCATGGCGGCGCCGATGAGGAGGAGCGCGTCGTTGCCCGTGGTGTTGGCGAGGGCCGGGTCGACGTTGGTGACGGTGCCGTCGACGACCTGGGCGATGGTGGCGTACGACACCGAGCCGGCGTAGCCGTAGAGCATGGCGATGCCGAACAGGGTGAACGCGGAGGCGAAGGCGCCGAGCAGGAAGTACTTGACGGCGGCTTCCTGTGACATGAGGCGCTTGCGGCGGGCCAGGGCGCACAGCAGGTAGAGCGGGAGGGAGAAGACCTCCAGTGCCACGAAGAGCGTCAGCAGGTCGTTGGCGGAGGGGAAGACCAGCATGCCGGCGATGGCGAAGAGCAGGAGCGGGAAGACCTCGGTGGTGGTGAAGCCGGCCTTCACCGCGGCCTGTTCGCTGTCGCTGCCGGGCACGGAGGCGGCCTGGGCGGCGAAGGAGTCGACGCGGTTTCCGTGGGCCTCGGGGTCGAGGCGGCGTTCGGCGAAGGTGAACAGGCCGACGAGGCCGGCCAGCAGGATCGTGCCCTGGAGGAACAGGGACGGTCCGTCGACGGCGATGGCGCCCATGGCGGCGATGTGCGCCTTGGTGGTGCCGTATCCGTCGGCGGCCAGGGCGACGACCGCCGCGAAGGCGGCGCACAGGGCCACGGCGGAGACGAACACCTGGGCGTAGTAGCGGGACTTGCGCGGTACGAACGCTTCGACCAGTACCCCGACGATCGCCGCGCCGACGACGATCAGGGTGGGCGACAGCTGCCCGTATTCGATCTTCGGGGCCGGGATCTTCGAGATCGGCTCGGCTGCGGTTGTCCACAGGCTGTGGACGGCTGCTGCGCTCACTTGGCCGCCTCCACTGCGGGCTTGGGGTCGGTCTTGTGTACGTCCGACATGGTCTGTTTGACCGCCGGGTTGACGATGTCCGTGACGGGCTTCGGATAGACGCCCAGGAAGATCAGCAGGACGATCAGCGGGGCGACCACGACGAGTTCGCGTGCCTTCAGGTCGGGCATCGCGGAGACCGCCGGTTTCACCGGCCCCGTCATCGTCCGCTGGTAGAGGACGAGGGTGTAGAGCGCGGCGAGGACGATGCCGAAGGTGGCGATGATCCCGATGGCCGGGTAGCGGGTGAACGTGCCGACCAGGACCAGGAATTCGCTGACGAAGGGCGCAAGGCCGGGCAGGGACAGGGTGGCCAGGCCGCCGATCAGGAAGGTGCCGGCGAGGACCGGGGCGACCTTCTGCACACCGCCGTAGTCGGCGATGAGCCGGGAGCCGCGCCGGGAGATCAGGAAGCCGGCGACCAGCATCAGGGCGGCGGTGGAGATGCCGTGGTTGACCATGTAGAGGGTGGCGCCGGACTGGCCCTGGCTGGTCATCGCGAAGATACCCAGGATGATGAACCCGAAGTGGGAGATGGACGCGTAGGCGACCAGCCGCTTGATGTCGCGCTGCCCGACGGCGAGGAGTGCGCCGTAGATGATGCTGATCAGGGCGAGGACGAGGATGGTGGGTGTCGCCCACTTCGACGCCTCCGGGAAGAGCTGGAGGCAGAAGCGGAGCATCGCGAACGTGCCGACCTTGTCGACGACCGCGGTGATGAGGACGGCGACGGGGGCGGTGGACTCCTGCATGGCGTTGGGCAGCCAGGTGTGCAGCGGCCACAGCGGCGCCTTCACCGCGAAGGCGAAGAAGAAGCCGAGGAACAGCCAGCGTTCGGTGCTGGTGGCCATGTGCAGCGTGCCGTTGGCGCGGGCCTGCGCGATCTCGGCGAGGGAGAAGTTCCCGGAGACCGTGTAGAGGCCGATCACCGCGGCCAGCATGATCAGGCCGCCGACCAGGTTGTAGAGGAGGAACTTCACGGCCGCGTACGACCGTTGCGTCGACGCGGCCTCCTCGCCCTGTGCGTGGGCGTGGTCCCCGAAGCCGCCGATGAGGAAGTACATCGGGATGAGCATGGCTTCGAAGAAGATGTAGAAGAGGAAGACGTCGGTGGCCTCGAAGGAGATGATCACCATCGCCTCGACGGCCAGGATCAGGGCGAAGAAGCCCTGGGTGGGCCGCCACCGCTTGCTGCCGGTCTCCAGCGGGTCGGCGTCGTGCCAGCCGGCCAGGATGATGAACGGCATCAGCAGGGCGGTCAGGGCGAGCAGGGCGACCGCGATGCCGTCGACGCCCAGTTCGTAGCGGACGCCGAAGTCACTGATCCAGGCGTGGGACTCGGTGAGCTGGTAGCGGGCGCCGCCAGGGTCGAAGCGGACCATGACGATGATCGCCAGGACGAGCGTGGCGAGCGAGACCAGCAGCGCGAGCCATTTTGCGGCGGTGCGCCGGGCGGCCGGTACGGCGGCCGTGGCGACCGCCCCGACGGCCGGGAGGACCGCCGTCGCTGTCAGCAGAGGAAAGGACATCGGTATCAGACCGCCCTCATCAGCAGGGTCGCGGCGACCAGGAGGGCAGCGCCGCCGAACATCGAGACCGCGTACGAGCGCGCGTAGCCGTTCTGGAGCTTGCGCAGTCGGCCGGAGAGCCCGCCGAAGCCCGCCGCCGTGCCGTTGACGACGCCGTCAACCAGGGTGTGGTCGACATATACAAGGGAGCGGGTGAGGTGTTCGCCGCCGCGGACCAGGACGACGTGGTTGAAGTCGTCCTGGAGGAGGTCGCGGCGGGCCGCGCGGGTGAGCAGCGAGCCGCGCGGGGCGACGGCGGGGACGGCGCGGCGGCCGTACTGGAGGTAGGCGATGCCGACACCGATGATCAGGCAGACCATGGTGGCGCCGGTGACGACGCCCGCGCTGATCGGGGAGTCGCCCTCGCTGTGGCCGGTGATCGGCTCCAGCCAGTGCAGGAAGCGGTCGCCGATGCTGAAGAAGCCGCCGGCGAGGACCGAGCCGACCGCCAGGACGATCATCGGGATGGTCATGACCTTCGGGGACTCGTGCGGGTGCGGCTCGTGGCCGTGCTCGTCGGGCTGCCAGCGCTTCTCGCCGAAGAACGTCATCAGCATCACGCGCGTCATGTAGAAGGCGGTGATGGCCGCGCCGACCAGGGCGCAGGTGCCGAGGATCCAGCCCTCGGTGCCGCCCTTGGCGAACGCCGCTTCGATGATCTTGTCCTTGGAGAAGAAGCCGGACAGGCCGGGGAAGCCGATGATGGCGAGGTAGCCGAGGCCGAAGGTGATGAAGGTGACGGGCATGTATGTGCGGAGGCCGCCGTACTTGCGCATGTCGACCTCGTCGTTCATGCCGTGCATGACGGAGCCGGCGCCGAGGAAGAGACCGGCCTTGAAGAAGCCGTGCGTCACCAGGTGCATGATCGCGAAGACGTAGCCGATGGGGCCGAGGCCGGCGGCGAGGACCATGTAGCCGATCTGCGACATGGTCGAGCCGGCGAGGGCCTTCTTGATGTCGTCCTTGGCGCAACCGACGATCGCACCGAAGAGGAGGGTGACGGCGCCGACGACGGTGACGACCAGCTGGGCGTCGGGGGCCGCGTTGAAGATGGCTCCGGAGCGGACGATGAGGTAGACGCCCGCGGTCACCATGGTCGCCGCGTGGATGAGGGCGGAGACCGGGGTCGGGCCTTCCATGGCGTCCCCGAGCCAGGACTGCAGCGGTACCTGGGCGGACTTGCCGCAGGCGGCGAGCAGCAGCATCAGGCCGATCGCGGTGAGCCTGCCCTCGGAGGCGTCGGTGGCGTGGCTGAGGACCGGGCCGAAGGCGAACGTGCCGAACGTCGTGAACATCAGCATGATCGCGATCGACAGGCCCATGTCGCCGACGCGGTTGACGATGAAGGCCTTCTTGGCCGCGGTCGCCGCGCTGGGCTTGTGCTGCCAGAAGCCGATCAGCAGGTAGGAGGCGAGGCCGACGCCCTCCCAGCCGACGTACAGCAGCAGGTAGTTGTCGGCGAGGACGAGCAGCAGCATCGCCGCGAGGAACAGGTTGAGGTAGCCGAAGAAGCGGCGGCGGCGCTCGTCGTGCTCCATGTACCCGACGGAGTACAGGTGGATGAGCGAGCCGACGCCGGTGATCAGCAGGACGAACGTCATCGACAGCTGGTCGAGGCGGAAGGTGACGTCCGCCTGGAAGCCCTCCACCGGCACCCAGGTGTACAGGTGCTGCATCAGGGTGCGGTGCTCGGGGTTCTTGCCGAGCAGGTCGGCGAAGAGGATGACGCCGAACACGAAGGACGTCGTCGACAGGATCGTGCCGACCCAGTGTCCTACGGCGTCCAGGCGTCGGCCGCCGACGAGCAGGACGGCCGCTCCGAGCAGAGGCGCCGCGATGAGCAGCGCAATCAGGTTCTCCACGATTCAGCGACCCCTTACAGCTTCATCAGGCTGGCGTCGTCGACCGAGGCCGAGTGGCGGGTACGGAACAGCGACACGATGATCGCGAGCCCGACCACGACCTCCGCGGCGGCGACGACCATCGTGAAGAAGGCGATGATCTGGCCGTCGAGATTGCCGTGCATCCGGGAGAAGACGACGAACGCGAGGTTGCAGGCGTTCAGCATGAGCTCGATGCACATGAAGACGACGATCGCGTTCCGTCTGATCAGCACACCGGTGGCGCCGATCGTGAACAACAGGGCGGCGAGGTAGAGGTAGTAGACGGGGTTCACTTCGACGCCTCCTCGCTGCGCTTGAAGTGCGCGGGCTCGACCGGGGTCCGCTCCAGCCGTTCCTCGGAGCGCTGTTCCAGGGCTCGCAGGTCGCCGAGCGCCTCGGCGGACACGTCACGGATCTGGCCGCGGTCGCGGAGTGTCTTGCTGACGGTGAGCTCGGACGGGGTGCCGTCGGGGAGCAGGCCGGCGATGTCGACGGCGTTGTGCCGGGCGTAGACGCCGGGGGCGGGCAGCGGCGGCAGGTGCTTGCCGTCGCGGACGCGCTGCTCGGACTGCTCGCGCTGGGTCTTGGCGCGCTCGGTGCGCTCGCGGTGGGTGAGCACCATGGCGCCGATGGCGGCGGTGATGAGCAGGGCGCCGGTGATTTCGAAGGCGAACACGTACTTGGTGAAGATGAGGGCGGCGAGGCCCTCCACGTTGCCGTTGGCGTTGGCCTGGCCGGTGCCCGCGAAGTCCTTCAGGGAGGCGTTGGCGATGCCCGCGAGGAGCAGGACGCCGAAGCCGACCCCGCACAGAAGGGCCAGCCAGCGCTGACCCTTGATGGTCTCCTTCAGGGAGTCGGCGGCGGTCACGCCGACCAGCATCACCACGAAGAGGAAAAGCATCATGATCGCGCCGGTGTAGACGACGATCTGGACGATGCCGAGGAAGTACGCGCCGTTGGCGAGGTAGAACACCGCCAGGACGATCATGGTTCCGGCGAGCGACAGCGCGCTGTGCACGGCCCGCTTCATGAAGACGGTGGACAGGGCGCCGATCACGGCGACGGTGCCGAGGACCCAGAACTGGAAGGCCTCGCCGGTGGAGGTGGCGTAGGCGGCGAGCTGCGGGCTCATGCGTCCACCTCCTGGTCCTGCTCCCCGGGCTTCTCACCCTTGGAGACGGCCACCTGGCGTACGGTGCCGGGCGCGGCCTCGGTGACCAGGCCCCGGTAGTAGTCCTGTTCGTCGGTCCCGGGGAAGATCGCGTGGGGCGAGTCGACCATGCCGTCCTCGAGGCCGGCGAGGAGCTGTTCCTTGGTGTAGATGAGGTTGGCGCGGCTGCTGTCGGCCAGTTCGAACTCGTTGGTCATCGTGAGCGCGCGCGTGGGGCACGCCTCGATGCACAGGCCGCACAGGATGCAGCGGGCGTAGTTGATCTGGTAGACGCGGCCGTAGCGCTCGCCGGGCGAGTAGCGTTCCTCGTCGGTGTTGTCGGCGCCTTCCACGTAGATGGCGTCGGCGGGGCAGGCCCAGGCGCACAGCTCGCAGCCGACGCACTTCTCCAGGCCGTCCGGATGGCGGTTGAGCTGGTGCCGTCCGTGGAACCGCGGGGCCGTGGTCTTCGCCTGTTCCGGGTACTGCTCGGTCAGCCGCTTCTTGAACATGGCCTTGAAGGTCACGCCGAAGCCGGCGACGGGGTTCTGGAAACCGGGCTTGGTCTCCTTGGGCTCCTCAGCCATCGGACGCCTCCTTTCCATCCGTAGGTCCGTCACTGACAGTGTCCGGTCCGCCACTGACAATCAGCTCCCGCTCCCGGCGCGGGGTGCGCCGGGGCACCGGCGGCAGTTCCTGTCCGGGCAGCGGCGGTACGGGGAAGCCGCCTGCCATCGGGTCGAACGCGACCGGTTCGGCGGCGGGCTGTGCGGCCTCCTTGCCCTTGTCGCGGAAGATGTCGACGACGAAGGACAGCAGGAACAGGGCGAGGACTCCGCCGCCGACGTAGAGGGCGATGTCGGCGAAGTCGTAGTTCTGGTTGCGCAGGGTCCGCACCGTCGCGACGAGCATCAGCCAGACGACGGAGACCGGGATGAGGACCTTCCAGCCGAGCTTCATCAGCTGGTCGTAGCGCACGCGCGGGAGGGTGCCGCGTACCCAGACGAAGCCGAACAGCAGCAGGACGACCTTGGCGACGAACCAGAGCATCGGCCACCAGCCGTGGTTGGCGCCCGCCCAGACGGTGCTGATCGGCCAGGGGGCCCGCCAGCCGCCGAGGAACAGGGTGGTCGACACGGCCGAGACCGTCACCATGTTGACGTACTCGGCGAGCATGAACATCGCGAACTTGATCGACGAGTACTCGGTGTTGAAGCCGCCGACCAGGTCGCCCTCGGACTCGGGCATGTCGAAGGGGGCGCGGTTGGTCTCGCCGATCATGGTGACGACGTAGAGGATGAACGAGACCGGCAGCAGCAGGATGTACCAGCGGCCCTGCTGCTGGTCGACGATCGTGGACGTCGACATCGACCCGGAGTACAGGAACACGGAGGCGAACGCGGCGCCCATGGCGATCTCGTAGGAGATCATCTGGGCGCAGGAGCGCAGGCCGCCGAGGAGCGGGTAGGTGGAGCCGGAGCTCCAGCCGGCGAGGACGATGCCGTAGATGCCGACGGAGGCGACCGCGAGGATGTAGAGCATCGCGATCGGCAGGTCGGTGAGCTGCATCGTGGTGCGGTGGCCGAAGATGGAGATCTCGTTGTCGGCCGGGCCGAACGGGATGACCGCGATGGCCATGAACGCCGGGATGGCCGCGACGATCGGCGCGAGGACGTAGACGACCTTGTCGGCGCGTTTGACGACGACGTCTTCCTTGAGCATCAGCTTGATGCCGTCGGCGAGCGACTGGAGCATGCCCCAGGGGCCGTGCCGGTTGGGGCCGATGCGCAGCTGCATCCAGGCGACGACCTTGCGCTCCATGACGATGGAGATCAGCACGGTCACCATCAGGAAGGCGAAGCAGAAGACCGCCTTGATGACGACCAGCCACCAGGGGTCGCGGCCGAACATGGAGAGGTCTTCTGCGGCGAGGTACGGGCTCATGCCTCCACCTCCTTGGGTGCCTCACCGGCGGTGGCCGCCGGGCCGATACGGACGAGGGAGCCGGGCAGCGCCCCGGTGTCGGAGGCAACGCCGCCGCCGGCCGAGTTCAGCGGGAGCCAGACCACGCGGTCGGGCATCTCGGTGATCCTGAGCGGGAGTTCGACGGTGCCGGAGCCTGCGGTGACGGCGAGGAGGCCGCCGTTCTCGACGCCCGCCTCGGCGGCAGTCGCCGCGGACAGGCGCGCGTGGGCGGCGTGCCGGGTGCCTGCCAGTGCGTCGTCGCCGTCCTGGAGGACGCCCTGGTCGAGGAGGAGCCGGTGCCCGGCGAGCACGGCCTCCCCGGCGGCGGGCCTGGGCAGTGATGCCGCCGTCTCCAGCGGTCCGGAGGCCTTGGGTCCGTCCCAGGCGCCGAGCCGGTCCAGTTCCGCCCGCGCGGTGCGCAGGTCGGGCAGACCGAGGTGGACGTCCATGGCGTCGGCAAGCATCTGCAGCACGCGCGCGTCGGTGGGCGGGAGCCGCCGGGTCATCTGCTCGGGCTTGAGGGCGGCCTCGAAGAGACGCGCCCTCCCTTCCCAGTTGAGGAAGGTGCCGGCCTTCTCGGCGACCGCGGCGACCGGCAGGACGACGTCGGCGTGCTCGGTGACCTCGCTGGGCCGCAGCTCCAGCGAGACCAGGAAGCCGACGGCTTCGAGTGCCGCACGCGCGCGTGCCGGGTCGGGCAGGTCGGCGACCTCGACGCCGGCGACCAGCAGGGCGGAGAGTTCGCCGCGGGCGGCGGCCTCGACGATCTGGCCGGTGTCGCGGCCGTAGCGGAGCGGGAGTTCGGAGACGCCCCAGGCGGCGGCGACCTCCTCACGCGCGCGTGGGTCGGTGGCCGGACGGCCGCCTGGCAGCAGCGACGGCAGCGCACCGGCCTCGATCGCGCCGCGCTCACCGGCCCGGCGGGGGATCCACACCAGCTGGGCTCCGGTGGCGGTGGCGGCCCGTACGGCGGCGGTGAGGCCGCCGGCGACCGACGCCAGCCGCTCCCCTACGACGATCACCGCGCCGTCGGTGCGCAGTGCCTCGGCGGCCCGGGCACCGGACTCCTCCAGGCCGACGCCGCTCGCGAGGGCGTCCAGCCACTCGGTCTCGGTGCCGGGCGCGGCCGGCAGCAGCGTGCCGCCGGTCTTCTGCAGCCCGCGCGTGGCGTACGTGGCGAGGGAGAACACCTGCTGCTTGTGCTTGCGCCAGGCCTTGCGCAGCCGCAGGAAGACGCCGGGCGCCTCCTCCTCCGACTCGAACCCGACCAGGAGGACGGCGGGCGCCTTCTCCACGGAGGTGTAGGTGACGCCCGTACCGTCCAGGTCGCGACCGCGGCCCGCCACCCGCGCGGCCAGGAAGTCGGCCTCCTCGCTGCTGTGCACGCGCGCGCGGAAGTCGATGTCGTTGGTGTCGAGGGCCACGCGCGCGAACTTGCTGTACGCGTAGGCGTCCTCGACCGTGAGCCGGCCGCCGGTGAGGACGCCGGCCCGGGAGCGGGCGGCGGCCAGGCCCTGGGCGGCGGCTTCGAGGGCCTCCGGCCAGGAGGCGGGTTCTAGGACGCCCTGTGCGTTGCGGACGAGCGGGGTCTCCAGGCGGTCCTTCTGCTGCGTGTACCGGAACGCGAAGCGTCCCTTGTCGCAGATCCACTCCTCGTTGACCTCGGGGTCGTTGGCGGCGAGCCGTCGCATGACCTTGCCGCGCCGGTGGTCGGTGCGGGTGGCGCAGCCGCCCGAGCAGTGCTCGCACACCGACGGCGAGGAGATGAGGTCGAAGGGCCGGGAGCGGAAGCGATACGCCGCCGAGGTCAGCGCGCCGACCGGGCAGATCTGGATGGTGTTCCCGGAGAAGTACGACTCGAACGGATCGCCCTCGCCGGTGCCGACCTGCTGCAGCGCGCCGCGCTCCAGGAGTTCGATCATCGGGTCGCCGGCGACCTGGTTGGAGAACCGGGTGCAGCGGGCGCACAGCACGCACCGCTCGCGGTCGAGGAGCACCTGGGTGGAGATCGGGACGGGCTTCTCGTAGGTGCGTTTGCGGCCGTCGAAGCGGGACTCGGCGTTGCCGTGCGACATCGCCTGGTTCTGCAGCGGGCACTCGCCGCCCTTGTCGCAGACCGGGCAGTCCAGCGGGTGGTTGATGAGCAGCAGCTCCATCACGCCGTGCTGGGCCTTCTCGGCGACGGGCGAGGTGAGGTGAGTCTTCACCACCATCCCGTCCGTACAGGTGATCGTGCAGGAGGCCATGGGCTTGCGCTGGCCCTCGACCTCGACGATGCACTGGCGGCAGGCGCCGGCCGGGTCGAGCAGGGGGTGGTCGCAGAAGCGCGGGATCTCGATGCCGAGCTGTTCGGCGGCGCGGATGACCAGGGTGCCCTTGGGCACGCTGATCTCGATGCCGTCGATCGTCAGCGTGACGAGGTCCTCCGGCGGGACCGCCGCCGTTCCCCCCGAGGAGGGGGAACTCGTGGTCACGGTCATGCGTTCACCTCCGGGCGGTCCGCCCAGGCCGTCGACTTGGCCGGGTCGAAGGGGCAGCCCCGGCCCGTGATGTGCTGTTCGTACTCCTCGCGGAAGTACTTGAGCGAGGAGAAGATCGGGGACGCTGCGCCGTCGCCGAGGGCGCAGAAGGACTTGCCGTTGATGTTGTCGGCGATGTCGTTCAGCTTGTCGAGGTCGGACATCACGCCCTTGCCGTCCTCGATGTCGCGCAGCAACTGCACGAGCCAGTAGGTGCCTTCGCGGCAGGGGGTGCACTTGCCGCAGGACTCGTGGGCGTAGAACTCGGTCCAGCGGGTGACGGCGCGGACGACGCAGGTGGTCTCGTCGAAGCACTGGAGTGCTTTGGTGCCGAGCATGGAACCCGCGGCGCCGACGCCCTCGTAGTCGAGCGGGACGTCGAGGTGCTCGTCGGTGAACATGGGGGTCGAGGAGCCGCCCGGGGTCCAGAACTTCAGTCGGTGGCCGGGGCGCATCCCGCCGCTCATGTCGAGGAGCTGGCGCAGGGTGATGCCGAGCGGTGCCTCGTACTGGCCGGGGCTCGCGACGTGGCCGCTGAGGGAGTAGAGCGTGAAGCCGGGCGACTTCTCGCTCCCCATCGACCTGAACCATTCCTTGCCCTTGTGCAGGATGGCGGGAACCGAGGCGATGGACTCGACGTTGTTCACAACAGTCGGGCAGGCATAGAGCCCTTCGACAGCCGGGAAGGGAGGACGGAGCCGCGGTTGACCACGGCGGCCTTCGAGCGAGTCGAGCAGTGCGGTCTCCTCACCGCAGATGTACGCGCCGGCGCCGGCGTGCACGGTGAGTTGCAGGTCGAGTCCGCTGCCGAGGATGTTCTCGCCGAGGTAGCCGGCCGCGTAGGCCTCACGTACGGCCTCGTGCAACCGACGCAGGACGGGGACGACTTCACCACGCAGGTAGATGAAGGCATGCGACGACCGGATGGCGTAGCACGCGATCACGATGCCCTCGATGAGGCTGTGCGGGTTGGCGAAGAGGAGCGGGATGTCCTTGCAGGTCCCGGGCTCGGATTCGTCAGCGTTGACAACTAGATAGTGCGGTTTGCCGTCTCCCTGCGGAATGAACTGCCACTTCATCCCGGTGGGGAATCCCGCGCCGCCGCGGCCGCGCAGTCCGGACTCCTTGACATAGGCGATCAGGTCGTCCGGTGACATGGCGAGCGCCTTGCGGAGCCCCTCGTATCCCTCGTGCCGCCGGTAGACGTCGAGCGTCCAGGACCGGTCCTCGTCCCAGAAGGCCGACAGCACGGGTGCCAGCAGCTTCTCGGGGCTGGTGTCCTTGAGGTCGGGTACCACCGTCATCACTCCCCCTCCTCAGCGGCAGGCCCTGCCGGGTGCGACGGATCGGAGGCCGAGGTCTCCTGCGGTGCGTCATGGGAACTGAGGTGCTCGGCAGGCGACGGCTCGTGCACCGGCCGGTCCTGCCGTCCCTGCGTCTCCTCCTGCGGACCTCCCCGCGGATGGACCACGCGCGCGGGTGCGGCCTCGCCCCGTGCCAGGCGCAGGCCCACCAGCGACGCGGGTCCCGCGCTACCGCTCTCCTCCACGGCCCCGGGCCGCTCGTCGGGGAAGCCGGCGAGGATCCGCGCGGTCTCCTTGAAGGTGCACAGCCGGGCGCCGCGCGTGGGCTCGACGTCCCGGCCCGCGCGCAGGTCGTCGACCAGGCGCTTGGCGCTGGCCGGGGTCTGGTTGTCGAAGAACTCCCAGTTGACCATCACGACGGGCGCGAAGTCGCAGGCCGCGTTGCACTCGATGTGCTCCAGGGTGACCTTGCCGTCGCCGGTGGTCCCGCCGTTGCCGACGCCCAGGTGCTCCTGGAGGGTCTCGAAGATCGCGTCGCCGCCCATCACCGCGCACAGCGTGTTGGTGCAGACGCCCACCTGGTAGTCGCCAGAGGGCTTGCGCCGGTACATGGTGTAGAAGGTGGCGACGGCGGTGACCTCGGCCGTGGTCAGTTCCAGGACGTCCGCGCAGAACTGCATCCCGGTCCGCGTGACGTGCCCTTCCTCCGCCTGCACGAGGTGCAGCAGCGGCAGCAGGGCGGACCGGGAGTCGGGGTAGCGGGCGACGATGTCGCGCGCGTCCGCCTCCAGGCGGGCCCGGACGTCGTCCGGGTACGCGGGTGCGGGCAGCTCGGGCATGCCCAGGCTGACACCGCGCTCCGAAGAAGAGGTGGTCACCGGTCGACGCCTCCCATCACGGGGTCGATGGACGCCACCGCGACGATGACGTCGGCGACCTGGCCGCCCTCGCACATCGCCGCCATGGCCTGCAGGTTGGTGAAGGACGGGTCGCGGAAGTGGACCCGGTAGGGGCGGGTGCCGCCGTCGGACACGGCGTGCACGCCGAGTTCGCCCTTGGGTGACTCGACGGCCGCGTAAGCCTGCCCGGGCGGGACCCGGAAGCCCTCGGTGACCAGCTTGAAGTGGTGGATCAGGGCCTCCATGGAGGTGCCCATGATCTTCTTGATGTGGTCGAGGGAGTTGCCGAGTCCGTCCGGCCCGAGGGCGAGCTGGGCGGGCCAGGCGATCTTCTTGTCGGCGACCATGACCGGTCCGGGCTGGAGCCGGTCCAGGCACTGCTCGACGATCCCGAGCGACTGGCGCATCTCCTCCAGGCGGACCAGGAAGCGGCCGTAGGCGTCGCAGGTGTCGGCGGTCGGGATCTCGAAGTCGTACGTCTCGTAGCCGCAGTAGGGCTGTGCCTTGCGCAGGTCGTGCGGCAGGCCGGCGGCGCGCAGGATCGGGCCGGTGGCGCCGAGGGCCATGCAGCCGGCCAGGTCGAGGTAGCCGATGTCCTGCATGCGGGCCTTGAAGATGGGGTTCCCGGTGGCGAGCTTGTCGTACTCCGGGAGGTTCTTCCTCATCTTCTTCACGAACTCGCGGATCTGGTCGACCGCACCGGGCGGCAGGTCCTGGGCGAGGCCGCCGGGGCGGATGTACGCGTGGTTCATCCGCAGGCCGGTGATGAGCTCGTAGAGATCGAGAATCATTTCACGATCACGGAATCCGTAGATCATGATCGTGGTGGCGCCGAGCTCCATGCCACCGGTGGCGATGCACACCAGATGGGAGGAGAGCCGGTTCAGCTCCATCAGGAGGACCCTGATGATGTCGGCGCGCTCGCTGATCTGGTCCTCGATGCCGAGGAGTTTCTCGACGGCGAGACAGTAGGCGGTCTCGTTGAAGAAGGACGTCAGGTAGTCCATGCGCGTCACGAACGTGGTGCCCTGCGTCCACGTGCGGAACTCGAGGTTCTTCTCGATGCCGGTGTGGAGGTAGCCGATGCCGCAGCGGGCCTCGGTGACCGTCTCGCCGTCGATCTCCAGGATGAGGCGGAGCACTCCATGGGTGGACGGATGCTGGGGACCCATGTTGACGACGATGCGTTCGTCGTCGGCGCGGGCCGCGGACTGGACGACCTCGTCCCAGTCGCCGCCGGTGACCGTGTATACGGTGCCCTCGGTGGTCTCCCGCGGAGTTGCGTGCTGCGTGCTCATGAGTACGACCTCCGCTGGTCCGGAGCCGGGATCTGGGCGCCCTTGTACTCGACGGGGATGCCGCCGAGGGGGTAGTCCTTGCGCTGCGGATGGCCCTGCCAGTCGTCCGGCATCATGATCCGCGTCAGGGCCGGGTGACCGTCGAAGACGATCCCGAAGAAGTCGTAGGTCTCGCGCTCGTGCCAGTCGTTGGTCGGATAGACGGAGACCAGGGACGGGATGTGCGGGTCGGCGTCCGGGGCGCTGACCTCCAGGCGGATCAGCCGGTTGTGGGTGATCGAGCGCAGGTGGTAGACGGCGTGCAGCTCGCGGCCCTTGTCGTGGAGGTAGTGGACGCCGCTGACGCCGGTGCACAGTTCGAAGCGCAGGGCGGGGTCGTCGCGCAGGGTGCGGGCGACGCGGGGCAGGTGCTCGCGTTCGATGTGGAAGGTGAGCTCGCCGCGGTCGACGACCGTCTTCTCGATGGCGTTGTCCGGGAGCAGTCCCTGCTCCTCCAGGGCGCCCTCCAGCTCGTCGGCGACCTCGTCGAACCAGCCGCCGTAGGGGCGGGTGGCCGGTCCCGGGAGCCGGACCGAGCGGACCAGGCCGCCGTAGCCGGAGGTGTCGCCGCCGTTGTTCGCGCCGAACATGCCGCGCTGGACGCGGATCTCCTCACCGCCCTGGCCGCGGCGGCCGGGGAGGTTGTCGGCGGCGAGGTCCTTCTCGGGGTTGACCCCGTTGTGGCCGTTCGCGTCGCTCACCGCAGCAGCCCCTTCATCTCGATCGTGGGCAGGGCCTTGAGCGCCGCCTCCTCCGCCTCCCGGGCCGCTTCCCTCGCGTTGACGCCGAGCTTGGAGGTCTGGATCTTCTGGTGGAGCTTGAGGATCGCGTCCATCAGCATCTCGGGGCGCGGCGGGCAGCCGGGCAGGTAGATGTCGACGGGGACGATGTGGTCGACGCCCTGGACGATGGCGTAGTTGTTGAACATGCCGCCCGAGGACGCGCAGACGCCCATGGAGATCACCCACTTGGGGTTGGGCATCTGGTCGTAGACCTGCCTGAGCACCGGCGCCATCTTCTGGCTGACCCGGCCGGCGACGATCATGAGGTCGGCCTGGCGGGGTGAGCCGCGGAAGACCTCCATGCCGAAGCGGGCCAGGTCGTAGCGGCCGGCGCCGGTGGTCATCATCTCGATGGCGCAGCAGGCGAGGCCGAAGGTGGCGGGGAAGACGGACGCCTTGCGCACCCAGCCCGCGGCCTGCTCGACGGTGGTCAGCAGGAATCCGCTCGGCAGCTTTTCTTCGAGTCCCATGACGTAAAGCCCCTCAGTCCCATTCCAGGCCGCCGCGCCGCCACACGTACGCGTAGGCGACGAAGACGGTGAGCACGAAGAGCAGCATCTCCACGAGCCCGAAAACACCCAGGGCGTCGAAGGTGACGGCCCAGGGGTAGAGGAAGACGATCTCGATGTCGAAGACGATGAAGAGCATCGCCGTCAGGTAGTACTTGATCGGGAAACGCCCGCCGCCGGCCGGCGTGGGGGTCGGCTCGATTCCGCACTCGTAGGCTTCGAGCTTGGCGCGGTTGTACCGCTTCGGACCGATCAGCGTGGCCATGACCACGGAGAAGATCGCAAAGCCTGCCCCGAGGGCTCCCAGTACGAGGATGGGCGCATAGGCGTTCACCGCTCCTCGCTCCTCTCAGTCGGCACTGACTGGTGGCGGTTCGGATCGGGCTCCCCACCTGCCTCGTCCGTCACGCGAACCCCGCGCGTCCCGGGCGAAGATCGCGAACATGTGAAGCAGGTCACAAGCCCAACTGCCTCGCATCTTATGCCCGCCGCTCTGTGATCTGCGACACGGGGTATTACACAAGCTTTGTGATCTCCACCACCTGACGATCGATCATGAAGTCGGATGAGCGGTGATCTTCACACCCGAAGCGTTCAGCTGATCACCAGACGTGACATTTTCGACCGTCGGTGCTGGCGGGAGGGGGTATCGGGTGAGCGTCTCAATATCAAGAGAGTTCCCCTGCATGCAAATTCGCGATGGACGGAGCGTCTTGATAGAGGGCCGCATTCACACATCAGAGGGAGGCGCGGGGTGCGGTGTGGACGCGTGCACGCGTTCACGAACCCGGGGCGGACCGCGACCCGGAATCCGGCCCCGGCCCGACGCCGGCCCGACGCCGCTCCGGTCCCGGCTCGATCCCGCGCGAGACGCACCCCTCCAGGTAACCGTTCCGTGACCTCCGCCACATCCATGAGAGGCGCCTGAGAGCGGGGCTTGGCCAACCATCCAAACCGATGGTAAGCGGGGGGCAATCCGGACGTACCAGCGAAAGAGCGTGATCACGGGCTTGATCACAGGCGTCCGCAATGTCCGTTACGGCGTCAATAAAGAAAGTCACCCGAGGGATTCACGGTCTCGATTGAGCAACTGTGGCGCAGCACACGTTTCTTGTAGATATGAAGGAGCCCCTGATACCGGTTGTTCCCATGTCCCACACCGCTCACATACGCAGCCACCGGAAGCCCCGCCGCAGCGCGACGACAAGCATCGCCGTGCGCGCCGGAGTTGCCAGTGGCGTCCTCGGCATGGCAGCGGCGGGCGCGGCCTCGGCGAGTGCCGCCGAACCCGTGACGCAGACGCTCGAACTGCCCACCCTGACGGCCGATCTGGCCACCCAGGTGGCCCAGTCCGCCGACGCCACGCAGCAGGCCGCGGCGAACTACACCCTCCAGGCCGAGCGCGACGCGGCCGCCGCAAATGCCGCGAAGCAGGCCAAGGCGGACCTCGCCGAGGCGAAGCAGAAGGCCGAGGCCAAGAAGAAGAAGGCCGAGGAGGCCCGTAAGGCCGCCGCGGAACGCGCCGCCTCACGCAGCGCCGAGCGGACCACCCTCAGCGCCTCCACGAGCTCCAGCACCTCCACGAGCGCGTCCACGGCGACCGGTTCGGCCGCCGCGGTGGTCGCCTTCGTGAAGGCGCAGATCGGCGACGCCTACGTCTCCGGCGGCACGGGCCCCAACTCGTGGGACTGCTCGGGTCTCGTCCAGGCCGCCTTCAAGTCGGTCGGCGTCAGCCTGCCGCGCGTCTCCCAGGACCAGTCGACGCAGGGCACCCAGGTCTCGCTGAGCAACCTCCAGCCCGGCGACATCCTCTACTGGGGCAGCGCCGGCAGTGCCTACCACGTGGCGGTGTACGTGGGCGACGGCATGTTCGTGGGCGCGCAGAACCCCTCCAGCGGCGTCGGTGAGCACCCGCTGTCGTACGACCCGCCGACCGGCGCGGTGCGGGTGCTCTGACAACCCGGGCAACCAGGACAACTCAGGCATCACGCAAGCACGGTAGGGCCGCAGCCGCTCGGGGGCAGCGGCCCTTCCGGCGTGCCCGGCCTTCTCCCGGTTTTCCACAGGCCGCAGGCCACCGCGAGGGTTTTCCACAGGTCCGCCCGTGATCCGGTGGTTCCTGGGATGCTCGGTGCAGGCCGCTCGCACGGAGCGGCGGCCCCGAGATCCGAGAAGGAGACACCGCGATGCCACGCGTCTTCGTCCAGGGAAACCCCATGGACTACTACCCCCGGCACGCCCCCGAGGCCCGGCGCGGTTCGGTGCGCCGGATCACCGAGACCGGCGAGGACGTCCTGCACAAGCCGTGCCGGGACGTCACCGAGTTCGGTCCCGACCTCGCCGCACTCATCGACGACATGTTCCTCACCATGTACATCGCCGAGGGAGCCGGCCTCGCGGCGAACCAAGTCGGGGTCGACCTGCGGCTGTTCGTTTACGACTGCCCCGACGACGGCGGTGTCCGACATGTCGGGCACATCGTCAACCCCGTCCTGGAGGCACCCGACCGGGCCGGGCGGCGGCTGCTCGACGACAGCGAGGGGTGCCTGTCGGTACCGGGCGCAGTGATGGACGTACCACGACCGGAACGGGCGGTCGTGCACGGACTGGACAAGGACGGCAATCCGCTCACCATCGAGGGAACCGGGTACTTCGCCCGCTGCCTGGCGCACGAGACCGACCATGTGAACGGGCGCGTGTATCTCGACCGGCTCTCCAAGCGGGAGCGGAAGGAAGCGCTGCGGCAGGTGGCGGACCGGCGGGAGGACGTGTACGCCCGCCGGGCCGCCAACATCGAGGCGATCGGTTCCTAGGAGTGGTCAGGCCTTCGGGGCCACCTTGCTCAGGCCGTTGATGATGCGGTCCATCGCGTCGCCGCCGGTCGGGTCGGTGAGGTTCGCCAGGAGCTTCAGGGTGAACTTCATCAGCAGCGGATGGGTCAGGCCGCGCTGGGCGGCGATCTGCATGACCTTCGGGTTGCCGATGAGCTTCACGAAGGCGCGGCCCAGCGTGTAGTAGCCGCCGTAGGTGTCCTTGAGGACGCGCGGGTAGCGCTGCAGGGCCAGCTCGCGCCCGCCGGGCGTGGCCCGCGCGTGGGCCTGGACGATGACGTCGGCGGCGATCTGGCCGGACTCCATCGCGTAGGCGATGCCCTCGCCGTTGAAGGGATTCACCAGACCGCCGGCGTCGCCGACGAGGAGCAGACCGCGGGTGTAGTGGGGCTGGCGGTTGAAGGCCATGGGGAGAGCGGCGCCGCGAATCGGGCCGGTCATGTTCTCGGGGGTGTAACCCCAGTCCTCGGGCATGGAGGCACACCAGGCCTTGAGGACCTCGCGCCAGTCCAGTTCCTTGAAGGAGTCGGAGGTGTTCAGGACGCCGAGACCCACGTTGGAGGTGCCGTCGCCCATGCCGAAGATCCAGCCGTAGCCGGGAAGGAGGCGGTCCTGGGGGCCGCGGCGGTCCCAGAGTTCCAGCCAGGACTCCAGGTAGTCGTCCTCGTGACGGGGGGAGGTGAAGTAGGTCCGGACGGCCACGCCCATCGGGCGGTCCTCGCGGCGGTGCAGGCCCATCGCGAGGGAGAGCCGGGTGGAGTTGCCGTCGGCGGCCACGACGAGCGGGGCGTGGAAGGTGACTTCGCGCTTCTCCTCGCCGAGCTTGGCGTGCACGCCGGTGATCCGGCCGGTGCGGTCGTCGACGATCGGGGCGCCGACGTTGCACCGCTCGTACAACCGCGCCCCTGCCTTCTGCGCCTGGCGGGCGAGCTGTTCGTCGAAGTCGTCGCGCTTGCGGACCAGGCCGTAGTCGGGGAAGGAGGCGAGATCCGGCCAGTCCAGCTGGAGGCGGGTGCCGCCGCCGATGATGCGCAGCCCCTTGTTGCGCAGCCAGCCGGCCTCCTCGGAGATGTCGATACCCATGGCGACCAGCTGTTTCACCGCGCGCGGGGTGAGTCCGTCTCCGCACACCTTCTCGCGCGGGAACTCGGTCTTCTCCAGCAGGAGCACGTCGAGGCCGGACTTGGCGAGGTGGTAGGCCGTCGTGGAGCCGGCTGGCCCCGCGCCGACGACGATGACATCGGCGGTGTTTTCGGAGAGGGGCTCGGTCACGGCGGGGTCTCCCCAAGGCTCGAAATCTGCGTGCCGACCGGCACTGGACATGGGCAGTCTATTCAGCAGTACTGATCACCCTGCTGAAGGGCTGCCCCTGTGAACCGAGCTCTCCCCGCGGTACGGCTGCGTGTACCCACGCACGAGGACGCGTTCGCCTGGCACCGGGTCTTCGACGACCCGGAGGTCATGGAGTTCCACGGCGGCCGGTCCGCCGAGCTGTCCGTCTACGAGGAGCTCACCGCCCGCCAGCGCCGGCACGACGCCGAGCTCGGCTTCTGCCTGTGGACGATGACCGACGAGGCCGGGCAGGTCATCGGCTTCACCGGCGCCCAGCCGTGGCCGCAGGAGTGGGGCCCCAGGGGGGAGATCGAGATCGGCTGGCGGCTCGGACGAGACCACTGGGGCCAGGGGTACGCGACCGTGGCGGCGCGCGTGACGCTGGAGCGGCTGCGGGCGGCCGGCGTGCCGAAGGTGGTGGCGATGGTGCGGCCGGGCAACGAGCGCTCCCTCGCGGTGACCCGGCGCCTCGGGATGGAACTGGCGGAGACGTTCCCGCACCCGCGCTTCGCGGAGGAGGCGCTCTGCTTCCGGCTCGACCTGCGGGACAACACCGCCCGCGATTACACAGAGTAACGATCTGTTACAGAAAGACACTTGGAGCTTCCGGCCGCCATATGCCGGGGGTTACCCTTCCAGTACCGCTGGGGGTGACATCTGTGCATATAACACCCAAAACACCCGAAGTGCGCGTGCCGCGGCTGGTCGGACTGATGGCCGTGGACGCGCGCGAGACCGCCCGGTCGCGGGGCCTGTTCCTCAACGCGCCGGACCGGCCGGAATTCCATCTCACGGTCGTCGACTACGTCGTGCGCCAGTTCCCGCAGCCCGGTGCCGAGGTGCCGCGGGACTCGATGGTGTACGTGTGGTTCGACTTCGGTGAGGGCGAGGGCGGTGGGGGCGTGCGCGAGCCCCGCATCCCACGGCCGCCCAGGGGCGGGCTGCAACGGGAGCTGGACCAGCCCGGGGACACCACCTTCGAGGTGAGCAGCCTGTGAGTCCCCGGTCGGGGCTCAGGCCTCCTTGAAGCCCCGGTGCAGGGCGACGATCCCGCCGGTGAGGTTGCGCCAGGCCACCTTCGACCAGCCCGCCTCCCGCAGCCGTCCGGCCAGGGCGGGCTGGTCGGGCCAGGCGCGGATGGACTCGGCGAGGTAGACGTAGGCGTCCGGGTTGGAGGAGACCGCGCGGGCGACCGGCGGCAGGGCACGCATCAGGTACTCGGTGTAGACGGTCCGGAACGGCGCCCAGGTCGGGTGCGAGAACTCGCAGATCACGACCCGCCCGCCGGGCCGTGTCACCCGGTACATCTCGCGCAGGGCCGCGTCGGTGTCCTGGACGTTGCGCAGCCCGAAGGAGATCGTCACGGCGTCGAAGGTGTCGTCCCCGAACGGCAGACGGGTGGCGTCCCCGGCGGTGAAGGGCATCCAGGCGTTGCGCCGCTTGCCGACCTGGAGCATCCCGAGGGAGAAGTCGCAGGGCACGACATAGGCGCCGGCCCGGACGAACGGCTGGGAGGAGGTGCCCGTGCCGGCCGCCAGGTCCAGGATCTTCTGCGCGGGGCGCGCGTCGACCGCCTTGGCGACCTCCTTCCGCCACTGCCGGTCCTGGCCCAGCGACAGCACGTCGTTGGTCAGGTCGTACCGTTCCGCCACGTCGTCGAACATCGAGGCGACTTCGTGCGGCTGCTTGTTCAGGGAAGCGCGGGTCACGCTCGCCATTCTTGCAGCACGTCCTCAGGGGAGGAGCTTCGGCTTCTTCTTCGCGGCCACGTCCTCCACCCAGCCGCACGCCACGATGAACACCGCGATCAGGATCCAGCCGACGCCGAACATGAACCACTGGCTGTCCAGCGGGAGCCACTTCTCGAACGCCGGCACGTTCCACATCTGGTCGATCAGCGGGACCGCGAGGACCAGGGCGATCTCGTGCCAGAGGTAGATCGTCACCGCACGGGCGTTGAAGATCGTGACCGTCCGGTCGAGCTTCCTGAACCGCGTCAGCCAGCCAAAGTCGATCTTGAAGTACGCCTTCGCCCACATCAGCAGCATCACGAACCCCGCCGACCAGAAGGCCTGCGCGAGGGGGTTCTCGTCCAGGTCGTAGGTGCCGAAGTCGGCCTGGTGCGAGAAGGCGTACCAGCCGCCGTAGCCGACGGCGGCGAGCGAGCCCACGATCACCAGGGCCGGCTTCATCCGCTGGAGCACGCCGTCGCGGTGCGCGAAGCCGAGGATCCAGCAGAAGAGGTACGTCGACAGGTCCCACAGGGCGCTGCCGAAGCGGTTGTCCGGGCCCGACCAGACGAAGTTCAGGACCAGGATCGGGGCCAGCGAGCCCAGGAGTACCGGGATCGGGGCCTTGCGGAAGATCCACAGCAGGGCCGGGGAAAGCAGGACGAACCAGAGGTAGGTGCGCAGGTACCAGAGGATCTCCCAGGCCTGCTCGCCCCACGCGTTGCCCGGCGGGTCACCGAGCGGCACGATCCAGTAGACGATCTGCCAGCCTGGCATCCAGTCGTGGATCAGCATCGCCAGGACGACGAAGAAGCCCCAGAACCAGAAGGGCGGGAGGAGGCGGCGGAGGCGGCTCTTGACGACCTTCGGCGACGGGCGCTCCAGGGACTTCGCCATGAGGGTGCCGGCGAGGCCGAACATGATGCCCATGGAGGGGAACACCATGCCGCACCAGGCCCAACCGAAGGTGTGGTAGGTGACGACGCGGATGAGGGCGACGGCCCTGAGGGTGTCGAAGTACCGGTCCCTTGAGGGCTTGGGGGTGGACTCCTTGGCGTCTGCTTGTTCGGTGCCCGGCGCTGTGGGCACAGCGGCAGCGGTAGCGGTGGCAGCGGTCGGCTGCGGCTCCGGTTCGAAGGCCGGTTCCGGTTCCGGTTCCACCAGGGGCAGTGGGGCCGTCTGGTGGGGTGCCGGGGTGTAGGTGTAGTCGGGGTACGGCTGCTGGGCGTACTGCTGCTGGCCGTTGTAGGGGCCGTAGTCGTAGCCGTTGTAGCCCTGCGGGTACGGGTTCTGCGGGTACGGGTTCTGCTGGTAAGGGTTCTGCTGGTCCCAGGTCATCAGCCGCTCACCCCCGCCGGGGTGCCGACCTCGCCCGTGCGCTTGAGTTTCTGCCAGCGCAGGCGGCCGCCGGTGAGGGCGGTGATGCAGGAGTGGATGAGGACGAGGTACATCATCTGGCGGTAGGCCAGCTGCTGCAGCGGCATCATCGCGAGGTAGCGGTACCTCTCCTTGTCCAGGCGGAACGCGTAGGCGGCGCAAGCCAGTTGGATGCCGAGGACGGCGAGCCAGGCCAGCAGGGCCGCCTCGAAGTCGACGAAGATCATGGAGTAGACCGTGAAGACGTCGATGAGCGGGGCGAAGACCGGTGTGACGATCTGGAAGAGGACGACCAGGGGCATGCCGACGCGGCCGAAGCGGCCCGAAGGGCCCTTGTCCGTGAGCGACTTGCGGTGCTTCCAGAGGGCCTGCATGGTGCCGTAGGACCAGCGGTAGCGCTGGGACCACAGCTGCTTCAGCGAACCGGGCGCCTCCGTCCAGGCCTTGGCGTGCTCCTGGTAGACGACCCGCCAGCCCGCGCGGTGCATGGCGATGGTGATGTCGGTGTCCTCGGCAAGGGTGTCCTCGCTCATGCCGCCCACCTCCAGGACCGCCTCGCGGCGGAAGGCGCCGATCGCGCCGGGGATGGTGGGCATGCAGCGCAGCAGGTCGTACATGCGCCGGTCGAGGTTGAAGCCCATCACGTACTCGATGTGCTGCCAGGCACCGATGATCGTGTTGCGGTTGCCGACCTTCGCGTTGCCGGCGACCGCGCCGACCTCGGGATCGGCGAACGGCTGCACGAGGTGCCGTACCGTCTCCGGCTCGAAGACCGTGTCGCCGTCCATCATCACGACGATGTCGTAACTGGCGTTGCGCACACCGTTGTTGAGAGCGGCCGGCTTGCCCGCGTTCTCCTGGCGGATGACCCGGACGTTGTGCATGCCGAGCTTGTCGGCGGCGGCGCGGGCGATCTCCGAGGTGCCGTCCGTGGAACCGTCGTCGACGACGATGACCTCGATCGGATGGGTGCTCTGCGCCAGCGACTCCAGGGTGTTGGCGATGCACTCCTTCTCGTTGTACGCCGGGACGATCACGCTCACCGGCCGGGTGACCGTCGCACCCCAGCTGAACCGGCGCTTGTTGCGCTGTCTGTAGTGGCGGCGGGCGATGAGCAGCATCATCCCGAAGCGGCCCATCACCGCGACGCCGACGACGAACAGCAGGCCGGAGAGGACGGGCAGGGCCCACTCGGCTATCGCGACCGCCACGATGAGGGCCTTGCCCTCGTAGAGGGTCATGCCGGTGGCCGTGCGGTGGGCGGCCTGGAGACGCGAGACGGTGGTGGTGCCGGTGCCGGTCCCGCCCTCGGGGGCGGTGCCGCCCTCGCCGTTCGGGCCGGTGCCGCCGGGCTGGGAGCCGGTGCCCGTGCCGGTACCGGTACCCGTGCCCGTGCTGCCCGTGCCGGTTCCGGTCACCCCGGCCTCGGTGAGGCCCGTGGTGGTCTGGCCGTTCGACGTGGTGCTCGCGGCGGCGGTCTGCCGGCTCGCGGCGTTCCGCTTCTCGATGACACCGCTGACGGTGGTGAAGGTGTAGCCCTTCGCCTTCATCTTCTTGATGTACTGCGGCAGCGCCTTGATCGTCTGCGAGCGCTCGCCGCCGGCGTCGTGGAAGAGGACCGCGGCGCCCTTGGTGCCGCTCGGCGTGGCCCACTTGACGATCTTGGAGACGCCCGGCTTCTTCCAGTCGTCGCTGTCGGTGTCGACGAAGACGCTGGTGTAGCCCTCCTTGCCGAGCTTCTGGTAGACGGGCCAGCTGTAGTTGTCGATGGCGTCCGTCTCCGAGGAGTACGGCGCACGGAAGAGGGTCGTCGTGATCCCGGCCGCACCCGCCAGCGCGAGCTGTGTCTGCTGCATCTCGCGGTTGACCCGGGCGTCGCTCTGGTACGACAGGTCGACGTGCGTGAACGTGTGGATGCCGACCTCGTTGCCCTGCTGGACCATCGTCTTCACGATGCCCGGGTAGCGCGACACCATCGAGCCGACCAGGAAGAACGTGGCGGGCACGTCGTACTGTTCGAGGATCTTGAGGACCTGCGGGGTGTACGTCGGGTTCGGGCCGTCGTCGAAGGTGAGGGCGATGGTCTTGGAGGGGACCGAGACAGTGGTCGCCCGGCCGCCCCGGAAGGTGAGGATCGGGCCGCCGTCGAGGACCTTGTCCGGCACCTTGCTGGAGCCGGCGCCGGTGCGCACCCGCTGGTCGCCGCCGACCTCTGCGCGCAGATAGCCGTCGAGCAGCATCACGCAGGTCAGCGCCAGCAGGAGCAGCAGGGCGAGGATGACACGTGGTTTCTGCAGCGCCGCGGCCCTGCCCGCCGCCCGCTCGATGCGGGTGGGGGCGCGCCTGCGGCCGCGTGCGGAGGTCGGAGTAGTCATGGGGAGAGGCCTGCGTTCCCGGTCAGTCCGCGGTGGCGGATGCGGAGGCGGACGGGGTGGCGGTGGCCGAGGGCGGTGCCGACGGACGGCCGCTGGGGAGCCCGGCCTGACGGCCGACGCCGCCCTGCGGGCGCTCGCCGCCCGGGGCGTTGCCGGCGCGCGCGAAGTCGGGGATCAGCGAGTCCGGGGTGAGCGAGGTTCCCCAGCCCATGAAGGCGGCGCCGAGCACTCCCGTGTAGGCGAGGCAGACGACGCCGAGGAGAAGGCCGACGCGCCGCAGCACCTTGGAGCGGCGCCCGGAGGAGTCGACGAAGACGGGCCCCTCGGCAGACCCGTTGCCTTGTTTGCGGCGGCGACCGCGCACCGCGGCACGGCTTTCGATGGCAGGCTCGGATTGCATTCCACGGATATTAGGGAGCCTTTATGTGATCGTCTTCGGAGTTCTTGTGAGGTCCCCATGAGAAACCCCTTAACCTGTCTTTTCACTGAGAGATTCTGTGAATACCTGCGGTGCGCGACGGGGATGGGAACCCACCTGAACGCCCCCTTTGTTCCGAACCTTTTGCCCTTTTCGCGCCCTTCATTCCATGAGGATTCTATGTATTGATCGAACCGTTGAACACCATGACCGTGTGAGACGTTTTCCTTTGGAATCAGGCTTTGTTTCGAGCCTGAGACACAAATCACGAGAGCGGGTGCATCTTGATGCGGAGTTTCCTCAGGCCGGCTGCTGGGCTTACCTGCCTGTTTGCCATGGCAGTCACGGGGTGCTCCTCGGGCTCCGACGGCACGTCGGACGCGGCGCCCGCACCGTCACAGAAGGCGTCCGCCTCCGCGAGCGCGGCCGACGGGTCGGACGGCTCGGACGGGTCCGGCACGTCCTACGCGCCGTACGTCAGCGCGACAGAGGCCGCCGACACGGACGACGCGGGATCGCCCTCGACCTACAACCTGGCCTTCGTGATCGCCGGCGGCAGCAGCTGCACGCCCGCTTGGAACGGGACGGACGCCATAGGCAGTTCGACCGTGAAGTCACGGATCTCCGAGCTGAAGGAGGACGGCGCGTCGGTCCGGGTGTCCTTCGGCGGGGCCTCCGGGAAGGAGCTGGCGACGACATGCTCCAGCGCGGCGAAACTCGCCGCCGCGTACGGCGCCGCGCTGGACGCCGCGGGCTCCACACAGGCCGACTTCGACATCGAGGGCGACACGCTGGCGGACTCCGCCTCGGTCGCGCGGCGGTCGGAGGCGATCGCGCTGCTCCAGAAGGAACGGCCGGACCTGGAGGTGTCCTTCACGCTGCCCGTGATGCCGTCCGGGCTGGACTCCGACAGCCTCGCGCTGCTGGCGTCCGCGAACAAGTACGACGTGCAGGTCGCGACGGTCGACATCATGACCATGAACTACGGCGAGTCGTACGACGCGGACATGGGCGACTACGCGGTCACCTCGGCGAAGGCCACGCACGCGCAGCTCAAGAAGGTGTTCGGGCTGTCGGACGCGGGGGCGTGGGGCGGGATGGCGCTGACCTCGATGATCGGGGTCAACGACGTGGACGGGGAGACGTTCTCGCTGTCCGACGCGAAGGACGTGCGGGCGTTCGCGGAGGAGGAGGGGATCGCGTGGGTGTCGATGTGGTCGACGTTCCGGGACCAGCAGTGTGCGAGCGGGAGTTCGGGGGACGACGATGCGGCCACGAACTGCAGTGGGGTGAGTCAGAGCTCGGGGGCGTTTGGGGAGACGTTCGCCGGTTGAGTGTCGGCTACGGGTCGGTGGGGGTTGCTCGCGCGGTTCCTCCCCCAGCCTTCGGCCGGGGGACCCCCAGCGCCCCTGAGGGGGCGCGTCCCTGGACGGCGTCGAGAAGTCACCTTCGTCTGTGCACCAGTCGGCCCGCGCACACTGTCGCGATACACGCCCCGGCCGCGTCGAAGACCGCCAGGTCCGCCCGGCCGGATTCGACGATCGTCGGCGGCCGGCACGGACTCGGCGTGATCACGACGTCGTTGCGCTCCGCCGCCGCCCTCAGTTCGGGTGAGTCGACGTACCGCTCCAGGACCGCGGCCTCCCCCCGCTTCAGCACGGCGTGCACGCGCTCCCGTGGGCTGGGGGCGGCCGGGAGGGGGCCGTCGTGGTGGCGGGCGGGGCCGAGGGCGCCCGGCCAGGTGCGGACCCGTGCCCGCGGGAAGCGTGCGCGCAGGTCGTCGTACGCTCCGACCGCGGCGATCCGGTCGGTCACGACCACCACCGCGCCGTTCTCGACCGGCTCGGCGTCCCAGCTGACGAAGACCCGGTCCGCCGTGTGAATCGTCTCCACCGCTACGTCAGTTGGAGGCGAGGAGCTTCAACTCGGGGTGGGCGGTGCCGCCCTCGATCGCCGTCGAGGAGATGTGGGACATCACCCGCTCGTCGACCGGGTCGTTGGCCGGGTCGTCGTGGACCACGAGGTGCTCGTACGTCGTGGCGCGCTGCGCCGGGACGCGGCCCGCCTTGCGGATCAGGTCGATGATCTCCAGGCGGTTGGAGCGGTGCTTGGCGCCCGCGGAGGACACGACGTTCTCCTCCAGCATGATCGAGCCGAGGTCGTCCGCGCCGTAGTGGAGCGAGAGCTGGCCGACCTCCTTGCCGGTCGTCAGCCAGGAGCCCTGGATGTGGGCGACGTTGTCCATGAAGAGGCGCGCGATCGCGATCATCCGCAGGTACTCGAAGAGTGTGGCCTGCGTGCGGCCCTTCAGGTGGTTGTTCTCGGGCTGGTAGGTGTACGGGATGAAGGCGCGGAAGCCGCCCGTGCGGTCCTGGACGTCGCGGATCATGCGCAGGTGCTCGATGCGCTCGGCGTTGGTCTCGCCGGTGCCCATGAGCATGGTCGACGTGGACTCGACGCCCAGCTTGTGGGCCGTCTCCATGATCTCCAGCCAGCGTTCGCCGCTCTCCTTGAGGGGCGCGATGGCCTTGCGGGGGCGCTCAGGGAGGAGCTCCGCGCCGGCGCCCGCGAAGGAGTCCAGACCGGCCTCGTGGATGCGGGTGATGGCCTCCTCGACGGAGACGCCGGAGATCCGGGCCATGTGCTCGACCTCGGAGGCGCCCAGGGAGTGGATCACCAGCTGCGGGAACGCGTCCTTGATGGCCTTGAAGTGCTTCTCGTAGTACTCGACGCCGTAGTCCGGGTGGTGGCCGCCCTGGAACATGATCTGGGTGCCGCCCAGCTCGACCGTCTCCGCGCAGCGGCGCAGGATGTCGTCGAGGTCGCGGGTCCAGCCCTTGGCGGTGTCTTTGGGGGCCGCGTAGAAGGCGCAGAACTTGCACGCCGTGACGCACACGTTCGTGTAGTTGATGTTCCGCTCGATGATGTACGTCGCGATGTGCTCGGTGCCCGCGTACCGGCGGCGGCGTACGGCGTCGGCGGCGGCGCCCAGCGCGTGCAGCGGGGCGTCGCGGTAGAGGTCGAGCGCCTCTTCCGGAGTGATCCGCCCACCGGCAGCGGCACGGTCGAGGACGGACTGAAGGTCGGCCTTCTCGGTCACCGGGCGCGTCCCTTTCGTAATGGCTTGTGGACGGACCGAACCAGCCTACGCCAGCCCCGTGCCCGCCTTTCGAACGGCCCGACCTCAGGCCGTGTACGCCCCCACCAGCAGCCCCGCGAACGCCCCCGCGATCAGGAACGGCCCGAACGCGATCGCCGTCTTGCGCCCCGCCCGGCGTACGACGACGAGCGCACCGCCGTACAGGGCGCCCAGCAGGAAACCGGCGAAGGTGCCGAGCAGCACGGTGGGCCAGCCGTACCAGCCGAGGACGGCGCCCGTGCCGAGGGCCAGCTTGACGTCGCCGAAGCCCATGCCGCCCGGGTTGACGAGGAAGAGGACGAAGTAGGCGCCGCCGAGGGCGAGGGCCGCGTAGAGGGAGGTGAACCAGTCGCCGGCGTGCTCGGGGAGCAGGACGGCCGCCCCGAGGAGGGCGAGGGCGGCGGCCGCCAGGGGGAGCGTGAGGGGGTCGGGGAGCCGTTGGACGCGGAAGTCGACCACCGCGAGAAGTACGCCGACGGGGGCCAGGAGCAGCCAGACGGCGAGTTCGGGGCGGGTGCCGGTGGCGAGGGCGAGGGCTGTGCAGACGAGGGCGGTGGTGAGGGCGAGGGTGAGGGGGGCGGGTGCGGGTGCGTGGGTGGTTGCGGTTTTGGTGTTCCCACCCGCACCACCCGTGCGGCTTTCGTCGTCAGGTGCAGGTGGCCCCGGTGGGGCGTCCTCGCCGTCGGCGGCAGCAAGTTCGGCGGTCGCACGTTCGTCGGCAGTGGGTTCGGCTGTGCCGGGATCGGCGACGGTCGTCGCGCAGTCGCCGCAGGGCACGCGGCCCAGCCAGCCTTTGACGGGGTGCCCCGCGGGGCACGTCGTGCGCCGGTCCTCCCCCGCCGGGGTCGAGAAGCGGTACGCGGCGCGGGGCAGCAGGGCGCCGGCCGTCGCGCCCCAGAGGGCGGCGGCGGCCGGGAGGGCGAGGTCCAGGGCGGTCGTCATCCGGTCGCGGCGGCGCCGTCGCGCCAGGTCGGGAGGAGTTCGTCGAGGAGGGCCTCGGTGCGCGGGGGCAGACCGCGCGCGCCGCTGCGGGCGATCAGGTCGGCGGCGAGGGCGCGCAGCCGGTCCGGGTCGCCGGTGGCGTGCGTGGCACGCAGCAGCTCGTTCCAGAGGCGCTCGTCCGCCGGGGCGGTCCTGAGCGCCGCGCCGAGCGCCTCGATCGCCTTCTCCGCGCGGTCCTTCTCCAGGTGGAACGCGGACAGCGCAAGACCGATGTCCGCGACGAGCAGCGGCAGCTGGGCGTCGATGATCTCGTGGGTGAGCCAGCGGTAGCGGCCCTCCGCACGGTCGGCGAGGAGCGGGCCGCGCACCAGGACGAGCGCGTCGGTGAGCAGCCGGCCGCGGACCGCGCGGCTCTCGACGCCCTTGCCCTGGGTGGCCTCGTGGTAGAGGGAGCGCAGCACGTCCAGGTCGGAGACGACCGACTTGGCGAGCGTGAGGCGGCCGGCCGCGTCCGCGCGCAGCCGGGGGCTGCCGTCGGGGTCGGTGCCGAGCCAGCCGCGCAGCCGCTCCAGCAGGGCGTCGCGGACGTCCTCCGTCACACCCCGCGGCCACAGCGCGGACGACAGCACGCGCGGGTGCACGCCCTCACGGTGCAGGAGGAGCAGCGCGAGGGCCTCGTGGAGGAGGGGGCTGCGCTCGCCGTCGGGGGTCTCCAGGCCGATGATCTCGTACGGTCCGACGAGCCGCGCGTACACCGCGGGACGGCCCTGTTCGCTGATGTCGACGAGGAACGGCGGGGTGGTGGTGGGCCCGTCGGGGTCGCGCTCGGGGTCGGCCTCCACGAAGAGTTCGACGACCGCGCGCTGCTGGACCGCGGGCAGCAGCTGGGCCTCGAGTTCGAGGCCGAGGAGCGGGGCGAGGAGCCTGCCGTCCGGGGTGATCTCCATCGCCCAGGCGGCGCCGGGCAGGTCGTCGCTCTCGCTGCCGACCAGGTAGCCGATGCCGAGCCGGGCGGCGTCGGCGGCGAGTTCGGCGAGGCGCACGGCGTCCTCGGCGGTCGGCTGGGTGGCGAGCAGTACGAGGTTCGGTGCCCAGCGGGTGTGCTGGGCGGGCCCGGTCCGGCCGGTGAGGACCGAGTGGTGGTCGGCGGCGCCCAGCGCGCCCCGCCGCTGCCGGGTCTCCGCCTCCATCGTCTCGAACAGCGCCTCCACGTCGTCGAGATGGCGCAGCCGGTTGGGGGCGAGCGCGGTGAGGTCCGCGCCGAAGCCGACGAGGGTGATGGTCATCCGGTCCGACCAGCCGTTTGTGGCGAGTTCGGCGGCGACGGAGGCGAACACGGCGGCCCGGTCGGCCTCGCGGCCGCTCAGCGAGACGATGCCGGGCACGGCCTCCAGGTTGAGCAGCAGCCGCGACTCGTCCATGGTGCCGAGGCTGACCAGACCGGGGTACGGCGCCGCCGCGTCGGTGTCCTCGTAGCGCTCGGCGTCCGCGCGGGACAGCGTCCAGAACGTCTGGTCCTGGCCGAGCTGCCAGGGCGCCGGGGGCTTGCCGGCCGGCTGGGCGAGCTGCAGGTGCAGGTCGCCGTGGCTGAGCCAGGCCGCGTAGACGACGGGCAGGGAACGGGACTCGGCGGTGAGGGCGGCGGCGAGGGCGCGGAGCGACCGGTCGAGCAGGCGTACGCCCTCCGGGTCGGCGCCGACCAGCAGCGCGTCCTGCACGTCCTGGGCGTCGCCGGTCGGGATCGGCGGCTCCATGCCGCGGCGGCCGCCGACGGCACCCAGCGCCGACTGCCACAGGGCCTGCCGGCGCCGGCGGCCGAGGGCGGCGAGCAGGCCGGCGGCGAGGAGGGGGGCGCCGAGGAGGGCTTCGGGCAGACCGAAGGAGTGGCCGGACGAGTGGCTGCCGGACTCCTGTGCGGCGGGCGTCGCGGTGTCGCCGGCCTGGCGCTGGGCGGGCACGGTGATCTGGGCGGTGGCGCCGTCCTCGCCCGCGTGCTGCCCGCCGCCCTGCTCCTGGTGCTGCTGCTGGTGCTGGGCGTGGTCACCGGTCTGCGCGTAGTCCCCGATCTGCTGCCGGACCTCCGGCGAGACGTGCGCGTCGGGGTTCGCGACGAGCTCGCCGCCGTGCGCGTCGCCGGGCATCTCCATGATCCAGCCGGGACGGATGAGGCTGGCCTCGGAGAGCCGGGAGCCGTCGGGCTGGACGCGGTCCTTGTTGAGCTCGTAGATCTCCTTGTACCGGCGGCCGTCGCCGAGGTGGCGCTGCGCTATCTCCCACAGGGAGTCGTGGTGGCGGCCCTCGGGCGGCTGGATCCGGTAGTACTTCGTCGCCCCGTGCGTGGCGGTGGAGCCGCCCTGTTCGGCCTGGGCCGCGGCATGGCCGGCCTGCTCGGCGAGGGCGGCGGCGGTGCTCTTCGCCTGCTCCTGCTGCTGGGCGAGGATGCCGGGGGTCGCCTGCGCGGTGGCCACCGTGCCCTTCTGGTTGCCCTCCAGGCTGTGGCCGAGCTGGGAGAGGCCCGGGGTGAAGCTGGCGGCGGTGGCGCCGACCAGCAGCAGCGCGGCCACGAGCTGACGGGCGAGCAGCTGGCTGGGGCCGGCGCCGGGGACCCGGCCGGGCAGGCCGACACCGGAGACGGCCGCCTTGACCTCCACCAGCACGCAGGCCGTGAACTGGGCCCAGGCCAGCCAGACGACGACCGTCAGCGCGTTCAGGAACGTCTGTACGTCGATCGGCTGCGACAGCCAGTCCATGCTGGGCGCGCTGCGCGGCAGGGGCCAGCCGACCGTCACGGCGAGGGCGCCGGGGACGCCGACGACGAGGACGAGCAGCACCACGAAGGCGAGGAACGCCTTGACGACGTCCCCGAACGTACGCCGACGCAGCCGCACCGGCTGCGGGGTCCGGTTCCGCGGACCCGACGGACCGGTGCCCGTCGGCCTTCCCGTCGAGCTTGATGTGCTGCGTCGCGCCATGGCGGGTGTCCCGGGGTCGTGTGCGGAAGGAGTGGGCCGGGGGCACATCGAGCCTGCCGAGGTCCCCTTGCCGATCCTATTGACTGGCACCGACAGCGTCGAAGGGGTAGAACGACCGACCACCGCCCGACTTCTCCGCTTTCGGCAACCCGTTCCCCATTGGCCGGAGTTACCGCCACCCGCCCCGCGCACACCCCCTCCACACATCCCGCACAGTCCGTCAGCCGCCGACCCGCAGCGAGGACAGCAGGAAGCGGGTGAGGGCGGAGGTCGGGAAGCTGATCGCCGCCACGCCCTCCTCCGCGCGGAGTTCGACGACCGTGCGGGAGTCGCCGTACGGGCGCACGTGCACGTTGCCGAGCACGGCCGGACCCGCCAGGCCCTCCTCCAGCAGGGCCCGCGCGAAGGTCCAGGTGACCTCCTCGCCGTCCAGGGAGATCCACGGCGGGAAGACGAAGTGCACGGCCTGCGGGTCGGCCGAGGTGTAGCGGAGCGTCGCGGGGACCGCCACCTCCTGCTCGTCGGCGGTGAGCAGGCGGGCGCCGGTGGGCTGCTCGAGCGTGATGGGCACGGATCGTCTCCGGGGGTGCGTGGTGGGCCGTCGTACAAGTGAGAGCTCCCGGCCCCGGATTGATTACGCCGGAAACGCAAGGAAGTTGAGTGACATGCGTCACTTCTTGATGCGCTGGAAACTTTGCTTGAAAGTTTCGTCATCTACGCTGACAAACCTTCTCCCGCCCCTGAGCCGGCACCTGGAGCGTTCCGCCATGCACGACGGTTCCTCTGCAGTCATCAGCACCACCGCCTACGCCCGGATCTACGAGGAACAGCAGCCGCGGCTCGTCGCGTACGCCCGCTCCCTCACCCGCAACGCCTGGGTCGCCGAAGACCTCGTCGCCGAGGCGCACTTCCGGGTCTGGCGGCGGCTGGCCGAGGGCCACGAGATCGACAACGTGTCGGCGTACCTGACGACGACCGTCCGGCACCTCGCGTACGCCGCGAACAGTGCCGCGCGCGAGACGCCCCGCGACCCGCACGGGGACGAGCAGGCCGAGTCCGGCCGGCACGGCGAGGACCCCGCCGAGCACGTCTCCTCCGTCGACCTGCTCGTCCGCGTCCTGGCCCAGTTGCCCGAACGCTGGGTCAAGGCCCTGTGGCTGGCCGAGGCGGAGGGCCAGCCGCTGGCCCAGATCGGTCCGCAGCTGGGCACGAAGGAGGGAGCCACCGCCGTCCTGCTGCACCGCGCCCGGGAGGGGATGCGGCAGGCCTTCCTGCGCACCCAGACCGGGGCCCCGGACGACCCCGCCTGCCAGGTCCACTGGGGCCGGATGCCCGCGTACGTGCGCGGCGCCGCGACGGAGCGTCAGTCCGACCGGCTGCTCGGCCACGTGGACGCCTGCGAGGACTGCCGGACCCGGCTCGCCGCCCTGATGAGCGCCAACGACCGGCTCCCCGCCCTGGTCGGCCCGGCCCTGCTGGTGTTCGCGGTGGGCGGCACGGCCGGCAGGTTCCTGCTGACCCTGACCGCGGCCGGGGCCTCGGCGGGCGGCCACGCCGCGGGCGGGGGCGGCAGCGGGGTGCTGCACGGCGTGCGGCAGGCCACCGGTGTCGCCGGCACGAAGGCGCCGGTGGTGGTCGCGGCGGCGGGCGCGATGGCGGCCGGTGCGGCCGCGCTGGTGCTGATACTCGGCCCCGGCCAGTCCGCCTCCGTCCCCGCCCGGACACCGGTCGCCGACGCGCCGGTGGCGCAGGTACCCGTGGCCGGACAGCCGGTGGCCCCGACGGACCCGCCCGCGACGCGGCAGGCGGTGACACCGGTTCAGAGCGGCGGGGAGGCGGTACGGCCGCAGGCCGCGGACGACGACGGTGCGGGCGGAGGCGATTCCGCGGCGGCCGTGTCCTCTCCCGAGCCCGCGGCGCAGTCGCCCTCGGGCAGCAGCGACGGCGGCTCGACGACGGAACCCCCAGGGGGCGACGGGACCGGGGACGGCGACCGGGGCAGCACTCCGCCCGCGCCGACGGAGCCGACGCCGCCCTCCGGGCCCACGGCCCCCACTCCCCCGGCGGAGCCGACACCGCCCGCCGATCCCGCTCCCCCGGCGGATCCCACGCCCCCGGCGGACCCGACTCCCGTGGACCCCCCGCCCGTCACGGACCCCGACCCGGCACCGGCCGACCCGGATCCGGTCACGCCGCCCGACGACGACTGCCCGCCCCCGCACGGTCACGGCAACGGCAACGGCCGCACCCACGGCCACGGCAGCCGCACCACCTCTGGCCCAAGGCCTGAGTCAGCGCCCTGAAAGGGCGCGGCGCTGCATTGCATGTGCGGCTACCGCCGCGTGGGCGCGACCAGCCACAACGACGCCGCGGACGAACGACGGCACATCGCGGCCCTTCCAGCGGAGCGCCCAGCGCCTAACCGACCTCGTTCTCCGCCGTGGCCTCGCCGTGCACCACGATCGCGCCGCCGTAGAACATCCCCGTGAAGACCGGTTCGTATGTCAACTGGACCTCGACCTGGACCTGTTGGGTGTCGGCGGCGGTGCAGTGGGTGCCCGCGACGTCGGCGGCGGACATGTCCATCTCGCGGGCGAAGGTCTTCACCCGGGCGTCGCAGTCCTGGAAGTTGATCGGTGCTTCGCCCTGGTTCTCGTACAGCTTGTCCAGGTCGATGTCCTGGGCCGCGTAACGGGCCGCCTGTTCCGCGATGTCGGCGGCCCGTTCGCGCTTGGAGATGGACAGGCCGCCGTCGATGACGAAGGCGGACAGGGCGAGGAAGACCAGGGCGAAGATGATGACCGCGCCGGCGCCCGAGCCCCGGTCGTCGAGACGGAGCCGGCGGGCGGTCCACCAACTGCGCAGCACCGCAAGGCTCATGCCGCCCTCCGGAAGGGGTCGAGGGGCGAAGAGAACGTCGAGGACAGGGTCGTCGGGATGTCCAGGCCCAGCATGGCCAGGCCCCGCACCCTGCAGCTCACCTCGACCGTGAAGATGCCGCCGGACTCGAAGCCCGCGCTGGTCTGGACGACGGAGACCGGCCCCGAGCAGACGTCGGACAGGTCGGCCTCGGCGGCCTTCTGGGCCTCCGACATGGCCGTGGCGTGGTCCTTCTGGATGGACCCGGCGCGGGCCGCGTCCCGCGCGGCCCCGTCGATGGCCCCGCGCCCGTCGACGAGCTGGCCGAAGGCGACCAGGACCAGGATGAACAGGATCATGACCGGGGCCAGGATGACGACCTCGACGGTCGACAGCCCCCGGTCGTCGGCCAGAGCTCTCTTCTCCACCGCGGACATCTAGTTCCTGTCCTCCACGAAGCGCTCCACCGGCCCCGCGGACCGTGCGTGCACCTTCAGGTCCAGGCCCGGGAACACCGTCGGGATGCGGGCCGTGATCTCGACACCGACCGTGGTCTGCTCCGGCTGGAGCATCGTCACGTCGGGCGACAGGACCAGCTGCGGGCCGAGTTGCCTGATGTAGGAGTCGACCACGTCCTGGGCCTCGCCGCGCCAGGCGCCGGGCTCCGCGTCGGCGGTGGCGCGGGCCTTGCGGGCGCCGGCCTGGGCCGCCGCCTGGGCCACGTGGTCGGCGAAGAAGTACAGCGCGAACTGCACCGTCGCGAAGATCATGAAGAAGAGAACGGGGGTGAGAAACACGAACTCGATCGCCGTCATGCCCGAGTCACCGCGCGCGGCGGCGGCCCGGCGGCGCAGCCATCCGTTCACGTCCACACAGACCCCCGTCATCCCCGTTTCGTCCCCGTCGTGCGCCTGCCCGCCCGCTCAGCAGGTCTTGCTGTCGCTCGCACCCTGGATGCAGTTGCCGACCTTGGTGGCACCGCCCTGCAGCGCCTTGCTGATGATGGCGGCCACCACGCCGACGATCGCCACGACGACCGCGGAGATGATGACCCACTCGACGGCGGAGGCACCGCGGTCGAGTTCGCCGGAGCGGGCGCGCTGCACCCGGCCCTGGAGGAAGGTGACCAGGAAGTCCACCGCCGGGATCCCGGTGCTGAAGTTCCGTGTGTTCATGATGACTTGTCCTCTCGAAACAGCAGTTGGCGAAGGTTCTCGATTCAGCTCGGGTCAGCTCACACCTGGAACACCCGCATCGCCGCCGGGAAGATCAGGAAAACCAGGAAGCCGGCGCACAGCAGCAGCTGGGCGACGAGCATCGACTGGGACTTCTCGCCCGCGCTGCCCTCGATCTCGGCGAGTTCGCGGTGGCGCATGGTCTCGGCGCGGGAGGCGAGGGACTCGCGGACCTTGGCACCGTCGTCCGCGACCAGGGCGAGAGAGGCGGAGAGGTCCTTGAGCTCCTCCACACCGAGCTCCTCGCCGAGCGCGCCCAGCGCCTGCCACTGGCTGACACCGGTGATGCGAGCGTCGGCGAGGGCGTTGCGGATGCGCTGGTTGGCCCAGCCGTCGGAGACCTCGGCGGCCGCCATCAGGGCCTCGGGCAGGCCGCGGCCGCCGGCGAGGCTCATCGACACCAGGTCGAGGTACGCCCCGATCACGCGCCGCAGATCCCGGCGCTTCTCGGCCGCGTCCCGTCGTACCTCCAGGTCGGGCAGGAAGAAGAACAGGGCCGAGCAGGCCAGGGCCAGCCAGACCGGGATGACCGGGTTGCGGCCGAAGCCCATCGTGTAGACGACGGCGAACAGGAACGGTCCGAAGATGAGGCCTGCCGCCGCGAGCAGCACCTTGGTCGCCAGGAACTTCTCCCAGCTGCGGTCCAGCACGGCGAGGTCGGCCCGGAGCGAGCGCTGTTCCCAGCCCTGCTGCCGGTAGAACTCGGCGACCCGCTCGCCGACCTCGGCGCGCAGCGTGCCGAACCTGCCGGTGTCCTGCGTCTGCCGCGCCGACTCGTAGGCCGCGCCGCGCGCCCGCATCGCGTCGATCCGGGCGACCTGGGCGACCGCGCTGCGCCTGGACGGCATCAGGGCGCGGATCAGGACGTAGACGCCGAGCCCCAGGGTCACGCCGACGACGATCGGCATCGTGAGGTTCACCGGCGGGCTCCTTCCTCGGTGGGGAGCTGTTGCCGGCCGGGATGACCGGGCGTACCGGGCTGGCCGGGAGCGGTGCGGGGCGGCCGTACGAACTGCACGGACGACTGGTCGCGGACCAGGAACCGCTCCGGCGTCTCGATGGTGGACAGCTTGCGCAGCCACCAGAAGCCGAGCGCGAACAGCCCGCAGACCAGGGCGAGGACCAGCTGGCCGACGGCGGTGCCGTACGGCGCGACGAAGTCCCGGTTGAAGACGGCGAGGCCGAGGACGAACGCGACCGACACGGCGACGACGATCTGCACCGAGCGCCGCGTGGACGCCCGCTGGGCCATCACGCGCTGGCGCATGTCGACCTCCTCGCGCGACGACTTGGCGAGCGCGCCCAGCACCTGGCGCAGACCGGGGCCGCGGAGGCGGGCGTTGAGGATGAGCGCCGCCACGATGATGTCGGCGGACGCGTCGTCGATCTCGTCGGCGAGGTGCTGGAGCGCGTCGGGCAGCGGGGTGCGGGCGCGCAGCCGGTCGACGAGGGCGTCGAGGTGCGGCCGCAGGATCGGCGCGGCGGCCCGGGCCGAGGCCGGGATGGCCTGCTCGAGGCCGACCGCACCGGCGATCGTGTCGCGCAGCGACTCGGTCCAGGAGGCGAGTGCCTCCACACGCTTCATCGCGGCCCGCTCCTCGGCGGCGCCGCCGAACAGCCTGTCCCAGAAGAAGACGAGGACGCCGGCCGCGATGCCGGCCACCGCCCAGCGGGTCAGCAGCAGGACGGCGAGGCCGATGATGGCGGCGAGGGAGCCGCGCTGACCGGCGAACCGGATGAGCTCGGCGGCCCGTTCGTTCGCCTTCTGCTTCTCGTGGTCGGGCTTGGCGGGCAGGCCGCGGACCGCCAGGATCAGCAGCGCGAGCCCGCCGCCGACGGCGACTCCGCAGCCGAGGGCGTAGAGGACCGTGGTGGAGAAGAGCCCGCCCATGGAGCCCAGGGAATCCAGGTTCATGTCACGTCACCCCCACGCCCCGTGCGGCTGGTAGCCCTGGGCCATCAGGTCCTCCAGGCAGGCTATGGGCGCGTGCGGGACGACCCGGCCGTCGGGGGCCTCCGCGAACACCTCGCTGGACAGCACCCTGCCGTCCACGCCGTTGACCTCACGGACCGAGGTGACCATGCGCTGGAGGCGGCCGCCGGTCTGGTAGTTGTTGCGCCGCTGGATGAAGACGACGAAGTTCACCGCGCCCGCGATCAGCATCTGGCTGGCCTCGATGGGCAGCCGCTCGGAGGCCTGGAGCGCGTAGGTCGAGATGCGGTTGAAGACCTCGCTGGAGCTGTTCGCGTGGATCGTGGACAGCGACCCGTCGTTGCCCTGCGACATCGCGTTGAGCATGGTGACGATCTCGTCGCCGAGGACCTCGCCGACGATGACCCGCGAGGGGTTCATACGAAGCGACCGGCGCACCAGCTCGGCCATCGAAATAGTGCCCTGGCCCTCGGAGTTGGGCAGCCGCTCCTCGAACGCGACGACGTTCGGGTGCAGGTCGTGGAAGGTGTCCAGCCCCAGCTCCAGCGCCCGCTCCACGGTGATGAGCCGTTCGTGCGGCGGGATTTCGTTGGCGAGGGCGCGCAGCAGCGTCGTCTTGCCGGCGTTGGTCGCCCCCGCGATCATGATGTTCTTGCGGGCACGGACGGCGCAGGCCATGAAGTGCGCCACCTCGGGCGTGAGCGTCCCGTTCCCCACCAGGTCGGAGATGAAGACCTTGCCCATGCGGGCGCGGCGGATGGAGAGCGCGGGCCGCCGGGTGACGTCCATGACGGCGGAGAGCCGGGAGCCGTCGGGAAGGCGGAGGTCGAGCTGCGGGTTGGCGGAGTCGAAGGGCCGCGACGACAGACCGGAGTAGGCGCCGAGCACCTGGATGAGCTCGATGAGCTCCTCGTCGGTCTCCGCGACGGGATCCCCGACGACCTCCCGCCCGTCGCTGAACCCGACGAAGACCTGGTCGCACCCGTTGATGTCGATGTTCTCGACGTCCGGGTCGTCGAGCAGCGGCTGCAGCCGCCCCACGCCGAACAGCGCCGCGTGCACGGCGGCCGCGTACTGCTCCTCGGTCTCCGCGTCCAGCGGGGTGCGCCCGGCGTTGATCTCCGCGCGGGCGTACTCCTCCAGGATCTGGGCTATGACCGCGCGGGCGTACTGCCGTTCGTCCTCGGTGGACATCGGCGTCACGCCGGACGCCTGGTCCTGGCGGCGCTGCTCGGCGATACGGTCGCCGGCGTCCTGCCGGAACCGCTTGACCAACTGGTGGTCGACAGCGGTCATCGGCCGGCCCCCGCGTGGGGCGCCTGCGGCGGTACGGACGCCGGTACGGTCCAGGCGGCGCCGTACTGCTGGTGGAGGTCGGCGGTGACCTTGCGGGCCGAGCGGATGAGCAGGGACTTGTCGAGGCGCCCGCGCTTGCGGCCGGCCAGCTGGTCGGCGCCGGCCGGGTCGTCGGCGATGGTGCCCACGACGCGGGCGCCGGTCTGGGCGTGCACGAGCATGTCGTTGACCTGGTTGACCAGCTTGCCGGCACCGGCCGGGTCGGCGACCAGGATCACCCCGATCAGCGGGGTGGAGAGGGCGGCGGCGCCGCGCGGACCGCCGTGCAGCTTCTGCGCGAGGGCGGCGGCCCGGTCCCGGACCCGGGCGAGCGCCTCGGGCTCGGTCCGCGAGACCAGCAGCACCAGGGCGGCGTGCGGGAACATCTCCACGGCCGGCGTGTCCCCGCTGATCCGTCCGCAGTCGGCGATGACGTCGGCCGGGGCGTTCGGGGAGTCGGCGAGGGAGGCGAAGGCGTGCCCGAGCGTGGGCCACAGCCCGGCGAGCCCGGCGGCGTGCTCGGCTATCCCGAGCCCGACGAGCACCTCGAGCCCGCCGCTCAACGGCTGGACGTGGTCCCAGAGTTGATCCGGTACGAGCCCTCGCCGCGCCGTGGCGGCGATGGACAGCATGCCGGTGTTCGGATTCAGCGGCCCGCCGTGCGCGGCGGCACTGCGGTAGACGAGGTCGCCACCGGCCGGGTCGGCCTCGGCGAGCAGGACCCGGCGCGGCCAGACCGCGGCCAGCGCGACGGCCGCGGTGGTGACGCCGGGGGAACCCTTGTCGGCGGCGATTGCGATGAGCGCCATGGGGTGGGGCCGCCTTCTAGTTGCTGTTGCCGGACGCGCCGGGCACAAGGACGAGGGCGACCGAACCGGTGGCGGCGGCCTGGGCGAGCACGGCGGCGGCGTCGCTGTCGACGGTGAGCGTGACGGCGTAGTTGGTGCTGCTGACGAGGGAGCTGTCGCCGCCCGTCGTGCTCGGCACGGAGCTGACCTTGGCCTGGCCGACGATCGGGGAGTCGCTGCCGTCCGACGACGAAGACGAACTGCCGTTGGTCGAGGAGCCGTTGCTGCTGACGCGGTAGGCGGCGACGACGTCACCGACCTTGAGCCCGACCGGGTACTGGCCCTCCTTGAGGGCGAGACCGACGACGGCCTTGCCGGCGGAGAGGCTGGTGCCGCTGCCGAACATCTCACCGACGGCGAGGGAGCCCCCGGGGATGGTGTTGACGGCCTTGAGCTTCTTCAGGTCCTCCAGCTGCGACCACTTGACGTAGTGGATGCTGTCGTCGGACGCGACCATCACCGAGGTCACGTCGCTGTTGGTCACCGAGGAACCGGCAGGGACGTCCTGCGTGATCTTGATGACCTCGATCCGGTCACCGGCCTGCAGCACGAGCGTCGTGGCGCCCAGCGCACCGAGCAGGATCAGCAGCACCGCGAGCGCGGCCAGAGCGGGCTTGCGCTCACGAGGCGCGGTGGGAAGCCGGTCACCGACCGAAGGCTGAGCCGGCCCGGCGGAACGACCGGCGCCCGCCCCCGTACGCTCTTGGATCTTCACGCAACCGCTCCCCGTTACAGCCAAGACAGTGTCTGTCAAGAACTCTGAAAACCTGTCAACGCCCGTCACCCTGCCTACCGGCACAGCAAGAGCGGACACTCCACACCAATCACCCCGAACCGGCCAAATACTCGGCCGCGGGGTGAGTGTCAAGCGATCGCACCGTATCAGCCGCACATAAGCCCCTCAAGGCGCGCCGGGACTCCTTGACCTCACCGAAATCGTCGTTGCGATCTGCAACCGCGTTGAGCTGTACGGCGGTTGAGATGCGGGACACATCAAGGGATCCCGAAGTGTGCGCCGGTGAATCCTCCCCACCCCGCTCGCGGCCGGTCCGTCCCCGGCACCGTCACCGTGCGCCCATGAGGCCTGCACGAAGTGCTCACGACAGCGGCCGGTTCCGGACGGCCGCCTGGCTAGGATCTCGGGATCACGGATCACCCGGCCGGACGACGGGTTCCACCGCCGTGAACGACCGTGAGGATGGCAGACCGTGACCGTGCCGCAGCGCCGCTCCTGGCAACCCCCGGACGGCGAGGAGCTCGTGGCACGCGCCCCGGTGTCCTTCGCGACCGGCGCGGCGGACCGGGTCAAGGGCAGGCGCTGGTTCCGCGACCCCGAACGCCACGACATACAGGGCGAGTTGCCGGGCTGGCCGACGGGCCCGGCATACCGCCTCAGATCGAGGATCGGCTTCGTGGTGCGGGCCGTCCTGGGCGTCGCGTTCCTCCTGGGCGTGCTCGCCGTGGCCGTGATCTTCGACGGAAACGTGCCCTCCGGCAGCGGTCCCAACGGCTCCGGCTCGCTGGGCAGGAGCGAGGACCCGGAGAACGAGGAGACGGACTTCCCGGTGCTGTGGGCCGCCCCCGGCACGATCGCCCGTACCCTCCCCTGGGAACTCGACCCGGCCCGCCGCCCCGACACGGACGTCACCCACCTCGTCCTGACCGACCGCCGCCTGCTGGTCCTCGGCGGACTCCAGGACCCCCGGGAACCCTGGGAGGAAGTCCTCTGGGAGACGGACCTGAGCACGGTCGCCACCGTCGAGCGACGCCCGTTCAGCGTCGGCGGCCGGGACTTCAGGATCACCTTCACGGACGGCTCCTGGTGCCGCCTGACGTCCTTGGAGGGCGAGCCCCTCGTCGGCCGGCTGACGTCGGCCTGACCATTGCGGCCAGGCCGTGCCCCGGACGGTCCGTACCGACGGCGGCCCGACCGTCCGGCTAGGCCGTGACCCGTACGGTCCGCGCCAGTTCGTCGGTCAGCTCGCACAGCGCGTCCGTGTGGGCCGGCACCTGCCAGGACGTCAGCAGCACCAGCCCCCACGTCTCGTCGGCCCGGATGCCGTACGCGCACGTCTCCATGATCGTCCCCAGCCCGTCCCGGCCGACGTCCCGGACATACGCGTGCCGGACGCGCACCGCGGGCCCGGCGGGCAGGGTACGGAGCTCGGCCTCGGGCGGCCGGTAGGAGTCGGCGGTCGGGGCGGCGAGATAGCGCTGGAGGAGGTCGACGGTCAGGGTCGGGTACGTGTCGTCGGCGACCAGCGCGGACAACTCGATCCGGGCGAGCTCACCGAGGCGCGGCTCGGGGACGTACGACAGCGCGGTGACCGGGCCGCGCCCGCGGGAGTCGGCGGCGGCCTCGCGGAGTTCGGCGGCGAGGGCCGCGAGGAGTTTCGGGTCGGGGGTGTCGGGGCCGACGCGGCGCGCGGCCGCCTCCGCGGCCCACGCGTGCAGGTCGACCTCCGGCACGCGCACCGGCAGGGACATGGCGTCCCCGGGCACCTTCATACGCACCGTGGACGCGGCGAACTCGGGCATCAGGCCATCCATTGCAGGGTGCGGGCGACGGCGTCGAACAGCGTGACCAAGGCCTCTACCAGCGGCTCCAGGGGCGGAGCCGTCGGCGTCGAGAAGGAGAGCAGCAATCGCTGGCCGCTCTGCGGGACGGCGAGGTAGACGTCCAGGTGGGCGACGGCGAGCCTGTTGCCGTCGGGGTCGTCGGCGGCGGGCCGGCGGAGGTAGCGGTGGCGTACGGCGGGGCCGGCGGGGAGGTTGACGAGGGTGACGCCGTCGGCGCCGCTGTCACCGGCGTCGGTGCGGAGGGCGAGGGAGCGGGCGATATCGCCGAGGTCGCCGGGTTCGGTGCCGGGCGACGGCCGCAGCACCGTCACGACCAGACCGGCGGAGACGGGGACCTGGCCGAGGACCTGGTTGACGACGTACATCTCCACACCGCCGTTGGCCTGCGCCGCCTCGGCCTGCGCCCGCATCCGCTCCGCCAGCGCGGCCTCCAGCTGCGGGGTGGCCTGTGTCCGCCGCAGCCCCCGCTTGACCAGCTTGTCGATGCGGTGGGTCCACCGCTCCGGGCTGTCCAGCACGATCCGCTCCCAGCCGTCGGGGACGGCCAGGCGGTAGTCGGAGGGGGGTGGGACGGGGGTGGCGGTGACCGAGGCCGACCGGGCGTCGGTCATATGCTCGCCGTCCTCTTTGCCTCGCCGCCTCGCCTGCTCCGCACTTCGTTCGTGCGGCTCATGACGGCGGCGGTCAGCGGGGCGAGGACGAGGACAGCGGCGGCGCCCAGGCAGAGGTAGCCGGGCACGGTGCCGCCGATATCGGACTTGTGCCCCAGGAACGGCCGGTAATGGTCCGACGGGTCGATCACCGCGGTCCATTTGGTACCGACCATGACCTCGTCCGTGCAGACCTTGTCGTTCTCGAACACCTGACGGACAGATCCATCGGGAAGTTTGACCCGGCAGGCCAGAGTCGCGACCCCGTGAGAGCCCACGTTCTCGGGCTTCTCATAAGTGACCTTGACCTCTTGGCCACGAAGTTGCAGATACCACTCGTCGGCGGCATAGGAGCCCGTCCAGACCAGGACGACGTACGCGGCCCCGACCAGGCCAAGGGCCACGAACCCGCCACGCGACCATCGGGTCCTGAACGCGGCCCAGGCCACGGGGACGGCGAGGGCCACGCCGACGAACAGCGCCTGGCGGTTGATCCAGTACGTGGTGAGCAGACAGAGGGCGACGCTCGCGACAGCCACCAGGAGCAGCCGCAGCCAGGGCCACACGGGCCCGCGGCGCAGTCCGTCGATGTCACCGCCGTACTCCCACCACCCGACCGGATCGGGAGGGGACGGCGAGAACTCGGAGAGGATGAGCCGCACCCGCCGCTCGCCGCCCTCCTCCTGCGCCATCCGGCGCAGCTGGGGCAGACCGAGCCCATTCTCCTCGAGCGCCGTCTGCGCGGTCGGCGGAAGCCGGGCGAACCGCTCGTCAACGCTGTCGTCGTCGCCTTGTCGTGCCACGTGCTGTGCCCTCGTTCTCTCGTCGGCCCCGGACGTCAGCCCTGGACGGTCAGATGTCCGTTGTAGAAGGGGATTCCGTTGGCGCCGAGACCGGGTACGCCCTTCTTGATGCTGCTGAACAAGTCGGCCTCGGCGTACCGCTCCAAGCCCGTCGTGGGCGAGAGATTCAGGACCCCCGCGACCGTCGGCCCGACCTGGCTCGCCCAGTAGAGACGGTTGGCGGAACGGGCCATACCCTTGAACTCGGAGTCGGAGAGCATCCGCAGTCTGGGCAGCTTGCCCTCGCGGACGATGCCTTTGGCCAGGTCCTCGTTCTTGCCGATAGCGGTGAAGTAGGACTTGATGTCGAAGGATTCCCTGACGACCGACCGCATCCTGGGCAGCAGACTCGTCGGTCCCTTCGCCAGCGCCTCACCGATCTTGCCTGGTTTGACCCCCGAGAGCGTCTCGGCGAGCTCGGCCGCGAACTCCTTGCTCGCGCCCAGCTCACGCGCGGCCAGAACGTCCTTCGCCGCCGACGAGCCACGAGCCGCGAGGGCCGCCTCCTTGGCCGTCGTCCCCAGGATCCGCCCGGCCCCGAACGACAGCACGCCGACCACGTCGATGGCGACGTCCAACCAGGTGCCCTTGCCGTCCAGGGCGGAGACCGTGTCGCAGACGAGGGCGACCACGGATGCGACCAGGGCCACCGCGACGATCAAAGGGCCGAGGATGGGAATCCAGCCGATGACCAGGGACAACAGGCACAACGCACCGGCAACCACGCCTGCCCAGTGGCCGATCGTGGCGACCCAGTCCTTCCAGTTGTCCCACCAGTGGTGCTTGGGATCCTTCAGCCCGTCGTGGTCGATGGCGTCCCGTATCGCCTTGGCGGCATACCCGGCCTGCGTGTCCCGGTACTCGAGCGCGGCCCGAAGCTCCCGCTTCGCGGCGTCGAGCTCCCCGTCCGAGGCCTCTTTCTGCCGCTTCAGCTTCTGCTTGTCCGGGTGGTTGTCGTCACCGGACGGATGCTGATCGATCTGCTTCTGGTAGTTACTGCTGTCGGCATCGGCAGCCGCGGCCTTCTTCAGAGCGGAACGCACGCGGTTCTGCGCATGGTTGAGGGCGGTGGCCCAGTTCTCCCGCACGGTGTCGGCGATGGGCTCGTACGGCACGGAGGAACCGAGCGCCGCCCCCGCCGCCGCGTACCGCTGATGCGACTGGCTCAGCAGCTTGACGGTGGCGCCGGTCTTCTTGGTGAACTCCCTCCCCGCATCGGAGTCCCACCCGTTCCCGTCGACGAGGTTGTTCAGCTTGCCGGCCTGCTCCTCGATCAGCCTGGCGGTGTCGGAGATCCGCTTCCCGAGCCGGGCCACCTCGTACGGATCCCCCGGCGTGAACTCCCTGTCGTCGTACCGGGCCGTCTGCCAGTCGACGCCGGCGAAGTCGTGATCGCTCACTTGTCCCCCGGCTGAGCCTTGACCAGCGCGTCGGCGAGATGCTGATCGACCCCGTCGTAGGCCTTCGCCGCCTCACCCGCGGTCTTCCCGAGGAACTCCAGCCCGTCACAGAGCTCTTTGCGCTTCCTCTTCCAGTCGTCCGCGAAGTCGCCGAGGGCATCGGCCACCTCGCCGGACCCGATCTCGGAGCCGTACGAGTCGACGAGATCCTTCGCACGTTCAAAGTTGGACTTCAACTTCGCGACAGATCTGCTGATCTCCCGCAACTCACTCGTGGACACCTTGACGTGGTCCGCCACAACTACCCCCGTGAACACCTGCCTACCGGCCGCCCCGCGAGACGCAGAGGACCAGGGTCACTGTCTGTCGCGGGTTTTCGGGGCTACAACCAACGGACCGCAAAGGGAGCTCAAAGGAGGGGGCGGCGCCCGGCCAGGCAATACAGGCGTCCACGCCATGCCCGCGCAATCTTCACAATGCCCATGCGGCCGGCCTGGGGTGGGGCCATGTCACGCCATCACCAGAGGCCACCTCGCCCTGCAGGGCCACCCCGAATGTCCTCAATCATCACATTTACAGCGAAGTTCGCGGTGGCGAAACCCGGGATCCCGCAGATACCGTTTGCACTCTTGCCGAACTTCATTCTCACGGGGGAGTCCACAGTGAAGCGCCGCACCTTGCCCGTTGCCGCCGCGCTCGCCGCGACCGCAGCTCTGCTGCTGACGGCGTGCGGAGGCGGGGACGACAGCTCCAAGGGCAATGACAAGATTGCGGGGGCCGGTGCGGGAGGGTCGAGTTCTCCGTCACCCTCCGCCTCTGCCTCTGCCTCTGCCGACAAGAACGCACCGACGTTCGCCTATCCATCGGATATCGACACGACCGTGGAGCGGCAGTCGACCGGGGACGCCACGAAGGACGCCATCCTGCGGGACGTCTCCTACTCGGCACAGGCTCGGCTCGAAGCCTTCGCCGAGGGCCAGGGCCAGACGGCCAACATGAACCGCTACTTCGCCGCATCGGCCCTTTCATACTGGACTCAGCGAGTTGCGACGGTCAGAAAACAAGGCCTCACCGTCACTGGCCACTACCGCTTCTTCAACTTCGAGGTCACGGATGTAGCGAGCGGCAAGACGGCCGCCGTCCGTTACTGCGAGGACCAGAGCAAGGGTTACAGCAAGGAAATCAAAACCGGCAAAGTGCTGCGCACCAAGCCGAGCAATGATGACTTCATCTTCTACACGCTTCAGGCCGCGAAGGACTCACACGGTGACTGGCAAGTGACCGAGCAGAACTGGAAGAAGGCGGACTCCGCGTGCGTACAGGGCTGAGGTCAACAGCCGCTTGTCCGCTTCTCGGGACGCTCGTTGCGGCGACTCTCGTTGTGGCCCTCGGGACCCTGTCTCCCGCCTACGCGGGGGACGGCCAGGTCGATGGCAAGGGGGGCGGTACTCGGACTGATCAACCGCCCGCCGGCTCCGGCACCGGTTCCGGTTCGGATTCCGGCGCCGACTCGGGCGCCGGCACCATCGGCGCCCACATCCGCATCAACCAGAAGACGACTGGCTCGTCCACCTCTACCGCGACCACGACCTCCTCGAACGCCAACTGGAAGCCCCCCGTCTGCTGGTACGAGCCGATGTACACGCCGGACGAGTACGCGGACTTCATCAAGTCCTCGTACAAGGGCGCTCAGGAACCGGCCGCGAGCTATGCGAAGAAGCGTGCCGACGAGGACTTCCACAAGGGCGACAAGGGCCTTTGGTGGCAGGTGCAGTTCCGCAACGACAACTACACCGACGCCTGTCCCGTCACTCCGGCCAACTGGGAGATCTGGGTCCCGCCTGCCCAGCCGAAGGCGGATCCCAACCAGTTGACCCCGGAGATTCTCTCCGAACTCGCCTACAACTCGACCAAGTTGCCGAAGCCGCCCGTGGTGCTGAACCCGAGCCCGAACCACCTCAAGGTGAACCTCGGTACGCGGGTGAAGTTCGAGGGGAACTTCGACCGGGTCTGGACGACTGCCAGCATCAACTACAAGGGCATCGAGATGGCCGCGACGACCGTCGCGACTCCCGTGGCCCTCAGGGTCGACGCGGGTACGTCGGATGCCGATCCACAGACCTGCACGTACGACCTGGTGAAGGGCAACGACGGCTACACGGTCGACAGCAAGGACGCAGCCTGCAACGTCACCTACCAACGCTCGTCCGGAACCGGCACCTACCCCTTCAAGGCGTCGATCACCTGGAAGGTGACCTGGACGGACTCGGCCGACCCCGACGGGCCCGCACGGCAGCCGGGCCTGCCCGACGGCCTGTCCACGTACGAGCAGAACGTGACCGTGAAGGAAATCCAGGCGGTCAACCGCTGACGAGACGCGAGCGGCCCGCCGAGTTGCGGCTCCGGGCCGCTCCAGGAGACCGGAATCCGACATGAGTGACCTGCGCCTCGAAGACACGATCTTCCAGGACCTGAAGAAGACCTTCTCGTCCATCAGCGACCGCATGGAGACCACCCGCCGCACCCTCCGCAGCGCGGACGCCTCGGCCGTCGGCGAGAAGCAACTCATCGAAGACGTCCAGGACTTCGCCGACGACTGGAGCTACGGCATCAAACAGCTCGGCAAGCACACCCAGGGCGCCGTGAAAATGATCAACAAGATCGGGGAAAGCTTCGGCAAGCTCGACCTGGACCTGGCAGAGTCCCTCAAGGCTCCGCAGCAGAAGGGCAAGTGACGTGGCTGGGCAACGGCCTGCCTTCCCCCACATAGGCTGGGATCCCACGCCGGGGAGCGTGGAGGACACCCGGGATCTCGCGAAGCAACTCGGCAAGCTCGCCGGCGAGCTGGGTACGGCGCTCGGTGAGTTGGAACGCATCGAGTGCGGGGCCTGGAAGGGCAAGACCGCGATCGCGTTCACCGACTACATCGACAAGGACGTCACCCCGCTCGTCCGCAAGAGCCACGACTCCTTCGACAAGGCCTCCCGTGCCCTGCACCGCTGGGCAGGCGAACTCCAGGACTTCCAGGACCGGGCGGACCGGCTGGAGAAGAGCGCCGGAGAAAAACTCGACGCCAAGGCAGAGGCCGAGGGGAAGGCCGGCAGCGACGGCAGCATGGAACTGGGCAAGGCCTCCAGCGCCGTGGACGGCGTCATTCAGAAGGTCCACGAGCTGGAAGAGGAGTACCGCCAAGCTGCCCGGCAGATCGGCAAGGAACTCGACAAGGCCGCCGACATCGCGCCCGACGAGCCCGGCTTCTGGGACAAGCTGGGGCACGGGATCGAGGATGCGTGGAATGCCACAGGGAAGTGGCTGGAAGATCACGCGGACCTGATCAAGATGGTCGGCGACATTTTGAGCGATCTCACGGCAGTGCTGGGCCTTCTGGCCATCATCACGCTCCCCTTCGAACCCTTGGGAGCGATCTTCGGTGCGGCGGCCATCCTCACAAGTGGGCTGGCCTTGTTGTCCCACTCGATTGCCATGGCAGCTGGAGCGGACGTCACCTGGATGCAGTTGGGGTTGGACGCACTCGGTCTACTGCCGGGCATTGGCGCCTTCGGCAAGGAGGGAGTCGTGGTTGAAAAGGGGGTGGCGGAGTCTGCGGAGACTGTCTTCGGCGCCGGGTTCAGGGATCTGGGTCCGGCTGCCTCCCGGAACTTCGTCTCCTTCGGTGAGAAGGCCGAGGCAGTGATGGGCGGGAAACGCCTGGAAACCTTCGGGAAGACCGTAGCGCTCTGGGGCAAGAGTCCGATGCGGTTGGTGGGGAGCGACAGCACGAAACTGAACCGCTTGGCCGGGGTCATGAACGCGGGTTATCGGCAGGGACAGACACTGGGCACGAAGTCCTGGAATCTGCTCGCGCCGGGGAAGATGGCTGTCGACCCGTTCAGCAAACTGGGCCGAGGCATCGACGGAGCGTTCAAGATCGGCCCGAAGGCGGTCAGTATCGTCAGTGCCGCGCATGAACACTTCACCGCGGGTGATCGCCTCAACGAAGCCGCAACCTCCCCCTGACGACCGAAGGCACACTGCATGACTACCTGGCAACCTCGTCCCGGAGAACTACTGCTTACCCGGTGCCTCGTCACCTTTGCCACTGGTGTCGCGCCCAAGGTCTCCGGCATGCGCTGGTTCCGCGACACGGAGCGGAACGACATCCAGGGCGCCCTTCCTGGCTGGCCCGAAGGACCGACTTACACCCCGCGGACCGAGAATCGTGGCCGGGCTCGTTCCGCCGGCCGGTCCGGCCTGATCGGGCTCTTTGCAGTGGTCGTGGGTGGTCTGGAAAGCCTGGCCGGGTCCGGCAGCACCATCAAGGGCCCTTCCGGCCCCGTCAAAACGCCACCGGAGGATCCCGAAAACGAGGTCGAGGACTTCCCGGTCATGTGGGCTGCACGGGATACTCTCGCCCGCACCCTGCCCTGGCAGCTCGATCGAGGCCGGAGGCATGCCTCCTATCAGACCAAAGCGTTCGTCACCGACCAACGAATCGTCCTCATCGGGTACCCGGGTGGCAGCGGCCGCGAGGCCGAGGTCCTGTGGGAGTGCGGGCGCCGTGACATCGCGGCCGTGGAGAGGAAGGCGTACAGCAAGGACAAGGCGGACACCGTCATCTGCTTCACCGACGGCTCTTGGTGCCGCCTTCACGTATACACCGGCGAGTGGTTCCGTTATCTGACCATCCCGAACGAACTGATTCCCCTCGACGCACTCACGCCCGGGCAGCGCCGCACAGTCAACGCCATGGTTGCAGAGAGCGGCTTCGCCGCTCCCCCCGTGGTCAGCCGACGACCGAGCGGCAACTTCCTCGCCGAACAACTGGGCCCAGAGGACCCGCCGGTCGGGCAGCGCATCGCCGTAATCCGTCTGATGGGCCCTGACGGCGAAGAAGTGAACCCCCAGCCCGGTGACTACGGCTTCTGACCGATCACGACTTCAGGACAGCGCCCCATGGCCACCCCCACCGATATCACTCCGCCCAATCCAGGCACCGACGACAACCCCGTCCCGCCGATGACGTTCGTCGCCCCCGGCGGCTTCTTCGCGCTCCCGCTCGCCGGCACCCCGGAGGAACGCGCCGAACTCGCCCACACCTTCGTACGGGAGCTGTACTCCCGGGGCGACGAGACCATCTGGACCCCCGCGGCTCCTTACTTCGAGGCCATCGCCGAATATCTGTCGGACAGCGGTCTCGCCTACTCAGCGCTGGGCCTGTTCTCCACGGACGACGGCGGTGTCGTCCAATGCGCCTTCACCGTAGCCGCCGTCGAGACAGATCAGACGGATCCGGAGATCGCGGCACAGGGCATCCTCGCCGCGCTGAGTAGCGATCCCCTGAACGACGCCCGGTGGATGGACCTGCCTTGCGGCCCTGCGGTCTCCTGCGTCACCCTGCGCGAGCTCAGTCTCAACCCGGCGATCACGGCGGACGGCCAGCCCAAGAAACTGCTGACCGGTCAGATCGAGGTCCACGTTCCATTCCCTACCGGCCCGTACACCGCCGTCTTCACCCTTCATACGGCATCCACCGAATACTGGGGTGAGTTCTGCGACGGAACGGTGGCGATCCTACGGACCGTGTCCTTCCCCACTCTTGAAGACAACATGGACTCGTCAGGACAGCGCGACGACACGACCGACGAATCGGCCTTGGCGAACTGAGCGCCCACCACCGGCGCCAGCGCCCGAAAGAAGCGGGGCGGGTGGTGGGCTGCTGATGCCGAGTGGTCAACAGAGCGGCAGGGGACGCTCAGTGCAATGCGCAGCCCCTTCAGACGTTCGATCCGTCCCCTTTGTGGGCGTCACCGTCTGACTCCGGCATCCCGATGACGTACGTCCCCTTCGCGGGCAGCGTCGCGACCAGCCCTCGTTTTCGGAGTTCCACGATGGCGCGGCGCACGGTGCCGATGCTCACGCGGTGCAGATCCGTCATGGCGCGCTCGCCAGGCAGTGCGGCCCCTTGCGGCAGTTTCCCGGAGGCGATGTCTGCCGCGATGGCGTCGGCGAGTTTCACGTACTCATAGCGCGGAAGCTCGGTCATGTTTCCACCGTGCCGCAGCCTTGCGCACATCGCAGGAGTAGAACGCGTTCCGCCGCAGTGGGGCGCGGAGCATATCTGTGGGGTGCAGGGGGACGCAGTTACCGGTATGGTCGAAATGACAGGACCCCGGCGAGGTGGCTAGACCTCCCGGGGCACGGCCAACGCTTACAAGGAGCGTCGACATGCACGACCTTATCCCCCGCGCCCTCCAATGGCTGCGCCTCCTCTTCGCCCCCGGCACCGGGAAACGGCGCCGCCGCCCTGACCGTCACCCGTTCCCCCACCTGCACCTCACCCTCGTACGCTGCCCCCTCACCGCCGAGCCCCCGCACCTCCCCGGCCACCGGTCGCCGTACGGCCTGGCCACCCTCCTCGACGGCGCCGACTCCGCTCTGGTCCGCCCCTACCTCACCGCGTACGAGCGCGAGGCCGCCCTCCAGCAACGCCGACGACTCGCCCTTGTACTGGCCGCCGACTTCGGGATCGACCTCGACGAGCACGTGATCGGTGCGCCGGAGGTGGCCGCGTAATGGGACAAGCGAACAGCGACGCGCACGGCCCGGCCTTCCCCCGCCTCCTCCCCTGGCCCACCCCCGAAGGCAATCCCTGCTACCTGGTCACCGACAACAACGGCGGCTACCTCTCCCGCCTCGCCGACGACCTGGAAGCCGCCCAGCTCGCCACCGGCACCGACCTGCTCCGCCGTGCCCGCCGGGTACTGGAAGACCCCATGTCGCCTTACACCGAGGTCCGCTACGCCGGCATCCGCCTCGCCGAGTGCCTCACCGACGCGCTGCGCATCGCCGAGTCCCGGGGCATGCGCTTGGTCGTACCGGACGATGAGGAGCACCGCGAAAGCACCCGCGGGCGGGCAACGCCGAATGCGGGGAGCGGACTACGGGCGTAAGCGGGAGGAGTCGAAGGAGTTCACCCGCTCCACCCCACAACCGCTCCGCCTCACCCCACGCGTCCGCAAGGTCGGCACGCGGGTGAGGTGACCGAGGCCCGGCCCGAGATGCCGGCCACCGCGATAGCGAAGGGGAACTCGCATCTCACAGCGGGCCGGGCCGAGCATGCCAACGCATCCGAGGTCCTCGTCCGTTCACGCAAGACCAGGACACAGGTCACACCTCCGAGCGCACCCCATGCGACCGGAATCATCACCATTCAAGGGGAAGTTCGCTCTGGCGAAACCGAGAACCTCCCCGATACCGTCGGACGACTTGAATGGACATATGTCTCACGGGGAGTTCACTGTGAAGCGCCGTACTTTGCCCGTTGCTGCCGCGCTCGCCGTAAGCGCAGCCCTGCTGCTGACGGCATGCGGAGGCGGGGATGACAACGCCAAGGGCAATGACAAGATCGCGGGTGCCGACACCAGCGACCCCAAGACGTCCGCGTCGCCGAGCGCATCCGACGCCGCTGTGGACGTCAACCGTCCGACCATGACGTTCCCCTCGGACTTCGAGATGGCGTTCGACATCAGCAAGCCGTCCGACGCCAAGGAAGCTGCCGCTCTCGGTGATGCGGAGAACTTCGTCCGTGCCATCAACTACGGCATCACCCGGCAGGACGCGGAGGATGCAGCGTACAAGTTCTACTCCACCGCGGGTGGCACCGCTCAGGCATACGCGAAGAAGCAGATCAAGCAGTACATCGACGGTGGCTGGACCGTCACCGGGGTCCAGCGCTACTCGCAGGGCAAGGTGAACCTGGCTGCCGACGGCAAGCGCGCCTCCGTCGCCTTCTGTGACGACGACTCGAAGTTCTACGGCAAGGAAGTCAAGTCCAAGAAGGTCCTGAAGACGAGTCCCAGTGACAAGGACTACTACTACTTCGAGATCGTCATGACGGCGTCCCAGGAGGTCCGGGGACTGTGGACCGCAGAGGACGTCGAGGTGCAGTCGGAGGCCACACAGTGCAAGGCCTGAAGCGTCACACGATCGGCGTCGCCGGTTTGGTCACCGCCCTGCTGCTCGCCCCGGCGCACAGCGCCTTCGCCGGCGGCCCCATCGACAAGGGCACGACCACCACCGCCAGGGAAAACAGCCGCAAGGACGACACTCTTTACGCGGCGGTCTCCTATGACACCTCGAAGAACGGCTCCGGCCCGTCCGTGGGTCACGTCTCGACCGCCGGAACCTCCTGGACGCCTCCGGCCTGTTGGCTCGCGCCCAAGTGGACGGCCAAGCAGTTCGCCAAACAGATGGAGTCCGAGTATAAAAACGTCACGACCGACCCAGACCAGCCCAACTACGCCAAGAACGCCACGAGCCAGCTTCGGGAGATGTACAAGAACGGCGAGTACAAGAACTACAACCTCGACAAGCAGGACGAGGGCATGTGGTGGGGCGCGGTCGAGAATCCGAACGCGCCCATCCTGGAGAGAACGGCTTGCAACTCGACCCTGCCGTTTTGGGCCAAGAACGGCGAATCTCCGAAGGTCAAGAACGCCATCTCACCAGAGATCCTGGCAGGACTCGCCCGTGAACAGATCAAGGTTCCGGGCACCGAGGTGACACTGGCTCCGAGCGGTACCACCAAAGTCAACCTCGCCACGTGGGCATGGCTGGACCACGGAGACTTCAAGCCTGTCTCCGTCACCGCGTCGATCACCGCACCGGGCCTGGACATACGGGCCACCACGGTGGCCACGCCCGTCTCGCTGAAGCTCCAGCCGGGAACCGAGGACGCCGAGACCTATCCCACTTCCGGTGAGTGCACGTTCAACTCCGACGGTTCGATCGGTGAGCCCTACGCGACAGGGAGGGCCGGCCAGACTCCGCCTTGCGGGATCAAGTACCTGCGGTCGTCAGCCGGCGGCGCGTACAAACTTCAGGCCACCGTCACCTGGGAGATCACCTGGACAGGCTCCGGAAACACAACCGGCCGCATGCCGAACGGCACCTTCGGCAACGACCAGGACGTCAGGGTCCAGGAAGCCCAGGCCGTGAACCACTGACACGCCGGTGAAGCCGCCGACAGCGGTTTCGAGAGCAGTGTGCATGGCTCACGGCCTCCCCTGCCTGAAGGACGACGGTCGAGGCCGTCGGCGAACAACATGGAAAGAGGGACGAGTTTGTCCGCGAGCGCCGACCGCGCCATACGAAACCGGCTCGGCGTCACGCCCGACGCAGCGGCCTGGTGCACCATCGGCAAGATCCCGGAACCGCTGGCCGAAGCGCACCGAGCAGCCGGATCTGCGCCGTTGCGTCCCGCCTTCATCAGGCCGCTCGGCATGCTCGGGGTCGCGCTGGGCACGCCCCTGCTGTACATCGGCAAGGTGTTCGGCCTCCTCGCCACGGGTGAGGAGGCCCTCGAGCGCATGCTGTCGACGGAAGGGGCTCAAGAGCTTCACCGCGCCGCGAAGCTGGAGAAGAAGCAGCGGGACGAGGCCGTCGTCAAGTTCGGTCTCGACACGACCTTCGACGGCGACTGGAACGGAGCTGCCGGCCGCCTTCTCCATCGGTGGTACAGCCATTCCTCCCACCACGAACGTCTGGTCGCACTCGCCGAGGACCGCATTCTGCTGGCCGCTCCGCCCAAGCGTGTATCCATCCGCCGCGACGCCCTCATGCGGGTCGTCGCCGAGATAGCGACCGAGGACGCCGTCCTTGCGGACCCACTCTCTGCCTTCAAGGTCAGGAACGACAAGCTGCTCCTGCGCTTCAAAGACGGTTCGTGGCTAACGCTGACGACCGAGGAGTGGGACAGCGAACTTCACACGTACGTGAAGCGTCATCAGCTGCCGGGCGGGACACGGACCGCGGAAGCCTGACAGCCGTGTGCGACCGAGCACTTCACGTGCTCGCCCCCAACCCGGCTTCCAGAAGCTCAGAAACCCACCGTCAGCGTCAACGCGATGCTGTCCGCGGCCTCCTCCATCTCCTCGTCGATTCCCGGCACGGTCCAGGACACCTGGAGCACGACGGCGTTGTCGGTGCCTTCCGGGAGGACTCCGTACGTGACTGTCTGCAGCAGCACTCCGGGACCGCCGCGTGGCATGCCGTCCGCGGCGAAGTTCTGGCGGAGGCGCACGGCAGGGCCGATCGGCAGTTCGGGGTGTGAGATCTGCGGGGTACCGAATTCGTGTGTACTGAAGGTGTCCGCCAGCCAGTCGAGGGAGAACCGGGGGACGGTCTCGTCGGGCCGGACGACCTCGACTTCCAGGAGGGCCAGGGCGGTGTCGAAGCCGTCGGGGTAAAAGGCGAAGCCGTACAACGGCCCACGGCTGCGGCTGTCCTCGGCCCAGCCCCGCAGGTCCTTCCGCAGGGCTCTGCTGTCCAGCTCGTACCCCGCCGCGCGACTCCGATCGAAGAGTTCCGCCGCGGTGATCTTCGCCCACTTCTTCACGTCGTCCGACGGATCGAGCGGGAGCGGCACCCAGTCCGTCGGGCAGACGATGCCGCATGTCTCGATGTCACTCATGGGTGCCGTCACCGTCCAGCCAGGTAAGCGAGCCGGCCACCGCGTCGAAGAGCTCGACCATGGCGTCGGCGATCTGCAGGAGTGGGGTGGAGAAGGTCAGCAGGAGGTGCGCCGCGCTTCCGGGCACGGGTAGTTGGTAGTCCACCGTGACCGAGGGCAGCACCTCGTCGGCGCTTCCGGGTGCCCCGGCCGGAGCAAGGGTGTCCGGTTGCCCGGTCTCCCGGCGCACGCGGACCGCCGTGCCCGCCGCCAGCTCCACGACCGTGGCCTCGGCGTCCATGTCGGCCGAGAGACGCCTGGCCAGTTCGGTCGGGTCGGGCTGGGCTGTGCCGGGTGCCGGGTGCAGCAGCGTGATCAGCAGGGATGCGGGAATCGTGAGGGGGCCCGCCTGCTGGAGGCTCAGGTACAGCTCGATTCCGCCGTCTCGGTAGGCCGCCGTGGCCTGCGCCAGGAGTTCGTCGCGCAGTTGCCGCTTGAGGTGGGGCGCGTTGTCGACTCCCTCGAACTTCCGGTCGACCAACGCATCGATCGAGCGTTCGCGCCCCTCCGGGTCGATCCGTACCCGGAACCAGCCGTCCGGCAGCAACAGCCGGTAATCGGCGGGCGATGCGGGAGTGCGGGGGATGCCCACGTTCGCGGTCACAGAGGCTCCGGGGTCGTCGGTCCGGCCGGTGTAGTCACGCATTCTCGTTCGGCTTGTCGTAGTAAAAGCGGCTGAACAGCGACCTCGTCGCAGCTGGGCCCCATTCGGCCACGATGGTCAGAGCCGAGAACAGACCGGCCAAGCGCGCTGTGACGGTGTCACCGAAGAGTCCGGCGAGCAGCACAAGGCTGAAGAGAGGAACCAGCAGCAATTCGTTCCCACCGATCACCGAGCTGTGCCAACTCGTCTCGGCCCGGGCCTCTTTGGCCGGCAGCGGCGACATCACCCGGGCATCCGCGGCGAGGGGGTGACCGTTCCACCAGGGCTTAGTGGCCCCTGTGGGCTGCCTGCTGTTTCGCATCTCCTCGTCGGCCACGGAAACCGAGAGCGCCGAGACCGTATCCTCCCAGCGCTTCAGGCCCTGCGGGCCGGCGAACCAGTGCCGCCACGGCAGCAGAGCCCGGACCTCACCCCTGCGGTCCCGGAACTCGACACCCAGCGGCTGTCGGTCTCTGCGGGACACGATGCGTACGAGCCGTGCGACGCCGTTGGCGCCCTCGCGTCCGAGCCAGCGCTCCCGCCCTACGGTGTCGATGAGTACGACATCACCAGGCAGCACACGTACGGACGCCGTATGCGTGAATCTCGGCGTCGCGCCCTCGCCTGGAGCCGGATCGGGCGTGATCACCATGGCCTCGGCGAGGCGTTCGCCGTCCCGTCTGTTGCGCGACCACGCACCGACGCGCACCACGGAATCGGCTGCCGGCAGCGCGAACAGAGCGCCTGCGGCGATCGGCAGACACCAGTCGACGTCGGCCGCAAAGGCAACGACGAGAGCGATGAGCCAGCCGAAGGCGCCGATGCCTCGAACCCAGTTGTGCCAGCGGGGCAGTTCGCGGTGGACCGCGCGGTCCGCGGCACGGCTCGAACCGGTTTCAGGCTGCTCGGGCGCACCACTCGTCAACCGCGGTTTCTCCTCCACCGGGATACCGAGCGCATTGGCCAGCTCTCTCAGCCCGGTCCGGTCCAGGCACTTCGCCGGCTTCAGGTCCAGGATTCCCACAACGCCGGCTTCCGGCAGCCATTCGGCGAGCGGGACAGTCAGTACGGCACGCCCGTCCACGTTCTCGAAGACGAGCACGCCCCAGCGCTCCGCAGGCCGCCTGCTGACGGTTTCCCACGCGTCGGACGCATCCGGCGGGACGAACACGGCCCGGTTGATGCCTCCGGCACCAACCGGATACCGGCGCTCACGCGATCGCCGGTCGCGTACGACGAGGGTCCTCCCGTCAGCGTAGAGACGAGCCCGGCGCACGACATCGGCATTGTGCGGGCGCATACGTCTGGGCCGCACCAGGGCGCTCTGCTTGCCCGGCGCCTCCTCCGTCGCCCGCTGCTCGGCCTTCACTGTCCGCTCACCCATCGCCCGTCGTCGTGGCGTCCTTGACCCCGGTCGCCGACCAGACCCCGTCGTGCAACCCACCGATCCCTACATGATCGCCGATCCAGCCGGTGATCTCGCCCTTGTCGAGAAGGTCGGTGGCCGAGGCGACGAAGGTCGAGCCCGCCCAGATCCGGGTCTGCGTCTTGAACACTCCGCCGGCCGCCTTCACGGCATCGTCGGCTCGCAGGGACTCGGAGATCTGCCCCATGCTCTTCTCCAGTCCGGCGATGCCGCTGTCCCCGACCCGTGGCGATACTCCGGCCCAGCTGGAACTCTGGCCCAGCTGTCGCAGGTTGCTCCATTTGAGGTCCTTGACGCCTTTGAAGCCTTCCAATGTCTCCTTGCCGATCGACTTCGGACTGAAGGCGTCCAGAAGCCGGGCGGTTCCGGGATTCCATCCCTTCGGTGCGCCGGCGATGGCCTGGACACCGGCCTTGCCGCGCAGAGCACCGCCGCTGAGTGCGTTGGCCTGCTTCCACGTCTGGTTCAGGGCCCGCTGGTAGGCAGCCGTACCGGGCTTTGCCCTGATGCCGGCCCTGAGCGCCCGGCCCGCCGCGGACCTTGCGGTGACCTTGGCGGCCAGTGACGCGCCCTTGGCCCCCGCAATGGCACCTCGACCGATGCCCAGCGTGACCAGGCCGACGACGTCGAGAGCGACATCAAACCAGCTGCCGTCGCCGGACAGGGCCAGAAGGAGGTGGCCCACGAGCGAAACCAGGGTGGCCAGCAGCGCGATGCTGCCGAGGATTCCGGCGAGCGCCTGACCGATGATCGGGATCCATCCCACCATCAGAGACAATGTCCCGCAGATGGTGGCGATCCAGCCGCTCCACGTGAGGATCACCTGGATCACATCGGCATGATCGTGCACCCACCCCTTGAACTTGTCCCACCCGCTGTCCTTGAGACCGTCATGGTCGATGGCGTGCCGAATGGCGTCGCGGGCTCGTTTGGCGGCCGCGTCGCGGACCTCCTTCGCCGCCTCCAGGTCCCGCTTCGCCCGCTCCAGCGCCGAACTGGCCGCCTCCTGGCGCTTCTGCAGCTTCTTGCGGCCCGGATCGTCGTCCGGGGTGTCCTTGGGCAGCTTGTCGAGGGCGCCGCCGCTCGCCCGGTGCTCGTCGTCGGCGGTCCGGGCGTCGCGGAGCGCCTTGTCGGCCATCAGCTGCGCCCGGTGGAGCTCCGAGGCGTACTCGGTGGAGGACGAACCGTCCAGGACCCGCTCGCCCAGTGCGTCGGCCGCAGCGTCGTAGCGCTGGAAAGCCTTGCGCAGTTTTCCTCCGGCCTCCTGCGCCTGCTGCCGGAACTCGTCCGCCGCCTTGCTCTTCCACGCTTCGACCGAGGACAGAGCCTTGATCTCGGCGGCCTGCTTCTTGATGGACTCGGCGGTCTTCCGCAGTTCTCTGCCGAGTCTGGCGACTTCGTCCGGATCGCCGGGCACCGGATCGGCCGGTTCCCCGATCACCGCCCACTCGTCGGCCCGGGGCCGCGTCACTTCGTCCCTCCCCCGGGCCCGGCCGGCTTGGCATCCGTCCCGCGCAGGGCGTCGGCGAGTTGGTGGTCGATGTCCTCGTAGCTCTTCGCCGCCGCGGTGAGGATCTTCGAGAGCTTCTCCAGCTCGTCCAGCAGACGCCCGCGGTGGACCCGCCAGTTGTCGCCGAAGTCGTCGAAGACGTCGACCAGCCCCTGCTCACCGAAGACGGGCACCCCCAGCCCCTTCGCGGGGTTCGCGTTCTCGGCGAACTCCTTGTGGATCCTGGAAATCGAGCGGGCACTCTCCTTGATGCGTGAGAGATCGGCCGTCTGATCCGACATAAGTACCCCCGTTGCCCCCGTCGAGAAAACTCATGAAACGTTCGCACAAAACCCGTCGGTGCGATGGCCGACCGCTCCATCGCACCGACGTGACCCGTCACATGCCGAGACGGCTGGGTGACTAGCCCTTGGCCTGCTTAGCCAGCGAGTCGTCCAGCTGCTCGTACGCTTCCTTGGCCTTCTTCAGGAAGTCCGAGAGGCCGTGCAGGCCCTGGATGGTCTTGGACGCGCCCTTCGTGAACTCCTTCATGGAGTCGTCGTACGCTCCCGAGGCCTTCTGGGTGGTGAAGCCGTTCTCCACCAGGGCGGAGACGCGCTTCTCGACGTTCTTGATCTTGTCCTCAAGCTCGTGCATGTCCTTGATCAGGTCGCCAGCGACCTTCTCCATCTCGGCATATGTAAGGTCCGTGTCTTTGCCGGCCATGACGGCTCCCTCCCGTTCGTGTGGCCTCAGGGCCTTCCCCCGTGGCACCGTTCGCGCGGATCCTTGGCCATGGCATGGCCGTCCGCACGAGCAAAGATCCTACGGGGGTGACGCGTGCGACCGCACCGTCCTCATGCGGTGGAATCGTGAACCGTGCTCATCCCGTTGCACCCGGGAAAGGATGGACGGCTAAGGTCACTTGCACTGTTGTGTTGGGTGCTCTCGGTGTGTGGGGGGACGGAACGTGCGCCTGAGTCTGACCGTCGTCGATCCGGTCGGCGGTGCCACCGCCGACGTGGTGCTCGACGCGGATCCCGAGTCGACCGTCGGTGACGTCGCAAGGGAGTTGGCCCGGCAGGTCGGTCTGGGGTATCCGGATCCCGGCGAGGGCGGCGCCCAGGTCATCCCCATCGGCGCGCACCGGCAACAGGCCGCGGCCGTCCAGGTCTCCGGGCCGCTCGCCTACGTCGACGGGTACGCCCTCGACCCCGCCGCCACCGTCGTCGGCTCGCCGCTGCGTGACGGCGTCGTCGTCAGTCTCCACGATCCCGCCGGGTGTCTGCTCGGTGAGCCCACCGGCATCGTCGAGTTCCGGGTCGCCGGCGGTCCCGCCGCCGGCGCCGTGCACCGGCTCTGGGTCGGGCGGTACGACATCGGCGCCGGACCCGCCTCCCACCTCCGCGTCGAGGACCCCGAACTGCCCGCCCGCGCCGCCACCCTCACCATCGCCATCGACGGCACCTGCAAAGTCGCGATACACACCGAAGACGCGCGGCTGGACGGGGAAACGGTGCAGAGCGACGGCGACTGGCCCCTCAACTCGCAGCTCGCCCTCGGCAACACCCTTCTCGAAATCACCGGGTACTCCCCGCCCAACGCCGCCCTCAAGTGGTCCGACGACGGTGCGGGGCTCGACTACAACCGGCCCCCGCGGCTGCGCCCCGCCGAGCGGCAGACGCACTTCTCGCTGCCCAACCCGCTCGGTGACTACGAGGCCCGGCCGCTGCCCTGGCTGATGGCGCTGCTGCCGCTCGTCGGGGCCGTCGTCTCCGTGATGATGTTCGGGCGCTGGTACTACCTGATCATGGCGCTGATGAGCCCGCTCATGCTCTTCGGCAACTACTTCATGGACAAGAAGCACGGCAGGAAGTCCCACGCCAAGCAGCTCAAGGAGTACAAGGAACACAAGCAGCGGATCGAAGCAGAAGCCCAGGAGGCGCTGGTCGCGGAGCGGTCCGAGCGGCGGGCCGCGGTGCCGGATCCGGCCGCCGTGCTGACGTACGGCACCGGGCCGCGGACGCGGCTGTGGGAGCGGCGGCGCACCGACGCCGACCATCTGCTGATCAGGTTCGGCACCGGTCGCGTGCCCTCCGAGGTCGAGCTCGACGACCCCGAGCAGGACGAGCACAAGCGCAAGGTCCGCTGGTACATCGAGGACGCCCCGGTCGGGCTGTCGCTGCGCGACCTCGGGGTGATCGGGGTCGCCGGGCCGGGCGATTCGGCGCATGCGCTGGGCCGGTGGGCGGTCGCCCAGACCGCCGTGCTGCACAGCCCCATGGATGTGCAGTTCTACGTCCTCACCGACAACGACGCCGGTGAACGCTGGGACTGGGTGCGGTGGTTGCCGCACTCCCGGCCGGGCGGCGGTCAGGACGTGAACGTCCTCATCGGCACCGACTCCGAGACCGTCGGCGCCCGCGTCGGCGAGCTCACCCAGCTGCTCGACGGCCGGCAGAAGGCCCTGCAGAAGGGCGGGCGGAGCAAGACCGACGGGCCGGCCTTCTCCGACCCGGACATCGTGGTGGTGTGGGACGGGTCGCGGCGGCTGCGGTCCATGCCCGGTGTCGTACGGCTGCTGAAGGAGGGGCCGGGCGTCGCCATCAGGTCCATCTGCCTCGACGAGGAGGAGCGCTTCCTGCCCGGGGAGTGCCAGGGGGTCGTGGTCGCCGAGCCGCGGGCCGCCAAGGAGGCCGCCGCTCAGGCCTCGACGCCCGTGGCTCAGCAGGCGGTCGGCGGCTTTCCGTCCTTCCAGGCCTGGCATCCCCAGCAGGGCGGCGGTGAGGAACAGGCGCCGCAGGACCTGGAGTTGCGGCTGCGCGTCGAGCAGAGCGGGGCGCTGCGCAAGCGGAACGTGCGGCCCGACTTCGTCTCCGCCGCCTGGTGCGGACGGCTCGCCCGCTCGCTCTCCCCGCTCCGCGACATCAGCGGCGAGAGCGAGGACTCCGCCCTGCCCGCCGCCAGCCGGCTGCTCGACGTGCTCCAGCTGGAGCCGCCCACGCGGGACGCGATCGCCGCGCGCTGGCGGATGGGTGGCCAGTCGACGATGGCCGTCATCGGCGAGTCGTACGACGGCCCGTTCGGCATCGACCTGCGGCGCGACGGGCCGCACGGACTCATCGCCGGTACCACCGGTTCCGGTAAGTCCGAGCTGCTGCAGACCATCGTGGCCGCGCTGGCCGTCGCCAACACCCCCGAGAACATGACCTTCGTGCTCGTCGACTACAAGGGCGGCTCGGCGTTCAAGGACTGCGTGAAGCTGCCGCACACCGTGGGCATGGTGACCGACCTCGACGCCCATCTCGTGGAGCGGGCCCTGGAGTCGCTGGGGGCGGAGCTGAAGCGGCGCGAGCACATCCTCGCCGCCGCCGACGCCAAGGACATCGAGGACTACCAGGACCTCGTCAGGAGAGACCCCTCGCGCTCCCCGGTGCCCCGACTGCTCATCGTCATCGACGAGTTCGCGTCGATGGTGCGCGATCTGCCCGACTTCGTCACGGGACTTGTGAACATCGCCCAGCGAGGGCGGTCGCTCGGGATCCACCTCCTGCTCGCCACCCAGCGGCCCTCCGGTGTCGTGTCGCCCGAGATCCGGGCCAACACCAACCTCCGGATCGCGCTGCGCGTCACCGACGCCGGCGAGTCGACCGACGTCATCGACGCGCCCGACGCCGGGCACATCGCCAAGAGCACGCCGGGACGGGCGTACGTCCGGCTCGGGCACGCCTCGCTGGTCCCCTTCCAGTCGGGCCGGGTCGGCGGACGGCGGCCGGGTGCCGCGGATCCGGCCACCCTCGCGCCCTGGGCCGGGGCGCTGTCCTGGCAGGACCTCGGGCGGGCCGCGCTGCGCAAGCCGAAGTCCGAGGCGAAGGAGGACGACGAGATCACCGACCTGAAGGTGCTCGTCGACGCCGTCCGGGAGGCCAACACCGCCCTGCGGATCCCGGCCCAGCACTCGCCGTGGCTGCCGGCCCTCGACGACATGCTGCTGCTCGACGACGTGCCGGCCGTGCAGGCGCAGGGCGCGCTGCCCGCCGCCGCGTACGGTGTCGAGGACCTGCCCGCCGACCAGGCCCGCCGTGCGGTCGCCGTCGACTTCGCGACCTTCGGGCACCTCATCGTCGCCGGTGCCCCGCGCACCGGACGCTCCCAGGTGCTGCGCACCATCGCCGGTTCGCTGGCCCGCACCAACTCCTGTGCCGACGTGCACCTGTACGGCATCGACTGTGGCAACGGCGCGCTGAACGCGCTGACCCGGCTGCCGCACTGCGGTGCCGTCGTAGGCCGCAACCAGACCGAGCGGGTGGTGCGGCTCATGGCCCGCCTCTCCGGTGAGCTGAGCCGACGTCAGGAACTGCTCGCGGACCGGGGGTTCGCGGACATCGGGGAGCAGCGGGCCGCCGTACCGGAGGCGGAGCGACTGCCGCACATCGTGCTGCTGCTGGACCGCTGGGAGGGCTGGCTGCCCACCCTCGGCGAGCTGAACCACGGCGACCTCACCGACCAGATCATGGTGATGATGCGGGAGGGCGCGAGCGTCGGCATCCATCTCGTCCTCACCGGTGACCGGCAGATCCTGGCCGGCCGGATCTCCTCCCTCACCGAGGACAAGTACGGTCTGCGGCTCGCCGACCGCGCCGACTTCTCGATGCTGGACATCAACTCCCGCAAGGTTCCCGAGGAGATCCCGCCCGGCCGCGCCTTCCGCAGCGAGACGGCCGCCGAGACGCAGTTCGCGCTGCTCTCCGCGGACACCACCGGTCAGGGCCAGAACGCGGCGATCGTCGCGATCGGCGAGGCGGCCGAGGCCCGCGACGCCCAGGTGGAGCGCTCCCGGCGCCCGTTCCGCGTGGACGTACTGCCCAGCCGGATCTCCTTCGAGGAGGCCTGGGCGATGCGGACCCCGGCCGTGGCGGCCGCCCCGCTGTGGGCCCTGGTGGGTGTCGGCGGCGACGAACTCACCGCCTTCGGACCGGACCTGGCGCAGGGCGTCCCCGCGTTCGTGATCGGCGGGCCCGCCAAGTCCGGCCGTTCCACGACCCTGTTGGGCTTCGCCCGCTCCTACCTCGCGAACGGCGTACGGATCGTCGTGGCCGCGCCCCGCCAGTCGCCGCTGCGTGAACTGGAGGGCCGGGAAGGCGTGCTGAAGGTATTCACCGGGCGGGACGTGGACGAGGACGAGCTGACGGAGGTGCTGTCGTCGGCGTCCCCGGCCGAGCCGATCGTCGTGCTGGTCGACGACGCCGAGGTGCTGGACGACTGCGACGCCGAGGACGTCTTCAAGCGGATCGTGGAGCGCGGCACCGAGGAGGGGCTCGCCGTCGTCATCGCCGGTGACGAGGACGAGATCTGCGACGGCTTCTCGGGCTGGCAGGTCGACGCCAAGAAGGCCCGCCGGGGCATCCTGCTCTCCCCGCAGGAGTCCGGCTCCGGCGAGCTGATCGGCATCCGGACCACCCGGGCCATGGTGGGCGGCCCGATCCAGCCCGGCAAGGGCATGCTGCACCTGGGCAGCGGGGAGCACGTCACGGTGACCACCCCGCAGTAACACGCGGTGGATTCGGCGGTCCGGGGACTCTCAGTCCCCAGACCTGGACATCACCGCCACCGGGTTCCCCTCCGCCGAGCTGTCCGACGTGTAGACCAGGTCGCCGTGGCTCGGGGTCAGGTAGACGGTGTTCGTGCCGGGGTCGCAGCCGTCGTGGTTGCCCTCGGCGCCGGTGGAGGAGGCGACGAGCCTGGCCGCCGTCACCGCCCTCAGGGTGAGGATGTCGGTGCAGACCCCGCCCAGCTGGTCGGTCTGCCGCAGACGGCCCAACTCCTGTCCGACCGCCGCCTGTTCCACGGTGACCTGGAAGGTGCCGATGGGCAGGTTGCCGGAGAGGGCGGTGGCCGAGCCCTGCCAGGTGCCGAGGTAGGCGGCCGGGATCTTCCCGCCGCCGGAGGCCGACGACGCCGATGTCGAGGGCGGCTTGGCGGCGGCGCCCGTGTCGCTGCCCCCTTCGCCGCCGTCGGTCCCGAGGAACGGCTGCACCAGGAACCCCACCCCGACGGTGACCACCGCCAGCGCGGCGGCCACGGCGAGCGCGACCGTACAGCTCACCCGGCGGCCACGCCCGCCCTCCGCCGGTACGGCGGTCGCGGCGACACTCACGGTCACCTTGCCGGGCTTCCCGGGCGCCTCGGGGGTCCCCTCCGACGCGGGCGCGGCATCCCGCGGCTCCGGTACGACCGCCGGTACGGCCACGGGCGGCACCGTCGGCGGCGGTCCGAACTCCCCGGCCACGGCCACGGAAGGGGTGCTGAACTCCACCGGCCCGGACGCCGGTACCGCGGCCGACACGCCCTCCGCGACCTCCGCGACCTCCGCGGCCTCCAGGTTCAGCACCTCCACCGCGCTCCGGCTCACCCGCTCCACCAGCGCCCCCGGCAGCCATCCGCCGGCCACCAGCCGTGCGGCGCCCTCCGGAGCCAGCCGCCGGGCCACCTCCGCGGGGCCCGGCCGCCGTCCCGGCTCCTTCGCGAGGCAGGCCTCCGCCACCTCCCGCAGCTCACCGCCGAGCGAGCCGAGTTCGGGCTCCTCGTGGACGACCTTGTAGAGGAGGGCGGCCGAGGAGTCCCCGGGGAACGGCGGCGCCCCGTTGGCCGCGTACGCCAGTACCGCGCCGAGGGAGAAGACGTCCGCGGCGCCCGTGGCGCCCTTGCCGAGGATCTGCTCCGGGGACATGTATCCGGGCGAGCCGATCGACACCCCCGAGGACGTCAGCGACGCCGTGCCGTCCGTGGCGCGGGCGATGCCGAAGTCGATGAGGAGCGGCCCGTCGAGGGTCAGGAGCACGTTGGACGGCTTCACGTCCCGGTGCACGAGGCCCAGTTCGTGCACCGCCGCCAGCGCCTCGGCGAGCCCCGCGCCCAGCGCCCGTACCGTGTGCGCGGGCAGCGGGCCGCCGTCGGTCACGGCGGCCGTCAGGGAGGGGCCGGCCGCGTAGGCCGTGGCGACCCAGGGCACCGGCGCGTCGGGGTCGGCGTCCAGGACGGAGGCCGTCCAGGCGCCGCCGACCCGTCTCGCGGCCTGCACCTCGCGGCGGAAGCGGGCGCGGAACTCCTCGTCCAGCGCGAAGTGCGGGTGCACGATCTTGACGGCGACGGAGCGGCCGCCGGCCGAACGGCCCAGATAGACGCGGCCCATGCCGCCGGAGCCGAGCCGGCCGAGCAGCCGGTACGGCCCGACGGCCGTGGGTTCGTCGCCCGCGAGCGGCTGCATGCGCCCTCACCCCCCAGAGAGTTCGGCAGCAGCCTATTCGCTCCGCGAGTGGGGCGGTTCTTTTGCCGCGGGTCGGTGGGGGCTGGTCGCGCCCACGCGGCGGTAGCCGCATGTCCGATACAGCCCCGCCCCCCTACGGGGCGCTCTCACGGCGTCAGCAGCTCGACCTTCACGTCCGGCGCGAACCCGGTCGTCGGGCCCACCCGGCGGGCGAACTCCGCCACCGCCGCCAGCTGCGGCGCGCCGAAGCTGAAGTCGAGGGTGGTGAAGTACTGGGCGAGGGTCGCCTCGTCGAAGGCCTCCCAGCGGGCGGCCTGTTCGGCGACCTTGGCGACCTCCTCCAGGGAGAGGTTGCGGGAGTCGAGGAAGGCGCCGTGCACCTCACGGGTGATGTGCGGTTCGCGCTCCAGGTAGTCCCGGCGCGCCGCCCACACCGCGAAGACGAACGGCAGGCCCGTCCACTCCTTCCAGAGCAAGCCGAGGTCGTGGACCTCCAGGCCGTAGCGCGGGCCGTCCAGCAGGTTGGCGCGCAGGGCCGCGTCGCCGATCAGCACCGCCGCGTCCGCCTCCTGCATCATCAGGCTGAGGTCGGGCGGGCAGGTGTAGTAGTCGGGCTGGACGCCGTAGCGGTCGGCGAGCAGCAGCTGGGCGAGGCGGACCGAGGTGCGCGAGGTGGAGCCGAGGGCGACCCGGCGGCCGTCCAGCTGGTCCAGCGGCACCTGCGAGACGATCACGCAGGACATCACCGGGCCGTCGCAGCCGACGGCGATGTCCGGGAAGGCGACCAGGTCGTCGGCGTTGCGCAGGAACTCGACGAGGGTGATGGGCCCGATGTCGAGGTCGCCGCGTACCAGCTGCTCGCTGAGCTTCTCAGGGGTGTCCTTGGTCAGCTCGAAGTCGAGGAGGGTGCCGGTTCTCGCGAGCCCCCAGTAGAGGGGCAGGCAGTTCAGGAACTGGATGTGGCCGACGCGCGGCCGGGTGCGAGAATTGTCCACATCGCGAGACTAGACCCCGTGAGGTACCGTGCTGGGACCGCCCCCACCCTGGAGTCCCGACCGCCCCTCCGGTCAACCCGCCCTCGGAGGCATTCAAACGTCCGGGTGACGTGATCTTGGCCTCTGTTGCTTTCGGCTGCCTACATGCTAGGCTCGCCGCAAGTTGCAGTTTGGTTTCCCTTGCAGTACAGAGCCTGCGGAGCATGTAACCGCGGGCTCTCGTAGTTTTCAGACATATGCAGTTGTGCGGCACTTAGTTTGTTTTCACACTTGCAGGTTCTGGAGCAGGGCGACCCTTTGGGCCCAAGGAGGGCTTATGGCTACCGGAACCGTGAAGTGGTTCAACGCCGAAAAGGGCTTTGGTTTCATCGCCCAGGAAGGCGGCGGCCCCGACGTCTTCGTCCACTACTCCGCGATCAACGCCAGCGGGTTCCGCTCCCTGGAGGAGAACCAGCAGGTGAGCTTCGACGTCACGCAGGGCCCGAAGGGTCCGCAGGCGGAGAACGTCACCCCCGTCTGATCCCAGACAAACCAAGTCTGATCGCAGACTGAGTGCAGTACCCAAGGAGCCCCGCGCCGTCAGGCGACGGGGCTCCTGCCTTTTCGCCGCCGCCTAAATGTGCTGCATGACCAGCACGAACGTGGTGCGGGGCGCCAACGCCTCGTACACATGCGGAACATCGCCGCGATACGTCAGATAATCCCCGGGGTTCAATTCGACGGTTTCTCCGCGTGGCCCCGCCTTAACCCGCCCGCCGCATACGACGAGGTGCTCGACCGTCCCCGGAATGTGCGGCTCGGACTCCCGTGCCACGCCCGGCTCCATCCGCAGGTGGTAGATGTCCCGGCGGGCGCCGGGCGGGCAGGACGCCAGCAGGGTGGCGGCGAAGTCGGCCCGCTCCGACGCGACCGTGGGCCCCTCCCCCGCACGGATCACCTGAACGCCGGACACCGGCGGCTCGACCAGCGCGCTGAACGGCACGCCGAGCGCCACCCCCAGCGACCACAGCGTCTCCACGCTCGGGTTGCCGCCGCCCGCCTCCAACTGGGACAGCGTCGACTTCGCGACGCCGGCCCGTTTGGCCAGCTCGGACAGGGAGAGCCCGGCCCGGGCCCGCTCCCGCTTCAGCGACCCGGCGATCCACTCCATCGGAAGCCGGTCGGACCGCTCCGGCCGGTCGGTTGCCTCGGACATCTCGTTCGTTCGCTCCATCGGTACGATCGTTCGCCTTGACGAACACACTCTACTCGTTCACTGTAAAGAACATGCGTTCGCCAAACCGAACAACCCGGCCTCGGAGGACGGCCTCCCTGGTCCGGGACAGTTCACTCGTCTGGCTGGCCGGCGGGATCGTCGGTGTCTCCTTCGGCGCGGTCGGCGTCGCCGGCGGCCTGCCCGTGTGGGTCCCGGTCCTGATGTCCCTCGTCGTCTACGCGGGGTCGGCCCAGTTCAGCGCGGTCGGCGTGCTGCTCGCCGGCGGCGGTCCGCTGGCGGCCGCGGCCACCGGTCTCCTCCTCAACACCCGCACGGCGGCCTTCGGTCTCGCCGTCGCCGACCTGCTCGGCCCCGGCCGCGCCACCCGCCTGCTCGGCGCCCACCTGGTCACCGACGAGACGGTCGCCTTCGCCCTGGCCCAGCCGGACCCGGCCCGCCGCCGTGCCGCGTTCTGGGTCTCGGGGCTCGGCCTGTTCGCCGCCTGGAACGTGGGGGTCCTGGCCGGCGCCCTCGCGGGCAGCGCCCTCGGCGACACCGGCCGTTACGGCCTGGATGCGGCGTTCCCTGCGGTGCTGGTCACCCTGGTCCTGCCCGCCCTCCGCGCGGACCCGGGCGTACGGCGCGCGGCCCTGCCCGGCGCGGCGATCGCCCTCGCGGCGACCCCCGCCGTCCCGGCCGGGATCCCCGTCCTCCTCGCCCTCCTGGGCCTGTTCACGCTGCCGGGGGTACGACGATGAACGCGACCGTGGTCATGATCCTGGCCCTCGCTCTCGGCACGTACGCCTTCCGGCTGGTGGGCCCGGCGCTGCACGGCCGGGTGGAGATCCCGGCGCGGGTCCAGGAACTGGCGTCGGCCGGGGCGGTGGTGCTCCTGGCGGCCCTGCTGGCCACCGGGGCACTGACGGAGAGCGGCGGCTTCGCGGGGATCGCCCGCCCGGCCGGGGTGCTGGCGGCGGGCGTACTGGCCTGGCGCAGGGCGCCGTTCGCGGTCGTGGTCCTGGGGGCCGCGGCGGTGACGGCACTGCTGCGGGCGGCCGGGGTCGGCTGACGGTCGTTGTCAGTACCGCCCGTTAGGGTCCGCGGGCATGACCGCCGACTTCCTCACCGCCACGCGTACGTTCTACGACGCGATCGCCGAAGACTACGCCGACCACTTCCGCGAAGATGTTTCCAACCGGCCCCTGGACCGCGCCCTGTTGGCCGCGTACGCCGAACTCGTCGGCCCGGGCGGCACGGTGGCCGACCTCGGCTGCGGCCCCGGCCGCGTCACGGGCCGGCTCGCCGGGCTCGGACTCTCCGTCTTCGGCCTCGACCTCTCCACGTCGATGCTCGCCGTCGCCCGCCGCGAGAACCCGGGCCTCCCCTTCGTCCAGGGCTCGATGCTCGACCTGCCCGTGGCGGACGGCGCGTTGGACGGAGTGGCGTGCTGGTACTCGTCCATCCACACCCCGGACGACCATCTGCCGTTGCTGTTCGGTGAGTTCAGGAGGGTACTGAGGCCGGGGGGCCATCTGCTCCTCGCCTTCCAGGTGGGGGACGCGGCGCGCCGGTTCGAGGACCCCTGGGGGCATCCGGTGGCGCTGGACTTCCAGCGGCGGCGGCCGGAGGAGATGGCGAGACTGCTGACGGAGGCAGGTTTCCGGCTCCACTCCCGCACGGTGCGGGAGGCGGACGCGGGGCTCGGGGAGACGAGTCCGCAGGCGCATCTGATCGCCACCTCCTGACCGGCTGCCGCCACCGCCCAAGAAGGAACCGTTGCTCAACGGCCCGCTCACCGTCGTCGTCACCGACACCGACCCGGCGGCGACGAAGAAGGCCGTCGGTGAACTCCGCGACGGCATCACCGGCATGAAGGACGTGGCCGCCGTCACCCCGGCCACCTACAACCCGGCCGGCGACACCGCGATCGTCACCGTCGTCCCCAACAGCGCACCCACCAGCGAGAAGACCAGGACCCTCGTCCACGACAAGCACGCCCGGCAGCAGACCGCCGAGCTGCCGGACCTGCGCGGGCCGACCCTGCGCGCGGCCCAACCGGCCGCCAGGTCCGGGCGGAGCTGCCTCTCTAGGCGGGCCGCTCGCTCAACAGCTCCCGCATGCCGATCGGTTCGCGGCCGATCAGGTCCGCCAGGGTCGGGTCCACGGTCGCGAACTCTCCCTCACGGGCGGCCAGGAAGACGCCCAGGAGGTGATCGGCCGTGTCCTCGGGGACGCCGTTGGCCGCCAGTTGCCTGCGGAACGTGTCGTCGGGGGCTATGGTCCTGGTCGCGCCGGCCAGGTCGGCGATGTCGGCGAAGGTCAGTGCCTGCGCCCCCGTCAGCGGGGGCGTCGGCCCCTCGAAGCGGCCCTCGTCCGCCAGGATCACGGCTGCCGCCTCCGCCAGGTCGTCGTGGGCCGTCCAGCAGACCGGGCCGTCGGCCGGGAGGGCCAGTTCGCCGGTCGCCAGGCCGTGGCCGGCGAACTGCAGCGCGCTCGCCGCGTGGAAGCCGTTGCGGAGGGAGGTGTAGGGGACGCCCGAGGCACGCAGGGCCTCCTCGGTGGCCGCGTGGTCGCGGCAGGCCTGGAAGCGGGAGGTGGGGCTGGTGCCCATGTGGGCGGTGTAGAGGATGCGGCGGACGCCGGCCGCGACGGCCGCGTCGATCGCGGTGCGGTGCTGTCGTACGCCCTCCTCGCCCAGCCGGTCGACGGAGACGATCAGGATCTGGGTGGCGCCCTCGAAGGCGTGTGCCAGGCCGCCCGGGTCGGTGAAGCCGCCCTGCCGCACCCGCACGCCCCGGTCCGCCAGGGCCTGGGCCTTCTTCGGGTCGCGGACGCTGACGCCGACCCGCGCGGCCGGTACGCGGGTCAGCAGTCGCTCCACGATCCGGCTGCCGAGTCGTCCGGTGGCTCCGGTCACGACGATCACTATGTCCTCCAGCACGATGGCGATATCGATGGAAACAGATACACCGTAACACCGATATTATCGATGGCAGCACACGAGCGATATCATTGATACATGGGCTCGGAATCACGTGACACGGACACCCGGCAGCGCGTCGTCGACGCCGCCATCGGACTGCTGGAACGGGAGGGGCGGGACGCCGTCACCACCCGGGCGGTCGCGGTCGCCGCGGGGCTGCAACCCCCGGCCATCTACCGGCTGTTCGGCGACAAGGACGGGCTGCTGGAGGCCGTTGCGGAACACGGCTTCGCCACGTTCCTGGCCGGCAAGCGGGTCGATCCGGACCCCGAGGACCTGATCGAGGACCTGCGTGGCGGCTGGGACCTGGCGGTCGAGTTCGGGCTGGAGAACCCCGCGCTGTACCTGCTGATGTACGGCGGCACCTCGCACAGCGGGTCGGCCGCCTTCCGGGCCGGGCTGGAGATCCTGCGGGGGCGGGTGCGGCGGCTCGCCGCCGGCGGGTGGCTGCGGGTCGGCGAGGATCTCGCGGTCGATGTCATCCACGCCACCGCGCGCGGCGCCGTGCTCACCTGGCTGTCCGCGCCCGAGGCCAACCGCGACCCGGCCCTGCTGGCCACCCTCCGGGAGGCCATGGTCAGCGCGGTCACGCATGAGAAACCGGCCGTCCGGACCGGCGGCGGGCCGGCGGCCGCGGCCCGCGCCCTGCGCGCGGGCCTCCCCGGCCAGACGACCCTCAGCAGCGCGGAACAGCACCTGCTGAGGGAATGGCTGGACCGCCTGGCCGACGAGGAGTGAGACCCGGGCCTACCAGGCCACCGGCAGCTCCAGTGGGAACCGGCGGATGGTCTCGGTGTCCCAGCGGATCTCTTCCGGGCGCACCGCCAGGCGGAGCGTGGGGAAGCGGTCCAGGAGGCGTTCCAGGGCGACCTCCAGTTCGGCCATCGCCAACGGCACCGCGATGCACCGGTGGCCGCCCCAGCCGAAGGTCATGTGGGGAGCGACGGGACGGTCGGGCACGATCTCGTGGGGGTCCGGATAGCGGTCCGGGTCCCGGTTGGCCGTCAGGTAGGAGACGTGGACGAAGTCGCCGCGCCGGATGACCACCCCGTCCATCTCGACGTCCTCCAGTGCCACCCGGGGAATGCCCACGCCCTTCCGGAAGGGGATGTACCGGAGCATTTCGTGGATGAAGTCCGTCAGGTCCTTCCTGTGCGCGCGGGCGTACTCCGCCAGCTCCGGGCGGGTCAGCAGCAGATACACGATGTCGCTGATCTGGCAGGTCGCCGTGTCCTGGCCGCTGAGCGTGAACGTCAGTGCCAGGACGGCCAGTTCCCGGTCGTCGAGCTGGTCCGTGCCGTCCCGTGCCTCGGTGAGCACGCTGATGATGTCCGCACCGGGGTTTTTCCGGCGTTCGGCGACGAGCTCGGTGAAGTAGCCGGTCAGGTCCTCCTTGGCCGCGCGTGCGACGTCCCGGTTGCCCGCGCCGACCACCAGCAGCCGCTGGACCTGCTCCTGCATCCGGGGCCACTCGGCGCGGTCGATGCCCAGCAGGTCCAGGATCGTGTGCTGGGGAAGGGGGTCGGACAGGTGCCGGACCAGGTCGGCGGGCTGACCGGCGTCTTCCATTTCGTCCAGCAGCCGGTCCGTGAGGAGGCCGATCCGGCCCCGCATCCGGTCCACATGGCGCGGGGTGAAGGCCTGGGTGGCCAGATGCCTGATCCGGCCGCTGTGCGGCGGGTCCATCACGTTGATCGACTCCGGGGAGACGATCGGCTCGGCCGTCAGGCGCGGATAGTCGTACTCGATGATCGCTGCCCGGCTGAACCGGGGGTCCGTGGTCACCTGCTGCACCGACTCGAATCTGGTGACCAGCCAGGCGTCCGAGTCGCCGTACGGCAGCCGGATGGTGCCGAGGGACTCGCGCTCCATGAAGCCGGCCAGGGCCGGATCGAAGTCGAGGGCCTCGCTGAAACCGAAGGGACAGTTGATCGCCTGCACGTTCTTCTCCTTCGTCGGTCGGCCGCTCAGTGGAACGGCACGACGTTGGTTGCGTGGACGGCGGCGCGCAGGTCCTTCGCGAGCCGCACGGCGTCGCCGATCGCCCAGTAGTGGAGGAAGAACAGGCGCGGCTCGTCCATCAGGTTGTGGTGGTGGAGTTCGACGAGGCCGACCCCGCCCTTGCGCAGGATCTTCAGGACCGGCTGGACCTCGCCCGCGGTCATCACGAAGTCACCGTTGATCGCGGCCCTTCCCCGGCCGAGCGGCTGGAAGTTGATGGTGGTCACCGAGCCGAGGCCGGCCGGCAGGATCATGTCGCCGTCCACGATCTGCTCCGCGCGCGCCCAGACGCTCTTGTAGATGCCCTCGTCCTGGGAGCCCTTGCTGCCGAAGGCGTCGTCGATGCCCTTGGTGTCCAGGTCGAGCGTCGGGGTGGCGGGCGGCTGGTCGGGCGGGGTGCCGGTGCGGTCGAAGGCCGCGCGCAGTCCCCTGGCGATGGGTACGGGGTCGTGACTGTGGGCGTGCAGGTGCAGCCACCACAGAGCGGGCTGGTGGGAGAGCAGATGCTTGTGTACGGCGTTGATGGCGATGCCGTGCGCGAGGAGCGCGTCGGTGAAGCCGTCCAGTTCGTGCTCGGTGACCACGGCGTCGCCCATCAGCAGATGGCTGCCGTCCTTGTACCGGACGAAGGCGGTGTGGGTGCCCAGGGCCAGCGCGGTCTCGATCCGCACGCCCCGGGAGACCACCTTGAGGTCCCGGCGGGGCAGGCCGGTGTGGTACATGTACCGCTTCATGTCGCCCGGCCGCCCCAGGGCCTTGGTCACGTCCGCCCAGTCGGCGAGCTGGGTCAGCTCGGGTTCGACCAGGGTGCGCGGGTGTTCGTGGGAGAGAGCGCGCGCGGGCGGGGTCGCCGCGCTCGCGAGGACAGGGGCCACGGCACCCGCGGCGAGGACGCGGCGACGGGTGGTGGCCGGTCTGGGGTGGGTTTCCTGCTGCCGGTCGTCAACCATGGTGCACCTCCTGGCGCGATGGAATCACGGGTCCCGGGCGGGTCCCGTGATTCGATCGCGCCAGTGGGGCCAGGTGGACTAACACAAGTCACCGGGCACGGAGGCGGACCACTCCGCGTGACGGCTGCGGATCACCTCCGGCGACGGCCGCGGATCACTTCGCGTACAGGCCCTCGATCTCCGTCGCGAAGTCCTTCATGACCGCCTCGCGGCGCAGCTTCATCGACGGGGTCAGGTGCCCGGCCTCCTCGGTGAAGTCGACGGGGAGCATGGCGAAGCGCCGGATGGACTCGGGACGGGAGACGAGCTTGTTGGCCTCGTCGACGGCGCGCTGCAGGACGGCCAGCAGCTCGGCGTCGTCCATGAGGAGCTCGGGCGGCACCGGATGCTTGCCGTTCATCTGGCGCCAGTGGGTGAGGCCGTCCCGGTCGAGGGTGATGAGGGCGCTGACGTACGGCAGCGCGTCGCCGACCAGCATCACCTGGGAGATGAGGGGGTGGGAGCGCAGCCAGTTCTCCAGCGGGGCCGGGGCCACCGACTTGCCGCCGGCCGTGATCAGCATCTCCTTCTTGCGGCCGGTGATGGTGAGGTAGCCCTCGTCGTCGAGTTCGCCGAGGTCGCCGGTGGCCAGCCAGCCGTCCCGGGTCGCCGGGACGACGCCGCCGGCCGCCGGGTCCCAGTAGCCGCGCAGGACGTGGTCGCCTGCGACCAGGATCTCGCCGTCGGCGGCGATCCGGACCTTGGTGCCGGGCATGGGCCAGCCGACCGTGCCGAGGCGGGGCTTGAGGGGCGGCGTGCAGGTGGTGGCCGCCGTGGTCTCGGTCAGGCCGTAGCCCTCGTAGATCTCGATGCCGGCCCCGGCGTAGAACGCGGCGAGACGGCGGCCCAGCGGGGAGCCGCCGCAGATGATGTGCCGGACGCGGCCGCCCATGGCGGTGCGGATACGGCGGTAGACGAGCGGGTCGTAGAAGCTGCGGGCGGTCTTCAGGGCACGGCCGGGCCCGCTGCCGGCGCCGGTCTGTTTCGCCTCCAGCGCCTCGCCGTAGCGCTGCGCGACCCCTGTGGCCCGGTCGAAGACCGAGACCCGCCCGCCCGACTCCGCCTTCGCCCGCGCGGTGTTGAAGACCTTCTCCAGCATGTACGGGATGGTGAGCAGACAGGTCGGTTTGAAGCCGGCGAGGTCCGGGAGCAGGTCCTCGGCCTTGAGGCTGGGGGCGTGGCCGAGACGGACCCCGGCGCGGACGCAGGCGATCGCCACCATGCGGCCGAAGACGTGGGACATGGGCAGGAAGAGGAGGATGGAGACCTCCTCGTCGTTGCGTGCCTTGAAGATCGGGTAGAGGAGTTCGATCGCGTTGTCGACCTCGGCGAAGAAGTTGCCGTGCGAGAGGGCGCAGCCCTTGGGGCGGCCGGTGGTGCCCGAGGTGTAGATCAGGGTGGCGAGGGTGTCGGGGCCCAGCATGCCCCGCCGTACGCCCACCTCGGCGTCCGGCACCTGCGCACCGGCCTCCGCGAGCCGGTCCACGTGCCCCTTCTCCATCACCCACAGGTGCCTGAGGTCGGGCAGCCGGTCGAGTTCGGGGCCGAGCGCGGCAGCCTGCGCGCTGGACTCGGTGACCAGGGCGACGGCACCCGAGTCGTGCATGATCCAGCGGGTCTGGAAGACCGAGGAGGTCGGGTAGATCGGCACGGTCACCAGGCCGGCCGCCCAGGCGCCGAAGTCGAGGAGGGTCCACTCGTACGTGGTCCGGGACATGATCGCGATCCGGTCGCCCGGCAGCAGCCCCTCGGCGATCAGGCCCTTCGCCACCGCCATCACCTGCGCGGCGAACTGAGCGGCCGTCACGTGCTCCCAGCGGCCCTCCCCCTCGGCCGGCTTGCGGCTGAGCACCACGGCGCCCGGCTCCGCCTCCGCGTTCTCGAAGGGCAGGTCGGCCAGCGAGCCGTGCCGCACCGGCGGCGCGAACGGCGGTACGTACGCCTCCCGCACCACCCCGTCCAGCCGCTGCACGAGGGGCTCGACCAGGATCGGGTTCCCGTCGTAGTCCGTGGCCTGGATCGACGCACCCGGGGAGACGGGGGCGGCGTTCGGATAAGAGGACGTGGACACGGGGCGGCTCCTCGGGCGTGCAGCGGTGAACTGCTTGCTGCATGACGTACGTGCCTCGCGCACCGAGGCGTTCACCGGCACCGCCCCTCGGAAAGGGGTTACCGGCGGTTCAGGCTGGAGATCGTACGGGGCCGCTGTGGCGGGCTTGTGGGGTTTCGGGGGTTGTCCGGGGACGGGCCTGTGCAATCCCGGAGGTTACGTGAGGGTCCTTCACGTTCCGCCCGTTTCCCGGTACTTGACAGCTGCGACATAGGCTTACCTACGGTAACCTTACTCCAGAGTCAGGAATCGGACGACATGCGGGAAGAGCCTTTTTTTGGGGGGCGTGACGGTTGTGGTGCGGGTGCGGGTGCGTGGTGGCTGATCGCGCAGTTCCTCCCCCAGCCTTCGGCCGGGGGTACCCCCATGCCCCTGACGGGGCGCTCTCGCCGACGGCATCGAAAGGTGAACCTCTGTGATCGTCCTTGACCGGGCCCCTGCTCTCGGCCCTCTGCTCGCCCTCGGCGCGCTGCGGTCGCCCTTCAAGAAGCCGGGCACCGACGCTTCGTTCCCCCGCACCCGCCTCGTACTGCCCGGTGTCCGCCCCGACCTCGAAAGACTCGCCGCCTACGAACGCGTCTGCGGGTTCGCCACCGGTGACGACGGGCTGCCGGTCACCTACCCGCACGTGCTCGGGTTTCCGCTGGCGATGCGGCTCATGAGTGCGCGGGAGTTTCCGTTGCCGCTGCTGGGGCTGGTGCACACCTCCATCGGGATCGAGCGGTATGCCGAACTGCCCGGGGACGGGACGTACGACATAGCCGTCCATGTCGAGGAGTTGCGTCCGCACCGGCGGGGCACCGAGGCCACCGTCGTGACCGGGGTACGGGTCGGCGAGGACGTCGTATGGGAGTCGCGGAGTACCTATCTGGCACGGCACCGGACGCAGCATTCGGGCGAGACGGCCCGGGACGAGCCCGGCCGTCCGCTGCCCGTCGTCGAGGAGTGGCGGATCGCCGGGGACGTCGGCCGGCGGTACGGGGCCGCCTCCGGGGACCGCAACCCCATCCACCTGCACCCGCTCACCGCCCGCCTCTTCGGCTTCCCCCGGGCCATCGCGCACGGCATGTGGACCGTGGCCCGGTGCCTGGCCGCGCACGGGGTGCCGACGGCGGCCGACGTGCGGGCGGAGTTCCGGGCGCCGGTACTGCTGCCGGGCACGGTCGAATACGCCGCCGAGGGCGGACGCTTTCAATTGCGGAGCGGCGACCGGGTGCACGTGGAGGGCAGCGTGCGCCCACGCGTTGCCCTTTGATCTGCCAACCCTGCACAAAGAGTGTGTTTCGCCTTTCTGTGCAAATCCTGTCACGTCGTGGCGAACCCGCAGGTCACAAGCTTGCCCAAAGTCCTTTTCACACGGGATTCCCAGCCTGCCCAAGGATCCGTGAAGGAATCCCCCATGCTGCGCTCAGAATGCGTCCTTAACCTCGGCTCACTTTTGCGATCCATTGCACGAAGGGCACTGAGCATGCCTCCCAGACGCGTCGCAGTAATAGCCGACTCTGACACCCGTTGGAAATGGGGGGCGTCGGTGGCCCGGCAGCTCGCCCCCGACTGCGCGCTGGACGCGTACTTCCTGCGGGGCCGGTCCACCCCCACCGAACGGCAGCTCGCCGAGATCGGCATCGAGCCCGACAGCAGGCGCGTGGTGCCCGCCGCCGCACTGGTCGACGACGAGGAGCTGGCGAGGGCCGACATCGTCGTGCTGGCGGTCCTCGGCGGCACGGTCCTGGCGCTCGTGCACAGCCTGGGGCGCGCCTGGGAGGGCCGGCTGCACCGGCCGGTCACGGTCAGCGGGTACGTCGGCGTGGTCTACGAGAAGATGGTCGACGGCCTCATGACACGGGCCGGCACGGACCTCGTGCTCGCCAACTCCGGCCACGACAGCCGCCGTTTCCGCTCGGTCTTCGCGAGCGTCGGCGTCGACCCCGGCTCGGTCGTCGAGTGCGCGCTGCCCTTCCTGGGCGGCGCCCCCTACCGGCCCGCCGCCGACCGGCCGTTCACCGTCACCTTCGCGGCCCAGCCGTCCGTGCCCAGGGACCGCGCGTCCCGGTGCCGGCTCCTGGAGCGCGCCGCCGCCCACGCGCGCCTGTATCCGGAGCGGCTCGTGCTGGTCAAGCTGCGCAGCCTGCCCAGCGAGCAGACCACCCACGTGGAGTCCGACCCGTACCAGGAGCTGGTCGAGACCCTCGCCGAACCCGCGCCCGCGAACCTCCAGCTCGTCTACGGCAACATGGCCGACGTGCTGGACCGCACCGACCTGCTGGTCACGGTGAGTTCGACGGCCGCCCTGGAGTCGATGCACCGGCGGATACCCACCGCGATCCTCACCGACTTCGGCCTCCGCGAGGCCCACGGCAACCACTACTTCGTGCACTCCGGCTGCCTCGCGTCCTGGGACGACCTCGACGCGGGCGCGCTCCCGCAGCCCGACCCGGAGTGGGCGGCGGCCCACGGCATCGGCAAGAGCGACCCGTACGCCGCGGCCCGGGCCCGTATCACCGCGCTGCGCGCCGCCGGCCCGCTGCCACCGCTGCGCCCGTACTACACGCCGCAGACCGCCGGCATCTACCTCGGCGGCATCCTCCGGAACAACGGCTTCGACGAGCAGGGCCGCCCCCTGCCCGCGCCGCCGGGCGCCGGCGGCCGGGGGCGGGTGAAGAAGGCCGTACGGCGGGTCGCCGGGCGGGGCGCCAAGAAGCTGTACCGCGTGGGCCACCAGCGGCTCGCGCCCGCCCTGCGCCGCTGGGGTGCCGTGTGACGGAGGGCCGGTCACGGCGGGGACCAGGGCCGGCCCTCCATCAGGTTGCCCAGCCCCGCCCAGGCGAAGTTCATCAGGGTCGCCGCCGCCTGACGTGCCGTCACCCCCGGGGTGGCGTTGGCCCAGGCCGCCAGGGACTCGGCGGCGCCCACCAGTGCCTCGGCGAGGCCGGCGACCTCGCCCTCCCCCAGGTCGGGGTCCCGGTGGGCGTCGCGGGCGGCGGCGACGATCAGCTGGGTCACGAACGCGACGATCTCCTCGCGCATCGCCGCGACCTCGGAGGCGAACCGCTCGCCGTGCGTACGGGCCTGGAGGTGCAGCACCGACCAGCCGTCGGGGTGTTCGGAGGTGTACGTGAAGAACGCCCTCAGTCCGTCCCAGAGCTGCCGGTCGGCGGGCAGTTCGCGGTCCACGCCGGTGCGGACGGCCTCGGTCAGGGCGCCGGCCTCACGGCGGATGCAGGCCGTGAACAGGTCGTCCTTGGAGTTGAGGTACAGGTACACCAACGGCTTGGAGACGCCGGCGAGTTCGGCGATCTCGTCCATCGACGCGGCCATGTAGCCGCGCTGGCCGAAGGTCCGCACGGCGGCGTCCAGCATCTGCTGCTCACGTACCGCGCGCGGCATCCGCTTGGTCTTGACGGTCCCCATGGGACAGAGCCTAGTTGGGGCCGGCGACGCGGGAGTCGCTCAGGAGGAGGTCTGGGCCTGGTCCGCCGCGTCGACCGCCGCGTCCTCCTGGCTGCGGCTGGCCTCGATGTTGGCCTGCATCCGCTCGACCCGCTGCGCGACCTGCACCGAGGCCCGGTCCCGCTCCTTGCGCAGCACGACGAAGCTGATCGGCGCCGACAGGACGAGGGAGAGCAGCAGGACCCACAGGAAGTTGGAGTCGCCGAAGCCACGCGGGAACGCGCCGGCGTAGACGAGGCCCCAGACGACGAGGAGGCAGCCCGCGAAGATACCGAGGCGCATCAGCGTGTAGCGGAGCATCTCAATCCAGTCTTCCGATGACGAAAAGGGGCACCGTCCAGTGAAGCACGCCGTGGGGCCGATCTTTCACCGGGGTCGGGTCGGGCCGGGTCAGGTCAGCGGGAGCAGCATGGTGATGTCGTCGCGGTCGTCGCCGGGTGCGACGCGGACCGCGGCGGGGACCCGGCCGACCTCCTTGTATCCGCAGGAGCCGTAGAAGTTCTCCAGGCCGAGGCCGCCGCGGCAGCTGAGCCGTATCGCGTCGATGCCGTCGAAGCCGCGGGCGGCGTCGGCGGCGGCCGCGAGGAGGTCACGGCCGTAGCCCCGCCCCTGGTGCCTCGGGTGCACCATCACCGTGTACAGCCACACCCAGTGCGTCATCAGCCGGTGCGTGTTGAAGGAGAAGAAGGCGGTGGCGGCGACCTCGCCGGCCTCGTCGTACCCGACGAGCAGACGGTGGCGGCCCTCGGCCATCGCGGCGAAGTGCCGGACCAGCTCCGGCCGGATCTCCTCCGCCGTGACCGGCGCGACGAACCCGACGGCTCCGCCGGCGTTGGACACGTCGGTCCACAGGTCGAGGATGCCGTCGCGGAGGGCGGGGGTGATGGCGGGGTCGAGGGTGAAGGTAAGGGGCATGGGCGGATCGTATCTATTACAGCGGAAGTTGGGAGGTAGAGGCGATGTCGCCGTGGGGGCTGCGGCCGTTGCGCGGCTGCGGGTGCGTCGTGGCTTGTCGCGCAGTTCCCCGCGCCCTTCTTCTAGGGGCGCGGGGAACTGCGCGATCAGCCTCTGCTCACCCGCACCCGACGACGCACCGTCGGCCGCCTCACACCCGCATCGGCTGCGGGGACTCGCGGCGGGCCGGGTCCGGGCCGTCGTACTCGCGGATGATCTCGTAGCGGGTGTTGCGCTCCACCGGGCGGAAGCCCGCGTCGCGGATGAGGTCCAGCAGGTCCTCGCGGGTCAGCTTGTTCGGCGTGCCGTAGTTGTCCGCGTCGTGAGTGATCTTGTACTCGACGACCGAGCCGTCCATGTCGTCGGCCCCGTGCTGGAGCGCCAGCTGCGCCGTCTGAACGCCGTGCATGACCCAGAAGACCTTGACGTGCGGGACGTTGTCGAAGAGGAGACGGGAGACCGCGAAGGTCTTCAGGGCCTCCGCGCCGGTCGCCATCTGGGTCCGGGCCTGGAGCCGGTTCCTGACCTTGCCGTCCTTCATGTCCACGAAGTCGTGCTGGTAGCGGAGCGGGATGAAGACCTGGAAGCCGTTCGTCTCGTCCTGGAGTTCACGCAGGCGCAGGACGTGGTCGACGCGGTGGCGGGGCTCCTCGATGTGGCCGTAGAGCATCGTGCAGGGCGTCTTGAGGCCCTTCTCGTGCGCCAGGCGGTGGATCCGGGACCAGTCCTCCCAGTGGGTGCGGTGGTCCACGATGTGCTGGCGGACCTCCCAGTCGAAGATCTCCGCGCCACCGCCGGTCAGCGACTCCAGGCCCGCGTCGATCAGCTCGTCGAGGATCTCGGAGGCGGACAGCCCGCTGATCGTCTCGAAGTGGTGGATCTCCGTCGCCGTGAAGGCCTTCAGCGAGACGTTCGGGAGGGCCGCCTTCAGCTCGCGCAGCGACCGCGGGTAGTAGCGCCAGGGAAGGTTCGGGTGCAGGCCGTTGACGATGTGCAGCTCGGTGAGGTTCTCGCCCTCCATCGCCCTGGCGAGCTTCACCGCCTCCTCGATGCGCATCGTGTACGCGTCCTTCTCGCCCGGCTTGCGCTGGAACGAGCAGTAGGCGCAGGACGCGGTGCACACGTTCGTCATGTTGAGGTGGCGGTTGACGTTGAAGTGGACCACGTCACCGTTCTTGCGCGTGCGCACCTCGTGGGCGAGGCCGCCCAGCCAGGCCAGGTCGTCCGACTCGTACAGCGCGATGCCGTCCTCGCGGGTCAGCCGCTCACCGGCCCTGACCTTCTCCTCCAGCTCACGCTTGAGTCCGACGTCCATGCCCACACCTCTCTACGACAACTCCGACCACCGTACTTCTACGCCTCCTCGGGAAGTTCCCCGACCCGGTTCTCCCACTTCGTGGACAGCACGATCGTGGTACGGGTCCGGGAGACGCCCTTCGTCCCGGACAGCCGCCGGATGGTCTTCTCCAGGCCGTCCACGTCCGACGAGCGCACCTTGAGCATGAAGGAGTCGTCGCCGGCGATGAACCAGCAGTCCTCGATCTCCGGCAGGTCCCGCAGCCGCTGCGCCACGTCCTCGTGGTCGGCCGCGTCGGAGAGGGAGATGCCGATGAGGGCGGTGACGCCGAGGCCGAGGGAGGCCGCGTTGACGGTGGCGCGGTAGCCGGTGATGACCCCGGCCGCCTCCAGCCGGTTGATGCGGTCGGTGACGCTGGGTCCCGACAGTCCGACGAGGCGGCCCAGCTCCGCGTACGAGGCCCGGCCGTTCTCCCTCAGGGCCTGGATGAGCTGCCTGTCCACGGCGTCCATGCGATCGAAGCCTTCCGCTGAAGATTCCCGAAGTAGATGAGAGGTGGTGCAGAGGTGGTGCCAGAGGTGGTGCCGGGGTGGTGCTACTTGCTTCCGCCGCCGAGGTCCCCTTCCCAGCGGCGGTAGAGCCGGTGCCCGACGCCCGCCGCGTCCAGCACCCGCCCGGCGACGAAGTCGACCAGGTCCTGGATGTGGGTCGCGCCCGCGTAGAAGGCGGGGGAGGTGGGGACGACGACCGCCCCGAGATCGTCCAGGGTGACCAGGTGGCGCAGGGTCTGGCCGTTCAGCGGGGTCTCGCGGACGGCGACGACGAGCGGCCGGCGCTCCTTCAGGGTGACACTGGCCGACCGCTGGAGCAGGTCCTTGGAGAGCCCGAGCGCGACCCCGGCGACGGCGGCGGTGGACGCCGGCACGATCAGCATGCCCTTCGCCGGGTACGACCCGGAGGACGGCCCCGCGGCCAGGTCCCCGGCGCTCCAGTACCGCACCCGGGTCAGGTCGGCCGCGAAGGTGTCCGGCTTGCCGTCGGCCCCCCGCGCCAGCCATTCCCCCAGGTCGTCCCGCCAGTGCGCGTCCCGGAAGGAGATCCCGGTCTCGTCCAGCAGGGTGAGCCGCGAGGCCCGGCTGACCACCAGGTCGACGCTCTCCCCCGCGTCCAGCAGGGCACGCAGCACAGCAGCGGCATACGGCGTTCCGGACGCCCCGGACACCCCCACGATCCAAGGCACGCGCTGCGTTTCTCCTGCGTTCACATCTTGAGCGTACCGGCGCGACCCGGCGAGTTCAGGACGGGGCCGCGGTGACCGACCGTACTCAGACGCTCAGGCCCCGGACCAGCAGGTCCAGCAGAGCGCACCCGAACAGGGCAATGCCGATGAACCCGTTGACGCTGAAGAAGGCGCGGTTGAGGCGGGAGAGGTCGTGCGGGCGGACGATGGTGTGCTCGTACACGAACGCGCCCGCCACGATCACCAGGCCCAGCCAGAAGAACGCGCCGGCGTCGGTGACGACCGCGTACCAGACGAACAGGCCGGTCGTCACCGCGTGGCAGACCCGGGCGCCCCGGATGGCCGCCGGGATGCCGAAGCGGGCCGGGACCGACATGACGCCGATCTCGCGGTCGGTCTCGACGTCCTGGCAGGCGTAGATCAGGTCGAAGCCGCCGATCCAGATGCCGACGGCGAGGCCGAGGATCACCGCGTCCCAGGACCACTCGCCGGTGATCGCCAGCCAGCCGCCGATCGGGCCCATGGCCTGGGCGAGACCGAGGATGGCCTGCGGGAAGTTCGTGAACCGCTTGCCGTAGGGGTAGACCACCATCGGGATCACGGCGACGGGCGCGAGGGCCAGGCAGAGGGGGTTCAGGAGGGCCGCCGAGCCCAGGAAGACCGCGACCGCGATCAGCGCGCCGGTCCAGGCGTGCTTCACGCTCATCGCGCCGGTGACCAGCTCGCGGTGGGCGGTACGCGGGTTCCGGGCGTCGATCTCGCGGTCGATGATCCGGTTGACGGCCATGGCGAAGGTGCGCAGGCCGACCATGCAGATCGTGACCAGGAGCAGCCGGCCCCAGTGGATGTTCCGGTCCAGCTCGAACATCGCGGTCAGCGCGGCGATGTACGCGAAGGGCAGGGCGAAGACCGAGTGCTCGATCATCACCAGGCGCAGGAAGGCTTTCGTCCGTCCCGGCTGCGGGAGGGCTGCGGAGGCGGAGCTCACAGGCCGTACTCCTTCCATCGGCGGTCCACGAGGGCCGCCGTATCCGGGTCCGACAGGACCATGTCCGGCCAGCCCCCGTCCCTGGTGTAGCCCTCCTCGGGCCACTTCTTCGTCGCGTCGATGCCCGCCTTGCCGCCCCAGAACTGCTGGTAGGAGGCGTGGTCGAGGTGGTCGACGGGGCCTTCCACGACCGTGAGGTCACGGGCGTAGTCGGTGTTGCCGAGGGCCCGCCAGGCGACCTCGTGCAGGTCGTGGACGTCGCAGTCGGAGTCGACGACCACGATCAGCTTGGTGAGCGACATCATGTGCGCCCCCCAGATCGCGTGCATGACCTTCTGCGCGTGCTTCGGGTACTTCTTGTCGATCGAGACGATCGCGCAGTTGTGGAAGCCGCCGGCCTCGGGGAGGTGGTAGTCCACGATGTCCGGGACGATGATCTTCAGGAGGGGCAGGAAGAAGCGTTCGGTGGCGCGGCCCAGCGGACCGTCCTCCGTCGGGGGGCGGCCGACGACGATCGACTGGAGGAGCGGCCGCTTGCGCATCGTCACGCAGTCGATGGTCAGCGCCGGGAACGGCTCCTGCGGGGTGTAGAAGCCGGTGTGGTCGCCGAACGGGCCCTCGGGGAGCATCTCGCCCGGCTCCAGCCAGCCCTCCAGGACGACCTCGGCATTGGCCGGCACCTGGAGCGGGACCGTCTTGCAGTCGACCATCTCGATCCGCCGGCCCGCGATGAACCCGGCGAAGAGGTACTCGTCGATGTCGCCGGGGAGCGGGGCGGTGGAGGCGTAGGTGACGGCGGGCGGGCAGCCGAAGGCGATCGCGACCGGGAGCCGCTCCCCCTTCCGCGCCGCCACCTGGTAGTGGTTGCGGCTGTCCTTGTGGATCTGCCAGTGCATGCCGATGGTTCGCCGGTCGTGGCGCTGGAGCCGGTACAGGCCGAGGTTGCGGATGCCGGTCTCGGGGTCCTTGGTGTGGGTGAGCCCCAGGTTGAAGAAGGAGCCGCCGTCCTGCGGCCAGGTGAAAAGCGCCGGGAGCCGGTCGAGGTCGACGTCGTCGCCGGTCAGGACCACCTCCTGCACCGGGGCGTCCCCGGACTTGACCTTCTTCGGCGGTACGTGCGCCATTGCGCCGAGCTTCCCGAACGCCTCGCGCACGCCGACGAAGCCGTGCGGGAGCTCGGGGCGCAGCAGCCCGCCGATCTTCTCGGAGATCTCGCCGTACGACTTCAGGCCGAGGGCCTTCAGCAGCCGTCGGTCGGTGCCGAACACGTTCATCGCGAGGGGCATGCTCGACCCCTTCACGTTCTCGAAGAGCAGCGCCGGTCCGCCGGACTTCTGCACCCGGTCGACGATCTCCCCGACCTCCAGATACGGGTCGACCTCGGCCTTGACACGCTTGAGGTCTCCCTCGCGCTCCAGTGCCCGGAGCAGGGAGCGAAGATCGTCGTAAGCCATGTGTCCCAGTATCGGCCACCCGGGGTCCGGGCCCGGTCACCGCCCCCTGCATACTCGTCGGGCGTGAGACGTCATCGCCGGTTGCCGCTGCTCGCCCCGCTCCTCGCCCCGCTGCTCGTGTTCGCCGCCGCCTGTGCGCCGGCGCGGGAGGCCGCCGGCTCGCCGGTCTCCCCGCTGACCCGGATACCGGCCGCCGACCGGCAGACGGCACCCGACCTCACCGGCAGCAGCCTCGACGGCAAGTCGGTCAGCCTCGCCGGCTACCGCGGCAAGGTCGTCGTACTGAACGTGTGGGCGTCCTGGTGCGGGCCCTGCCGCGCCGAGGCGCCCGAACTGTCGCGGGCGCAGCGGGCGCTGGGGGTGAAGGGGGTCCAGGTGCTCGGGGTGGACACGGACGCCCGGCAGGACAAGGGGCGGGCGTTCCAGGACGAGCACGACCTGGTGTACCCGAGCCTGCACGACCCGGGCAGCCGCAAGCTCGTCCGGCTGCCGAAGGGGTACATGCCGCAGGCGCTGCCGTACACCCTCTTCATCGACCGGCACGGGAAGATCGCCGCGAAGTACCTGAGCCCCCTGACGGAGGCCGACGTCCGCACCATCACCCGGCCGCTGCTGGCGGAGTAGCGGGCCAGGCCGGGTTCAGCTCCCGCTACTGGCGAGGCACTTGTCGCCCTCCCGGATCGGCGCCACGAGATGGCTCACGTCCACCAGCACCGCGTCGAGACCCGCCACGGAACCGGCGACCGAGACCTCCACGGCGGGGCTTCGGCCATAGGTGACCAGCTTCTTGCGGCCGCCCCCCGCCGTCTCCCGCCACACCCAGTCGACACCGTCCACGCTGACACACGCGTCCGTGGTCGGACCGGGCGGGTTCACGCCGCACCGAAGCTCCACCGATCCGTGCCCCCACACGGCGAGCCCCTCGAAGGTCACCCGGTCCCGGGTGGTGCCCCCCAGCCGGTCCGGGTACCGGTCGGCGAGCCGCGCACACGCCGGGTCCTGCGCGAACGGCCCCTGCGCCAGCCCGAACACCGGCGAGTCCAGCTCACCGGCCACCAGCCCGCCCCCGGCGCCCAGCCCCACCACGGCAAGACCGACCGCCACCCGACTCCTGCGAGCCCACCCGCGCATCGCGCCACTTCCCTCCCGTCCGTGGAAAACCATGATGCCCGGGTGCCGAACCGCGGCCCCGGTCAGCCGCTAGTCTGGCCGCCATGCTCAGGTACCTGCCCTACTTGCTGGTCCTCGCCCTGTGGATCTACGCCTTCGTGGACTGCCTGAACACCCCCGAGGACGAGGTGCGCGCCCTGCCGAAGCTGGCGTGGGTGTTCGTCATCCTGCTCTTCGGCGAGGTCCTGGTCGGCCCGGTGGCCTGGCTGGTGGCCGGCAAGACCCGCCAGCCGCGCGAGCGATGGGTCGCCCCGGACGACAACCCGGAGTTCCTGAAGTCCCTGAAGCCGGACGATCCGCGCACGGACTGACCGGCGCTACAGCAGCGCCTTCACCTGGGCCGCCGTCAGCGCCCGCTGGAACACCTGGACCTGTTTGATCGAGCCGGGGAACCAGTCGGAGGGGGCGCCGCCGGTGGTGGCGCGGCCGATCGTCAGGGGGCCGTGTGCGGCGACGGGGTTGCTGTCGTTGATGCCGGCCTCCTGGACGCCGTCGACGTAGAGGAGAAGCTGGTTGCGGAGGCCTTCGTAGACGCCGACCAGGTGGGTCCAGACGTCCGGCTTCGGGACGGTGAAGGACAGGGCGCGCAGGTCGGGGCGGGCGAAGGCCCAGCGGTTCTCGGCGGCCGAGTACTGGAGGTAGAAGCCGCTGACGGCACCCGCGTCCTGGCTGACGGCGGTGGCGAAGAACGACGGCACGTGGCTCAGGGCGACCCACGCCGAGACGGTGAAGCTGCGGCCCTTGGCGGTCCGGAGCACGGGCCCGGCGGTCACGATCTGGCTGGTGCCGCCGTCGAACAGCGCGGCCCCGTCCTTGCCCCGCCCCCAGCCGACCGCGGTGGCCGTGCCGTCGTACCGGCCGGTGTCGTCGGCGGCCACCGCGCCCGAGGTCTCGTCCAGCGGCCAGGCGTCGAGCGGTGAGGGGACGGAGACGGAACCGCCCGAGTGCTGCGGGGACTTCTTCTCGGCCCCGCCCCGGTTGACGAGGTGGGCGACCGGTACGGCCGCGATGGCGGCGACGGCGAGCGCTCCCCCGGAGACGAGCAGGGTACGGCGGCTCGTGCCCGGGACCGGCCGGTGGGGCGCCTGCTGCGGCGGCGCCGGGGCGAGCCGGGTGACCGGGCGGGTCGCGGCAGGGGGCCGCGGAGCCGGCGGCGTGAAGCCGGCCCGGGGATCGGCGGCGGGTCTCGCGAGGAAGGCGGTGGCGTCGGCGGTCGGCCCGATCCGGGCCAGGATCTCGCGCGGGGTGGGCCGCCCGGCCGGGTCCTTGGCCAGGCAGTCGGCGACGAGGGAGGCGAGGGCCGGGTCGGTGACGGCGGTGATGTCGGGGTCGTCGTGGACGACGCGGTAGAGCAGGGCCGGGGTGGGCCCGGCACCGAAGGGGTTGCCGCCCGTGGCCGCGAACGCCAGCACCGCACCGAGCGAGAACACGTCGCTCGCACCGGTCACCTCGCTGCCCGCGACCTGCTCCGGCGACATGAAACCGGGCGAGCCGACCATGAGCCCCGCCTGCGTGATGGTCGCGGACTCCACGCTCCGGGCGATGCCGAAGTCGATGACCCGCGGCCCGTCCTCGGCGAGCAGCACGTTCGACGGCTTGAGGTCCCGGTGCACCAGCTGGGCCGCGTGGATGGAGGTGAGCGCCTCGGCCAGCCCCGCGGCGAGATCGAGAACGGTGGCGGCCGGCAGCGGTCCCCGCTCGGCGACCGCGTCCTGGAGCGAGGGCCCGGCGATGAAGCTGGTGACCAGCCAGGGCAGCGGGGCGTCCGGGTCGGCGTCCACGACCGGTGCGGTGAAGGCACCGCTCACCTTGCGGGCGGCCTCCACCTCACGCCGGAACCGTGACCTGAACTCCGGCTGTCCCGCGACCAGTTCGGCATGGACCACTTTCACGGCAACAGCGCGGCCGCCCGGGGAACGGCCGAGGAAGACCCGGCCCATGCCGCCCGCGCCGAGCCGCCTCAGCAGCTGGTACTCCCCGACGGAGCGTGGATCGCCGGGCTCCAGAGCTGCCACGACCCCTCCCGCACCGCTGACTCCCGAAGACCCGGTCAGCATAGGACCGCCGACACCGGTGGTTGGCCGATTTCGGTTCCCTCAGGGCAAGTTGCCCCCGGGTCTGCCCTTGCGGACAGGGGGAGGCCGGGCGTCCACGGCTCCGCCGACGACGGAACAGAGCCCTTAACAGGGCGAGTCGGGAAGGTGATCCCGCGCCCACTCCCCCAGCGTCTTCAGCGACGGCTCCAGCGCCGCCCCCGCCCCGGTCAGCCGGTACGAGACCCGCAGCGGCGGCCCCTCGTCGACCTCGCGGACCACGAGTCCCGCCGTGGCGAGTTCGGCGAGCCGGTCGGAGAGCATGCGCTCGCTGATGCCGGGGATGGCGCGGCGCAGGCTGGCGAAGTGCGCGGGCTGATCCATCAGGACGGACAGGATCGGGCCGTTCCAGCGCTTGCCGAGCACTTGGAAGACGCGCGTGATGCCGACATCGACACCTTTGCACGCTTCCGGGTCATGGGCCTGCTCCACCGCCATGGCATCAGGGTACAGCCCCACCGAAAGAAAGGGGCTGAAAAAAAGTAAGCACCTGTGTTATCTATAGCTGAGTACGAATTCTCAGCCCCCGGGCTCTGCCCTGGGCCCGTGTATCCGGAGACCTCTCATGGCCACGCTTCTCCACATCGACTCGTCCCTCCTCCCCGGCGGGGCCTCCTCCTCCCGCGCCGTCACCGACGCCTTCCGTACGGCCTGGCTGGCGCAGCACCCCGACGGCCAGGTGATCTACCGCGACCTGGCGGCGGACCCCGTACCGCACCTGACCGCGGCCGCCCACACCGCCGGTTTCGCCGACCCCGCCACCCACAGCCCCGAGCAGGCGGACGCCTTCGCGGCCCGGGTGAAGCTGATCGAGGAGCTGGAGCAGGCGGACGCGCTGCTCATCGGCGCCCCGATGTACAACTTCACGATCCCGTCGACGCTGAAGGCCTGGCTGGACAACGTGGTCCTGTTCGGCCGCACGATGGGCGAGACGCCGTCCGCCAAGGGCACGCCGGTCACCGTCGTCGCCAGCCGCGGCGGCTCGTACGCGCCGGGCACCCCGCGGGAGCCGTTCGAGTACGTCCAGAACTACCTGACCGCGCTGCTCTCCGACGGCCTCGGCCTGGACGTCGACTTCATCGTGCCGGAGCTGACGATGGCCCCGCAGAACCCGGCGATGGCCGAGCTCGTGCCGCTCTACGAGGCCTCCCGCGACCGCGCCCTCCAGGACGCGGCCAGCAAGGCGAAGGAGCTGGCGGACCGCCTCGCCGCCTGACGTACGCACCGGCCTCCGGCCCCCGGTCCGGGGCCGGTTGGGCCGATCGGCCCAGCAGCACGTGCGGGCCCGGTGACGGGCGGTTGTGATGGACGCGTTCCGACCCCCGACGCCCAGGAGGCAGTCATGCGCATCCGTTCCCTCGCCGTCACCGGTGCCGTCGCCGCGGCCCTCGCGCTCGGCGGCACCACCGCCGCGTTCGCCGACAACGGCGCCGATGCCACCGGCTCCGCGTCCAACAGCCCCGGGGTGGCGTCGGGCAACGTCATCGAGGTCCCGGTCGAGATCCCGGTGAACGTGTGCGGCGACAGCATCGACGTCATCGGCCTGCTGAACCCGGCGGCCGCCAACGCCTGCACCAGCGGCTGACCCGGCCGCACCGCGGGTATCGTCCGAGGACTTCCCGGAGGCACCGCACCTCCGGAAGTCCTCGTGTGCGTGCAGGTTGTACGCCGACGAGCCGCCCGAAGCGGACAGTGCGCCCCTGGGCCGCACCGGGAGCGATCCCGACACTTACCTCGTATGACGACTGCTCCCGCCGGTTCCACCACCAGCATCGCGCCCGAGTACGGCGACCGGGTCATCGCCGTGGAGGCGGCGGGCTCGGAACCGATCCCCGACGCCGAACGGCACGGCAGCCCGCTCCAGTTGCTCTGGACCTGGGCGTCCCCCAACATCGAGTTCGCGACCGTCTACATCGGCGTGATCGCGGTCCTCTTCTTCGGCCTGGACTTCTGGACGGCGACCGCCGCGATCCTGCTGGGCACCGCGATCGGCGCGGTCACCCAGGGCGTGCTGTCGCTGGACGGGCCCCGGTTCGGCGTCCCGCAGATGGTGATCGGCCGCTTCTCCTTCGGCTTCCTCGGCAACATCCTGCCCTCCGCCGCCAACGGCCTGCTCGCGGGCGTCGGCTGGTTCGCGGTGAACAGCGTGAGCGCCGCCTTCGCCCTCAACACCCTGACCGGACTGCGCCCCCTGCCCTCCCTTCTCCTCGTCGTGGTCGCCGAGATCCTGATCGGCTTCATCGGCCACAACTTCGTGCACACCTTCGAGAAGTACGCGTTCCCGGCGCTCGCGGTGGTCTTCCTGCTGGCCGGGGTGTGGACCTTCAAGGACGCGGACCTCGGCGGGGGCGGCTCGGGCGGCGGCGTCGGCGGCTTCCTGCTCGCGTTCAGCGCGGCCTGGGGCTACGCGGCCGGCTGGAACCCCTACGCCACCGACTACTCCCGCTACCTGCCGCGCACCGCGAACAAGGTGAAGACGGTCCTGTGGCCGGCCGTCGGCCTGTTCGTGTCGGTCTCGATCGTCGCCGTCATCGGCGCGGCCTCGGCGACCATCGTCGCCCCGAAGGACGCCACCCCGACGGCCGCCTTCACCGGCCACCTCCCCGGCTGGCTCGGTGACCTCGTCCTGCTCGCCATCATGCTCGGCGGGGTCTCGGCGAACGCCCTCAACGTGTACTCCGGCGCGATCTCCATCGCCTCCTTCGGCCTGAAGCTCCCCACCTGGCTGAGCCGCAGCGCCCTGGTCGTGGTGTCGGGCATCGCCGGTACGGCGGCCGCCTGGGCCTCGCTGGACGACGCGGGCACGGCCTACGAGGCGTTCCTGCTCGTCATCGCCTACTGGGTGGCGCCCTGGCTGGGAGTCGTGCTGGTCGAGCGGTGGCTCCAGCGCCGTACCGCCACGGACGAGGAACTCTCCGCCCGCCTCACCGACCGCTCCTTCACCAACTGGCCCGGCCTCGCCGCCCTCCTGATCGGCGTCGCGGTCTCGGTCCCGCTCTTCTCCAACCAGGAGGACTACGTGGGATACGTCCCGAAGCACTGGCCGTCCTTCGGCGACATCACCCCCCTCGTCGGCTTCGCGGTCAGCGCCCTGCTGTACACGGCCCTTCGAAAGCGCCCGCGCAGCTAGCGCCCCGTAAGGGGCGCTGGGGGTACCCCCGGCCGGAGGCTGGGGGAGGAACTGAGCGACCAGCCACGACGAAAGCCGCAGCCGACCGACGACCCAAAGCCCCCCGTCGGCGTCCTCAGTCATCGGCCCGCAGCCGCCGCCAGATCCGGCTGCGGTGCAGCAGGAAGAGCGAGCCGACCACGGCGACCAGCTGGAGACCCACGGCGAGCAGCCAGAACTCGTCGCGGGTCTCCAGCCGGTTCGTCAGGAACTCGAAGTTCATGCCGAAGAACCCGGTCAGGAACGACAGCGGCAGGAAGATCACCGACACGATGGCCAGCCGGTTGATCACCCCGTTCTGCTCGCCCGCGACCAGCGAGCCGTAGCTGGCGAAGGCGCGGCGGGTGGCGTCCTGGAGCGACTCGATGTCCGCGAGCACCAGGCGCGCCGCCCGCTGGAACTCCTGGGCGAGCCGCTGCCGTTCCACCGGGAAGTCGCGGCTCATCATCCTGCGGGTGATCACCTCGTCGAGCCCCTGGAGGTAGGGCAGCAGCGCGTGGTGCAGGACGGCGGAGTGGCGGCGCAGCTGGGAGAGCCGGTAGACCTGCTCGGGGCGCCGCCCCTCGAACATGTCGTCCTCCAGCTCCTCCACCTGGAGCAGGGCGTCCACCGCGGCCCGGCGGAACGTCGAGAGGGCCTCCTGGAGCAGCAGGAAAAGGGTGGCCACGGGGTCGTGCGGCCGCTCCCGCCGCACCTGGGCCTGGATGACGCCCGCCAGACCGGCCCGGCGGCCCCAGTGGACGACCACCAGGAAGCGCTCGGAGGCCAGGGCGTGCACATGGGCGATGCGGCCCTCGTGGACCACCGGCACCACGAACCCGGCGGTGTCGCCGAGGAACTCGGCGCGCGGGGACGCGTCCTGCCGGCCGAACCACTCCAGGTCCCCGTCGTCCAGCCCGAGCCGCCGGACCACCGGCTCCTCCGCCGGGTCCTCCGTCTCGGGCAGTTCGACGCCGAGGAGCAGGAACGGATCCGTGGCGAGCCGCCGACGCGCCTCCGGCACGGAGACCGTCGTCGTGCCCCCGTCCGGCACCGACACCACCGTCACGATCATCGATCGCCCTCGCCGCTGATCCCGTCGCCCACGCTCCCAGCCTGCGTGCGACGGGCGGTACGCGCACCCGCTGCCGCCCCGACCAGGTGCGGGCCGTCCGGGCGAGGCGGCGGCCCCGCGCCTAGGCGCTCCGCGGGAAGTGCCGCGCCCTGTCGTCTGCCGACTGCTGCGCCGTCGTGGCTGGTCGCGCGCACGCGGCGGTAGCCGCAGATCGGACAGGGTCCCGCGCACCTTCAGGGCGCGTCCCCCGCACCACCCGGTGCGCGCAGGCCGCCGTCAGGAGTTCGCCCAGCAGGTCCGGGTCGTCGATCTCCAGGCCGAGGAGGGACTCGATGCGTTCCAGGCGCTGGTAGAGGGACTGGCGGCCGATGTGCAGGAGGGCGGCCGTGCGGGTCGGGGAACAGCCGTGCCGCAGGTGCACCTCGAGGGTGCGGACCAGGTCGCTGGGGTGGGCGGCCTCCCAGGCCAGCAGCGGGCCGAGGGTGTGCTGGACGAGCGCGGCGAGCCGGTCGCGGTTGGCGGCGACCCCGCCCCGGGTCAGCTCCCGCTCCAGGGCGAGGGCGCGGGCCGAGGTCACCGACGGGCCCTCGGGCACGGCCGGTTCGGCGGGCGGCACGGTCAGCGCGAGTTCGAGGGTGGTGCGGGCCGCGCGCAGCGTCTCGCTCCAGTGCAGCCAGCCGCCGGGGCCGACCGCGTGGCCGACGGCGACCGTGGCCCCCGCCTCGGCGGCGCCCCGGAACGCCTCCTGCACGGCCCGCACGGGATCGCCGGGGACCACGGCCGGTACCGCGAGCAGCGCCAGGACGTCCCCCGGGAACGCGGCCCGCAGCACTCCGGCCCCGCCCAGCGCCCGTACCGCCCGGTCCACCGCGCCCACGCCCCGGCTGCCGTGCAGCGAGACGCCGAGCAGCCGGGCGCCGGGGCCGGGGTGGAACCCGGCGAGGGCGGCCCGCGCCTCCACCTCGGGCTGGTTGAGGGCCTGTCCGTCGGCCAGGTCGGCCAGGAGCGCCGCCGCGTGGTCGTCGCCCCAGGGCCGGACGACCGTACGGCGGCCGGACAGGCCCCGGGCCACGATCGCCCGGTTGGCGGCCTCGGCGATCCGGACGAAGGGCACCACCCGGTGCAGGGCGAGCAGCGGCAGGCCGAGACGGCAGGCCTCGTCGGTCACCTCGGGCGGCATGCCGGGCAGGGCGCGCCCGACCTCCACCGCGAGCCCGGCCGCACCGCGCGCCGCCAGCTCCCGCACGTACCGGCGGCGGACCTCGTCGCCTGCGTCGGTCAGTCCGAAGCCGTTGGTGAGGAGGAGTTCGCCGCCGTCGAGGAAGTTGGCGCCCTCGTAGACCTCGCTGGAGTGGACCCAGCGGACGGGACGGTCCAGGGCGCCTTCGCCCGCGAGCAGTTCGGGGCGGGCCGCCCGCACCGGGTCGAGGGCCAGGACTTCGCGGAGGGTGAGTGCGGGCACGGCGACCTCCAGGGGACGGGCACGGCCGCTGACATTTCGTCCGGCCGGGGGTTGCCCGGAGGGTACTTTCCGCACGTTGCCCTCGTGTTTCGGCCACAGGAGAGTGAAGACATGGATCAGTCGCAAGCGCGGGCCTGGCTCGCCACCGCCGTCGCCGAGGCCCGCGCAGGGCTCGCCGAGGGGGGCATCCCGATCGGCGCCGCGCTCTACGGCGCCGACGGCGCACTGCTCGGCCGCGGGCACAACCGGCGGGTGCAGGACGACGACCCCTCCGTGCACGCGGAGACCGCCGCCTTCCGCGCGGCGGGCCGGCAGCGGTCCTACCGGGGCACCACCATGGTGACGACCCTGTCGCCGTGCTGGTACTGCTCCGGCCTGGTCCGCCAGTTCGGCATCTCCCGGGTCGTGATCGGCGAGGCGGTCACCTTCCACGGCGGCCACGACTGGCTCGCCGAGCACGGTGTGGAGATCGTCCTGCTGGACGACCCGGAGTGCATCGGCCTGATGCGCGACTTCATCGGCAACAATCCGGCCCTGTGGAACGAGGACATCGGTGATGAGTGACAACCCCCGTATCCCCACCATCGACCTGCGCCCCTGGCTCGGCGGCGACGAGGACGAGCGGCGGGAGATCGCCCGGACCGTCGACGGCGCGCTGCAGACCGCCGGTTTCCTGCTGGTCACCGGGCACGGGGTCGACGCGGAGCTGCGGAGCGCCGTACGGGAGGCCGCCCGCGCGTTCTTCGCGCTGCCGGCCGAGGCGAAGGCGGCGTACGAGGTGAAGGTCGGCGGCCGGGGCTGGCTGGGCCCGAAGGCCGAGGCCAACGGCTACTCGGAGGGCACCGAGACCCCGCCCGACCTGAAGGAGTCGCTGACCTTCGCGACCCACGAGCCGTTCGAGGACCCGGTCGTCAACGCCGAGTGGTACGCGCCCAACGTGTGGCCGGCGGAGGTGCCGGAACTGCGCACGCGCTGCGAGGAGTACCTGGACCGGATGGCCGGTCTGGAGAAGGAGCTGCTCTCCCTCCTCGGGTACGCGCTCGGGCTCGAACGCGACTTCTTCTCCCGGCACATGGACCACCCGACGTACGGCTTCAACATCAACTGGTATCCGGGGACGGACGTCATGGGCGAGCCCGAGCCGGGGCAGTTCCGGATCGGGCCGCACACCGACTTCGGGACGGTGACCATCCTGGACCGGCAGGCCGGCAAGGGCGGGCTGCAGGTGTACACCGACGAGGGCGGCTGGGAGGACGCGCCCTTCGACCCGGCCGCCTTCACCATCAACATCGGTGACCTGATGGCCCGTTGGACCGGCGACCGGTGGCGGTCGGGACGGCACCGGGTGCTGCCGCCGCCCACCGACGCGCCCGCCGAGGAGCTGATGTCCCTCGTCTACTTCGGGGAGTGCACCCCGGGCACCACCGTCGAGTCCGTCCCGGCGCCGGTCGGCAGGGTCGCCTACCCGCCGGTCGACTCGCACGTCTATCTGCGGGAGAAGCTGGACTCCATCACCGTCGGCTGATCTCACAGCGTCAGGATTCGTGACCCAACAGTCATCACTCGATCTGGCCCGAAGCAACTCCCCCTTCCTACACTTGCGTTGAGGGGGGACTGCCTTGCACAGACGGTTGCACGGGCGTGGGGCGCTGTTCGACGTGGAGCCGGCCGGGCTCGTGCCGAGAATCGTCGGGTTACGGCCGTACCAGCATCGCGCCCTTCCCTTCGAACACCCCGGTGAGCTGCCGTTCGTCGTGCTGACCGGGGCGCGGGGGCTCGGCAAGAGCGCGGTGCTCGGCGAGTTGCGGGACGCGTACAAGGGGCACACCCCGGTCGCGCTCGTCGACTGTGCGGAGGCGCAGTTCGCGGGCCCGCCGCCGGAGCGGCCCGCCGAGTCCTGGTCACCGGTCGCGCAGGCGCTGCTGGTCGTCGCCGAGCAGCTCGCCGAGCCGGTGACCGGCGCCGGGCGGATCACGTTCCCCCGGCTGATGTCCGGTCTGGTCGCGGTGGCCGCCGGTGGCTGGGGCGACGCGGACTCGGAGCGGATCCGGCGCGAGGTGGAGCGGATCCTGCTGCTGAACGAGAGCGGCTCGTGGATCAGCGGCTTCGCCGGGCGGTGGGCCGGGAAGGTGGCGGCGAAGGTGGTCGCCGCCGCGACCGGGACCGGGCCGCTGGTCTCCGGGGCCATCGAGGCCACCCTGGAATCGGTCGCCGAGGGCTTCACCAGCCGCCGCCACCAGAAGGCGTCGGTCTGGTACCGGACGTACCCCAACGCGGGCGGGCACGCGCAGCGCGGGCTGATCCTGCTCTCCGGGCACTTCCGCGCCGGCGGCACCTCCCGCGAGCACGCCGAGCGGTATCTCGTACGGGCCCTGCTCGCCGACCTGACCGAGGCGTACGCGGGCGTGCTGCCCCGGATGCAGCGGCTCGGCCGGCCGCTGGTGCTCGTCGACAACGTCCAGACCGGGCCGGGGCCGGGCCTCCTGGAAGCGGTGCTCAGGGACCGCGCCGAGGGCGTCGCCGACCAGGTGGCCTTCGTCGCCGGGCTGCGCGGCGACGGCCGGGAGCTGCTGCGCGGCGGGGTACGGCGGGAGCTTGCCGGGGTCGCCCGGCGCAGCGGGTGGACGCCGGACCCGGCCGTACCCTCCTCGCGGGCGCTGCTGGTCGCGCTCCCGCCGCTGACCCCCGACGACACCCTGCACCTGACCGGCGTCCCGGCCGCGCCCCAGCTCCCGCACGCCGTGCACCGGCTGACCGGCGGCAACCCGCTGGGCATCGCCCTGCTCGCCGAGTCCGCGGCCCAGCATCCCGAGCGGGCCGGATCGCTCGGCGAGCTGCTGATGGCCGACGTGCGGCCCGTCGAGGACGGTCCCGCCGCCCCCGCCTACCTCCAGCTCCTGGACCGGCTGGTCCCCGCCGACCGCCTCGACGAGCTGACCGTCCTCGCCGCCGCCCACGACCACGACTCGGCGTGCGCGCTGGCCGCCGCGCTGCTCCCGGACGACTTCGGCCCGGCCGACGTACGCGCGCTGCAGAACCGGCTCGCCCGGGAAGGGCTGCCCGCCGTGCCCGGCCAGTTCGTCGGGGACCCCTTCGTACGGACCCTGCTGCTGCTCCGGCTGCACCTGCGGGACGCCGACCACAGCGGCTGGCGCACCGCCCACGAGACGCTGATCGCGTACTACACCGAGGACCGGCCGGACGGGCAGGACCGCTTCCGGCTCCACCACCAACTGGCCCTGGGACAGACCGGACCGGCCGTCGCCCACCTGCGCGACGGCTTCCCGGTCCTGGACACCCGCAGCTGGCTGCACACGCTGCGGTTCATCGCCGCCGCGCCCTACTTCCACGCCCATGACGCCGAGGGCCGTGACTTCACCGGCCACGGCGACCGGCGGGCGGCGGTGGCGCTCGGCCGCACCGACGCCCAGCAGCGGGTGCCGGACGGCGTGGACGGCGTACTGCACCTGCGGATACAGCGGTTGCTGCACGCGGTGTGGCTGCTGACCGATCCGCTGGTGCTGCCCGACCCGAAGGTCGGCGACCGGCTGCGCTTCGAGCTGGAGCAGCTGTCCAACCTGCGGCCGGCCGGCAACGCGCTGCTGTGGCGGGCCTCCCGGGACTGGCCGGCGGCCGTGCTGGCGGGACGCCCGCCGGCCGAGGACGGGGACGACGACGAGGGTGACGCGGGCGACGACGAGCGGAGCGGGGTGGCGTGATGGCGGGGCGGGGCGTGGGCACGTGGTTGCGTGAGGGCGTCTGGGAGATTCCGCTCCGCCGCTATCTGGCCCTGCTGGTCACGGCCGTGGTGGTCGCCGGACTGGTCGTCGGGGTGCGGGCGGTCGTCCACGACGACCGGTCCTGCGCGCCGGGAGTGGCCCGGCCCGAGGGCAGCGACGAGTGCGTGGGCGTGGCGACGTCCGCGTACGACTTCGGGCATCCGCAGCTGCGGAACACCGTCCAGGCGATCGCCCGGGAGAACGCCCGTCTGAAGCCCGGGGGTTATGTGACGGTCGCGGTGATGCTGCCGTACACCGCGACGGCGGCGGCCAGCCTCGCCGACATCCAGCACGAGCTCCAGGGCGCGTACCTCGCCCAGTACCAGGCCAACCACGACTCCAACGGCCAGTCCCCGGCGATCCGGCTGGTGCTGGCCAACCCCGGGGCGACCAGCCAGTACTGGCAGCGGATGGTCACGCAGCTGGCGGGCATGACCGGCGGCACGGACCGGCTGCGGGCGGTCGCCGGGGTCGGGCAGAGCACCGACGACAACAAGAAGGCCGTCAAGGAGCTGACCCGGCTGGGCATCCCGGTGGTCGGCTCGTCGATCACCGCCGACGATCTCGCCAACGGGCAGGCCGGCAAGGACCCCTACCCCGGGCTGGCCCGGGTCTCCCCCACCAACACCGACGAGGCCCGCGCCCTCGCCTCCTTCGCGAAGGTCGGCGCGGGCCGGGCGCTGCTCGTCTACGACAAGCCGGGCGACCCGTACACGCGGACGCTCCAGACGTCGTTCGCGGCGCTGATCAAGGGCTCGCCGTACGAGCCGCAGCCGTTCACGCCGCCGGCCGACCGCAGCAAGGAGGGGACGACCGCGAACACCTTCCGGCAGATCACCAACCTGGTCTGCGACACCTCGCGGTCCACGGACACGATCCTCTTCGCCGGCCGCCACACCCAGTTGCGGCAGTTCATCAACGCGCTGGGCGGACGGGGCTGCCAGGACCGGAAGTTCACGGTGCTGACCGGGGACGAGGGGTCGTACCTGACCGGCGAGACGAAGCTGGACCGCAGTGCCCTGCGGCACCACCTCTCCGTCCGCTACACCGCCCTCGCCCATCCCGACGCGTGGGGCAAGGGCAGCCCGAGGACGGGCGGTTCGGCGGCCGACATGGCGACGCTGACCGGGCTGCTGACGAGTGCGCGGAAGGCGCCGGTCGGCCCGGTCGGGTCGGTGGCCCTGGAGGACGGACAGCTGATCATCGCCTACGACGCGATGCGGCTCGCGGTGCACGGGATTCGCGAGGCGGTGCCGGAGGGGAGGTCCGTGCCGGCACTGGCCGACGTGGGGTTGCAGTGGCCGCAGGTGAAGGGGTCGCTGCGGGTGGACGGGGCGAGTGGGTGGATCTGCCTGGACGCGCACGGGAACCCGTACGACAAGGCGGTGCCGATCGTGGAGCTGCGGCCGGAGGGCGGGTCCAGGTTCGTGACCGTTGCGTGGCCGGAGGGGAAGCCGCCGGGCGGGGAGTGTCTGCCGCCGTCGTAGGCGGGTGCGGGTGGGTGGAGGCTGGTCGCGCGGATCCTCCCCCAGCCTCCGGCCGGGGGTACCCCCAGCGCCCCTTCGGGGGCGCTTCAGCGAGGCGCCTCAAGAGTTCAGGGAGTCGATCAGACGCTCGAATCTGGCGCGCCACGCCGGCTCCGTCTCGCCCTCGCCCTTGAACTCGTGCGTGAAGCGCAGGGTGCTGGCGGTGGTTCCGGCGCGCTCCAGGTGGAAGCGGATTCTGCCGCCGCTCTCCACCGTGTACTCCGCGACGCGGTCGACGTCCCAGGCGGTCACCGTACCGGTGCCCAGGTCACCGAGGGTGACCGTGCCGCCCAGTCTCGGTTGCAGGACGTCGACCGGGGTGAACCAGGCGGCCAGGCCCTCCGGGGTGGACAGGCTCGGCCAGACCTGGTCCGTCGGCTTCGGCAGTCGTACCAGGAAGTGGAGGATGTGCGTCCTCCCGTGGGTCTGACTGGTGCCCTGTTCGATGGAACCGGCCATGGCACCAGTGTCGCCCCTCGTCGGCTCAGACGCCCGCGTAGGAGTGCTTGCCGGTGACGAAGATGTTGACGCCGTAGTAGTTGAACAGCCAGCAGCCGAAGGCGATCATCGCCAGGTAGGCGGCCTTGCGGCCCTTCCAGCCGGCGGTGGCGCGGGCGTGCAGGTAGCAGGCGTAGGCGACCCAGGTGATGAAGGACCAGGTCTCCTTGGGGTCCCAGTTCCAGTAGCGGCCCCAGGCGCTGCCCGCCCAGATCGCGCCCGCGATGATCGTGAAGGTCCACAGCGGGAAGACCGCCGCGTTGACGCGGTAGGCGAACTTGTCGAGGGAGGCCGAGGCGGGCAGGCGCTCCAGGACCGAGGTGGCGAAGCTGCCGGGCTTGCCGCCGTTCTCCAGCTTGCTCTCGTAGGCGTCCTTGAAGAGGTAGAGGATGGTGGCCACCGCGCCGACGTAGAAGACCGCGCCGCAGAAGATCGCCGTCGAGACGTGGATGTACAGCCAGTACGAGTGCAGGGCCGGGACCAGCGGCTCGCTCGCCGTGTAGAGGACGGTGACCGCGAGGCCGAGGTCCAGCAGGACCGTGGTGATCAGGAAGAGCCCGAGCCAGCGGACGTTCTTCTTCAGGGCGAGGAGCGTCAGGTAGACGGCGACCGCGACCGTGGAGAACGTGATGTTGAACTCGTACATGTTGCCCCACGGCGCCCGCTGCACGGAGGCCGCGCGGGTGACCACGCCCGCCAGCTCCACGAGGAAGGCGAGGACGGTGAGGGAGATCGCGATCCGCCCGTAGAGGTCGCCCTGCTCGTCGCCGCCGTGCGCGCCGGGCCCGTCCGGCACGTCCCGCGAGCCCGCCGCGGACCGGACGACCACCTGTGGACGCTCCAGTACGGCGGTGCCGCCGGCCTTCTTGACCGTCACGGCGGGCGCCTTCTTCGCCTCGCCCTTCGCGGTGAGCGCGTTGGCGGTGCGCGCCACCCGGCTGCGGCTGCCGAGCAGCCACTCGAAGATGTAGGCGAAGAACGCCAGCGTGTAGACGGCCATCGAGGAGTAGACGAGCGTGTTGCTCATGCTCGCCAGATGCTCGTTGGTCGCGGCGAGGGTCGTTGCGGCGGCGGAAGTCATCGCTTCTCAGCCCCTTCGGCAGGTACGACTTCGGGGTCGGGGGATTCTGCGGGGTCGTCGTCAGTGGTGTCGTCGGGGTCGGGGGCGCCCGACGCCTGGTCGTAGAGGATTCCGGCGAGGTCGCCCAGTTCCTCGGGCACCTTCGCGGACTCGCTGCGGCCCAGCCCGGCCATCTCGACCACCGTGACGCCGTCGGGACCCTGCACCGCGCGCACCCACACGCGGCGGCGCTGGATGAACAGCGAGGCGGCCAGGCCGAAGATCGCGGCGAGCGCGCCGCCCAGCGCCCAGCCGCTGCCGGGCTCCTGGACGATCTCGAAGCCGGCCCATTCCTTGACGTCCTTCTCGAACGTCACGGACCCGGCGCCGTTCGGCAGCTGCATGGTCTGGCCCGGCTTGAGGTTGTCCCGGAACTGCGCGCCCTTGGAGTCCTTGAACTCCTTCATGTGGGTCTTGTCGAGCTGGTACACGCTCTGCGGGATGCCCGAGTTGACGCCCAGGTCACCGTGGTACGGCGTCAGGTTCAGCACCGGGTTGTCCAGTGCCGGGAAGCTGGAGAGCACCGAGGAACCGCCGGCGTACGTCGGCAGGAAGAACAGCGAGATGCCGAGCTGCTCGCTGACGCCCTTGGCGTCCTGGTAGCCGTCCATCACCTTCACCACGCCCTGGGAGGTGACGTTGCTGTCGAGCGGGAGCAGCGGGACGGCGTCGCGGTAGACGACCTTGCCCTTGCTGTCGCGGACCGTGATGACGGGCGCGTAGCCGTGGCTGACGAGGTAGACCTTGGCGTCGTCGATGTGCAGCGGCTCGTTCACCTTGATGGTGGTCCGCTTCGGCTTGCCGTAGGCGCCCACGCTGTAGTCGACGTCCGCGGCGAAGGAGACCGCCGTGCCCTTGCTGGGGCCGCTGGTCTGGTAGGTGGCGTGGAAGTTCTTCAGGTCGAAGCTGAACGGCACCAGGTCGTCGGTGCTGAACATGGAGCCGGACTTGAAGTCGTCGTACTGGAGGATCGAGTTGGCGAACCCGTCGCCCTCGACGACCAGTTTGGTGCCGTCCGACTTGTACATCTGGCCGGAGGCGAAGGCGATCAGCAGCACGATCAGCGCGATGTGGAAGACCAGGTTGCCGAACTCGCGGACGTAGCCCTTCTCCGCGGCGACCGCGTCCCCGGCGAGGTGCGCGCGGAAGTGCCGCTTCTTCAGCAGCTTGAGGGCCGCCTCACGGACCTCGTCCGGCTCGGCCGCGGTCCGCCAGGTCGTGTACGCGGGAAGCCGGTCCAGGCGCTTCGGGGCGCCCGGCGGGCGGCCGCGCAGCTGGCCCACGAACTGCCAGGCGCGCGGGATGATGCAGCCGACGAGCGAGACGAACAGCAGGATGTAGATCGCCGAGAACCACACCGAGCTGTAGACGTGGAACAGGCCGAGCTTGTCGTAGAGGGGCGACAGCGTCTTGTGGGCCTTGCGGAAGTCGTCGACCTTGGAGATGTCGGCGCCGGACTGCGGGATCAGCGAGCCGGGGATCGCGCCCAGCGACAGCAGCAGGAGCAGCAGCAGCGCGACCCGCATCGAGGTGAGCTGCCGCCAGAACCAGCGGGCCCAGCCGACGACCCCGAGCCCCGGGGCGACCGGCGGCTCCGCGGGGGCGGTGGAGAGCTGCGAGCCCGCCGCGCCGAGGTCCGGCTCGCTGTTGTCGGTTTCGGTCTTGCTCATCGATCAGATCCCCACAGTGAAGCCGTTGGACCAGCCCTGCATCTCCTGCACGAGGCTGTCCCAGGCGCCGGTCAGCAGCAGCACACCGGTCACGATCATCATCGTGCCGCCGATGCGCATGACCCAGACATAGTGGCGCTTGACCCAGCCGAAGGCACCGAGGGCCTTGCGGAAGGCGACCGCGGCCACCACGAAGGGCACGCCGAGGCCCAGGCAGTAGGCGACCGTCAGTATGGCGCCACGGCCCGCGCTCGCCTGGTTGAAGGACAGGGCCGTGACGGAGGCCAGGGTCGGGCCGATGCACGGCGTCCAGCCGATGCCGAACAGCGCGCCCAGCACCGGTGCCCCTATCAGCCCGGCCACCGGCCGCCTGTGGAAGCGGAACTCGCGCTGGGTGAACCAGGGCATCAGGCCCATGAAGAACACGCCCATGGCGATCATCAGCACGCCGAGCACCTTGCTGAGGGTGCCGGACTGCTCCTGGAGGTTCTGGCCGAAGTAGCCGAACAGCGCCCCGCCGGAGACGAACACGGCGGTGAAACCGAGCACGAAGAGAGAGGCGCCGGCCGCCATCCGCCCGCGCCGGGCGTCGGCCAGGTCGGTACCCGCGACCCCGGTGACGTACGACAGGTATCCGGGCACGAGGGGCAGCACGCACGGAGAGAAGAAGGAGACCAGACCGCCGAACAGCGCGATCGGCAGGGCGACCAGCAGGGCGCCGCTGAAGACCGTCTCGTTCTTGCCCGTCTCCGCGGCGAGCGTCAGGAGTGCGCTCACGTCACTTCTCCGCGACGACCGGCTTGATCATCTTCAGCAGGCTCTCCTCGCTGAGCGCCGCCAGCGAGCGCGCCGCGATCTTCCCCTGCCGGTCGAGTACCAGGGTGGAGGGGATGGCCTGCGGGTTCAGCGTGCCCTTCTTGAAGCGGAGCATCAGCTTGCCCGTCGGGTCGTACAGGCTCGGGTAGTCGATGCCGTTCTGCTTCTCGAAGGCGACCGCGGAACCGGTGCTGGTGTCGCGGGTGTTGATGCCGACGAACTGGACGCCCTTGCTCGCGTACTCCTTGGAGACGGAGGCGAAGTTGGGCGCCTCGGCCCGGCAGGGGCTGCACCAGGAGCCCCAGACGTTGATGACGACGACCTTGCCCTTGTAGTCCGCGACGTCCAGGGTGGTGCCGTCGATGGTCTTGCCGGACAGGTCGGGGGCCGCCGCGCGGTGGCCCTGAGCGACCGTGTCGATGCCGTCCTTGCCGGTGACGAAGTTGGTGTTGCCGCCTCCGCCGGAAGTGCCGCCGTTGCCGCACGCGGACAGGGTCAGGGCTGCCGCGGCGGCCGTGGCGCCGAGCAGGAGGGCGCGGCTACGGGTACTCATGTGAAAAGTTTCGCATGCCCGTTCTGAGGATCTTGCGCACCCCCCTCGGTCCGGGATGTACCCCTTTTCAGGCCGCCGCGCCCTGCTTGAGGAAGCCCTTCCAGCCGCCCGCCGGGCGCTGTCCGACGTCCAGGGTGCGCAGCTTCGCGAGCACCGCCGGCTTCTGTACGTCCATCCAGTCCACGAACTGCCGGAAGGAGACCAGCCGGACGTCGGCGCCCTTCTCCTTCTCCTGGGCGATGTGCTTGAAGGCCTGCTCGACGGCGTCCATGTAGATGCCGCCGTTCCACTGCTCGAAGTGGTTGCCTATGAAGAACGGTGCACGGTTTGTCGTGTATGCCCGCTGGAATCCCGCTATGTACGCCTGCGCCGACTGCGTCCGCCAGCCCGGGTAGTTGTAGGCGGGGGCCTTGGTCGAGTTGACCGACTGGTTGGCGAGCATGTTGTAGTCCATGGACAGGACCTCGAAGGAGCGGCCCGGGAACGGTATCTGCTGCAGCGGCAGGTCCCAGATGCCCAGCTTCTTCTCCGGCCAGACCTGGCGGCCGCCGGGCGAGGAGGCGTCGTAGCGCCAGCCGAGCTCGCGGGCGGTGGGCAGCAGGTTGTTCTGGCCGAGGAGGCAGGGGGTACGGCCGCCGACCAGCTCCTTGTCGTAGTCGAAGGGGAGCGGGGGCAGGTCGGTCCAGCCGGAGTTGGTCCGCCACTCCTTCACGAACGCCTTGGCCTGGTCTATCTCGCTGCGCCACTGCTTGGGTGTCCAGTTGCCGACGGTGCCGTAGCCGCCGCAGAAGTGACCGTTGAAGTGGGTGCCGATCTCGTGCCCTTCGAGCCAGGCCCGGCGGACGCTGGCGAGCGTCGCCCTGATGTGCTCGTCGGTGAGGTAGCCGATGTCGGAGGCGCCGCGGGGGTTGTTCGGGGGGTTGTAGAGCCGCTTCTTGGACTCGGGGAGGAGGTACAGCCCCGAGAGGAAGAAGGTCATCGACGCGCCGTGTTCCTTCGCCAGGTCGAGGAAGCGCGGGAAGAGGCCGGTGCCGACCTCGCCGGCACCGTCCCAGGAGAAGATCACGAACTGCGGCGGGGTCTGTCCGGGCTCCAGCGGCTCGGGAGCGGCGGGCTGGTGGGGCTGCCTGCCGGTGCGGGAGGTGGAGCCGTCACCGAGGGGGCGGGCGCTCGCCGTTGGCTTCTTCGAGGGCTGCCGGGTGGAACCGCCGGCGTGGTCCGTACCGTCCGACGGTGTGTGCGTGCCGCAGCCGGCGAGGCCGAGTCCGGCCGCGGCGCCCGCGCCGACGCCGAGTAGTCCCCTTCGGGTGAAGGTCCGCATGGTTCCCCGATTCGTCACGTCCTCTGGTGGTCACCCACTCAGAGGGCGGGACGAACGGGGAGGTTCCGCAAGGAACCGCATATTTTCAGACTAATTTCATGAAGCGGGGTTTACGTGGCGCGGCGCAGGCGCTGCCGACGGCTCACGCCCCGAAGGCCTTCTCCTTCCCCTTCACCGGCTTGGCGCCGGCGCGGAGATGGACCGGGACGAGGTCGATGGCGGGCTCGGAATAGCCCACGGAAACGATCCTGTCGCCCTCGTACGTGAAAGTCGTCAGGGAGGCGAGGGTGCACTGCCGCTTGCGCGGGTCGTGCCAGAGCCGGCGGTTCTCGACGTACGACCGCAGGATCCAGATCGGCAGCTGATGGCTGACCAGCACGGCCTCGTGCCCGCGCGCGCGGTCCCTGGCCGTGTCCAGCGCGCTCTTCATCCGCACGACCTGGTCGACGTACGGCTCGCCCCAGGACGGCCGGAACGGGTTGACGAGGTACTTCCAGTTGGCGGGCTTCTTCAGCGCTCCGTCGCCGACGCCGAAGGTCTTGCCCTGGAAGATGTTCTCGGCCTCGATGAGCCGCTCGTCGGTGGCGAGGTCGAGCCCGTGCGCCTTGGCGATCGGGGTGGCGGTCTCCTGCGCGCGCTCCAGCGGGGAGGCGACGACGTAGGTCACGTCCCGCGAGGCGAGGTGCTCGGCGACCCGGTCGGCCATCTGCCGGCCCAGCTCGGACAGGTGGTAGCCGGGAAGCCTCCCGTACAGCACCCCCTGCGGATTGGCCACCTCCCCGTGCCGCATCACGTGCACGACGGTGATGCCCTGCTGCTCGCTCTGCTCACTCTGCTGGCTCATGCTGCCGTGGCCTCCGCGGCCGCTCGGGCCGCCGCCGGAAGGGCGTCGGCGATCTTCTGGATGGCCCGCTCGTCGTGGGCCGTGGAGACGAACCAGGACTCGAAGGACGACGGCGGCAGGTAGACGCCGTCGGAGAGGAGTGAGTGGAAGAAGGCGGTGAACCGGAAGGACTCCTGGCCCCGCGCGTCCTCGTAGTCGCGCACCGGACGGTTGGTGAAGAAGACGGAGAACATGTTGGAGGCGGTCTGCACCTGGTGCGCGACGCCCTCCTTGTTCAGCGCTTCGGCGACGAGCCCCTGGATCTGCGCCGACACGGCGTTGACCTTGTCGTACGCCGCGTCGTCGAGCAGCCGCAGCTGAGCGAGCCCGGCGGCGGTGGCGACGGGGTTCCCGGAGAGGGTGCCGGCCTGGTAGACGGGCCCGGCCGGGGCGAGGTGCGCCATGACGTCCGCCCGCCCACCGAAGGCCGCGGCCGGGAAGCCACCCCCCATGACCTTCCCGAAGGTCATCAGGTCGGGCACCACGCCGTCGATCCCGAACCACCCGGCCCGGCTCGTCCGGAACCCGGTCATGACCTCGTCGGAGATGTACAGCGCGCCGTTCTCGCGGCAGGCGTTCTTCAGCCCCTGGTTGAACCCGGGCGCGGGCGGGACGACGCCCATGTTGCCCGGCGAGGCCTCGGTGATCACGCAGGCGATCTCCCCCGGGTGCCGGTGGAAGGCCTCCTGCACCGCCTCCAGATCGTTGTACGGCAGCACGATCGTGTCCCCGGCCTGGGCACCGGTGACACCGGGGGTGTCGGGCAGCGCGAAGGTGGCGACGCCGGACCCGGCGGCGGCCAGGAGACTGTCGACGTGTCCGTGATAACACCCGGCGAACTTGATCACCTTGCTGCGCCGGGTGAACCCGCGGGCGAGCCGGATGGCGGACATGGTCGCCTCCGTCCCGCTGCTGACCAGCCGGACCTGCTCCAGGGGCTCGATCCGGGCGACCATCTCCTCCGCGAGGGCGACCTCGCCCTCACCGGGGGTACCGAAGGAGGTGCCGCGGGAGACGGCCTCCTGGACGGCGGCGATGACCTCGGGGTGCGAGTGCCCGAGGATCATCGGTCCCCACGAACACACGAGGTCGACGTACTCGCGCCCGTCGGCGTCCGTCAGGTAGGCCCCCTTGCCGGAGACCATGAAACGGGGGGTGCCGCCGACGGCGCGGAAGGCGCGCACCGGGGAGTTCACGCCGCCGGGCGTGACGGCGGAGGCGCGGTCGAAGAGCGCCTGTGAGACGGGCGCGTCGTAGGGATAGGGCGTTTCGCTCTGGGCACTCATGACGTGCGACTTCTCCGACTTCTCGGACTCCGGATGCTTGGTGACCTCCTCAGGGTAGGGCCTGCCTTCCGGATCACTCACAGGGCAGCTGCGGTGACTGACGAGTGCCGGTGAGCGGGGGGTGGTGCGTGCAGCTGCAAGGCGGAGGAGGGAGTCGACGGCGGTGCGGGCACCTCCCGGCCGAAGGCTGGGTGATGTCGGCGACCGACGACAACGCCGCTGGGGGCACCCCCTCTGGGGGAGTGCGTGCCACCCCCCGCGTCTGTGAGTGAGCCGGAGGGCAGGCCCTTCGGCGGAAGGCGGCGCTCTCCTCGCAGCGGAGGACCGCGGTCCCCGCACAGCGCCCGGGGCATCTGCGAGACTGTGATCCGATACACCCAGCTCATCCGGTACGCAGGCGGCCGGAGGCTGTAAAGATCCTGCGGACTGATGTTTCGACGCACGTTTCGGCGGGCGGCCGTGGGGGAGGTCACTGACACGATGATCGGGTTGCGCGGCGGGGGCCACGCGTCCTAGAAAAGCAGTCGGGTGGAGATATGCATCGCGGTGGCGGAGTGGGCGAGGGGACCGATGACCTGGGTCCTCGACGTGCCCAACGGGGAAGGCACCGGCGCGACGCGGAGGAATCGACCGAAGCAGCACGGCAGGAACAGGGCGTACCGGGTGAGTCGGAGCGGCGCGACCGACGTATCGATCAGCGGGACCGCGATCAGAGGGATCGGGGCCAGCGGAGCGATCGGCGGATCGACCGTCTGCAGACCGGTAGCAGGAATGGTGGTCGGGTGGGGGTGACGTACAAATACTTCGGCGCACCGGACGGCGCGACCGCGGCCCGGGTCCCGATCTCGATGCGCCCCGAGGAACTCGGCGGCGACGAGCTCGGCATGAACGGCATGTTCACGAAGATCAAGCCGGAGACGATGGCCGCGATGGTGCTGACGGGTATCGAAGGCGTGCCCCTGCACAAGGTGCCGCCACTGGAACTGGTCGTCCTGCACCCCGACTACGCGGTGGTGAAACTCCCCATGACGGTGGTCGACCCGCTGCGCGGCATAGGCGAGGAAGCGGTCGGCGCGGCCGCCTTCATCTGGTCGACGGTCCCGGACCGGGGCGGCCCACGGGACGCGTTCAACGTGTACCAGCTGCTGCACGAGTGGCAGGACTTCAGCCATCGGCTGCATGAGGCGGGGCACCAGCCTTATTGCCTTGTGTGGCCGTGACCTGGGGTTTCAGGGGTTTCGGGCGGGGTTTCTGACCCCGCCCTCGTCATGTGCGGAGAGAGGCCGTCAGGCGGCCAGGGCACAACGAGGGCACATGGGTTTCGCTGGGGGCACTGATGTGCCCTGGGTGCCGGGCCGGTCGTCCTCGTCTTCTGCGTCGGCTTCTGCGTCGGCTTCTGCGTCGGCTTCTGCGAAGACGTCGTCGATCGCCTTGCGGGTGCGGGTCTCGCTGGACGGCAGCAGATGCGTGTACGTCCGCAGCGTGAAGCCCGGGTCCGAGTGCCCGAGATACTCGGAGAGCGCCTTTATGCTCTCCCCCGCGTCCAGGAGCACGGAGGCGTACGCGTGCCGGAGGGCGTGCATGCCGTCTTCCGGAGCCGCCTGGAGGTAGCGCGCCCCGCGCTCGCGGGGAGGGATCACGCCGGCGGCGGCAAGAGCGCGCTTCCAGTCGCCCATGTTGAAGACGCTGCGGTTGTAGGCCCGCCCCTTCTTGTCGACGAAGAGGAGGCGGAAGGTCTTCGGCTCGCCGTCCGGCTTGCCCCACGGCAGGGCGACATCGGCTGGCGGGAGCTCCTTCATGTGCGCCTTGAGGGCCGCGGCGAGCTGAGCCGACAGGGGCACTGACCGGATCCTGTTGCCCTTGGGCAGGGCGAAGACAGGCTTCGTGCCGACCAGCCGTACTTGGCGGTTGATGTGGATCCAGCCGCCCTTGAAGTCGATGTCCTCGACGGCGAAGCCGAACACCTCGCCCTGCCGCAGACCGCAGCCGAAGGCGAGCTTGCCGCCGGCCTGGAACCGCTCTGGGAGGCCGCCGATAACCGCGCGGACGCGCTCCAGCGACCATGGGATGACCTTCTTCTTGGTCGCGGTCGGGAGCTTGACCGACTTCGCCTTGCACGGATTCTTCGGCAGCAGCCCGTCCTCCACGGCCGCGCCGAGGATGCTGGAGAGGATGTCGAAGATGCCCTCGATCGTCGACACCTCCAGGCCGCCGTCCTGGAGTGTGCGGATCCAACCCTGGATGACCGAGGGCTGGTTGAGGGATCGCAGCTCGCGTCGGCCGAGGTGCTCGGTGATGTGGTTGCGGACCGTCGCCTCATAACGGAGCGCGGTCGTCGGGCCGACGGAATTCGCGTCGAGCCACTTCTGCGCGTAGGCGCCGAGCGTCTGCTTCGTCTCGGCGGGGACGACGTAGGAGCCCTGCCGGATCTCGACGTCGACCTCGGCGGCGCGGTTGTCCGCCTCGGCCTTCGTGTGGAAGTTCTCCTTGCGCTGGCGATCGTCCAGGTCGCGGTAACGGACCTGCCAACGCTTACCGATGCCGTGGTCGGCAGTCGGGACCATCCGCTTCGTACGGCTCTTGTGCTCGCCGCACTCGGCCTCGGTGGGCTTGGGGTGGGACTTGTGCCAGCGGTCGTACACGTCAGCCAAGAAGGGCCTCCTGGGCGGGGATGAGGGAGTGGGAGGTGGCGTGGGACACCGGGGAGTGCGTCGGCCACGGGAGCAGCAGAGATGCGGGAGGGGCGCCGAGCGCGGTGGCGAGGGCGACGAGGTCGTCTATGTCGCATCGGCGGCGGGCGCGTTCGGTGCGGCTGAGGGCCGTGTTGGCCATCGGGCGGCCCAACGCGGTGCAGCGGGCGGCGAGCTGGTGCTGGGTCAGGCCGCGCACGAAACGTAGGTGCTCGATAGCGCGGGCGCTGTGGAGGCCGGCAGGGCCTATTTCGACAGATCGATTGGGCATGACAGATAGCTGTAACTTGCATCCGGGCGCCATGGCAAGAGTTAGCCCTTAAACTCTCCAATAGTCGTTCGGGGGCGAAGTGGCGTTCGTCTCGTCGAATTCCGGTACATCGCGAGGCGTTTCGGCCGAGGTGCCGTGTTACCTTCCCTCGCCGTTTTCGATATGGGTGATTCGGGCAGACATAAGCCGGGATGTCCGGCGGGTCAGTCACGTCATCCCTGGCCGCCAGGTGTCACCTCTGAGCTGCGGAGGTACCGGATTCCGACACCTCGACCGGTTGCTTCGCCGCAAGAAAATTTCGGGCCCGGCGGGAGCGATTTCGGCAACCGGGGATCCACCCTTACTGTATCCCTCTCCCCGGCCACACCGAAAGAAGTAGCGAGGAGTTTCAGAACCAACTCTGGACTTTTCTCCGGGTGGTGTGGCTGTGTTGTCCAGCCCATTGTTCAAGACCGAAAAGGAGCCCTGTGCCGAAGAACCCTCCCCGTAGCACCAACGCCCCTGCCACCGCTGCGGCTGCCCAGCGTGGCCCACTTGCCACCCCTGCGGAGGTCGCCGCCTATCTCGGGGTACCGGTGAAGACCCTCTACCAGTGGAAGTACCGGGGCATCGGCCCCAGCGTCCACAAGGTCGGCCGTCACCTGCGCTACCGCTGGCCGGAGGTGGGCGCGTGGCTGGACGCCCAGACGTCGTACGACCTCACGGCCTGACCTCGCATCTGACGCGGACAACGAAGCGACCCCCGGCGCGTCAACGCCGAGGGCCGAAGACTCCCCTGCCGATTGCCCATCCCTGAACGAACGAGCTGGTGAGGGGCGGGACCTTGCCCGTCCAGTCCCTCACCGGAGAGGAACGCCTATGGAGGACTCTACGTCCCCCAGCACCACGAACACCTCCCCCACCGGCTGGCCCACTCCCGCGGTCCCCGGCGAGGGCATCCCCTGGCGCCGCCGGGATCAGCAGGACACATGGTCCCCCGCGTCGGGGACCGCCGAACACCCGGCGGATGCGGAAGCACACGGGGACCGTCCCCAGCCGTCTGCCGACGCGGCGGTTGGGGACCGTCCCCGCGACGTGCCCGGCACTCGGTCCCCGCACGTCCCGGTCCCCGAATCGACATCCGATGCAAACCCGCAGGCCAGCGGCGGGAAATCGGGGAACGGTCCCCGAGAGGCTGCAGTTGCACCAGAGGACCGTAATGGGGACCGTGAGCACGGTCCCCGCTGGTCGTTGGGGACCGACACACCCGTGGCGGGAACCGCCCAGCAGGAGGGGACCGGTCCCGTCGACGCGCGGGGACCGGATCAGGAGGCCGGTCACCGGCCTCCTCGGGGACCGGCAGACCCCATGGAACGGGGTTCCGGTGAGGGTGCCGTACTGCTGGATGAGTTGCGGGCGGCGATCGGCAAGTACGTCGTGCTGCCCAGTGACGAGGCGCTGACCGCGGTCACCCTGTGGGTGGCGGCCACGCACATCCAGAGCGTCCTGCAGCATGCGCCGCGGCTGGCGGTCGTAGGCCCGACGAAGGGCTGCGGCAAGTCCCGGGTTCTGGACGTGCTCCACGAGACCGTGCACCAGCCGATCATGACGGTGAACATGTCCACGGCGGTGCTCTTCCGCGTCATCGGCAAGAACCCGCGAACGATCCTGGTGGACGAGGCCGACACCATCTTCAGCAAGGCCGGCGAGAACGAGGAACTGCGCGGCCTGCTGAACGCCGGACACCAGCGCAACCGGCCCGCCTGGCGCATCTCGGGTCCAGAGCACAAGCCGACCCCGTATCCCACCTTCGCCATGGCCGCGCTGGCCTCGATCGGCGACCTGCCCGACACGATCACGGACCGGGCAGTCGTGCTCCGCATGCAAAAGCGCAAGCCCGGCGAGAAGGTGACCCCGTTCCGCTCCCGCTACGCCACACCGGAACTGAACGCACTGCGGGACAAGCTGACCGCCTGGCTGGGACCGCTGCGCGGCACGGCCGCCCGCATGGCGCCGCCCATGCCGGTGGAGGACCGGGCGGCGGACACCTGGGAACCGCTGGTCATCATCGCCGACCTGGCCGGCGGCCACTGGCCCGCGAGCGCCCGTGCGGCCTGTGTGGCGATGACCCGCTTCGAGGCCGTCCAGGACGAGCAGACCAACCTGAAGACACGGCTGCTGCGCGACATCCACCGCGTCTTCGAGGCACACGGCAACCCCGAGGCCCTGTCCTCCCTGGATCTGGTCACCGCCCTGCTCCAGGACCCCGACGCTCCCTGGGCGGAACACGGCACCAACGGGCTCAGCGCCTACCACCTGGGCAGAATGCTGCGGGACTTCGACATCCGCCCGGCCAACTACCGGTTCGACAAGGGCAGGCAGGCCAAGGGGTACGCCCGTAACCGGTTCCTCGACAGCTGGGCCCGGCACTGCCCCGACCTCACCGAGACGGCACCCGCACCCGCGCACGACGCCACACCCGCGCGCCCGGCCCAGGGCAAGCCGCCCGCCGCCCCGGCAGGCCAACTGCCCATCGGCCCGCCCGGCGGCCCCACCGGCCCCAAGCCCGCCCGCTGACCCGCCTCCCCCCGGGTCCGTATCACTGCGTCGCATCCGTCCCCGCGCAGGTCAGCGCGGGGACGGATGTCCTCGCCGGGACGGACTTCTCCGTACCTGCCTGGGTGTCCGTACCTGTCCTGACCAGGCATGGGACGGATGCGACGCACGTGACACACCTCCCGCCCCCTCACCAACGGAGTACTCCGATGCGCGACCTGCACCCCGAACACCCCATGCCCCAGAAGCAGATGCCCCGCACCCCCGTCACACGCGCAGCAAGTTGTCGGGTAAGGAGTCCTTACCCGGCCTCCGCCGTGGAGGGTGCGGAGGCATCCGGCGCAGGGGCACCGGGGTCGGTCGGCCCGGGGGAGCCGACCGAGAGTGGGGGCGGTGAGCCGTCGTCGAGCGTGCCGCAGCAGTCTGCGCCGCGTCGCCGTCTGCGTGACAAGCAGCTACGCGAGCACCGCGTCCATCCTCGCTACAACAGTGACGAGTTCGACCTCGTCCAGAAGGCCGCCGCCCTGAGCCGCATGCAGCCCGGCGGCTACGTCGCCGAGTGCGCGCTCGCCGCAGCCCGCGCCGACGACCCCACCGCCGCCGTCGCCGACTACCGCTCCATGGTCAAGGCGCTGTTGGCCGCCAACGGGCAGCTCGGTTTCATCGGCAACAACCTCAACCAGCTCGCCTGGCACCTCAACAAGGACGGCGCCTGGCCCCACCCCGACACCGTCCAACGGCTCCTGGAGCGCATCGAGGCATCCATCGCCGAGGTGGACACCGCCGTCGCTCAGATCACCGAGGGGCGGTGAGCCCTTGATCCCGAAGATCATCCTCGGCAAGGGGCCAGAAGCCACACGCCGCACGATCGGCTACCTCTTCGGCAAGGGCCGGGCCAACGAGCACATCGACCCGCACCTGGTGGCCTCCTGGAACGACTTCGCCCCGGACCCCGGTCGCAGTCCCCACCGCGACCCGAAGGAGGTGGAGGCCCAGCTCGCCGCGCAGCTCGACCAGCCCGTGAAGATGCTCGGCGACAAGGCACCCAAATACACCGTGTGGCACTGCCCCGTCCGTGCCGCACCCGAAGACCCGCTCCTCACCGACGCCCAGTGGGCGGACATCGCCCGCCGGATCGTGGCCGCCGCCGGCATCGCCCCCGACGGCGACACCGAAGCCTGCCGCTGGGTGGCTGTCCGCCACGCCGACGACCACATCCACATCGCCGCCACCCTCGTCCGCCAGGACGGCCGCCGCCCCCAGCGCGATTACGACCAGCGCGCCGTCCAGCGCGAAGCCCGACAGATCGAAGTCGACTACGGGCTGAGGCGGTTGAAGCCGGGCGACGGCACCGCCGCCAAACGCCCCACCAGCAAGGAACACTTCAAGGCCAAACGCCTGGGCCAGGACGCCACCTCCCGCGACGTCCTGCGCCTGCGGGTCCGCCGCGCGATGGCAGCTGCCTCCACCGAGGCCGAGTTCTTCGCCCTGCTAGAGGCCACCGGCGTGACCGTGCGCCTCAAGCTCGGTCCGTCCGGCGATGCGCTCGGCTGCAACTTCGCCCTGCCCGGCGACACCAACGACCAGGGCGAGCCGGTCTTCTACTCCGGCTCCACCCTCGCCCCCGACCTCTCTCCCCAAGATCCGCCGGCGTCTCGCCACCACCAGCCCCGAACCGGTCACCGTCCGGCCGGGCAATCCGTGGCACCAGGCGACCGCCGCCACCGAACGCATCCCCCACCACCTCACCCACGGCGACGACCCCACGGGGCAGGGACAGCTGGTCGCGCTCGGGGCCGCACTGGACCTCCTGCCGGTCACCGTACCGTCGGCGCTGAAGGCCGAACTCGAGCAGGCCGCGGCCGTCTTCGAGCGCGCCACCCGCTCCCGCATCGCCGCCGATCTGGACAGCACACGCGTCCTGCGCCGCAGCGTCCAGGCGATCTGGAACGACCCCGCACGGCATGGGGACGGTGCCGGGCTGGCGATGCTGCTGGACGTCGCGCTCACCGCGGTCGCCTACGCGATTCACTGGCACCGCACCCGCCAGCACGCCCAACAGGAGGCAGCAGCGGAACAAGCCCTCGTCCACCTGCAGGTCGCGTACGCGCAGGTCGCCAAGCCGGTCCTGGTCGGCCTCGCCAGCCGGGCGCCCAGCCCGCAGACCAAGCGCCGCTTCGCCCAGCACCTCCATGAGACGGTGCCGGAGCACGCCGAGCGCGTCCTGGCCGACTCGGCCTGGGACGCACTCGCCACTGTGCTCGCCGAGGCCGAAGCAGCAGGACACAACCCGGCCACCGTCCTCGACCAGGCGCTTAGCCAGCGCACCCTGGACGACGCCCACTGCCCCGCCCGCGCACTCACCTGGCGCATCCGCCGCCTCGGCGAACGACACGCCCCGGGTCCGCAAGCAGAGGCAGCCAGGGCTCGCCGCGCCACACGACGCCCAGCCTCTCCCGTCCAACCAGCGGCAGCCCCTCCAGCGCCGCAGCCACCACCGGCACGGCGGCGCTGATCACGGCCGCACGGACACCCTGGGAGTGAGCAGTTCCAGCGCCTCCTCCCAGCGGTAGCGGTCCGCGCCACCGCCGGCCTTCGGCCGGTGCGGCTCGTACGAGCCGATCAGGACGCCCATCTCGCTCAGTCGCTCCAGGCTCTGCCGGTATGCGGGATGGGCGGCCTGGGCCGAGTTCACGTACGGCAGGACTGCGGTGGGGATGCCCATGCCGTACGCCTCGCACAGGATGCCCAGCGCCAGGGTGTCGGATATCCCCGCCGCCCACTTGTTGACCGTGTTGAAGGAGGCCGGCGCCACCGCGATGGCGTCCGCGCGCGGCAGCGGACGAGGATCGCCGGGTGAGCGCCAGGCCGAGCGGATCGGGCAGCCGGTCTGGGCCTCGACCGCCTCCGTGTCGATGAAACCCAGGCCCTGCGGAGTGGCCACCACGCCCACGTCCCAGTTCGCCTCTTGAGCAGCCGTGATCAGCTTGCCGACGTCGCCGGCGACCCCGGCCGCGCACACCACGACGTACAGGAACGGCTTCTTGCCCGGCACCTGCGGCTCGGTCACGTGAAGCCCCCCATAAGCCGATGGTCTCGTTGGGCCACCAGCAGGGCAGCCAGAGCTTCCGGCCCGATCCGGCTCAGCGCCCAGAGGCTGCTGATGTGGCGGGCCCACCGCCAGAGTGGGTCGCCCGTGTCCACAGGGGTGTGGAAGGACAGCACCTGGATGCCGTGGGCATCGAACGCCTGAGTGTCGAGGTAGCGCCAGCCACCCGTGCCGCAGAGGTAGTGGGTACTGCTGGCGGCCGCGGCGAGGTCGGCGAGTCGCTCTGACCGGCCCGCCCGGGTCGGAATCGCGCTGCTGCGCAGTATCTCGCCGCTCCAGCCCAACGCGGTGAGCAGGGCGACTGTCGACGCCTTGGCAACGTCGGATACACGGTCGGTGTCCTCGAACTGATCGAGAACCGCGTCCAGGACGTCGCGCACCGCGGGCCAGTAGCGGCTGCGTCCGTAGTACTGGCGTGTCAACAGGCTGACGGTGCGACGAGATCGGCCGGGTTCGGCGAGCCGTGCCTGGTCGATCGGTGTCGGGCGCCCGTGAGGAAGGCGGGTCGGGAGCGTGAGCCACTGCTGCCGAGCGGGCTCGTCCAGGGCCGCCAGACGAGCCCGGTGCTGGTAGTCGCGCCGGGCGAACTGGACGTCGTCGAGGACGATCCACCGGTCGGCGGCGTACAGCTTCGCCACCGTGGACAGCCGCGGGAACAGGTTCGGTTGGTGGATCGCGCACACCCCGCCCGGCGAACCGGCGTGGGACGGGTCAGGTGCCGATGAGGCGGCTGTCGAATCCGTCGCGCAGAAGGCGCTCGTAAGCGTCATACACATCCCCCGGTACGTCCTGCTCGACGGCGAAGCCGAGCTTCGGGTACTCGATCACCCGTTGCAGGTCGCCGACGAGCATGTCGACGACGAGCTTCTCGTCGCCGATGGACTTGATGTAGTCGTCCAACTCCAGTGGCTCGGAGGCGCAGACAACGTCCGCCTCGGGCCACAGCTTGCGGCACGTCGCGTACGAGCGGCGTTCCATGTACGGCTTGGAGATGAGCAGCAGCGACTCGACCGCGATGCCGGCCTCGGCCAGCAGCTCGCGGGAGAACGTGATGTTCTGGCCGGTGTTGGCTGCCTTCGGCTCGACCAGGATCGCTTCGTCCGGCACACCCAGGCTCAGCGCATGCTCGCGGTAGTGCACCGCCTCGCCGCGCGGGAAACGGGCCCGGGTGGTGGGACTGTTGCCACCGCTGAACACCACGACCGGGAAGAGACCGGCGCGGTACAGATCGGCGGCCGCGGTGGCCACCCCGAGGTCATGGCTACCCAGGCCGATCGCCGCCGAGCAGGGCCGCTGCTCGTGGCCCATCTGGTGGTAGTTCCAGATCAGCGTCGCGTCATGGAACTGCTCATCGGTGATCTGGCGCTGCTCGTGCTCCGGCACTGGCACTCCCTGGCTCATCCCTGCTGGTCCTTCCGGATGCCCTCGATGCTGCGCAGCTGGTGGCTCAGCCCGTACTGGCGAGCCACCTGTGCCGCCTGATCGAGGACGGACAGCCCATCATTCCGGGTCGCCGCATCCGACAGAAGGATGTGCCCGTACGCGGTGTCCAACCGCACCCGCTGCATCGGGGAGTCGACCGTGCCGGTCGTACGCGCGATGCCGATGTAGTGCAGGGCCTGCTTCAGGTCGCCGGCACCGCGGTGGGCCAGGGCCAGCTTCTGGTGCGCGACCGACCAGTCCTCCGGTTCGCCCAGGTCCTCGAAGGCATGGGTGGCGGCCGTCATCACGTTAGTGGCGTACTCGTTGTTGCCCTCCTTACTCAGCGCCGTACCCACCCAGAGCCGCGCCCGGGCTCGATCGCGCAAGCTCAAACGCTCATCTGAGGCGAGGAGTTCGTACTGACGGGCGGAGGCTTCCAGCTGGCCTGACATCTCCTGGACGACGGCAAGGGAGAGATCGATCTGGGCTGCTCGACGCGGGATGTCGAGTTCGGTGAACATGCCGCGGGCCGTCATGTACGAGTGGCGGGCGGAGAGCGGGCCGAGGATCGCGCCTTGGTCACGTTGGAGGTCGCCGAGGAGCACGAGGGAGCGGCCGAAGAGGTAGAGCCCCTTGTCGTCCAGCCGATGCGGGTCGTGGCTGCCCAGCCAGCGGTTCAGCAGTGTGGCCGCGAAAGGGAAGTCCTGGCGGCTGACGCAGACAACCGCACGCTCGATGTCCTCGGTCCAGGTCTCGTAGTCCGCAGGCCGGGTGCTCTTGCGCTCAGGGAACAGCACCGCTTCGAACCGGGATTGGGCAGCGGAGTCCGCTCGTGCGAGTGCGGTGTCGAGGATGGCCTGAGTGTCTGGCCGTGGCTGCGTCTCGGTGCCGAGGCTCTCCCATTTGGCGACCGTGCGCAGCGCGACACCTAAGTGCTCGGCGAAGGCACGTGTGCTCATGCGAAGCGCGGCACGCAGGGCACTCGCTTCCCGACCCGTCCATTGCTGCACGCTGACCACGGATGACCTCCCTCCGTCACGTATAGAAGCACTCTCGGTGACGGCGTGGGGCGGTAAGTGCAACGGAAGTGCAACAGCAGGTCATTTCAAGGCCGCTCACGGCGGCCGACGCTTGGAGCATGGACGACGAACTCATCACCGAACGCCGCCCCGTCGCCTTCCCTCAGGTCTTCGGATACCTGCGCCACATCACCGGCGGCCTGGCCCGCCACGCGGCTCTCGTCGACTGCCTCAGCGAGTACTGCCGTCGGCACGAGCTCAACCTGTGCGGTGTGTTCACCGACCGCGACACCACGGTGGCCATTCGCTCCCCCGCCTTCGTCGGCCTCGTGGACGCTCTTGAACTGCCTGATACGTACGGCGCCGTGATCCCGGCCCTCAGCCATCTCGGCCCCAAGAGCCTCGGCACCGAACGCAAGCGGCAGATAACAGCAACGGGCGCCCGTCTGATCGTGGTGCGCTCCCTCAAGCCGACCACGGAATCCGCCTCTTCGCTCGGCGCGAGCCCCAACCTCCAGCCGCAAGGGGACATGTGATGTCCGTCCGTGACGCGCTGCGCCGCGCCCCCATGGTCAACGACGTGCCTGGACTGCGTCTGCTGAAGGTCGGCGACGGCTGGGACGTTGTGCGTATCCCCGCTGAGACCGGCCTTCTGGCCCTGGCCTACCTTCTCGACACTGGGACATCGGTCGGCCCGGTGCTCTACGACAGGCCCAACGAGCGCCTCTACTACGCAATCCCGACCGGTACCGCCGCCTGCTGGGACGACCTACCCGTACGGCACCTCTCCACCAACTCCTGGCTCGTCGCACCAGGCTTGGAGCTGCTCGACGACTGGTTCGGCGGCTGGTGCGAGCTGCCCGACGACGACACCCTCACCGACGCGGACGCCCTCCGCACCGCGCTCCAACACCCATACGTCGCGGCTGCCAAGGAAGTAGCGCGCTCCGACGCCGGCCTCTAGGGCCCGACACCCGCCGTCCCGGCCCACCAAGCCCTTACAGCCCTCCGCCCCAACCGCAAGGGGACATCCGTGACGACCCACCTCGTCTCACCGAACACCATCCTCGCCAACGCCCTTCTCCGTGCCGAGGACGTCCTGACCCCGCGCATCCTGGCCACGCCACCCCAGCGGATCGTGCTGGTCGTCGGCACTCAGATCAACGGCGCCCCGCACATCGGCACCTCCCTCGTGCAGTCCCTGGCCTTCGCCATGGCCGCCCGCCTGCGCGACCGCTTCGGCATCCCCACCGAGGTCCTCTTCAACGCCCTCGACAACGCCCCGTACGAACTGATCACCGACCCGGCCAGCGGCCACCGCTACCAACGCGCCTACGCGCAGGCCCTCGACGCCAAGGCCCTGCTCGATCTCGTCAGCGCCCTCTACCAACCCCTGTTCATGGCACTGTCACGACGCCTGGGCATCCCCCACCGCATCGAGACCTACACCCAGCAGCAGGCCGGCGAGCACTTCCGCCGCACCTGGCTCCGCCTCCTGCCACGTCTCGACGCCGCCCGCTGGTGGCTGGCCCCCTCCACCGGCACCCCGCACCTGCGCATCCCGTGCCCCCACCCAGGCTGTGGCTGGGCAGAGAAGTACGCGGAACACACACGGGTCCACCTCACCGACCGAGAAGAGGCCACCGTCGCCGCCGTCTGCCTCCACCACGGCCCCTACCGAACCACCATCACGCCCACCGCCGGCGCCTACCTCGACCTGGCCACCCTCTACCGCAACCTCGTCAAAGAGCTCGCCCTCACCGGCACACCGCCCCACGGAACCCTGCACGTCATGGTCAAGGGCGGCGACTGGGTCTTCGGCTCCCTCCTCGTCGACGAAGCACTCCAGGCCGTCGGCCTCACTCGCGCCCAACTCCCCGCCCGACTGTTCTGCCCGCAGGTCGTCACCGACACCGGCGCAAAGCTCTCCAAGTCCCTCATCCGCGAAGGCCGAGCCCCCTTGCCGGAAGGCGCCGCGAACTGGATGCTCGACACCCGGCAATGGCCCGGCACCGTCACCGAATACGCCGATCAACTGCTGGCTACGGCCAAGACCCTGCTCTCCGACCCTCGACACTTCTTCCGCTCATACTCCGCAGCCGAGATCGGCCGCCTGATCACCGCACCAGCACCCAGGAGCATTGCCGCCCCATGAGCGATACCACCGGCCGCGTCCGCGAACTCAACCTGTACCGCCACTACTTCGACCTTGTCGCCTCCGGCACCAAGACCATCGAGGTACGGGTCAAGTACCCGCACCTTGCCGACCTCGCCGCCGGCGACAGCATCCGGTTCCGCATCAAGGACACCGACAAGACCTGCGAGGTCAAGGTCGAGCGTGTCACGGAGTACCCCGACTTCGAGGCCCTGCTCGACGGCGAGGGCCCCACCAACGTGAACCCCACAGCCAGCCGCGACGAGCAGCTCGCCAACATCCGGGCCATCTACCCGTCAGAGAAGGAAGCCCTCGGCGTCTTGGCCATCCGGATCGGACTCATTAACTGACACCTGACGTCCTACCCATCCCCTGGACGGACCGGGTTCTGCTCAACGGGACAGCGGATCCCACGCAGCTTTTCACCGCGGCCGGGCGCGTGGACCGCGGCGCGGGACGTGAGCGCCGCGGTCCACGGCTTCATGGAAGGAACTTCACCTCTGGGAAGGCCGCGCTCGGGCCGTCGAGCAGATGGCCTCGACGGTGTCGCAGGTGCAGGTCGAAGAAGGCAAGCGGGTATGCCTGTTGGATCCGTACCGACCGGGCCGGGGCGAGGGTGCCGATCATGTCCTGGATCTGCTGCGAGCAGGCCCGGTGGCAGTGGCTTGCCGTCGACGTCGGGGTTGCGGCCGGCGGCGAGCTCCTCCACGCAGTCGAGCAGGAACCGGAGGTCCGCGGCGTAGTCCCTCGGGAACATCGGGACGTCGCCCGGGGTGACCACCCGGCCGTCGGGGAACTCGGTGAACGTGTCGTGGGTGTGGTCGACGGTGACCACGGCGTAGCCGTGGCTGGCGAGTTCCTGGACCATGATGGTGTGGTCGCCGCGGTGGCTGCCGGCGCCGTGCGAGTACACGATGACGGGCAGACGGTGGCCCGTACGGTGCACGGGGGCGCCCACGTGCCCGGCGGTGAGCGGGCCGAGGGCGGGGGCGAGGGGGAAGTCGGCGTCTGTCAGGAACGCCCGCAGCGCGCCCTCGGTCATCCAGGGGGCACACGGCCAGTCCTCCGTCCTGCGGGCGGGGTACCAGACGCTGGCCATCAACTCGCGGTGATGCCCCGGGCCGGCCACGGGATCCGGACGTGAGGTATCGACGAGGTGGAGCGCCACCGTGCCCACCGGGTGCGGTCCGGTGGGCGGGGGCAGGGTGAGACGCGCCGGGCTGGAGGAGGTAGGAGCCGCCCACGCGCGGGATGCAGCGTCGAGTGGCACCGCAGCCCCGACCCCAGCGGTCAGCGCGGCCCCGAGCATGTGACGGCGTGTCATTGGTGTTCGGCTGCTGGACGCCGTGACGGTCATGAATCCTCCCGAGACTGGGTTTCCTGGTCGGAGCCGGGCTCGCAGCCCGTGTTACTGGGTGTGGCGTGGCATCGTCATGGCCTCGCGTCCGGTGATCGGCGTCGCTCCGCCGAGGCGGCTGCTTTCGGGCCGATCCTGATGTGGGCGATGCCGCTGTCGAGGTCGATCGGCCCGCGGCAGGGGTCTCCCTCGCCCTCGTCGTCGCGCATCCACTCCAGACGTTGTCGCTCCTCGTGAACGTGGCGGGCGCTCAGTAGGAAGACCTCTTCGACGATGTTCACCGCAGGACACTGCCTTGATCAGGCCGAGGTTCCCGACACCGAGACGGATGGTCTGAAGGCATGTGCATCGTCAAGGCCCCTGGCTGTGGATTCGGAGTCAACCGCTGTCGTGTTGCGAAGAGCTCCATCAGCCCAGGACGCCGATGGGAAGGATGTCCGGGGCCGTAGTGGGGAGTTGGCCTGTCAGCCGTTGCGGGCGGCCTCTGGGCCGGTGATGCGTTTGAGTAGGGGGAGAGTCGACGCGATGATGCACAGCGAGGTGACGAGGCCGACAGCGACGAGCACGTAGTACGCCACGCCCGGCGACACCAGGTCGTAGCGCATCTGCGATTTAAGGAACAGGGCGGAGGCGGCGAAGGCCGCACCGATGGAGATCACGGCCACGGCCAGCAGCGGCAGTGTGCTCTCCAGTCCGATCACACGCTGCAGCAACCGCAGCGGCGCGCCGGTGAGCCGCAGCAACGCGAACGGGCGCCGGCGATCCGACAGGCCCGCGACCACGCTCACCGCCAGGCTGCAGCCTGCGATCGGCAGGGTGGTCAGCAGCACCACATCGGCCAGTTGCCGCCAACCGGCCAGCTCCTGCTGCAAGTCTGTGCCCCAGTCGCCTACCGTGCGGACCTGTTGGTGCGGGTAGGCGATGCTGAGCGCGGTCCGTACGCGTTCCATGGCGGCTGACGAGCCGTCGGTGGCCGTGTAGAGCAGTTGTACGGGCAGCTTGGTGACGGCTGCGGGGCTGATTGCGGCGGCGGGCCACTGCAGGCTCGACTGCGACTGCAGGCTGACGAACGCGAAGGAGTCGACGGCCGCCACGCGCGCCCCGGGCGGGCAGCGGCCCACCATGGGAGTCTGCGCCAGATCGGAGCAGGTCACCAAGACCGGCGCATCCAGGGGTGGATCGCCTGGGTGCACGCGCCGGTTTACGACCTTGCCTACGCCGTCCGGGTTTGCGTGGACGACGGTCACGCCCCGCACGCCCGGAATCGCCCGCACCTCGGTGAGCAGCCGTGCCGGGATGGCCCCGGCCAAAGGCGCCTGGCCGTCGCTGCTGGCCTCCACCACCGTCCGGGTCTGCCGGTCACCGCCCAGGGTGCCGCGGTAGTCGTTGATGGTGCCGATGATGCTGACGGTCGCGGTGGTCACGAACAGGGCCAGGACGAGGCCGCTTACCGCGCGAAAGCCTGCCTTCGGGTCGTCGGCGAGCCGCCGCACCGCGATCAGGGCGGCCGGGCGCCGGGTCCGCCGGGCCACCGCCCGGGCGACGATCATGGTCAGCCACGGCCCGGCGACCACCAGGCCCAGCATCACCACCAGGAAGCCCGGGAGGTAAGCCGCCGTCTGGCCGTTCCCGGTCGCCGGGCGGCGGCCGGCGAAGACGAAGTACGCCAGTTCCGCCAGGCCCGCCAGCAGGGGGATCAGCCGCCAGGCGCGCGGCGGGCGCGGAGTCACCCGGCGGCTCACGCCGAGCGGGGAGACGGTGACCCGGCGCAGCGCGAGGAGCGCCGCGATCGCCGCCGCCACCGGTACGCCGACGACGACGCCGAGGGCCTGCGGGGCCTGGAGCGTCAGATCTGACAGGAAGAACCGCTGCTGCCCGGTGAGCGGAATGGTGGCGACCAACGGGCGCAGCGCGGCGTAGAGCCCGAAGCCGACCACCGTCCCGACGGCCGCCGCCCGCGCGGACTCCACCGCCGATACCAGCGACACCTGCCGGGGAGTGGCGCCCACCAACCGCATCGCCGCGTACCGCTGTTCGCGCGTGGCGGCCGACAGCCGGGTCGCGGTGGCGATGAAGATCAGCACCGGGAAGATCAGGGCCCCGGCCACCACGGAGGAGATGAGTGTCAGCGCGTCGCCGCGCACCGCGTTGTCCCAGCACGCGTTGTCGCAGGTGGATGGCCGGCTGGTAGCGATGGTGGTGACTGCCCTCGCCCCTGGTGCGCCCTTGATCTGGGCGGGAGTACGGCCGACGACAGCGGTCAGTGAGTCCGGGGAGGCAAGCGCGGCGTCGCCGATCGTGCCGGTGAGGCGCCCGGGGAAACGGTCGCCCAACTGGTCGGCGGGAGTGTCGCGGATCAGCTTGGCCAGCGCGGGTGAGGCGTAGTACTCGCCCGGAGCCGGCAGGTGCGTCAGGCCGGGCGGGACGGGCGAGGTGGGTCCGGTCGCGGCGACGTCGACCTCGGTGAGGGACTTGCCGTCGTAGTAGTCGCCGTGCGGCCGCCACCACAGCGGGTCCGCCGTCGCCTGCTCGGTACGGCCTGCGGCCCCGGTGTCGAGCCAGACTTGCCGCTGGTTCGTCCGCTCGACCGCGTTCATGCTGGCGAAGGTCGACAGCAGCAGTCCGACGCCGATGGCGACCGCGGCGGTGATCATGGCGAGCCGGGCGAGGGCCTCCCGGCCGCCGCTGACCGCGAGGCGGAGCGCGAAGGCGATCACGAGGCGATCCGTCCGGTCGTGAGCAGGCTGGCCTTGCCGTCCCGCACGATGGCCTCCCGGTCGGCGTGCGCGGCGACCCGGGGTTCGTGGGTCACCAGGACGATGGTGGTGCCCTCCTCGTGGGCCGCGTCCACCATCAGGTCCATCACCTGCTCGCCGGTCAGCGAGTCCAGCGCCCCGGTCGGCTCGTCGGCGAACAGCACCTTGGGCCGGGCCACCAGGCCGCGGGCCAGCGCCACCCGTTGCGCCTGACCGCCCGACAACTCCCCGGAGCGGCGCCGCTCCAGGCCGTCGAGACCCAGCCGGGCGAACCAGGGCCGGGCCTCGGCGAGGGCGGCCGCCCGGCGCATGCCGGAGAACAGCAGCGGCAGGGCGACGTTCTCCTCGGCGGTCAACTCGGGGACGAGCTGGCCGAACTGGAAGACGAAGCCGAAGGTGTCGCGGCGCAGGGCGCTGCGCTCGGCCTCGTTCAGGTTGTCGATGCGGCGTCCGTCGAAGTGCACCTCGCCCGAGTCGGGGGTGAGGATGCCGGCCAGGCAGTGCAGCAGGGTGGACTTGCCCGAGCCGCTCGGACCCATCACGGCGAACACCTCGCCGGCCTCGATGGCCAGGCTGGCGCCGCGCAGAGCGGGGGTCTCGCCGAAGGAGAGGGTGAGGTCACGGGCCTCGATCAGGGCGCTCATGCGCGCACCGCCGCTGCCAGCGTGTCCATCCGGGCCGTGGTTAGCTCGATCCACCGTAGGTCGGCCTCCAGGTGGAACAGGCCGTGGTCGGCGAGCAGGGCGTCGACGATCGGGCCGGTGCGGCGCAGCTTCGTCAGCTCGTGCATCCGCTCCAGGTGGGCGGCCCGCTGCGTGTCGAGATACTGCTGGGCGTCGCGGCCGAGCATCAGGGCCAGAACGACTTTGGTGAACAGCACGGTCTGCAGATTGGGCTCGGGGGCCACCGGCTCGGTGAGCCAGGTCTCGAACTCCGTCGCCCCCGCCTCGGTGATCACGTAGCGCTTGCGCTCGGGGCCGACTCCGGGCTCCGCCTCGCCGGCGATGACCTTCCCGTCCCGCGCCAACCGGCCAAGCGTTGTGTAGACCTGCCCGTATGGCAGCGGTTTGCCGCGGTTGAAGAAGGCGTCGTAGTCACGCTTGAGGTCGTAGCCGTGGCTCGGCTCCCGCTCCAACAGCCCCAACAGGGTGAGAGGAACACTCATGCGAGGACCATACACCGCAGATATATCCTGAGTGTATATCTGCTGAGAGTGCGTAGATCTTCGGTCGGCTTCCGGTCGGCTTCCGGTCGGCGGCTTGCGCGGTTGCGAGCGCGAGTCGGGTCTCGGAGCCCCAGGCGACATCGACGAACTCCAACGCGGGTCACCGGAGGGGGCGGCTACGGTCTGTTGCTGTTACACGAGCGACGAGAGCCGCAGCTCGTGCCGCTCGTACACCTTCGACCTACTGCCTTGCGAAAGACCCCCGCATGGTCTTCGTAGGGCACATCCAGGGCACATGAGCCTGGGAAACGGCGTTGACCCGTGAGAACTGCCGAGAGGAGTTTTCCCAGGTCAACGCACATCACCCGACGAAACCCCAGGTCAGCCCCCTCCCGCCCCCAATCGCTGCACGAGTGGCAGGACTTCAGCCACCGCCTGCATGAGGCGGGGCACCAGCCGTACTGCCTGGTGTGGCCGTGAGCTGAGGTTTCTCACGGGGTGGGCGGGGTCTTCGGGCCTCGCCCTTTTTGTTCCTGGTCGACGTAACCCACCCGAAGGTGCAGGCCCTCTGCGGGACGTGGGCCCACGCAAAGGCCGGTGAGCAACAGCCCTTTGCCGACTCACCGGTGTACGCGGTCATGATCAAGGACCTCAACTCCACCCTCCTGCCCCTGGCCGGATCTGTCCTCGGGGAGGTACCACCCCAGGTGACCACGACGCCCAGGGGCCGAGATGCGAGGCAGCTCAGCCGCAGTCAGGATTGAAGGCGTGAGGGCGATGGCGCCTCGTGTCCGAGCGCTTGGCGACTCTCGCACCGATCCGCGACAGGAGAGCTTCGCGATGACTGCGACAGGTGCAACCCCGCCGGCTCACCCTGAGCACCCGGGCAGGACGGATGGCGTCTCCAACGAGTTCACCGTTTTCACCAAGATCAAGCCGGGCGAGGCCGATGCGTTGCGCGCGGATCTCACCTGGCTCGGCGACGCGGCGAATGACGAGAACGTCCATGCGGCGCTGCGCCAGATCGGCACGCTGCATGACGCACGGCACGTCATTTTCGACAACGACACCAGGTTCATGTTCGCCAGCGTCTTCGACGGCTCCTGGGACACCTACATCGACGACTTCGCCAAGACGGTGGTCGGGGAACGCTTCGACAAGGTCTTCGCGCACAGCGAAGGGTTCCCCGGCATCAAGGATCCAGGGGTCAAGGACTGGTTCCTCGCCCACCAGGAGCCCGCAGGGGTCTTCGTCAGCGCCTATCCCGACCTGACCGTTCAGCAGATCTACAAGGACCACCGCGTGGACGAAGCGTTCCAGGAGGTGCTGGACACCCCCCAGTTCCGGGAGGCACTGGACAACCCCGCGAACGCCGAGTTGCTGGCCACGCCGGCCTTCCAGAAGCTGCTGGAGGAAGCCTCGGCCTAGAACCCGGACGCAGCCGGCCCCCGGACTCCCACCCACCGCCATCGGTGGACCGCGTCGACAGGCGCGCACCAGCCGCTGCCGGGCTGTCCAGGCAGAGACCGACGCGGAGGCACAAGCGACCATGAACACAGCGGACAGCGACAGCGCGGCCGGCACGAGCGTCGAGATCGACGACGTCCAGAGCGGGGCCCTGCGGCCGAGGCCCGTTCCGTACGAGGGAAAGTTCGTCTTCCTGCACGTCGAGGACCGCCACGCCGGGCGCGCCCTGCTGCGGCGGCTCCTGCCGGCGACCTCGGGTGGTCTGCCAGGCGCAGACCGGAGCCAGGATGCCTGGGTTTCTGTGGCCTTCACCTATCAGGGGCTGAGGGCCCTGGGGGTGCCGCAGGAGTCGCTGGACAGCTTTCCCCAGGCGTTTCGTGAGGGCATGGCCGCCCGGGCGGAGCGGATCGGCGACGTGGGTGAGAGTGCGCCGGCCCACTGGGAGGCACCGTTCGGAACCGGTGACGTCCACATCGCCCTGAGCGCCCTGTCCTCCGACACGGGACAGCTCGACAAGGAGCTGGAGCGGACCCGTGCCGCCTACGAGGACACCCCTGGTGTCCGGGTGATCTGGCAGCAGGACGTCCACCAGCTGCCGACCGGACGCACCACCTTCGGGTTCCGGGACGGCATCAGTCATCCGAACATCGAGGGTGTCGGGCTGCCCGGCTCCAACCCGCAGGAAGCCCCGATCAAGGCCGGCGAGTTCATCCTCGGCTACCCCGACGAAACCGGCAGTCCGCCCCCCATGCCCCAACCCGACGTGCTGGGGCGCAACGGCACCTACGCCGCCGTCCGCAAGATCCACACCAACGTGGCGGCCTGGCGCCGATACCTGCGCGCGAACAGCGCCGACGCCGAGGAGGAGGCGCTCCTGGCGGCGAAGATGGTCGGGCGCTGGCCCAGTGGGGCGCCGCTGGCGCTGGCGCCGGAGCACGACGATCCGGAGCTCGCGGCCGATCCGCACCGCGTCAACGACTTCCTCTACCGGGAGAACGACGACCGCGGCTACCGGTGCCCCGCCGGTGCGCACATCCGGCGCACCAACCCCCGCGATTCCACGATCATCGGCGACGCGCGGATGCACCGCCTCATCCGCCGCGGCACCACCTACGGCCCGCCACTGCCCGAGGGCGTGCTGGAGGACGACGGCGCCGACCGCGGCCTGGTCGGCGTCTTCCTCGGAGCCCACCTGGAGCGACAGTTCGAGTTCATCAAGGCCGAATGGGTCAACGACGGCAACTTCATCGGCTACCCCGGCGAGCAGGATCCGGTCGCCGGGCACCACGGCGGAACCGGCAGCCTCACCATCCCGGAGAAACCGGTCCGGCGCCGTCTCCAGAACCTGCCCAGCTTCGTGGTCACCCGCGGCGGCGAGTACTGCTTCGTTCCGGGGCTGCGCGCTTTGCGCTGGCTCGCCGAACTCGAGGGCTGAGGACGGTTCCAGGCCCCTGGAGCACGATCACGGTCGCTGAGAGGAGAGGTCGGAGTCATGGCAGCAGAGTTCGTCCGCTACACGCCCGACGTCGAGGATGCCGACCCGGACTTCGAACGCAACGTGCAGACGGTGATCGAGAAGACCAAGAACTACATCGCCGAGTCGGTCGAGGCCGGCGGCACCGGACAGGCCCTCCGCGACGCCCACGCCAAGGGCTACGGGCTGGTCCGCGGGGAAGTGGAGATCCTGGCCGGGCTGCCCCCCGAGTACGCCCAGGGAATCTACGCCACCCCGGGAACCCACGACGCGCTCATCCGCTTCTCCAACGGCTCGCCCCACGCCGGAGCCGACGCGCGCCTGGGCGCCGCCACCGGACTGGCCCTGAAGATGTTCGACATCCCCGGCCCGACCCTGTTGGACGACGAACCGGACACGGGCACCTTCGACTACGCCAACATCAACGGACCGATCTTCTTCTGCAACACGGTCGAGCACTACCTGTTCATCCAGGAACTGTTCCTCGACGCACCGGCCTACTTCTCCCAGGGCCGCCCCGGCGCCCATCGCTTCTACACCGATTTCGTGACCGGAAAGGGAACCCTGGACCAGGACAACTGGGCGTGGGACGAGTTCCTGGCCTTCCTGCGCCTGGCAAAGACTCCTCCGGCAAACGTGCTGCTGTCGAGCTACTGGACCATGGGCGCGGTCCGCCACGGTGACTACATCGCCAAAGTGCGCTTCACCCCCGACCCGTCCTCCGCCGCCGCGGTGGTCCGGCGCACCATCGACCCGACCTCGGCAGCGGAGGTCTTCCGACCGGCCCTGCAAGGCGAGTTGCAGGAACGGCCCTACGCCTTCGACATCCAGGTCCAGCTCTGCACCGACCTGCACCGCATGCCGGTGGAGGACACCACCGTGGAGTGGCCCGAACAGCTCTCGCCGTCCGTCACCGTGGCCAAGCTGCGGCTGCCGCAGCAGGACATCTCCAGCCCGGAGAACCTGGAGAAGATGGACGCACTGTCCTTCACACCCTGGCGGGTCACCGCCGAGCACGCGCCCCTGGGCAACATCATGCGGGCCCGCAAGGAGGTCTACCGGCAATCCTCCATCGCGCGCCACAAGCTCAACCAACAGCCACGCACCGAGCCGCGCAGCGCCGACGAAGTACTCGGCCCGGCCTGACAGAAGGCGCCCTCTGGTGAAACGGCTCCCCGTTCGCCGCACGAGTGGCAGGACTTCAGCCACCGCCTGCATGAGGCGGGGCATCAGCCGTACGGCCTAGGTTTCTTACGGGGTGGGCGGGGTCCTCGGGCCTCGCCCTTCTTTGTGCCGGGGGGAGGTGGACGGACCTGCCACGACCGCGCAGGCCGCCGGTGCCGACCCCGGCGGCCTTCACCGGTGCGCGGCCGGACAGGATTCCGCCGAGCGTGTGGACCGCCCCATTCTCACGCCCCGCCGGAACCGCCCGCCCCCTGTGGTCGTCTTGTGCGCTGACTGTGTACGAAGCGGGACTGTGGGGGACGTAATGGCGCGGAACGTGACGAAGGCCGGTCTCGTGGTGGTGGCCATGGCGACAGCGCTCGGTGCCTCGGCCTGCGGCGGGGAAGCCGGCGCGGCCGCCGGGAGCAGCGGCGGATCGCTCCCCGCGCACGGGACGACGGAGTCCGTGGCGCCTTCTGGAGACAGGACGTCGTCCAGCTCGGCTCCGATACCCCCCGGCACCGTGGGGACGCCGGCCGGAATCGCGCAGGCCGCGGCGTCGTCCATCACCCGGCACGTGCCATGGAACCTGGACATTCTGGACCAGCGGTCGCGGCCCCTGAACGGGACGTTCACGACCACCGCCACGGGCAAGGGTGTGCACGTCTACGTGATCGATACCGGCATGGACATCGGCCACAAGGAGTTCGGCGGACGTGCCCACCTGGGTGCCGACTTCGTGGGCCCGAAGGACTCCGGAGACTGCTTCAGCGAGGCGGGCGTCGGCCACGGCACGTTCGTCGCGGGAATCATCGGCGGGACGAAGTACGGGGTGGCGCCCAAGGCGGAGCTCGTACGGGTGCAGGGCATCCTGTGCGAGAGCGAGGGCGGCGGCTCCCCGGCAGCGGCCGAGGCGGCCCTGGTGAAGTCGGTCAAGTGGGTCACCGCGCACGCACAGAAGCCCGCGGTGGTGAACATGTCGCTCAACCTCGACCACCGGTCGGCGGCCCTGGAGAGCGCCGTGAAGCACATGGTCGACGCGGGGATCCCGACGGTTGTGTCGGCCGGCAACTTCCATGACGACGCCTGCAAGCACTCGCCGGCCGGTGTCCCCGGCACGATCGTCGTCGCGGCCTCCACCCCGAACGACCGCGCATGGAGCGACGGCGGCTCCTACGGATCGGGGTACGGACGGTGCGTGGACCTGTACGCCCCCGGCCAGAAGGTGACCGCCGCCCTCGCCGGCGGCGGTACGACCACGGAGAACGACGGCGCCACGTCCTGGGCCGCGCCGCACGCAACCGGCGTGATCGCCCTGTACCTGTCGGCACACCCCCACGCCACGGCCGACCAGGTCCATGTCTGGCTCGACCACACGGCCACCCGCGGTGCCCTGCACGGCATCCGGTCCGACACCCCCAACCGGCTGCTCAACACCGGCGGCCTCTGACCTGCCCCCGCACCGCGCCCGCACGGCGCCGGCCTCCTGCCTCGTCCGCCCGGCGCCGGTGGGCGTGATCGGCATCCGCCCGTACGAGCGTGCGGGCGTCGGCGGTTCAGCGGCCGGTGCCGATGCCGGTGGCCTTGGCCTGGAGGGTCTGCCGGGTCCGGGCGACGGTGGCCTGGCCGCGGGCGAGCTTCTCCGGCTCGCTGTCGATCACATCGGCGATCTGCTGCCCGGTCCGTCACTCGTACCGGTACTTCAGCGAATCCGCCTCCGCCTGCTCGATGTCGGCGATCGTCAGCTCCGGCATCCGCAGCTGGGCCAGCGTCACCTCGGCCGAGGTCGGCTGGGTGTCCGCCGGCAGCCACTGCTCCGGCTTCCAGGCCCCGCTGCGCAGCAGCGACTTGGGGCAGTGGGGGTAGACCTCCTCGATGCCCACCACCAGCGCACTGGCCGGCGGCTTGCCCACGGCGGTCAGCTGGGACAGCAGCTCCGGGCGGGTGGAGACACAGGCCCGGCCGTTGACCCTGAGCGTCGTGGTGCGCCCCGGAATGACGAACAGCAGCCCGGCCCGTCCGGTGGCGACGACATTCTGCAGGGTGTCCAGACGCTTGTTGCCGGTCGCGTCCGGTATCGCCACCGTCCGTGCGTCCAGGACGGCGACGAACCCGGGGGGACCGCCACGCGGGGAGACGTCACAGTTACCCTCGGCGTCCGCGCTGGCGACCAGGACCAGCGCCGAGCAGCCGATCAACCGGCGGGTCTGCTCGGTGAGTTCGGTCATCTGCTTGCGCACGGCCGCGTCACCGGGGAGGGCGTAGACCCGGCGCAACGCCTCCTGGTCGGGCACGGCGTCGAGGCGGAGCGAGTCGAAGGCACTGCGGGCAAGGGGTGTCGTCATGCCGCCGACCCTAAGGGGCGGGCCCGCGCCCGAGGACGTCGTGCCGCTGCTCAGCCCTCGACGCCGCGCCGTACCCGCCGCGAGGGGCTGAACTCGTACAGGTCCAGGATGTCCGGCGGCTCGCTCAGCCCCGGGCCCCCGGCGCGGACCCAGGTGGCGATGTCGGCCGTCGCGTCGGGGTCGTTGACCAGACCGAGCCACACCGGCCGGCCGCCCGCCGCGCGACCGGCCGGGGACGGCTGGACGACGATGACGTCGGCCTGTTCACAGGCGTCCAGGCAGTTCACCACCCGGATCTGCGCGACACCCCGGTCGCGGCGCACACCGTGGCCGAGGTGAACTGAACCGTTCCCCGCGAGTGGGCGGGCGGGCGGGCCGGCCGCGCCGCCCCGGGAGGCCGGTCAGCGGATGCGGGCCACCCCCGAGTAGATGCCGCTGCCCTCCGGTTCCGGGGCCGGGGTGCCGGCGAACCACTCCGTCGCCGTGACCAGGCCGGGGGCGACCAGGTCCAGGCCGTCGAAGAAGCGCTCCACTTCGGGGCGGGTGCGGAAGGCGAGGCGGATGCCGCCCCTGGCGTACTCGGCGACGACCTGTTCGACGAGTTCCGGGTACAGGTCGGACGCGGCGTGCGAGAGGATCAGGTAGCTGCCCGACGGCAGGGTGTCGACCAGGGCGCGGACGATACCGTGGGCGCCCTGCTCGTCGCTGATGAAGTGCATCAGGGCGATGAGGGAGAGAGCGACCGGGCGGTCGAAGTCCAGGACGTGCCGGGCGTGCCGGACGATCGCCTCCGGGTCGCGCACGTCGGCCTGGATGTAGTCGGTCACTCCCTCGGGGCGGCTGATCAGCAGCGCCTCGGCGTGCCGGAGGACGATCGGGTCGTTGTCGGTGTAGACGACCTTGGCCGACGGCACGACGTTCTGCACGATCTGGTGGAGGTTCGGCTCGGTGGGGATTCCGGTGCCGATGTCCAGGAACTGGTCGACGCCCTGCCGGGCGAGCCACGCGGCCGCCCGGTGCATGAACTGACGGTTCTGCCGGGCGGCGTCCCTCGCCTCGGCCGGCAGCTTCTCACCGACCGCCTCGTCGACCGGGTAGTTGTCCTTGCCGCCGAGCAGCCAGTCGTAGACCCGGGCGGGGTGGGCCCTGCTGGTGTCTATCGGCAGGGACGGCTGTGGGTTGGTCGTCATGGCAACTCCATCGCGCCGGGGGAGACGGTGAGGGACCGAGGTCGCGATGATCGTACTCGGGCGCCTCATCCGCCTTGCCCGCAGGGCGACTTGGGCCCACGGGGCCGGTCCGGCCCTCAGAGGGTGAGCAGTTCCTCGTGGAACCCGCCGAACCGCCGCTCCGGAGCGAGGAGATGGATCTCCAGGATCCAGTGGCAGGTGCGGCCCGCCTTGTCGGTGCGGCGCAGCGGGGTGTCGTTGGCGGGCGTGATGTACGACTCGACGTCGGCGCCGTCGATCGTCTCGTGCGGGAACTCGCCGACCAGGTGCCCGGCGTGCCAGCCGCCCAGCCCCCACCCCGCTTGCCCGGCGAGCCGCTCCACCTCGGCGTACAGCCGCGCGCCGGTGATCTCCACGTCGGCCTCGAAGAAGCGCCGGCCGGCGGCGAACACCCGGGGGAGGTCGGCGCGGAGCCGGTGCTTGACCGGGTCGTCGCCGAGGACGAAGGTGCGGCCGAAGTCGGCCTCGTACTCCTCGAAGATCGGCCCGAAGTCGGCGAAGACGATGTCGTCCGTGCCGATCACCCGGTCCGGCGGGTTCTCCCGGTACGGCAGCACGGTGTTCGGCCCGGAGCGCACGATCCGCTTGTGCCAGTGCCGGGTCGTCCCGAACAACTCGTTCGCCAGGTCCCGGATCCGGTCGCTGACCGCCCGCTCCCCCTCGCCGGGCACGACGAGCCCGCGCTCCTCGATCTCCGCGAACAGCCGCACGGCCTTGCCCTGCGCCTCGAGCAGGCGCGCCGCGCGCGTGGGTTCGTCATCCGCCATGGGCCGAACCTAGCCAGCCCCGGTCGTCCCCGGCAACGGGGTTCCGCAGGGCCGTGGCCAGCCGGAGGCTCTCCTCGACGGCGCGCGGGATGTCGGTGACCGGGAAGAGCGTGTGCCGTACGGTCCGTTCGGCGTCGACGACCAGGATGAGGCGCTTGTGCCGCAGGCGGCCGGCGCCGCGGATGACCGGCAGGCGCAGGGCCGCGGCCTGGCCGCGCTGGTCGACCGCTACCCGGTCGGGTCGATCGAGGACCCGATGGCCGAGGACGACCACGACGGCTGGCGCGACCTGACCGCCCGGCTCGGCGACCGCTGCCGGCTCACCGGCGACGACGTCTTCTGCACCGACGAGACCCCGCTGCGGGCCGGCATCCGCGACGGCATCGCCAACTCCGTCCTGGTGAAGGTCAACCAGATCGGCACCCTCACCGAGACCCTGGCCACCGTCGCCACCGCCCACCGCGCCGGCGAGACCGAGGGCACCACCATCGCCGACCTCGCCGTCGCGACCGGATGCGGCCAGATCAAGACCGGCTCGCTGTCCCGCGCCGACCGCACCGCCACGTACAACCAACTCGTCCGCATCGAACAGGAACTGGGCCCTCAGGCCCGCCAAGCGGGCGCCGAGGCCCTGGGGCTGCGCCGCCGAGCAGGGGGAAGCGTCGGGCGGGGTCAGACGGTCGGGTCAGTCGGTCGCGTCAAGCGGTCGGGACAGGCGGTCGGGGTCGGCGGGGAGCTCCGGAGCGGCAGCAGGCTGACCGGCTTCGCGGCCGACCCGTCCCGGCCTCCGCACCGGTCTCTGTCCCGGTCTCCGTACCGGTCGCCGTACCGGTCGCCGCCGCGATCCCCACCGTCCCGGTCCCCGCTGCCCCGATCCCCGTCCGGGTTCGCGTCGTGTGCCGCCTCGATGTCGGCCCACCAGTCGGCGCCGTCCTCCAGGTAGCGCAGCAGGATGCCCTCGCGGAGGGCCCAGGGGCAGATCGCGAGCGACTTCACGCCGCTCAGTTTCATCGCGGTGTGGCCGACGACCGCTCCCGCGAGGCTCTGCCGGGCCCGCGGCGCGGAGATGCCGGGCAGGCCGGAGCGCTCGGTCACCGGCAGGGCGGCCAGCCGGTCGATCGCGCGGCGCAGGTCGCCCCGGCACAGGATCCGCTCGGCGAACGGGCCGCTCCGTCCCGGGGCCGCGCCGCACAGCCGGGCCAGCTGCTGGAAGGTGCGGGAGGTGGCGACGACGGTGCGCGGGTGCTCCCAGCGGATGCGGGCGGTGGCGTCGCGCAGCTGATGGCGGGCCCGGCGGCGCAGGTCGCGCAGTTCGTCCGCCGTCGGCGGACCGTCGTGGCCGAGGAACTCGTTGGTCAGCCGGCCTGCCCCGAGCGGCAGGGAGACCGCGAACTCCGGCATCCGGCCGCGCCCGAAGGCCACTTCGAAGGAGCCGCCCCCGATGTCGAAGACGGCCAGGGGCCCGGCCCGCCAGCCCATCCAGCGCCGGACGCCGAGAAAGGTGAGCTCGGCCTCCACCTCGCCGGGCAGCACGCACAGCCGTACCCCGGTGTCCTGCGCCACGGCCCGCAGGACGGCGACGCGGTCGGGTGCGTTGCGTACGACGGCGGTGGCGAACGCCAGCGGTTCCGGGGCGCCCCACCGGCGGGCGATCTCGGCGGCCTTGCGGAGCGCCTCGACCAGCTGCCCGGTGGCCTCCTTCCCGAAGTGCCCGTCGGCTCCGACCTGTTCGGACAGGCGGAGCTTCCACTTGGCGGTGTGCACCGGCAGCGGCACCCCGCCCGTCGCGTCGGTCACCACCAGCCGAACCGTGTTCGATCCCGCGTCCACCAGGCCCACTCTCATGCGCTTCACGTACCCAGCGCAGCCGGGGTGATGCGGTGCGTGCACGGAAGGGTGGGCGAGGAGGTGCGCAGACGTGTGCGCAGCACGGCGGCCTCCGGCCCGCCGGTGGATGCCCACGGACCCGTCAGAACCCGCCAGGACCCGTCAGTACATACGTGAATCATCTTTCGCGTTTTTGTGTGCGGGGAACCTACAGCCGTACGATGTGCGCCATGGTGGGAGTCGACGGAGTTCCCGAGCCGCACACCGGCTGGACGTTCCTGACCAGTCACGCACGCGTCCTGGCGAGCATCGCCGACGACCACAACACCCGCATCCGCGACATCGCAGCCCGCTGCCGGCTCACCGAACGCGCCGTCCAGAAGATCATCGCGGACCTGGAACAGGACGGCTACCTCTCCCACACCCGGAACGGCCGCACCAACCAGTACCGCATCGACCCGGACAAGGTGCTCCGCCACCCGGCCGAAGCCGGCGCCGGCCTCACCGTCGCCTCCCTGCTCACCCTGCTGGTCAGGGACGAGGCGGACCGCCGGGGCACGGGCGAACAGGCCGGGGGCGGTTCCTGACGGGCGCGTCGCTCCCGAACGGCTAACTTGTGGAGTCGACGTCAGGACAATCCCGACAGTCCACCTCTTTCTCCCCCCTTTGTTAGGCGGTCCGCCATGAGCCTGAGCATCCGCAACCAGATCCCCGGCACCGTCACCGCCGTCACCCCGGGCGAGGTGATGGCGACCGTGAAGGTCCGGCTCGACGGCGGCCAGGAGCTCACCGCCGCGATCACCCTGGAGGCGGTCCGGGAGCTGGGGCTCACCGAGGGTTCGGCCGTACGCGCGATGGTCAAGTCCACCGAGGTCGCGCTCGCCACCGGCCGGGTGCCGGGCGTGTCCATCCGCAACCAGCTGCCCGGCACGGTCAGCGACGTGGCCACCGGCGGGGCGATGGCCACGGTCAAGGTCACCGTGGACGGAGGCCAGGACCTCACCGCGGCGATCACCAGGGACGCGGTCGGCGATCTCGGCCTGACGGCCGGCGCGCCGGTCGTGGCGCTGATCAAGGCGACCGAGGTGTCCCTCGCGACCGCCTGACCCCGCGCGGGTCGGCACCGGCGGAGAGGAGGCGCCCGGTCGTCACTTCTCGCCGTGCTGCCGCCGGATCCTGGAGGCCACCTCGTTCTCCTCCGTCTCCCACCAGGGCCGGACCCGTTCGGCGGCGGGGGCGGCGGGGCCGGCAGCAGTGCCGGCCGTGGGTGCGGGGGAGGCCGCGGGGACCACCGCGAGCTGCTCGTCCAGACGGCGGTCGAGGGCCGCCGTCTGGACGCGTTCCGCCCGCGCCCACTGGAACAGGAGCGCCAGCAGGAACGGCAGGGCGACCAGCTCGGCGATGCTCAGCATCGCGCCGCCGCCGATCTGCTGGTCGTGCCGGACGTCGGGGGCCCAGGACGGGTGGTGGTGCAGGTACCACGCCCCGGCGATCAGCGTGCCGTGCGTCATCACGACGACCCCGGGGACCGCGTCGATCACACCGTCCAGGAAGACGAGGCCCGCCCGCACCGGATGGGTGCACCAGGCCGGCAGGCTCTCCTCGCGGGTCAGGACCGGTACGACGAAGAGGCAGCCCGCCACCAGCAGGTGCAGGTACATCAGCTCGTGCAGCCAGCCCACGCGCAGCGCGGTGGCGAAGTACGGGGTGAAGTAGACCGTCAGCTCGGTGGCGAGGACGAGGGCCGTGCTGACCAGGGGGAAGGTCAGGAGGCGGACCACGCGCCCGGTCATCGCGCGGCGGACCCACGCCGCCCCGCCTGCCGGCAGCGCCTCCACCGCCAGCCGCAGCGGGTCGCCGAGGGCCAGGCCGAGCGGGGCCAGGAGGTCGAGCAGGATGTTCTGCACGGCCGCGGGCCAGAACAGCACATGGTCGTAGACGGCGAGGCCGGACATCGTCGCGACGACCAGCGCCCCCAGGCCCAGCACCGCGAAGGCCGCGGACCGGGCCGGCGACCAGGAGCCGCCCCCGGCGCGCACGCGCCGCACACCCCAGCCGTACAGCCCGCCCAGGGCCACGACCAGCAGCAGCGCGGGCACGTCCGGCTGCCACGACGTCAGCAGCCGGCCCACAGTCAGCTCGGCCATCCGGCTCACCCTCCTTCGGTCGGGGACGAAACGGGTCAGGTCAGTCCACTGCGCGACGCTATACCTGTCCCGCCCCGGCCCCGCACCGGGGCTCGTGCAGAATCGGCGCGATCACCAGGCGGTGATCGGCACGGTTCTCAAGGGTGGGGATTCATGTTCGGAAAACGGCTCATGGTGAGCGGAGCCATCGCGATTCTGATCGGCACGCTCGGCGCGTGCTCCGGGGGCGGGAGCGGAAACGGGAACGACGGGAACGGGGTCGGCAACGGCACCGCGTCCGCCCAGGACGACACCGTCCACGGGCTGAAGGACACCGTCCGGCACATCACCGCGAAGACCACCCGGGCCACCCGCCCCCGCCTGGTCAGGACGTGCGCCACCACTACGCACCGGGTCCGGCACACCTCCAGCAGCGGGACCGGCAGCAGACGGAAGACCAGGACCTGGTACACGACCGAGCGGTACCGGTCCTGCACCAAGGTGCACCGCGGCACCGAGACCTACCGGAGGACCGTCCGCACCGAGAAGTGGTGCGTGGAGCTGGACGACGTGAACGGCGACAAGCGGCGCGACGACGTCTGGTACCAGGTCAGCAGCTCGGTCTACGGCGAGGCCCTGGCCGCGGACGACCACGCCCGGCTGGAGTTCGCCGCGACCCGCGAGGGCTGCTGAGCCGCCCGCCCGCCCTCGCCCCGGGCCTGCGTCACAGTTCTGTGCCGGGCCAAGGTGATCCTTGTTCACTTTCGTTCGGTCGTGCTTAAAGTGATCAACGCGGCCGGCGGACGCCGACCACCTCCGCCGCCGCACAGGGGAGACGGGGAACACAGGGGGCTTCGCCATCATGAGGGAACGATTCGCCATGCCTCGGCGCGGGCCGGTGCGGCCGCTCGCCGCGCTGCTGGCCGCCGTCGGCGTCGTCGCGGGGGTGCTGGTCGGCCGGCCGGGGCTGGAGTCGGTGACGGGGTGCGGGACCTCCGGGGACCTGTATCCGTCGCAGACCGCGAAGGACTGGGTGTCGTACGCCGACCACGTCGTGGTCGCCAGCCCGACCGGGGAGCGGGAGACGAACCGGCGGACGTACGCCAAGGGGGCCGTGGCGTACGCGACGGACCGGCTGGTGAGCTTCCGGACCGACAGCACACTGTGGTCGCACGCCTCGCCCCGGCACGCCCTCGGCTCCGCCTTCGACCTGGTCGCCCCCGGCTGGGAGGTCTACCGGTCCAGCGGCACCCGCGCCGCCGAGATGGCCACCGACGCGCCACGCCTCCAGGTCGGCCACACCTATCTGCTGGCCCTGCGCTGGCACGAGGGCGGCTGGGCGGTCCTGGGCGAGGGCGGGGCCGTGCCCTTCGACGACCACACCGGCGACCAGGGCGAGTGGTGCGGGCGGGTGCTGAGCAAGGAGGACGTCGCCGAGGGCGAGCGCTTCTCCCGGCACGACGACCACAGCCTGGAGAAGGCGCTGCTCGGACAGGACGAGCAGGCCGCCAAGAGCGCCCTGGACCGCGCGGCCCGCGACTGAACCCCGTCCCCGGTTCTTCACGCCCGGCGACATCCGGCCACGCCCGGCCACAGGGGTGGTACGACTGTCCCCGTCCCACCCGGACGAACAACGACCTGACCGAACTCGCCCTGCCCGCCCGCCTCCTGGGCGGCACGGGTGCCGGAAGGATCTCGTCCCGCCTGACCCTCCAGTACACAGGCACCCACATCTCCCCCACTGAAATGGCATGAACAGTTCACCTGCTCTCCATCTTCGACGCGTTGGTGCGCAAGGAACCGGCCATTGACTCAACCCGCGCGGCAACCCGTTGGAGCCGTGTAGGGGGCAATTCGTTTCCGTATAGGGGGGGCACAGTGGTGTCCGCGCTCAAGGGTTCCGCAGGGGCGGAATCCGAAAGACCCGTGCCCAGGCAGCTGTCGGCCGCCCGGGGGCTCGGGGACCGGATCTTCCGGGTCCAGTTGACGGCCTCCGGCGTCATCGTCCTCGCCATCATGGCTGCCGTAGGGCTGTTCCTGCTGCTCCGGGCCGGACAGGCGCTGCGAACCAGAGGGGTCTGGGGCTTCCTCACCACCGCCGAATGGCAGCCGGACGTGCACCGCTTCGGCATCGCGGCCGTGCTCACCGGCACCCTGCTCATCGCCGCCGTGGCCGTCACGATCAGCGTGCCGCTGGCCCTCGGGACCGCGCTGTTCATCTCGGACATCGCACCCCGCCCGCTGCGCCGCACGCTCGTCTCCATGGTCGACCTGATGGCCGCCGTGCCGTCCGTGGTCTACGGCCTGTGGGGCCTGTTCTTCCTCCAGCAGCACGTCATCGGCCTCTCCCGCTGGCTGTCGGACTGGTTCGGGTGGATCCCGTTCCTGCACGTCGACGGCACCCAGCCGGGCGAGCCGCTGGCCTCCCAGAGCGTCTACACCGCCTCCACGTTCGTGGCCGGCATCGTCGTGGCCCTGATGGTCGCGCCGATCCAGTGCTCGGTGATGCGCGAGGTGTTCGCGCAGGCGCCGGCGGGTGAACGGGAGGGGGCCTACGCGCTCGGCGCCACCCGCTGGGGCATGATCCGCGCGGTCGTACTGCCGTACGGCATGGGCGGGATCATCGGCGGCACGATGCTGGGCCTGGGCCGGGCGCTCGGCGAGACCATCGCGGTCTACCTGATCATCTCCCCGGTCTTCACCATCCAGCCGCACATCCTGCAGACGGGCTCGAACTCCGTCTCCTCCCTCATCGCCCTGCACTACGGCGATGCCTCGACCTTCGGCATGTCGGCGCTGATGGCGGCGGGCCTGGCGCTGTTCCTGCTCACCCTGGCGGTCAACTTCACCGCTTCCTCGATCGTGGCGCGGTCACGGTCCGGCGCACAGAGCGAGGCCTGACGATGACCGTCGTAGACCTTGAGAAGGGCGCTCCCCAGGACGCCCCGCAGGACGCCCCCCGGAAGGCCGCCGAGGGCACTGGCGCGGACACCGCTCCGGACACCGCGGTCGCCGCGCTTCCCGACCTGCCGCGCCGGATCGGCGGGGTCACCCGCTCCGGTGTGCTGTCGGTGTTCGGCGCCGCCGCCTCCGGGCTGTGCGTGGCCGTCCTCCTCTTCGGCGAGCTCGCGCCGTTCTCCGGCGCATTGGGGTTCTTCGTCACCGCCTACCTGTCTTTCCTGGGTATCTACGCGGTGTTGACAGGCCTTGAGGAGGACGGGCAGGCGGTACGGGACCGGGTGATGACCGTCGTCCTGTGGTCGGCGGGCGGCCTGATGTTCGCCGCGCTCACCATGGTCGTGGGCTTCACCGCGTGGCGCGGCCGGGAGGCCCTGCCGCACGCCAACTTCTTCACCCAGGACATGCAGGCGGCCGGCCCGCTCGACCCGCTGACCAACGGCGGCATCGCGCACGCCATGCTCGGCACGCTCATCATGATCGCCATCGCGCTGGCGATCACGGTCCCGCTGGGCCTGGCCTGCGCGGTGTACCTGAACCAGATCCCGGGCCGGTTCTCCCGGTTCGTCCGCACGATCGTCGAGGCGATGACCGCGCTGCCGTCCATCGTGGCCGGCCTGATGGTCTACGCCGTCTGGATCCTCAACCTCGGCATGCAGAAGTCGGGTCTGGCGGCGGGCTTCGCAATCAGCGTGATGATGCTGCCGATCGTGATCCGTGCGGCGGACGTCGTGCTGCGTCTGGTCCCCGGCACCCTCACGGAGGCGTCCGAGGCGCTCGGCGCCCCGCGCTGGCGGACGGTCTGGCACGTGGTCCTGCCGACGGCCCGCTCGGGCCTCGCCACCGCCGTCATCCTCGGCACCGCCCGCGGCATCGGCGAGACCTCCCCGGTGCTGCTCACGGCGGGCTACACGGCAGCGCTCAACGCCAACCCGACGAACGGCCCGATGGTCTCCCTCCCGCTGGCCGTCTTCAACTTCGTCAAGTCCCCCGAGCCCACGATGATCGCGCGCGGCTTCGGCGCGGCGGCGGTCCTGATGGCACTCGTCCTGGTCCTCTTCGTGATCGCCCGCGTGATCGGCGGCCGCGGCCCGGGCCACCAGAACAAGCGCCAGGCGAGGCGGGCGGCCCGCGCCTCCCGCCGGGACGTGACGAGGTTCGCGGAACTCCACACGCCGGGTCTGGAGTTGTTCGAGACCGGTTCCCCCGAAACCGACGGCGGGACCGAGCGCCCCGAAAGGGGCGCGGGGCTGCATCAATCAGCGGCTCCGTCGCGGAGCGCGCCCAGCCCCGACGCACCTGCAGCCGACGACGGCGAGCAGTCCCCCCAAGACAACGCACCCGCACCCGCCGACGGCGAAGGCCCCCGACAGGGGCCACCCGCACCCGACCACGAATCCCGCACGGGTGGTGCGGGTGGGAACACAGACCCCGCTACAGGAGACAGTCACTGATGTCCAGCCAAGTCATCAACGCCCTCCGACGGCTGGGCATCCTGGCCGCACTCATGGGCGTCCTCGGCACCCTCGCCGGTACCCCGGCCGTCGCCGACTCGTACACCCCCATCGCCGGCGCCGGCTCCACCTGGGCCGAGAACGCCGTCGACCAGTGGCGGCGCGACGTCAACAAGAACGGCATGCGCATCAGCTATGCCGGCACCGGTTCGTCGGACGGCCGCCGCCAGTTCCTCTCCGGTACCGTCGACTTCGCCGTCTCCGACATCCCGTTCCAGACGAACCCCACCGACGGCAGCGCCGCCGAACGCCCCGCGAAGGGCTCGTACGCCTACATGCCGATCGTCGCCGGCGGCACGGTGTTCATGTACCACCTCACGGTCAACGGCAGGAAGGTGACCAACCTCCGCCTCTCCGGCGACGTGGTCACCAAGATCTTCACCGGGGTCATCAAGAGCTGGGACGACCCGACGATCAAGGCCGACAACCCCGGCCTGCAGCTGCCGCACCGCACCATCGTCCCCGTCGTCCGCTCCGACGGCTCCGGCTCCACCGCCCAGTTCACGATGTGGATGGCGAACCAGCACAAGGCCCTGTGGAACGCCTACTGCGCCAAGGTCGGCCGCTCGGGATCGTGCGGGCAGACGTCGTACTACCCCACCGTCTCCGGCATGATCGCCCAGTCCGGTGACCTCGGTGTCGCGGGCTACGTCGCCCAGAACTACGGCGAGGGCGCGATCGGGTACGTCAACTACTCGTACGCGCTCAACGCGCACTACCCGGTCGCCAAGGTCCTGAACCACGCGGGCTACTACACCGAGCCGACCCCGCAGAACGTGGCGGTCTCCCTGCTCAAGGCGAGGATCAACACCGACAAGAACTCGGCGGACTACCTCACCCAGCAGCTCGACGGCGTCTACAACGACACCGACAGGCGCAACTACCCGCTGTCCAGCTACTCGTACATGATCCTGCCGCTGAAGGTGCAGGGCACCTTCACCGAGGCCAAGGGCAAGACGCTCGGCGCGTTCTCGTACTACTTCATGTGCCAGGGCCAGCAGCAGGCGCCGAACCTGGGCTACTCGCCGCTCCCGATCAACCTCGTCCAGGCCGGCTTCGACCAGATCCGCCGGATCCCGGGCGTGCAGGCGCAGAACATCAACATCAAGAACTGCAACAACCCGACCTTCACGGCCAACGGCCAGAACAGGCTCGCGCAGACCGCGCCCTACCCGGCCGCCTGTGACCGCAAGGGCGCCGCACCCTGCACCAGCGGCAGCGGTGGCGCCACGACCAACTCCGGCAGCGGCAGCGGTGGCGGCTCCGGCGGTTCGACCGGCTCCACCGGCACCGGCTCCAGCAGCGGCGCCACCGCAGGCGGCTCCGGCTCGGCCGGCGACAACAGCGCCCAGCCCTCCGTCGACCCTGACACTGGCCAGACCATCTCCCCGAACGGCGGCACGGGTACCGCCTCCGGCGGCACCGGCGCGGGCGCCGACGGCACCGTGGCCCTCGCGCAGCCCGTCGCCGTGGCCACCGGGCACGGCTGGACCGGCACCCAGACGCTGATGCTGCTGGCCGCGGTCCTGGTCTTCGGCCTGCTCCTGCTGCCCTCGGTGGTCTCCCGCCTGGTCGGCAGCAGGGCGGCCGGCAACGGCAACAGCCGCTCCGACGACGGGAGTTCGCGATGAGACGCACCCGGATACGCAACGCGCTGATACGCCTGCTGGCCGGCGCCACCGTCGGCGCCCTCGCCGGACTCGCGGTCGCCCAGACCGCCCCGACGGCCGCCGCGGCCACCGGCTCCGCGGTGACCGTCTCCGGGCGCGGCGAGTTCAAGGACATGAAGTTCACGGTCTCCCAGACCAAGGACCTCACCAGCCAGGCCGTCACGGTCAGCTGGACCGGCGGTACCCCGACCACGTTCGCCGGCACGCAGTTCAACACCGACTTCGTGCAGATCATGCAGTGCTGGGGCGACGACGACGGCACGGTCCCCTCCAACCCGGGCCCGTCACGCACCCAGTGCCAGTACGGCGCCTCCCCGACCACCAACCGCACCAGCTGGCCGGGCAACGGCCAGGACGACACCCGGCAGATCTTCTACAGCGCCGACCCCACCAACTACGGCCAGGACAACCGGTACGGCGCCGCCAACCCGAACGCCCCGGGCGAGGTCCCCTTCAAGTCGGTGGACGGCACCACGATCACCACCAACACCCAGAACAACGCGCTGTTCAACTACAACACCACCAACGAGATCGACTTCGCCCGTACCGGCACCAACGGCACCGGCAAGGAATTCTTCGAGGTCCAGACCGCCAACGAGGCACCTCACCTCGGCTGCGGTGTCCCCGTCACCACCGACGGCGTCACCAGGCCCCGCTCCTGCTGGCTGGTGATCGTCCCGCAGGGTCATCTGGACCTGGACGGCAAGCCGTACGCCGACCAGAGCCAGGTCAACGCGGGGTCGCCGGTCTCCTCCACCAACTGGAAGAACCGGATCGCGGTCAAGCTGGACTTCAACAGCGTCGGCAGCAACTGCGCCCTGGGCGCCGACGAGCGCCCCACCACCGGCAGCGAGCTGGCGGCGGACGCGATGACCAGCTGGCAGGCGCAGCTCTGCTCGGTCGGCAAGGTCTACGGCTACACCGAGCTCGGTGAGCCCGACACCCGGTCCCGGCTGATCTCGGACTCCTCTTCGACGGGCCTGGCCTTCACCACCCGGAAACTGGGCGCGGACGCGGGCACCACCGCACCGTCGGGGACGACGACCTACGCACCGGTCGCGCTCTCCGGAGCCGTCATCGGGTTCACGATCGAGCGCAGACCCAAGTCCGGGGCGCCCGACAGCATCAAGAACCTCGCCGGCACCAAGGTCGAGTCCATCAAGCTCAACCAGCGCCTGGTCGCCAAGCTGCTCACCGAGTCGTACCGCAACTCCACCTGGGGTTCGGTCATCAACGGCACGGCGGCCAAGGGGTACGGCTGGACGAAGAACAACCCGGCCGGTATCGCCTCCGACCCCGAGTTCATCGCGCTGAACCCGGAGTTCCAGTACCTGTCGGTCGCCGAGACTCCGGCCACCGACACCGACCTGATCACCTCGCTCGGCCACTCCGACACCGCCCGGGCGATCTGGCAGTGGATCCTCGCCGACAAGGACGCCCGGCAGTTCCTCGCGGGTGTCCCGGACGACGACGGCATGCGGGTCAACCCGTACTACAGCACCAACGCCGACCTGAACCCGACCGGTATCGCCTTCGACCCGTCGAGCACCGACGACTACCCGAAGAGCGACCCGTGGTGCACGGTGCCGCCCGGCTCGGACGCGCCGTCCACGGCCACCCAGTGCATGACCGACTTCCACCCCTACGTGGACGACATGCACTCCGGCGCCCTGCACACCCGGCGCGCGGACACGCTGTGGAAGTCCAGCTGGGACGCGCTGTCCAGCCCGCAGGCGTACAAGAGCCCGGGCCCGCAGACGGTCGGCTCGCGCTTCATCATCACGATCACGGACACGGCGTCCGCGGCCCGGTACGGCCTGCAGACCGCGGAGCTGAAGAACACCGCCGGCAAGTACGTGGCCCCGAGCACGGCCGCCCTGACCGCGGCCGCCGCGACCGCCACCGGCTCCGGCGTCGCCGAGATCACCCCGGCCAACGCCACAGCCAAGGCCGCCTACCCGCTCTCCGAGCTGGTCTACGCGGCGGTCCGGCCCGGCAAGGTGAGCGAGGCAGCCCGCTGGGACTACGCGGCCCTGCTGCGCTACGCCGCCGCGACCGGCCAGACCCCGGGCGCCGACCCGGGCAAGCTGCCCGACGGCTACGCCCCGCTCTCCTCGAAGCTGCGCGCCCAGACCGTCAAGGCGGCGAACGCGCTGCTCGACTACACCGGACCGACCTCCACCGGCGGATCCGCCGACGGCGGCGGCACCGACACGAGCGGGGGCGGCGCCCCCAGCGGTACCGCCGCGGTCGACGGCGGCACGACCGGCGGCGCCGGTACGGGTACGCCGGCCGATGGCGCCAGCACCTCGCCCAGCGCCAAGCCGTCCTACGACGGCGGCAAGGCGCTGGAGACCACCGCGGCCGGGAACACGCCGGCCGACCCGGCCACTCCGCTGCGCTATGCCGTGCCGGTGGGGGCCGCGCTCGGGGCGGTCGCCGGGGTCGGGGCGCCCTTCGCGGGCGGGCGTCGGCTGTCGATGGCTTCCGTGACGACGGCGGTACGTCGGCTGCGGGCTCGTCGTGGCTGGTCGCGCCCACGCGGCGGAGCCGCAAAACGATAACGCCCCACGCCCCTGACGGGGCGCTCCACACAGGGGCGTTGAAAGCCCCACGGGAGCCCAGTGCTCCCCCACAGACGGCCGTCCGCCCCGAAAGGCAGTCGGGGCGGACGGTTCGCACCACCCTGCCAGATCCTCTGGCAACACCCAGCTAGCTAGCTCTTGTCAGGAGACTCTCGATGCGCAGAATGCGCTCTTCGGCGGCGTTCGTCGCCGCTGCCGTGGTGGCCGGCGGCCTCGCCCTCGCCACCCCGGCGGTCGCCGACCCGGATGCCGGTGCCTTCCGCCAGCTGGTCGGCGTGGGCTCGGACACCACCCAGGACGTGCTCAACGCCCTGGCGGGTGACACCGTCAACGGCACCAGCTACTCCGCCACCGCGGTGAAGTCGGCGAACGGCGCGGGCATCGCGTCGTACGACGCGATCGAGCCCGGCACCGGCTCCACCACCTCGACCATCAAGACCCGCACCGACGGTCCGTCCTTCCTGCGCCCGAACGGCTCCGGCAACGGCCGTCTCGCCCTGAGCGAGGCGCTGACCGGCGACAAGTACCCGACCAGCGCCGGTGTCTCCATCAGCGGCCAGGTCGACTTCGCCCGTTCCTCCGGCGGCCCGTCCGTCTCCGGCACCGCGCTGACCTACATCCCGATGGCGCGTGACGCGGTCGGCGTCGCGGTCAAGGGCTCGGCCCTGGACACGCTGACCGCGGACCAGCTGCACGACATCTACTCGGGCACGCTCACCACGGTGAACGGCCAGACCGTGCACCCGAAGATCCCGCAGGCCGGCTCCGGCACCCGCAAGTTCTTCCTCGCGGCGATCGGCCTGACCGACGCGACGCTCTCCCCGAACGTCACCACCGTCCAGGAGAACCAGGCGAACGCGGCCCTCACCGAGGACGGCGCCCTCGTCCCGTTCTCGGTCGGTTCCTGGATCGCCCAGATCAACGGCGTCTCCCCCGACTACAGCAAGACGGCGGCCGCGGCCGGCGGCCACCTGGCCTCCGTCCAGCTGCCCGGCGACACCGGCGGCGCCACCAGCCCGGTCACGACCGTCAACGGCAAGCTGGCCCCGGTCACCGCCTACTACGACAACTCCACCTTCGGCCGTGACGTCTACAACGTCGTACCGAGCCGCGCGATCGACACCAACAGCATCTTCTTCGACAAGGACCTGTACGACGTCTTCGTCACCAGCGGCAGCCACACCGCCGCGCTGGCGTCGGACGCCGCCGAGGCGGTCATCGCCAAGTTCGGCTTCGTCAACGAGTCCTACAACGGCTCCATCTCCCTGACCAAGCACGCCAAGGTCGGCGGCCTGGAGGAGTCCGGCGTCGACGCCTCGGTGCCCGGCGCCCCCACGGTGAAGGCCACCGTCGGCGACGCGAGCCTGAAGCTGTCGTGGACGGCCCCGTCCGCCACCGCGCTGCCGGTGACCGACTACCGGATCGCGCTGACCGACGCGGACGGCGGCGTCGTCGCCGTCAAGGACGTCGCGGCCACCGCCACGTCGTACTCCTTCACCGGCCTGACCAACGGCACCTACACCGCGACGGTCACCGCCAACAACCTCAACGGCACCGGTGCCGCGGCCACCTGGACCGGCTCGGTCAAGTACGCCAGCAAGACGGTGGCCACCACCGCCACCACCGCCTACGGCAAGACCCCGAAGGTCTCCGTCACCGTCACCGACACGCACAGCGTGAAGCCGACCGGCAAGGTCACCGTCAAGGACGGCACCACCGTCCTCGGCACCGGCACCCTCGACGCGTCCGGCAAGGTCACCATCGGCCTGTCGAACCACCTCAAGGTCGCCACACACTCCCTGTCGGTCTCCTACGCGGGCAGCTCCAGCCTGAACGCGTCCTCGACGACCGTCTCCCTGAAGATCACCAAGGCCACGGCGTCGGTCTCCACCTCCGCCCCCACCTCGGTGAGCCACACCGCCAGGGCCAAGGTCACCGTCAAGGTCACCGCGACCGGCACCACCCCGACCGGCACCGTCCGCATCTACCAGGGCTCCAAGGTCATCGCGACCGGCACCCTGAGCAGCGGCAAGGTCACCATCACCCTGCCGAAGCTGGCCAAGGGCAGGCACACCCTGCACGCCTTCTACGTCGGTTCCTCGACCGTGAACTCGAAGACCGGCGCCAACTTCACCATCACCAGCAAGTGACCGTCTGACGGGCCCGCCGGGAGCCTCGTTCGGTTCCCGGCGGCCCCTCACCAAATTCTTCGAAGGAGGCGGGCCGCCATGACCGTCGCCGTACCGACACCGAAAACCCTGGCTCCGGCCGTGCCCCGCAGGCCCGTCCGCAGCCTCACCTTCGTCCGCCACCTCTCGCGCGGCGGACTGCTCAGCCTCGCCGCCCTGCTGCTCGGAATCACCGCCCAGCTGCTGGTGTTCAGCGGCGCCCAGGAACACTCCGCCCAGCACGCCGACTTCGACCAGCTGCGCGAGCAACTCGCCCTCGGCACCGCCCCGGTGGCGCAGACCGGGCAGGACGGCAAGCTGCTGGCGCCCGGCACGCCGGTCGCGCTCGTCGACATACCGAAGCTGGGCCTGAGCCAGGTCGTCCTGGAGGGCACCGACTCCTCCGTGATGACGGACGGCCCCGGTCACCGCCGGGACACCCCGATGCCCGGCCAGGCCGGCACCAGCGTGCTGATGGGCCGGGCGGCGGCGTACGGCGGCCCGTTCGGCAAGCTCTCGCAGCTCGCCACCGGTGACACGTTCTCCGTCACCACCGGCCAGGGCAAGGCGAAGTTCCAGGTCATCGACGTACGGCGGGCCGGCGACCCGGCGCCGACGGCGCTGGCCTCGGGCAAGAGCCGGATCGTCCTCATCACCGCGACGGGTCCGAAGTTCATGCCCTCGGGCGTGCTGCGCGTCGACGCCGACCTGGTCTCCGCGCCGTTCCAGACCCCGTCGGCCGTGATCCGGGCCGGCACCCTGCCGAGCTCCGAGGAACCGCTGGCCCGGCCCTCCGGGGTGCCGTGGCCGCTCGTGATGTGGCTGCAGGCGCTGCTCCTCACCGCCGTGGCCGCCGTCTGGACCTGGCACCGCTGGGGCCGCCACCAGACGTGGATCGTCTTCGCCCCGGTCGTCGCGGTGCTCGGCCTCCAGGTCGCGACGCGGACCACCGAACTGCTGCCGAACCTGCTGTGACCGAGGTGAGTGAAGTGTCTGAAGCAACCGAAGTGACTGAAACAACCGAGACTGTCGAGACTGCCGAGATCGCCGTGACTGCTGTTACCGCCGAGAACGCCGAGATGACCGACACCGCCGTGCTCCCCACCGCGACCGCCGTGGTGGACGGCCCCGCGCCCGCCACGCTCGAAGCCCGTGCGGTCTCGGCCTGGTTCGGCTCCCACCAGGTGCTCAGCCAGGTGTCGCTGACCATGCCCGCGGGCGAGGTGACCGCGCTGATCGGCCCGTCCGGCTGCGGCAAGTCGACGTTCCTGCGCACCCTCAACCGGATGCACGAGCTGATCCCGTCGGCGCAGTTCGGCGGCGAGGTGCTCTTCGAGGGCGAGGACATCTACGACCCGTCCTGGCGGCTGACCGACGCCCGCCGCAGGATCGGCATGGTCTTCCAGAAGCCGAACCCGTTCCCGGCGATGTCGATCTACGACAACGTGGTGGCGGGCCTGAAGCTGACCGGCATGAAGGTGACCCGCCGGGAGAAGGACGTGCTGGTCGAGGAGTCGCTGACCCGCGCCGGCCTGTGGAAGGAGGTCCGCGACCGGCTCCGCCAGCCCGGCGGCGCCCTCTCCGGCGGCCAGCAGCAGCGCCTGTGCATCGCGCGGGCCCTCGCGGTCCGTCCCCGGGTCCTCCTCATGGACGAGCCGTGCTCGGCCCTGGACCCCACCTCCACCCGCCGCGTCGAGGAGACCATCCAGGACCTGGCCGGCCAGGTGACGATCGTGATCGTCACCCACAACATGCAGCAGGCGGCGCGCGTCTCCCAGCAGTGCGCGTTCTTCCTCGCGGAGCAGGGCACGCCGGGCGGCATCGTGGAACACGGCGCCACCGACGCCGTCTTCAACTCCCCGCAGGACCAGCGCACGGCCGACTACGTGGCCGGCCGGTTCGGCTGAGCCGACTGCGGGGGGTCAGCAGTACGGCGGCTGGTTGGTGAGCGAGGAGGCGACCCGCATCCAGACGCCGAACTGGCGGTAGAGGGCCGGAAGCGGGCCACGGGCCTGGACGGTACGGCTGTCCACGGCCGTCACCCCGGGGATGCCGAGGAGGACGGCGGGCACGGAGGCGGACTGCCAGCGCACGGCGAGGACCGACTCGCCCTCGGGCGCGGCGGGCCGCTTCGGCACGGGCGTCAGGGCCGCCAGAACCCCCTCCTCGATCGCCCGGCGGGCCTCCTCCGCCGGGCGCAGCTCGGCGGCGAACCGGTCCCGGGCGTACTTCACGGGCACGGTGACCACCGATTCGTCCCAGGCCGTCATCTCGGCGCACGCCGCGTCGTCACCCGTGAGGGCCACGACCGGAACGCCGAGGGCCGCGGCGGTGGCGTGGGCGAGCCCGATCTCCCCGGCGGGCCTCCCGTCCAGCCAGATGTCCTCGATCTCGTGGCCCATGAAGCTGTGACTCAGCACACCGAGGGCACCGGCCCGGGAGTGGTATCCGACACATATCGCCGCGTCGTGCTCCGCCGTGAGCCCCTCCAGCATCATCATCTTCTTCGGCTTGCCGCGCACCAGGCGGGCGGCGGGGTGCAGGTGTTCGGGGAGCAGGTTCCGCATCGGCCCGTGGGCGTCGTTGACGAGCACCTCGGTCGCACCGGCGGCCACCGCCCCGCGGACCGCCGCGTTCACGTCCTCGGCCATCATCGACCGGCCGCGCTCGTAGTCCCGGCCGCCCGGCTGCACATCGTCCCGGTCGACCAGCCCGGTGATGCCTTCCATGTCCACGCTGATGTAAATACGCACGTCCTGAGGCTATCCGGACCCTACGTATTGTAGGTTCCCAGTCGGCCACGGCGGCTCGTCAGCTCACGGGGGTACTCATGCAGGGCACGGACACACAGGAGGCGCGGCGCAGCCTCGCCCCCACGGTGGCGGTGCTGGTGGCGAGCCTGCTGGTCGCCGCGGTCGGCGTGTACGAGCTGTCCGGCTTCGGCCTGCAGGCCCTCGACCGGCGCCCGCACCTGTTCAGCGACGGGCTGGCGACCGGTGGGGTGATCGTGGCCGCGGTGGCGGCCGGGGCGGCGATCGGCAACCTGGCGTGGATGCTGGCGGCCCGGCGGCGGGCGGAGCGGGAACGGGCTCAGGCTCACACACGTCCGTAAGAGCAGGACGCCCTTTCACACCGTATTCCGTACGACGGTGGACCGCTCCCGCGTCTCCCACAGTTACCCTACAGACTGTAGGGTCAGCCCTCCGTCAACCCGCACCCCGTCCCCAAGGTGACCGGTCCCCATGCCCGCACAGCTGTCGGCCCCGATCCCGCCCCGCGTCTCCGCCGCCCTGCGCGCCCCCACCGGCGCGTCCGGCGGCGCACTGCACAGGCGGGCCGCCGACTTCACCGTCTGGTACCTGCGTGTGATCGCCGTACTGAACATAGTGGCGGTGATGTCACTCCCCTTCCGCCAGGAGGTCGACGAGCACAACAACGGCCGTATCACCCTGCACCTGCACCGGCAGCACGCGCACCACTCCGGCCAGTTCTTCACCCCGTACCTGGCCACGGCGGGCCTGGTCTCGGCCGCGCTCGCCATCTTCTTCGTCCTGGTGATGCGCCGCCGCAAGCGCGCGGCCTGGGTGGTCAACCTGCTGCTGTCCGCCCCGCTCTTCGCCCTCTACGTCCTCGCCCTCACCCAGCACGAGTACCGCGCCCACTTCTTCAACTGGGTCTCGGCGGCCGTCACCGGCCTCTTCGTGGCCGCGCTGCTGATCAGCCGCCGGGAGTTCAGCGCGGTGGGCGACCCGTCGAACCCGAAGACGGCGCTGGCGGTGGGCGCCGGCGGCGTCCTGGTGACCGGCGGCCTGGGCACGCTCCTCGTGCACGCCACGAACAAGCTCCCCGGCGCCACCCTCCCCGACGAGATCGCCTACACCCTCCTGAGGGGCGTCAGCGTCGGCCCGCTCGCCGACCACGTCACCGCGGTCCACGCCCCGCGCTGGACCGACATCGTCATCAACATCCTCCTCGCCGCCGCCTTCTGCCTGGTCCTCTACGCCGGCTTCCGCTCCCCGCGCGGCCGCCGCCTGCTCAGCCCCGAGGACGAGTCCCGGCTGCGCGGCCTGCTGGACAAGCACGGCGCCCGCGACTCCCTCGGCTACTTCGCCCTGCGCCGCGACAAGATGGCGATCTTCTCCCCCACCGGCAAGTCGGCGGTCACCTACCGCGTCGTCGGCGGCGTCAGCCTCGCCTCCGGCGACCCGATCGGCGACCCGGAGGCCTGGCCCGGCGCGATCGACGCGTGGCTGACGGAGGCGCGGCGCCACGCGTGGACGCCCGCGGTCATGGGCGCGAGCGAGGAGGCGGGCACCGTCTACGCCCGGCACGGCCTGGACGCCCTGGAACTGGGCGACGAGGCCATCGTCGACATCGCCGACTTCACCCTGGAGGGCCGCGCGATGCGCGTCGTCCGCCAGGCCCACAACCGGGTCCGCCGCGCCGGCTACACGGTCCGCATCCGCCGCCACGAGGACATCCCGGCCGACGAGATGGCCATACTCATGGAGCGGGCCGACCACTGGCGCGACGGCGCCACGGAACGCGGCTTCTCCATGGCCCTCGGCCGCCTCGGCGACCCGGCGGACGGCCGCTGCGTCATGCTGGAGTGCCGGGACGCGGACGACTCCCCCCGCGCCCTCCTCAGCTTCGTCCCCTGGGGCGAGCAGGGCCTCTCCCTGGACCTGATGCGACGCGACCGCCACTCCGAGAACGGCCTGATGGAGTTCATGGTCGTCGAACTCCTCCTCCGGGCCGCCGAGCTGAAGGTCGACCGCGTCTCCCTCAACTTCGCCATGTTCCGCTCGGTCTTCGAACGCGGCTCCCGCCTCGGCGCCGGCCCGGTCCTGCGCCTGTGGCACACCACCCTCACCTTCTTCTCCCGCTGGTGGCAGATCGAGTCCCTGTACCGCGCGAACGCCAAGTACCGCCCGGTGTGGGAGCCCCGCTACCTGCTCTTCGCAAGGAGCAGCGACATCCCGAGAATCGGCCTGGCGAGCGCCCGGGCGGAGGGGTTCCTCACGGTGCCTTGGGGGTCGTGACGAGGCCGGGGACGGCGCCGCGGCAGCCGCGGGGCAGCCGTACGCCGACGGGGAATCTCTGGACTGCCAAGGCCGGCGCGCCGTCACCGCGCGGCCGTGCGTGCCTCATCGACGGGTGCCGGGTCGTACCGTAGCGACTCGGGCGGGACGTCGTAGGGAGGGATCCACCATGCGGGGACGTGGCCGTCGGGGTAGTGCTCGAAGGTCCGGCACACCGAGCACCACTCCCACAGTCGTCCGCGACCGCTGAACCGGATCCCCCGGAAGACCTTCGCCTCGTCGTCCTCCAGCAGGTACCAGCGATGCAGCGCACGGGCGCCGCACACGGGACACGGGCCGACGAGGTCCGGGCCGGTCCAGTCCTCGTTGAACACTTTCCGCCAGACCCGGTGCTCCTCGGAGTCCGTCTCCCGCCATGCCGTCGGCTCGTTCATCTCAGGACAGCCTGCACGGGAAAGCACGACGGGAAACCCCGGAAGGGAAAGCCGAGGGACAGCGGTCGTCGCCGCCCCGTGCCCGAAACACGCCGTCGGCCGGAGCGCTGGCGGGTCCCGGCCAGGTGGCTCAGCCGCGCGGCGTCCCGCCCGTGATCCCCCCGCCCACCGTGAACCCGATCACCGCGCCGCCGCCCTCCCTGCGGAAGGCGAAGGGGGCGCCGCCGTGGGCCATGGCGACCTCGCGGACGATGGAGAGGCCGAGGCCGGAGCCGGGGAGGGAGCGGGCGTCGGCGGCCCGGTAGAAGCGGTCGAAGATGCGGATCAGGTCGCCCTCGGCGATACCGGGGCCGCGGTCGAGGACCTCGACGCGGACGGTGCCCGGCCGGGCGGGGCCGGTGACGCTGATCTCGATGGGGGCCTTGCCGTCCCGGTCGAACTTGGCCGCGTTCTCCACGAGGTTGGAGACGGCCCGCTGGAGCATGCCGGGGCGGCCGTCGGTCGTGGTGTCGCCGGCCGCGCGCAGCACGATCTCGCGTCCGGTACGGCGCCGGGCCAGCCCCGCCACGTCCTCCGCGATGTCGGCCAGGTCCACGCGCTGCGGGGGCTCGGTGTCGGACTGCCCGGCCGCGAGGTCGACCAGCTCGTTGACCAGGTCGGTGAGCTCGCGTGCCTCCTGGCCGAGGTCGGCGACGAGCTCGTCACGGGTCGCGGGCGGGAGTTCGTCGATCCGGCGGAGCAGGGAGATGTTCGTACGGAGCGAGGTCAGCGGGGTGCGCAGCTCGTGACCCGCGTCCTGGACCAGGCGCCGCTGGTCCTCCTCCGACTGGGCGAGGCGGCCCAGCATCCGGTCGAAGGCGCGGCCCAGCCTGCCCACCTCGTCCAGTCCCGTCACCGGCACCTGGATGCCCAGCTGCCGGGTGCGGGCCACGTTCTCCGCCGCGGAGGTGAGGATCACGAGCCGGCGGGTGATCCGCCTCGCCAGCCACCAGCCGAACAGCCCGGCGGCCACCACCACGGCCGACATCAGCAGCAGGGTCCGCTGCTGGAGCGCCTGCAGCAGGTCCTCGGTGTCGCTGAACTCCTGCGCCACCTGCACCGCGCCCCGGCCGCCGCCGAGCGCGACCGTGGCGATCCGGAACAGGTCCTCGCCGGCCTGGACGTCCTTGTGCTGGACCGTCTTCCCGGCCTCCGCGGCGGTGGCGGCCGCCCGGTCCGCGGCGGTGACGGGCAGCACCGGACTGCCGCGGTCGATGATCTCGCCCCGCGCGCCGAGCACCTGGACGTCGGTGCGCGCGGGCCGGACCAGGTCATGGCCGGGCTGGGAGGAGGAGAAGTCCGCCGGCACCATCTTGTGCTGCTTGACCTCGTCCTGGACGTCGGAGACGACCTGCGTGAACACCGACTGCTGGTCGACGCGGACCAGCCGGGCGGCCGCGTTGTACGACAGGATGCCGACGACGATCGTGACGGCGGCCGTGACCGCCGCGAAGGACACGACGAAGGTGGTCCGCAGGGAGACGAGGCCCGGCCGGCGCCGGGCCAGCACCCGCGTGAGCCGCTCCAGGCGCCGGAGCGGGCCCACTCAGTCCTCCCGCAGCACGTAACCCACGCCCCGGACGGTGTGGATCAGCTGCGGGGCGCCCGGCTCGTCGAGCTTGCGGCGCAGGTAGCCGACGTAGACGGCGAGGTTCTTGGAACCGGGGCCGAAGTCGTAGCCCCAGATGCGGTCGTAGATCGTGGAGTGGTCGAGGACGATGCCCGCGTTGCGTGCGAGGAGCTCCAGCAGCTCGAACTCGGTGCGGGTCAGCTCCAGCTCGCGCCTGCCGCGCCAGGCCCGGCGGGCCTGGAGGTCCATCCGCAGTCCGGCCGCCTCGATCTGCCGGTCGGAGACCTGCGGCTCCCGGCCGGGCTCGGCGGGCACACCGCCACCACCGCCGCCACCGCTGCTGCCGCCGCCGGTGGTCACGGGCAGGGTCCGGCGCAGCAGCGCCCGCAGCCGGGCGAAGACCTCTTCGACGTCGAAGGGCTTGACGACGTAGTCGTCGGCGCCGGCGTCCAGTCCCGCGATCCGGTCGGCGGTCTCCACCAGCGCGGTCAGCATGAGGATCGGGGTGCGGTCCCCTTCCGCCCGCAGGACACGGCAGACCTGGAGGCCGTCGATGCCCGGCATCATCACGTCCAGGACGAGGACGTCGGGGCTGGTGCGGTGGGCGTGCGCCAAGGCCTCCACACCGTCCGCGACCGCAGTCACCTCATAACCCTCCAGGGTGAGGGCCCGCTCCAGGGCGTGGCGGATGGCGCGGTCGTCTTCGGCGAGCAGCACAGTCTGGGGCACCTCCCCAGTCTGCCAAGGCTTCCGGCGGTTCTGCCGTGGTGAGCGGGCCTACGATCACCCTTTTTACCTGCCTCTCACCGTCACAGAGGCAACCGGGCGCCGGATTTCGGCTGCGGGCCGGTGGGGGGTGCTCGCGCAGTTCCCCGCGCCCCTTACGGGGCGCTGCAGTCACGCCAGCTACATAGCTGCGGGCAGTCGTGCCGCTGGGGCGGCACGGGTGGGCGCTGGGGGTCCCCCGGCCGAAGGCTGGGGGAGGCACCCGGCAAGCGCCGGTGAGCGTCCCCACCCCCGCCCCGCCCCCTCAGCCCGCGGCCAACCTCGCCAGCTGCTCCGCGAACGGCACGACCGGCAGCGCCTCGGGCTCCTCACGCACGGCACGGCGAAGCCCCTGCATCAGCGCCGCCAGCTCCTCCGCCGCCCGCTCGACCCGCCCCTCCAGGCCCTCGGCACCCCAGTCCTCGGACGCCGCGTACACGCCCGTCGGCACGACCACCGCCCGCAGGTACGCGAACATCGGCCGCAGCGCGTGCTCCAGTACCAGCGAGTGCCGTGCCGTACCCCCGGTCGCCGCGATCAGCACCGGCTTGCCCGCGAGCGCGTCCTTGTCGAGCACGTCGAAGAACGACTTGAACAGCCCGCTGTAGGAGGCCGTGAACACCGGCGTGACCGCGATCAGGCCGTCCGCCTCGGTCACCGCCTCCAGGGCCGCCGCGAGCCTGCGCCCGGGGAACCCGTTGGTGAAGTTGTGCGCGATCTCGACCGCGAGGTCGCGCAGCTCCACCACCTCCAGCTCGACCTCGGCCTGCCGGCCGACGGCCGCCGCCAGCCGGTCGGCCAGCAGCCGCGTGGACGACGGCACGCTCAGCCCCGCCGAGACGACGACGAGCTTCATGCCCCGACCTCCTTCTTGTCCTTGTCGGCCTTGTCCTTGTCGGCCTTGTCCTTGTCGGCCTTCTTCTCCTGCGCGGCGGCGGCCAGCAGCGACGCGTGCGTCGGCGCCTCCGGGACGTCCGCCGGACGGCCCTTCGCGAACTCCTTGCGCAGCACCGGCACGACCTCCTCGCCGAGGATGTCGAGCTGCTCCAGGACCGTCTTCAGCGGCAGCCCCGCGTGGTCCATCAAAAACAGCTGGCGCTGGTAGTCGCCCGCGTACTCGCGGAAGCCCAGCGTCTTCTCGATCACCTGCTGCGGCGAGCCCACCGTCAGCGGGGTCTGGTCGGTGAAGTCCTCCAGGGACGGCCCGTGCCCGTAGACCGGCGCGTTGTCGAAGTACGGCCGGAACTCGCGCACCGCGTCCTGCGAGTTCTTCCGCATGAACACCTGGCCGCCGAGGCCGACGATCGCCTGCTCGGGCGTGCCGTGCCCGTAGTGCGCGAACCGCTTCCGGTAGAACTCGACCATCCGCTTGGTGTGGTCGGCGGGCCAGAAGATGTTGTTGTGGAAGAAGCCGTCACCGTAGTAGGCGGCCTGCTCCGCTATCTCGGGCGAGCGGATCGAGCCGTGCCAGACGAACGGCGGCACGTCGTCCATCGGCCGCGGGGTGGAGGTGAAGCCCTGCAGCGGCGTGCGGAACTTGCCCTCCCAGTCGACGACGTCCTCGCGCCACAGCCGGCGCAGCAGGGCGTAGTTCTCGATGGCGAGGTTGATGCCCTCGCGGATGTCCTGCCCGAACCAGGGGTAGACCGGCCCGGTGTTGCCGCGGCCCATCATCAGGTCCACCCGGCCGTCGGCCAGGTGCTGGAGCATCGCGAAGTCCTCGGCGATCTTCACCGGGTCGTTGGTGGTGATGAGGGTGGTGGAGGTGGAGAGGATCAGCTTCTCCGTCTGCGCGGCGACGTAACCGAGCATGGTGGTCGGCGACGACGGCACGAACGGCGGGTTGTGGTGCTCACCCGTCGCGAACACGTCCAGGCCGACCTCCTCGGCCTTCAGCGCGATCGCGACCATCGCCTTGATGCGCTCCCGCTCGCTCGGCGTCCGGCCCGTGGTGGGGTCCGGCGTGACGTCGCCGACCGTGAAGATCCCGAACTGCATGCTCGCTCACCCTCCAGGTTGTTTACGATTCAACTATACCCGCAGAACGAGACCCCGCCGCCACCTATTCCCCGCACCCGGAGCGACCCCACCGCTCAGCGCGCCGCCTGGAAGGCCCGGCCCGCCGCAGTGGCCGCCGTACCGCTCGTGAACAGCCCGCTGCTCGGCTTCGCCGGGTCGGCACCGAGCCCGAACCACGCGTACCGCTGCACGTACGGCAGCGCGTCGAGCGCCTTCGTGGACGCGGTGACGAAGTCCGCCTGCTGCCGCGCCGACGGGAACCGGGTCCCCCTGCGAGAAGTCGATCAGCGCGTACTCCGTGAGCCAGATCGGCTTGTGGTACCGCGCGTACACCGCCGCCAGGCACGAGGTCAGCTGCTGCACGGCCTGCGGGGTGCGGAAGTCGCCGCCGTACCAGTGCAGCGTGATGAAGTCGACCCGGTACCCCTTCGCCTGCGCCCCCGACATGAACCGGTCCAGCCAGCCGCCGGCCGTGTCCGCGCCGTACGCCACCGCCGGGCCGCCCAGCACCCTGCCCGCCGCCATCAGCTTGGGCCACAGCCCCAGCGCCTGGTCGACGGTCATGTTCGACTGCCGCGCCATGTCGGGTTCGTTGAAGCCCAGGAGGTACGGCCCCTCGGCCCGCGCCTGTGCCAGCGCCGGGTCGGTGACGGAGGCGGCACCCCAGATCATCGGCAACCTGCCCATGTACATCAACATCTCCCACACCACGACCACCGACCCGGTCAGCGCCTCCGGCTGCTACCAGGGCACCTGCACCACGGACGTCACCTGCCCCAAGGCCATGCAGGCCCTCTCCGGCGGCCGGGAGTTCGGCTGCGAACCGCCGTGCGCGGCGTTCGGCGGCGACACGTACTGCTGCCGCGGCGCCTGGGCGGGCCGCGACGACTGCGTCCCCGCCAAGTGGCCGGTCGACTACACCCAGGTCTTCGAACGCGCCGAACCCTACGCCTGCTCCTACGCCTTCGACGACGGCGCGACCATGCCCTGCAAGGGCGCCTGCTACTACCGGGTGACCTTCGGGACGACGGCCGGCGCCACCTGATCACCGCGGGCGGCGGCGGAGCGCGGGCCCCGGGCGCGGTCACCCGTTCACCCGGACGGCCCTCGCACGGGGACACGCCGACGGGCGTCCTCGACGCTGGAATCCCGGGCGTCGCCGACGCCTCGCACCGAAGGACCGGAGCAGCATGCGAATACCGCGCGAAGCCCTCCGCACCGTGAACGCCGCCCGTTGGGGCGCAGCACTCCTGGCACTGTCGGGAACCACCGCCGTCCTCGCCCCCATGACGGCACTGGCCGGCGGCCCGAGCGGAGATCCCGGCCGGCAGAAGCCCACCATCGTGCTCGTGCACGGCGCCTTCGCCGACGCGTCGAGCTGGAACGGCGTCGTGCAGCGGCTCCAGCAGAACGGCTACACGGTGGACGCACCGGCCAACCCGCTGCGCGGTGTCGCCCAGGACTCGGCCTACCTCGCGAGTTTCCTGAAGTCCGTCAAGGGACCGATCGTCCTGGTCGGACACTCCTACGCCGGAGAGGTGATCTCGCAGGCCGCCGTCGGAAACGACAACGTCAAGGCCCTCGTCTACATCAACGCGATCATGCCGGACAAGGGAGAGTCGCAGGCCACCCTCGCCGCGAAGTTCGCTCCCGCCCCTCTCACCAAGGCCCTGAAGCTGGTGCCCTTCCGCGGCGCTGACGGCACCACCGGCACGGACGTGTACATCCAGCCGGACAAACTGCGCCAGGTCTTCGCCGCGGACCTGCCCAGTAGCCAGACCACCCTCATGGGAGTCACCCAGCGCCCGATCGCGATGTCGGCGTTCGCGGACAGACTCACCGGCGCCGCCTGGCACACCAAGCCCGTGTACGCCCTGGTCGGCAGGCAGGACCGAGCGATCAACCCAGCCCTGGAACTGTTCGAGGCGAAACGCGCCAACGCCCGCAAGACGGTGGAGATCGACTCCTCGCACGTCTCCCTCGTCTCCCACCCCCAGGCGGTGAAGGACCTGATCGTCGACGCCGCCGAGAACTACATGTGGCATTAGGGCGGCGGCATGGGGGCGGGGCACCCAGGGCGCCGCGTCATGGGTGTCCCGCTCTCGCCGACCGGCGGAAAAGCGGCCCGGGGAGCGCGGGCAGTGAAAGGGTCCCGGCGCCGGTCACCGCGGCCGCCGCTTCGGACCCCATCGTGGTCGCGCGCCCGTGCGTGCCGTGCATCCGGTGCCGCCGTACCCAGCTGATGGTGCGCATGCGTGAATTACCGGCCCCGCATGCCCGGACGACCGGGACGACCCGCACGCCCGGGCCGCCCCGGACGCCCCGGACGCCCCGGACGCCCCGGACGCCCCGGACGCCCCGGATCAGAACGCGTACGGATCCCCCGTCGCCAGCACCAGCACCCGCTGCTTGTCGTTCGTACGGTCCTGGTCCACCGCGCCCCCGCCCCACACCACGTCCACCGACAGCGTCACCTCGGCCGGCCGCTCCCGCAGCCGCACCGGAACCACCAGCTGCTCGCCGGGCACCTCGACGGCCAGCGGCCCGGTGTCGCACACCACCTCCCGGTCACCGGTGCGCGCACACCCGCCCGGCAGCTGCTGCGAGTCCGCCAGCGGCGCCGACGAGACCAGCCGCACGCTGGCCCCGGTCACGCCGTCCGGCCCGTGGTTGCGCGGAGTCACCCGGACCTCGACCGAGTCCCCGCTCAGCACCGCGGACCCGTGCACCTCCAGATCCGCGCTCCCGGCCCAGGCGGCACCACCGCCGCCCACGACCAGCACACCCACCGCCACCGCCACCGCACCGGCCACCGCCGGCCCACCACGACGCATCGCCATGCCACCCGTCCCGTCCGTCCGTCGGTTCGCACTCGTACGGATGTATGCCACCCCGGCCCCGCCGCAGGCGCCCCCCATCAGGTGACACCCGCCGGACGTGACACGCTGCACGCATGCTGATCCTCCGCTCCGCCGCCCTGTTCGTCGTGGCCGCGTTCTTCGAGATCGGCGGCGCCTGGCTGGTCTGGCAGGGCCTGCGCGAACACCGCGGCTGGCTCTGGATCGCCGGCGGCATCCTCTCCCTCGGCGCCTACGGCTTCGTCGCCACCTTCCAGCCGGACGCCCACTTCGGCCGCATCCTCGCCGCGTACGGCGGCATCTTCGTCGCGGGCTCGATCCTGTGGGGCGTGGTGGCGGACGGCTACCGCCCGGACCGCTGGGACCTCACGGGCGCGGCGATCTGCCTGGCGGGAATGGCAGTGATCATGTGGGCGCCACGCAACGGAGGCTGACACTGCCTACCCAGAGGGGCGCGGGGCTGTATTTGATCTGCGGCCGCCGCCGCGTGGGCGCGACAAGCCCCCACCGGGCCCGCAGGCGCCGAACCACCGAAATCGGCCCCCACCTATTCTTGACCCACACAAGCCCGCACACCGAACCCCGCTGAGGAGCACACCCCCATGGCCCCCTCCCCCATCGCGGTCGTCACCGGCGCCAGCAGCGGCATCGGCGCCGCCACCGCCCGCCGGCTCGCCGAGGCCGGCTATCGCGTCGTCCTCACCGCCCGCAGGGAGGACCGTATCGAGGCCCTGGCCAAGGAGATCAACGACGCGGGACACCAGGCCACCGCCTACCCCCTCGACGTGACGGACCGCGCGGCGGTGGACGAGTTCGCGACGGCCTTCAACACGGTCGCCGTCCTCGTCAACAACGCCGGCGGAGCCCTCGGCGCCGACCCGGTCGCCACCGGCGACCCGGCCGACTGGCGCACGATGTACGAGACGAACGTCATCGGCACCCTGAACCTCACCCAGGCCCTGCTCCCCAAGCTGGAGGCGAGCGGCGACGGCACGGTGGTCGTGGTCTCCTCCACCGCCGGCCACGGCACCTACGAGGGCGGCGCCGGCTACGTCGCCGCCAAGCACGGCGCCCACGTCCTCGCCGAGACCCTCCGCCTGGAGATCGTCGGCAGGCCGGTCCGGGTCATCGAGATCGCCCCCGGCATGGTCAAGACCGACGAGTTCGCGCTGACCCGCTTCGGCGGCGACGAGGAGAAGGCGGCGAAGGTCTACCAGGGCGTCGCGGAGCCCCTCACCGCGGACGACGTCGCCGACACCATCACCTGGACGGTGACCCGCCCCAGCCACGTCAACATCGACCTCCTGGTCGTGCGTCCCCGCGCCCAGGCCTCCAACACCAAGGTCCACCGGGACCTCTGATGCCGGACGAGAACGACCCCGCGACCACCTGGGAAAGACAACTCGAAAAAGGCCGCCTGGAGCAGGAGACGAAGAACGAACGCCAGGTCTGGTACTTCCTCGCCTACTTCCTCTTCGGCATCCACATCATCGCCTTCGTGATGATCTACGCGGTCCGGCACGCGAAGTAACCCGAAAGGGACGCCACGGCATCAACTCGACGAATGCGAGCCTCGTCGCCAGAACCGCCACCGGAAGCCGTTGCGCCCCTCCCCGTCCTAGCCCTTCACACAGACGACCTGCTTCAGCTTCGCCACGACCTCCACCAAGTCCCGCTGCTGGTCGATGACCTGGTCGATCGACTTGTAGGCGCCGGGGATCTCGTCCACGACCCCGGAGTCCTTTCGGCACTCGACGCCCCGCGTCTGGTCCTCCAGGTCCTTCGTCGAGAAGCGCCGCTTGGCCGCGTTCCGGCTCATGCGCCGGCCCGCACCATGCGAAGCGGAATTGAAGGACATCTCGTTGCCGAGACCCTTCACGATGTACGACCCGGTGCCCATGGAGCCGGGGATGATGCCGTATTCCCCGGTTCGGGCGCTGATCGCGCCCTTGCGGGTCACGAGCAGGTCCACGCCTTCGTAGCGCTCGCGGCTCACGTAGTTGTGATGGCAGCTCACTTCGGGTTCGAAGGTGACCCTGGCCTTCTTGAACTCCTTGCGGATCACGTCCTTGAGGAGGGCCATCATGATCGACCGGTTGTACTTCGCGTACTCCTGAGCCCAGTAGAGATCGTGCTCGTAGGCCGCCATCTGCGGGGTGTCCGCGATGAAGACGGCGAGGTCGCGGTCGACCAGGCCCTGGTTGTGCGGAAGCTTCTGTGCCACGCCGATGTGGTGCTCGGCGAGTTCCTTGCCGATGTTCCGGGAACCGGAGTGCAGCATGAGCCACACCGAACCGGAGGTATCCAGGCAGACTTCAGTGAAGTGGTTGCCCGACCCGAGCGTCCCCATCTGCTGATGCGCCCGCTCCTCCCGGAACTTCACCGCCTCCGCGACCCCGTCGAACCGCCCCCAGAACTCCCCCCACCCGGCCGTGTCCAGCCCATGGAAGTCCCCCGGCTCCACCGGATCCGCATGCATCCCCCGCCCCACCGGAATCGCCTGCTCGATCTTCGAGCGGAGCCGCGACAGGTCCCCCGGCAGGTCGTTCGCCGTGAGGGACGTCTTCACCGCGGACATCCCGCAGCCGATGTCGACCCCCACCGCCGCCGGGCACACCGCACCCCGCATGGCGATGACCGACCCCACCGTCGCGCCCTTCCCGTAGTGGACGTCCGGCATCACCGCCAGGCCCTTGATCCATGGCAGGGTCGCGACGTTGCGCAGCTGCTGGAGTGCCACGTCCTCGACGGTCGCCGGGTCGGTCCACATCCGGATCGGTACCTTCGCGCCCGGCATCTCCACGTACGACATGTCTTCCTCATTCCCCCGCGAACAGCACATCAAAAAGGACAAAAAGCTTTAAATCAAACAAAACGCAAATGCGGCGCCCTAGATCCACGAACCAGACAGGGGACCGGCGTTCACAGCAGTGCGTGCGGTAGACATTGTCTCCAGCGGGCGCCCCACTGCGGCAAGCGATTAACCAGCGGGGACACCGGAGCAGGACCCAGCGGACCAGCGAACGGAAGGAGCCTGACCGTGCAGCGGAAGGCGTACGTAACCGGCATCGCCGCCCTCCTCGCGGCCCTGCTGGCCGGCTGCACGAGCGGTTCCAGCGGTGGCGACGACGCCACCGACAAGAACGCGGACACCAGCACCGCCACCGTCGCCGCCCAGCCCGGCAAGTACCGCACCCTCCCGGAGGCCTGCGGCGCGGTCAGTCACGACACCCTCGACTCCCTGCTGCCGGGCATCGCCCAGATCACCGACGAGGAGCAGCGCGAGAAGGCGTACGCGGGCGAGGCAGCGCTCACCTACGACACCGACCGCAAGGTCGGCTGCCACTGGAAGATCGAGTCCACCGACGCCACGGACCGGCTGTCCGTCGATTTCGAGCGCGTGGTGTCGTACGACAACGCGGTCAGCGACGACAGCGAGGCGCAGACGATCTACACGCAGCTGAAGGCTGCGGCGGACATCCCCGAGTCCGCGCCCCCGAGCCCGGCCGAGACGGAATCGCCGTCGGCGTCGGACTCCCCGTCGGCGTCGGACTCCCCGTCGGCGTCGGCGTCGGGCTCCGCGTCGCCCACCGGATCCGCCGACCCGTCCTCCTCGGCTTCCGCCTCCGCCTCGTCCTCCGCCACGCCGGCCGGTCTCCAGCCGCGCACTCTCTCCGATCTCGGCGACGAGGCGTATCTCGACGACCAGCTCACCGGCTCGGGTTCGACGGCCGAACAGCGGACGGTGACTGTGGTGTTCCGCACGTCCAACGTCGTCGTGACCATCGTGTACGAGGAGCAGCCGATGGCCACCGGGACCGTGCCGGACAGTAAGGAAATGCAGGACAGGGCGCAGAATCTGGCCGGGCAGCTGGCCGAGGCACTCAACGGCTGAGGGCTCCGGCACGCCCTGCGCACCCCGCCCGCAAAGGGCGCGAACCGAAACCGCACAGCTCCCTCACCGCGTACCGTGGCCCCTCGGACCCGATCCGACCGCAGGAACCCCGAACGTGTGAGTGAAGGAACCATGCAGCGAGTAGCAGTCCAGTCAGACGACCAGCGCGCCCGGAACGAGCGGAACGCACGGCGACGGGCGGGGCGCCTGCGCCGAGGTCTCGTCTGCGTGGCCGCCGTCCCCGTCGTGGCGCTGTTCGCGACGGCCTGTTCCTCGGACTCGGACGCCGCCGCGCAGGGGACGGGCGGCGGTTCGGGTTCCGCCGCCGGGCCCACGGACGCCGGCGGCTCCACGGCTGCTTCTCCGACCGTTCAGGCGGCCAAGTACGCGAAGCTGCCGGAGCCGTGTGCGGTGCTGTCGAAGAAGACGCTCACGGCGCTGGTGCCGAAGGGCGCGAAGTCGGGCAAGGAGGGCACGTCGGACGACGTGGCCACGCGGGGCAGTTGCTCCTGGAGCAGCCTGGACAGCAACGGGGTGAAGGGTTCCCAGTTCCGCTGGCTCAACATCTCCTTCCTGCGGTTCGACTCGGACTCCAGCCGTGGTTCGGGGGAGAAGCAGGCGGAGGCCTACTACGCGAGCCAGGTGCAGGGTGCGCAGTCCGTGGCGGGTGCCAAGAACACCAAGTCGGAGCCGGTGGCCGGGGCCGGTGACCAGGCGACGGCCGTGCGCTACGACCTGAAGAAGAAGGAGGGTGCCTTCAAGCAGCAGACGGTCGTGGCGCGTGTCGCGAACGTCGTCGTCACCCTCGACTACAACGGTGCGGGTCTGGCGGGCGGGAAGGCGCCGGACGCGGGCACTCTGACGAAGGCGGCGGAGCAGGCGGCGAAGGAGGCCGTGGTGTCGGTGGGGACGGCCAACGGGTCGGGTTCTGCGCCGAGTTCACCTGCGGCGACGCCCTCGAAGTCGGCTTCCAAGTCGGCCTCGCCGTCCGCGCCGTCGTCCAAGTCGTCAGCCAAGAAGAGCTGACCGGCCATACGTGCGCCGCACTGATGTGCCACCCTGTTGCGCGCAACAACACGCAAGGGGAGGGGAGTACCGGTGGCCGCGCCAATGCAGCTGACTCGGATGCACCGCGTTCTCATCGGCGTGGTCGTGACCGGCGCGATGATCATCGCCGGCATCGGCTTCGCCGGCTCGTACGCGGCCGTCCGTGAGCTGGCCATCAAGAAGGGTTTCGGGAACTTCGCCTATGTGTTCCCGATCGGCATCGACGCGGGTATCTGCGTCCTGCTCGCCCTTGACCTGCTGCTGACCTGGATCCGCATCCCCTTCCCGCTGCTGCGGCAGACGGCCTGGCTGCTGACCATCGCGACGATCGCCTTCAACGGCGCGGCGGCCTGGCCGGACCCGCTGGGTGTGGGCATGCACGCGGTGATCCCGGTGCTGTTCGTGGTGGCGGTCGAGGCCGCCCGGCACGCGATCGGCCGGATCGCGGACATCACGGCGGACAAGCACATGGAGGGGGTGCGCCTCACCCGCTGGCTGCTCTCCCCGGTGCCGACCTTCCTCCTGTGGCGCCGGATGAAGCTGTGGGAGCTGCGCTCCTACGACCAGGTGATCAAGCTGGAGCAGGAACGTCTCGTCTATCAGGCGAGGCTCCGGTCCCGCTTCGGGCGGGCCTGGCGCAGGAAGGCTCCGGTGGAGTCCCTGATGCCGCTGCGGCTGGCCAAGTACGGCGTCCCGCTGGCGGACACGGCCCCGGACGGTTTGGCGGCGGCGGGCATCGACCTTCCGGCGCTGCTGCCCGCTGCCGAGTCGGCTGCGGGCGCTCGTGCCGCCGTCGCGGCCCCCGCCCCGCAGCAGGCGGCGCCCGCCGGCGGGCAGCGCCCGGAGCTGGTCCCGGGCCCCCGTCCCGAGCAGCCTGTGTACGCGTCCGAGCCGGAGCCGCCGCTACCGCCCGACCCGGAGGTCAACCCCTGGCTGCATGCCAGGAACCCGCAGCAGATCGAGTACCACGGTGACTACGACCCGACGTACGAGCCCCAGTTCTCCGAGGAGCAGTACGCGGCCTGGCAGTACCAGCAGGAGCAGGAGCAGTACCAGCGCCAACTGCAGGAGTACGAGCAGGCGCAGCTCCAGCAGCAGTTCCCGCCGGAGCAGGTGCCCCAGGAGCAGCAGCCTCTTCCCGAGGAGTCCCCGTCGGAGACGACCGGCAGCTTCCCCATCCCCTCCGGCCCGGGCCGTACGCGTGAGCTCGGCGAGGGCGGTGGCCCGCCGGAGCCGACGGAGGAGGACTTCTACCTGGTCTTCAAGAAGTCGATCGACGGCGGCTACCCGAGTTCGAGCCAGTTCAGGGGTGACGTGGAGGCGACCTACGGCATGACGCTGGCGCAACGTGACGCGGAGCGCATGGTCAACCGCTTCACCAACCGTCACACGGCGGAGCTCCAGGAAGACCACATCGCGTAGGCGAGCCCGTGGGGCATGAAGAAGGGGCCCTCCTCTGCGGAGGGCCCCTTCTTCATGCCGGTGTCGGTGTCACGCCCCGAGCAGGGCCCGTACCCGGTCCTGTCCCACGGCGAGCAGCAGCGTGGGAAGCCGCGGGCCGGTGTCCCGCCCGACCAGCAGGTGGTAGAGCAGGGCGAAGAACGTCCGCTGGGCGGTCTTGATCTCCGGCGGCAGCTCCTTCGGCGTGGCGTCGGCGGAGAAGCCGGCCTGGACCTTGGGGACGCCGTAGACGAGGTGGGTGAGCCCGTCCAGCGACCAGTGTTCGGCGAGCCCGTCGAGCAGAAGCCGTACGGACTGCTGGGACGCCTCGTCGAGGGACTTCAGCAGTTCGGCGTCGGGCTCGTCGCGGACGATGGTGCGCTGGTCGGCGGGCACCTGGGTGTTGATCCAGGCCTCGGCCTTGTCGTACCGCGGGCGGGCCTCGTCCAGCGATCCCAGCGGGTTCGCGGGGTCCAGTTCGCTGAGGATGCGCAGCGCCTGGTCCTCGTGCCCGGCGGTGATGTCGGCGACGGAGGCGAGGGTCCGGTAGGGCAGCGGGCGCGGCGTCCGGGGCAGCTCGCCGCCGGCCGTGCGGACGGCACGCGCGTGCGCGGCGATGTCGCCGGGCAGCGCGGATCCGTCCGCGACCTTGGCGTCCAGCTTGTCCCACTCGTCGTAGAGCCGCTGGATCTCCTGGTCGAAGGCGATCTTGAAGGACTGGTTGGGCCGGCGCCGGGCGTACAGCCAGCGCAGGATCTGGGGCTCCATGATCTTCAGCGCGTCGGCCGGGGTGGGCACCCCGCCCCGGGAGGACGACATCTTCGCCATGCCGCTGATGCCCACGAAGGCGTACATGGGCCCGATGGGCTGCTTCCCGCCGAAGATCCCGACGATCTGCCCGCCGACCTGGAAGCTGGACCCCGGCGACGAGTGGTCGACACCGCTGGGCTCGAAGATCACGCCCTCGTAGGCCCACCGCATGGGCCAGTCGACCTTCCAGACCAGCTTGCCGCGGTTGAACTCGCTGAGCCGGACGGTCTCGGAGAAGCCGCACTCGTTGCAGGTGTACGTCAGCTCGGTGGTGTCGTCGTCGTACGCGGTGACGGTGGTCAGGTCCTTCCCGCACCCGCCGCAGTACGGCTTGTACGGGAAGTACCCGGCGGTGCCGGACGAGCCGTCGTCCTCGCTCGCCGCGCCCGAGCCCTCCTCGGCCTCCAGCTCGGCCTCGTCGACGGCCTTCTGCTGCTGCTTCTTGGGGGCCTTCTTCGTCCGGTACTGCTCCAGGATCGCGTCGATGTCACCCCGGTGCTTCATGGCGTGCAGCACCTGCTCCCGGTACACACCGGACGTGTACTGCGCGGTCTGGCTGATCCCGTCGAACTCCACACCGAGCTCGGCCAGCGACTCGACCATCGCGGCCTTGAAGTGCTCGGCCCAGTTCGGGAACGCGGAGCCCTTCGGCGCGGGCACGGAGGTCAGCGGCTTGCCGATGTGCTCGGCCCAGCTCTCGTCGACCCCGGCGATACCGGCGGGCACCTTGCGGTAGCGGTCGTAGTCGTCCCAGGAGATCAGGTGCCGGACCTGGTGCCCGCGCCGCCGGACCTCGTCGGCGACCAGGTGCGGGGTCATGACCTCGCGGAGGTTGCCGAGGTGGATGGGCCCGGACGGCGAGAGCCCGGACGCGACGACGACCGGTTTGCCCGGGGCCCGACGCTCCGACTCCTCGATGACCTCATCCGCGAAACGGGAGACCCAGTCGGTGGTCTCGGTGCTCTGAGCCACGATCGGCACGTCCTTCTTTCTGGCACGGGACAGCCGGTACGGTCGCACGGCTGACCGCTCCATTGTCCCAGCCGAGGTCGAATCCACGAAAACGGGTTATCGAAGCGCCCCTGATCGGCGACGCAGCCGCCGTCTGGGGGCGCGGGGGGCACCCCCGGCCGGAGGCTGGGGGAGGAACTGCCCGACCAGCCGACGGCGCAGCCGTCGCTTGGGGGCGCGGGGAACTGCGCGACCAGCCCACACGGCGCCGCACCCGGCCACGCACCGGACCCCCCGAGCTCGTAGCCGCAAAAACCCCTTTGCCCCCCGTGAAATACTGGAGCCGTCTACCAAGCCCCCCGAGGAGAAACGGCTCCCACCCCATGGCCCCGGTAACGTCCCTCAGCGCCTCCGTCAACCAGCAGCTCACCGACGCCCTCTCGGCAACCTTGCCGGAGGCCTCCGTCGACCCGCTGCTGCGACGCAGCGACCGGGCCGACTACCAGGCGAACGGCATCCTCGCCGCCGCCAAGAGGGCCAAGGCGAACCCGCGGGAGCTGGCGACGCAGGTCGTCTCCCACCTCACCACCGGCGCGGACCTGATCCGGGACGTCGAGGTCTCCGGACCCGGCTTCCTGAACATCACCCTCTCCGACCGGGCGATCACCGGGAACCTGGCCGCGCGGTACGCGGACGGCGACCGGCTCGGCGTGCCCGCGAAGGCGGAGCCGGGCATCACGGTGATCGACTACGCGCAGCCGAACGTCGCCAAGGAGATGCACGTCGGCCACTTGCGCTCCGCGGTGATCGGCGACGCCCTGCGCGGCATGCTCGACTTCACCGGCGAGCGGACGATCGGCCGGCACCACATCGGCGACTGGGGCACCCAGTTCGGCATGCTCATCCAGCACCTGATCGAGAACCCGGACGAGCTGTCCGCGGAGACCGACACGGACGGCGAGCAGGCGATGTCGAACCTGAACCGGGTCTACAAGGCGTCCCGGGCGGTCTTCGACGCGGACGAGGCCTTCAAGGAGCGGGCGCGCAAGCGGGTGGTCGCCCTGCAGTCCGGCGACAAGGAGACGCTGGAGCTGTGGCAGCGGTTCGTGGACGAGTCGAAGGTCTACTTCTACTCGGTCTTCGAGAAGCTGGACATGGAGATCCGGGACGACGAGATCGTCGGCGAGTCGGCGTACAACGACGGCATGCCCGAGACCGCCCGGCTCCTGGAGGAGACGGGCGTCGCGGTCCGCTCCGAAGGCGCACTGGTCGTCTTCTTCGACGACATCCGGGGCAAGGACGACCAGCCGGTCCCGCTGATCGTGCAGAAGGCGGACGGCGGCTTCGGCTACGCGGCCTCCGACCTGACGGCGATCCGCAACCGGGTCCAGGACCTGCAGGCCACGTCCCTGATCTACGTCGTGGACGTCCGCCAGTCGCTGCACTTCAAGATGGTCTTCGAGACGGCGCGGCGGGCGGGCTGGCTCACCGACGACGTCACGGCGCACAACATGGGCTACGGCACGGTGCTGGGCGCGGACGGCAAGCCGTTCAAGACGCGTGAGGGCGAGACCGTCCGGCTGGAGGACCTGCTGGACGAGGCGGTGCAGCGGGCCGCCGAGGTGGTCCGGGAGAAGGCGCAGGACCTGACCGAGGACGAGATCCAGGAGCGGGCCCAGCAGGTCGGCATCGGCGCCGTGAAGTACGCGGACCTGTCGACGTCGCCGAACCGGGACTACAAGTTCGACCTGGACCAGATGGTCTCGCTCAACGGCGACACGTCGGTGTACCTCCAGTACGCGTACGCCCGTATCCGGTCGATCCTCCGCAAGGCGGGAGAGGTCCGGCCGGCCGCGCACCCGGAGCTGGAACTGCACGCGGCGGAGCGGGCGTTGGGCCTGCACGTGGACGCGTTCGGCGACACCGTCTTCGAGGCGGCGGCGGAGTACGCCCCGCACAAGCTGGCCGCGTACCTGTACCAGTTGGCGTCCCTGTACACGTCGTTCTACGACAAGTGCCCGGTCCTGAAGGCCGAGACCCCGGAGCAGGTGGAGAACCGCCTCTTCCTGTGCGACATCACGGCCCGGACCCTGCACCAGGGCATGGCGCTGCTGGGGATCCGGACGCCGGAGAAGCTCTGACCGGTCCGCCGGCGGTGGCGCGTGATCAGCTCAGCGCGCCACCGCTGACGAGCAGCTGCTGTCCGCTGATCCAGCGGGCCGGCTCGCCGGTGAGGAACTCGACCGCGTCCGCGACGTCGGGCGGGACCGACGGCGAGGAGCGGCCCGGAACCGGGTAGCTCCTGTTCAGGCGCCGGCGCCGCCGTCGACCGGGACGATCGCGCCGGTCACGTACGAGGCGCGGTCGCTGAGCAGCCAGGCGGCCGCCTCGGCGATCTCCCGGGGCTCGCCCATCCGGCCCATCGGGATCCTCGCGCTCATCCCCTCGATGATGCCGGGGGTCGCCGCCTCCCATTCGTCGATCATTTCGGTGGCGGTGCCGCCGGGGGTGATGCCGTTCACCCGGATGCCGGCGGAGGCCAGGTCGACCGCGGCGGTCTCGGTGAGGCTGTCGAGCGCGCGCTTCATGGCCCCGTAGGCGGGCAGGCCGGGGTTGGCGCGGCGGCTGCCGATGCTGGACGTGTTGACGATGGCCCCGCCGCCGGTGCGGCGCATGAGGGCGATCTCGGCGTTCATGGCGGTCCAGTGCGCGCGGAAGTTCACGGCGAACTGCTTGTCGATGTCCTCGTCTGAGGTGGTGTCGACCGGGCCGGGCCGCTGGATCACCGCACCGTTGTTGAAGGCACCGTCGAGCCGTCCGTGCAGTTCCTCGACGCGATCGACGGCGGCGCGGATACTCGCGCTGTCGGCGAGGTCCAGGGTGGCGGCGTCGGCGGTGCCGCCGTCGGCGCGGATCTCCTTCACGATGCGGTCGAGGGCGTCGGTGCTGCGGGCGGCGAGCACGACGGCGGCGCCCTCGGCGGCGAAGAGCCGGGCCGCGGCCGCGCCGATGCCACGGCTGGCGCCGGTGATGAAGACGACCTTGCCGTCGAGCAGGCCGGCGGGTCCGATTTCGGTGGTGTTCGTGTTGTTCGTCATGGCAACAGCGTCCGGTCGGCCGCCGGCCGGATACAGGCACAGGCTGTACCAGGATCCGCCGCCGGGCGGCGCGCACACTGGGCGTATGGACAGACAGGAACTCGGGGCGTTCCTCCGCAGCCGCCGCGAGCGACTCCACCCGCAGGACGTCGGCCTTCCCTCCGGCCCGCGCCGCCGCACGCCAGGGCTTCGCCGCGAGGAGGTGGCGGTCCTCGCGCACATCTCCACCGAGTACTACATCCGCCTCGAACAGGGCCGGGCGCCACGCCCCTCGGGCGACGTCCTGGCGGCGATCGCGGGAGCGCTGCGGCTCACCGACGCGGAGTCGGACCACCTCCACGTCCTCGCGGGCACCGCCCCGAACCGTACGGGACTGCACCGGCGCGACGTCCGCCCCAGCATCCTCACGCTCCTGGAACGGCTGCCGCAGACCGCCGGCTTCGTGATGTCCGCCGCGTGCGAGGTCCTCGCCTGGAACGACCTCGCCGCCGCGCTCATGGAGGACTTCGCCCCGCTCGCCCCCGCGGACCGCAACCTCGCCCGCCGGGCCTTTCCCGGACCGGAGCGCACCGAAGCTCCGCTGTACGGGATCTCCGACGCCGCCGACTTCCGCCTCGGCGTCGTGATGCAGCTCCGCACCACCCTCGCCCGCTACCCCACCGATCCCGCCGTGACCCGACTCGTCGACGAACTCCGCGACACCAGCCCCGACTTCGCCCGGCTCTGGGAGCGGCACGACGTGCAGGCCGCGCCGATGCTCACGAAGACCTTCCGCCACCCGGCCGTCGGCGAGGTCACCGTCGACTGCGACACCCTCGCCCTCACCGACCGCGACCAGTACCTCGTGCTGTTCAGCGCACCGCCGGGATCCCCCGACGCCGAGGCCCTGGCCCTGCTGAACGTCCTGGGAGCAGGGGCCGGTCAGTATCTGCCGTAGCGCCCCGGCGGTCACCGCCGTACGCCCGTCCCGACCGAGCGCTCGAACTCGGCCCAGACCACCTTGCCGAGTGTCCGTGGGACAACCGCGTCCGGCGTTGTCAGTGACGCCCCTTACAGTCATCGCCATGGCGACTCTTCCCAACCCGCTGCCCAAGTTGGCGACCGACCCCAGTGGTCGGTCACTTGGGCTCCAACTCCCGCCCGGGACGCTGCTCGACGACACGCTCGACGGCCCGTGGCACGCGCCGTTGCTGTGGTACGCCGGGCAGCCCGCCGGGCCCGGGACCTGGACCGCGCTGGGCGCGCCGGCCGCGCGTGCGGGGCTGCTGCCGGTGCTCATCGACGTGTCCGAGGTCGACGACTGGGACTTCGCGCCCGGGGAGACGTCGTACCCGGGGGACCACGACGCCGACGAGGTGCTGGAGGACTACTGGGAGGAGGACCCGCCGGAGGGCGAGGAGTGGCCGGGGCTCGCCCCCTCTCCGGCGCTGGTCGCCGACCCGGACTCGCGGGCCGCGGACGTCGCCGACGCGCTGAGCCAGGGACGGCCCTGGCTGAAGGAGCCGCATCTGGCGCTGGTGTCCGCCCGGCGCAGCGCGGACATACCCGCGGCCATCGGCTGGAGCGGCCCGGTGAACTACGAGGAGGACGTGGCCCGGCTGTGCGCGGTGCTGCGCTCCTGGGAGGACCGGTTCGGCATCCGGGTGGTGGCGCTCGGCTTCGACCACCTCGCGCTGTCCGTCGCCGCGCCGCCCGCCGACCTCGACGCGGCAGAGGCGGTCGCCGCCGAGCACTTCGCGTTCTGCCCGTACACCGTGCTGCCCGGCGCCGACGACACCCTCTCGTCGTACGCCGAGCAGCTGGTCGGCGAGCGGCTGTGGCACTTCTGGTGGGACTAGCGCCCCGTAAGGGGCGCTGGGGGTGCCCCCGGCCGAAGGCTGGGGGAGGACCTGCGCGACCAGCCCCCACCGGCCCGCAGAGAACGAACCGCGTAACCCGCGGAACGCTCAGCCGCCCAAGCCCTTGGCCAGCCTCCGCAACCCCTCCCCGATCTCCTCCGGCGTCTGCGTCACGAAGCACAGCCGCAGCGTCGAGCGGTCGGGGTCGGCGGCGTAGAAGGGCTCGCCGGGGACGTAGGCGACGTTGTGGTCCACCACTTGGCGGAGCAGCGCGGTGGTGTCGTACGACGACGGGAGCCTGGCCCAGAGGAACATGCCGCCCTCGGGCCGGTTCCAGGTGGAGCCGGCCGGGAGGGCGTCGGGGAGTCCGGCGAGCATGGCGTCGCGGCGTTCGCCGTACACCGCGCGCACCTTGGCGACGTGGGCGTCCAGCACGTCCAGGTAGCGGGCGGCGGCGAGCTGGTTGAGGGTCGGGGTGTGCAGGTCGGCGGCCTGTTTGGCCACCGCGCAGGCGCGGCGCAGGGCGGCGGGGGCGCGGAGCCAGCCGAGCCGCAGGCCGGGGGCCATGACCTTGGAGAAGGAGCCGAGCAGGACCGTGCGGTCCTCGGCGCCGGGGAAGGACGCGATCCAGGGGACGTGGTCGCCGTCGTAGCGGAGCTCGCCGTAGGGGTCGTCCTCTATGACCCACAGACCGTGCCGGGCGGCGACCGTGGCCAGGGCGGCCCGGCGGGCGGCGGGCACGGTGCGGCCGGTGGGGTTCTGAAAGGTCGGGACGAGGTAGAGGAGCTTGGGCCGTTCGGCGCGGATCAGCTCCTCCAGGGCGGCCGGGTCCACGCCGTCCGCGTCCCCGGGCACGGGCAGCACGCGTGCTCCGGCCAGCCCGAACACCTGAAGTGCCGCGAGATAGCAGGGGCTTTCGACGAGGATCGTGTCCCCGGGGTCGATCAGGGCGCTCGCGAGGAGGGAGAGCGCCTGCTGGGAGCCGGTGGTGACGAGGAGGTCGTCGGCCGCGGTGGGCAGGCCGCGCGTGGCGATGCGCGCCGCCAGCCGCTGCCGCAGTGCCGGCTCGCCCTCGGTCGTCGAGTACTGCAGCGCCCGCTCCGGCGCCTCCTCCAGCACCGTGCGGAAGGCGGCCGCGATGCCCTCCCGGTCGAAGAGCTCGGGGGCCGGCAGCCCGCCCGCGAAGTTGATCACCTCGGGCCGGGCGGTCACCGCGAGAATCTCCCGCACGGGTGACCCGCCGACGGTCCGGGTCCGGTCCGCGAGCGGGGGAAGCGGGGCGGGGGCAGGGGTGAGGGTCATGGACGGCTCCTTGGGCTGATCCTCGTCTTGGCGGGAGCCTAGAGAGGTACGTGCCGCCTACACCCGTAATTCCGCGATCCGGACGGGCGGGGCAGGGGGCAGCGGGCCGGGACCCCCGGCGCGGCCTTTCCGCGGGCTTCGGACGTCCCGTTCCGCCGTCCCACGGGGCGGGATCCACGCAGCTCACAGGCGTGAACCGCGCTCGGGCGTCCCGAATCTCCCGTCGGCTCTGGCGGTCGGGGCGGGCCGCCCCACAGGCTGAGGGCACGTCAACACCACCGCTCACCCCCCACCCTCAACGCCGCGCGAGCCGAGATCGCCAAGGGAGCCCTCGCATGTCCGTCCCGCACCGCACCCCGGCCCCCGGCCGCCGCCGTCTCCTGGCGGCGGCCGCCCTGGCGCTGGTCGCCGCGACCGCACTGAGCGGATGCCGGGACGGCCAGGGCGTACGCGACGAGGGCCCGTCCTCCTCCGCGGCCCGCGTCCGGCCCGCCGTCAGCCCTGCTCGGGCCCCGGCGTCGACGCCCGCACGGACGCCCGCGCAGACGTCGTGAAAGTGCCCCGGCGGAATCTCGTCCGCCGGGGCGCAGGACAGGGGCGCCGGTGTCCGCGCTCAGCCCAGCATCCGGGCGGCCTCCACCGCCCAGTAGGTGAGGATGTTCTGCGCGCCGGCCCGCTTGATGCCGGTCAGGGTCTCCAGGATCGCGCGCTCGCGGTCGATCCAGCCCTTCTCGGCGGCGGCCTCGACCATCGAGTACTCGCCGGAGATCTGGTAGGCGGCGACCGGCACGTCCACCGAGTCGGCGACCCGCGCGAGGATGTCGAGGTAGGGCCCGGCCGGCTTGACCATCACCATGTCGGCCCCCTCCTCCAGGTCGAGGGCGAGTTCGCGCAGCGACTCCCGCACGTTGGCGGGGTCCTGCTGGTAGGTCTTGCGGTCGCCCTTCAGCGAGGACCCGACGGCCTCGCGGAAGGGGCCGTAGAAGGCGGAGGCGTACTTGGCGGTGTAGGCGAGGATCGCGACGTCCTCGCGCCCGATCTGGTCGAGCGCGTCGCGCACGACGCCGATCTGCCCGTCCATCATCCCGCTGGGCCCGACGACATGGGCGCCCGCGTCGGCCTGCACCTGGGCCATCTCGGCGTACCGCTCCAGGGTGGCGTCGTTGTCGACACGGCCCTCGGCGTCCATCACCCCGCAGTGCCCGTGGTCGGTCGTCTCGTCGAGGCACAGGTCGGACATCACCAGCAGGTCGTCGCCGACCTCGGCGCGCACGTCGCGCAACGCGGCCTGGAGGATCCCGTCCGGGTCGGTGCCGGGCGTGCCGAGGGCGTCCTTCTTGCTCTCCTCGGGCACCCCGAACAGCATGATCCCGGAGATGCCCGCCTCGACCGCCTCCGCGGCCGCCTTCTTCAGGCTGTCCCGGGTGTGCTGCACGACGCCGGGCATGGCGGCGATCGGCACCGGCTCGCTCACGCCCTCCCTGACGAACGCCGGGAGGATGAAGTCCGCGGGGTGCAACCGGGTCTCGGCGACCATGCGCCGCATGACGGGGGTGGTCCGCAGCCGTCGCGGCCGCGTGCCGGGGAAGGAGCCGTACTTCGTCATGCCCTCTACGCTACGCCCGTCACAAGAGCGCGCTTGCCGACTCGGCGTCGGACTCGACGTCGGCGCCCGACCCGCGCACGGGTGGGCGGGGACGCCACGGCACCGGGAGGTCAGACCTCCAGCTCGCCCTCCAGCTTCCTGAGGCTGTGCCGGGCCAGCGCGAGGTTGCTCCGGCCGCGGTCGAGCGCGAGGTAGAGGAAGAGCGAGCCGCCGGCCTTGGTCAGGGGACGGATCAGGTGGTACTGGCCGCCGAGCGTGATCAGGATGTCCTCGATCTCGTCGTCGAGGCCGATGGACTTCAGCGTGCGCTGCTTGGCGCGGACGACCTCGGTGTTCCCGGCGGCCGCCAACTCCAGGTCCAGGTGCGGTCCGCCGCCCAGCACGCCGAGCGACATACCGCTTTCGTAGTCGACCAGGGCGACCCCGACGGCCCCGTCGATGCTCATGGCTTCCTTGAGCGCTGTCTCGATGTTCACGCTGGTGCCCTCGATTTCCTTACGTGGGTCGACTCGGACGCAAGCAGTTCGACGGAGGTTGCTCCCTGACCTCTCCGAGTCCGAATAAGCGTCATCTTTGGCCAGTGTTGCAACAGTTGGCAATAAAGTACTGTGCGACCGAGGGGTCGGGAGGGGGAACTCATGGCTTTGCTCGACACCGTCCTGCGCGACGTCGGACGGACGCCCGGCGTCACCGCGGCCGCCCTCCTGGACGGCGTGACCGGCCTCTCCTATGCCGAGTACGGCACCCCGGAACCGGCCCAGGACGCCCAGGAGACCGCCCACTCGGCGACCATGCACCTCAACAGGGCTGGTTTCACGGGCGAGTTGGAGAGCATCGTCGTCACCACCGCCGCCCACCACCATGTGACGACCCGCGTCGACCGGCAGGGCGACCCGCTCCTGCTGTTCGCCCTGGTGGACCGGGACCGTACGAACATCACGTGGGCGCTGCGGGACCTGGCCGAGCACACGGACCGACTGCTCGCATGACGCGGGAGACACCGGCCGCCGCCCGCAACGTCCCCGCCCTGCTGGCCGGCCTGCACGCCGAGCGGCGCTCCTGTGCGGTGCTGGTCTCCGGCGCCCCGGGCGGTGTCATCCACGTCCGCGACGGCATGGTCGTCGGCATGGAGACCCCCGGCGCCCCCGGCGTCGAGGTACTCCTCCTCAAGTCGCACCGGATCACCGAGGACGACTGGACGGCCGCCCGCGCCACCGGCGCCGACCCCGCACGCCTGGCCCTGGAACTGGTCGCCGAGGGCCTGCTGGGCGCCGCCGAACTGGAGATCACCGGCCAGGCGGCCCTGTTCGACGCGGCCTTCGCCCTCGCCCTGACCACCCCGGACGGCTGGGAGGTGACCTATCCCCGCCCCCTGCTCGACACGGGCGTCGCGGTACCGCCCGACCGCCTGGTCACCGAGAACACCCGCCGCATCCGCCTGCTGGCGAACGAGCGCGGTGCCACCGCCCGCTTCGCCCGCGACCGCCTGGAACCGGCCCCGGCCGCCCGCGACCCGCGTCAGACCGCCCGTCTCTCGCCCCGCCACCGGAACCTCATGGCGGTGGCCGACGGCCGCAGGACCCCCCGGGACATCGCCTTCACCCTCGGCCGCGGCCTGTTCGCCGTCATGCTGGACCTCCGCGACCTCCTGGCCCTGGGCCTCCTCCAGCCCCCGTCCGCGACCCCCGCCGGCCGCCCGAGCACGGCCCCGCGCACCCCACCCGCTCCCCCCACGGCAGCACCGCGCCCGTCGTCGACCCCCCTCCCCCGCCGCAAGCGCTAGTCCCGGGCAGCGGTGGCCCACGCACCGCCGAGCACGACAGCACAGGAAGAAGCCACCATGAACGATCCCGTGCAGGACATCCTCGTCTCCTTGCGCGACCGGGTGATGGGCGTCCGTGAGACCACCCTGGCCACCGTGGACGGACTGGTGGTGGCCAGCGACACCGACAAGACCCAACCCGAGTCCATGGCCGCCGTGGCCTCCGCCGCCCTCTCCCTCGGCCACCGCCTCGCCGACCAGGGCGACACCGGCACCCTCCGCCAGCTCACGGCCCAGTGCAGCGCGGGCCACGTCATCGTCACGGCGGTGGGCACCCGAGCCCTCCTGGCCGTCGTCACCGACGAGGGCGTGGACGGCCTGGCCTTCGACCGCGAGATCCCAACGGTGGTCGAAAACCTGAAGAAGATCCTCGCCAACGACGCGCCCCGATAGGGGCGCTGGGGGAGGAACTGCGCGACCAGCCCTCACCGGCCCGCAGCCGACCGACGACAGGGGAAAGGGGGGCCTGGGGCGCAGCCCCGGACCCCCTCTCTCACCGCACGAGGCTCACGTAGTGGTACGCCTCCGCCGCGCCCCCGGCCGCCGCTCACTCGGCCGAGTCACCGGATCCCCGGCCTCCAGCGCGCTCGCGCGCCTCCGCAGACCGAACTCCGCCAGCGCCTCCGCCAGCTTCGCGGCCGACGGCTCCGGAGCCATCACGTCCACCCGCAGCCCGTGCTCCTCGGCCGTCTTGGCCGTGGCCGGCCCGATACAGGCGATCACCGTCACGTTGTGCGGCTTCCCGGCGATACCCACCAGGTTCCGCACGGTGGACGACGACGTGAAGAGCACCGCGTCGAAGCCGCCGCCCTTGATCGCCTCCCGGGTGTCGGCCGGCGGCGGCGACGCCCGCACCGTCCGGTAGGCGGTCACGTCGTCCACCTCCCAGCCCAGCTCGATGAGCCCGGCGACCAGCGTCTCGGTGGCGATGTCGGCCCGCGGCAGGAAGACGCGGTCGATCGGGTCGAAGACCGGGTCGTAGGGCGGCCAGTCCTCCAGGAGCCCGGCGGCCGACTGCTCACCGCTCGGCACCAGGTCCGGCTTCACGCCGAAGGCGACCAGCGCCTTCGCGGTCTGCTCCCCGACCGCCGCGACCTTGATGCCCGCGAAGGCCCGGGCGTCGAGCCCGTACTCCTCGAACTTCTCCCGGACCGCCTTCACCGCGTTGACCGAGGTGAACGCGATCCACTCGTAGCGCCCGGTGACGAGCCCCTTCACGGCCCGCTCCATCTGCTGGGGCGTGCGCGGCGGCTCGACGGCGATCGTCGGCACCTCGTGCGGCACGGCGCCGTACGACCGCAGCTGGTCGGAGAGGGACGCCGCCTGCTCCTTCGTGCGCGGCACGAGCACCTTCCAGCCGAACAGCGGCTTGGACTCGAACCACGACAACTGGTCGCGCTGGGCGGCGGCGGACCGCTCACCGACCACGGCTATCACCGGCCGGCCGCCGTCCGGCGAGGGCAGCACCTTCGCCTGCTTCAGGGTCTGCGCGATGGTGCCGAGGGTGGCGGTCCAGGTGCGCTGCCGGGTCGTCGTACCGGCGACGGTGACCGTCAGCGGGGTGTCCGGCTTACGGCCGGCGGCGACCAGTTCCCCGGCGGCCGCGGCCACCGAGTCGAGGGTCGTCGACACGACCACGGTGCCGTCCGAGGCGCCGACCTCGGTCCAGCACCGGTCCGAGGCGGTACGGGCGTCCACGAAGCGGACGTCCGCGCCCTGCGCGTCCCGCAGCGGCACACCGGCGTACGCCGGCACACCCACCGCGGCCGCGACACCCGGCACGACCTCGAACGGCACACCCGCGGCCACGCAGGCGAGCATTTCCTCGGTCGCGTACGTATCAAGTCCCGGGTCCCCGGACACCGCACGGACGACCCGCCTGCCACCCCGTGCGGCCTCCATGACAAGATGAGCCGCATCCCGCACGGGCGGGAGGGAAGCGGTTGTTGACGCGCCGTCAACAACCGTGAGTTGAGGCGTGCCCGTGCCCGGATACGGGTCCGACGACGGATCCGGATTCGTGGCCACGACGGAGACGCCCTGCCTGGCGTGGCTTCTGATCACGTCGAGCACGTCGTGCTCGGCGACCAGGACGTCCGCGCTGGACAGTGCCTCCACGGCACGCAAGGTCAGCAGTCCCGGATCCCCGGGTCCGGCACCCAGGAAGGTGACGTGCCCGTGTTCCAGGCCGGCGGGAAGGTTGGTGGGGCTCAATGTGCTCGCTCCCCCATCAGACCGGCCGCGCCCTGGGCAAGCATCTCGGTGGCGAGTTCGCGACCGAGCGCCGTCGCCTGGTCGTATGTCTCGGGCACGGGACCGGTGGTGGACATCTGCACCGTCCGGGTGCCGTCGGTCGTGCCGACGACTGCCCGCAGGCGCATTTCCTTGACAATCTGCCCGTCGGCCAGCAGGTCGGCAAGCGCGCCCACAGGGGCGGAGCAGCCGGCCTCCAGGGCGGCGAGCAGTGATCGCTCGGCGGTCACGGCGGCCCGCGTGAGCGGGTCGTCGAGTTCCCCGAGCGCGGCGATCAGCGACGCGTTGTCCGCGGCGCACTCGATCGCCAGTGCCCCCTGGCCGGGGGCGGGCAGAACCGTGTCGACCGACAGGAAGTCGGTCACCTCGTCGATGCGGCCGATACGGCTCAGGCCGGCCGCCGCCAGCACCACGGCATCGAGCTCGCCGTCGTGTATGTATCCGATCCGGGTGTCGACGTTCCCCCGGATCGGCACGGTCTCGATGTCCAGCCCGTGCGAGCGCGCGTACGCGTTCAGCTGCGCCGCCCGGCGCGGCGCACCGGTGCCGATGCGGGCCCCGCGCGGCAGGTCGGTGAACTTCAGCGCGTCCCGGGCGACGATCACGTCCCGCGGGTCCTCGCGCACCGGTACGGCGGCCAGGACCAGGTCGGCGGGCTGGGTGGTCGGGAGGTCCTTCAGCGAGTGAACCGCGAAGTCGACCTCGCCGCGCAGCAGCGCGTCCCGCAGGGCGGTCACGAAGACGCCCGTGCCGCCGATCTGTGCGAGGTGCTCGCGGGAGGTGTCGCCGTAGGTGGTGATCTCGACCAGCTCGACGGGCCGCCCGGTCACCCGGCTCACGGCTTCCGCCACCTGTCCGGACTGGGCCATGGCGAGTCTGGATCGCCTGGTCCCCAGTCGCAGTGGAATGTCACTCATGCCGGTCGGTCCTTCTTGTCTGTGCTGTCCACGGCCCGGGAGACGGCGGCCACCGTCTCGGGGTCGAGGTCGAACAGGGTCCGCAGCGCGTCCGCGTACCCGGCGCCGCCGGGCTCGGCCGCGAGCTGCTTGACCCGTACGGTCGGCGCGTGCAGCAGCTTGTCGACGACCCGGTGCACGGCCTGCCGGATCTCCCCGCGCTGCCGTTCGTCCAGGTCGGGCAGGCGCCCGTCGAGCCGCGCGATCTCGCTCGCGACGACGTCGGCGGCCATCGTCCGCAGGGCTACCACGGTAGGCGTGATGTGCGCCGCCCGCTGGGCCGCGCCGAAGGCGGCGACCTCGTCCGAAACGATCCGCCGCACCTGGTCGACGTCGGCCGCCATCGGCGCGTCCGCGGACGCCTCCGCCAGCGACTCGATGTCCACCAGCCGCACCCCGGCCAGCCGGTGCACGGCCGCGTCGATGTCGCGGGGCATGGCGAGGTCGAGGAGGAAGAGCGCGGGGGCGGGCCGGACGAACCCGGCGACCGGCTCCGGCCTGCGCCGCTCCGGGATCCGGCCGACCCGGGCGGCGGCCTCGGCCAGCGCCCCGATCAGCTCGGCCTCGGCCTCCGGCGTACGGCGGGCCGCGTCCCGTCGGTCGACGGTCCCGTTGTCCACCCAGGCCGCGTGCTGCTCCAGCTCGGCCGCGGCCATCCCGGCGACGGCGGCCTCCCCCATGACGGAGAAGCCGCTCTGCTCGGCGGTGCGGTCGAGCGGGCAGTTGTCGTCGGCGCCGAGTCCGCCACCGGGGCCGGTGACGGCCGGCGGCTGCTTCGGCGCCGTCGGTGCGTCGATCTCGGCGACCGGCTCACCCGTACGGCCCTCGACCGCCGCCGCAACCGCCTCCGCGCCCAGCACCAGTCCGGTCGCGCCCGTGCAGGAGACGGCGACGTCGGCACGTGTCAGCTCGCCCGGCACCGCATCCATCGGTACCGCGCGGGCCGTCACGTCCGTGTCGTCGGCGTCGTTCAGGATCTGCGCGAGCCGCTCCGCACGGTCGTACGTGCGGTTCGCGACGACGATCTCCGAGACCCCCGCCCGCGCCAGCGTGGCAGCGGCCAGCGAGGACATCGATCCGGCGCCGATGACCAGCGCCTTCTTGCCCTTGGCCCAGGCCTCGACGTCGGTGCCGGCGGCCAGCTGCTCCAGGCCGAAGGTGACCAGGGACTGTCCGGCCCGGTCGATCCCGGTCTCGGAGTGGGCGCGCTTGCCGACCCGGAGCCCCTGCTGGAACAGGTCGTTCATCAGCCGACCGGCACTGTGCAGCTCCTGCGCGCGGGCCAGCGAGTCCTTGATCTGCCCGAGGATCTGCCCCTCGCCGACCACCATCGAGTCGAGCCCGCAGGCCACCGAGAACAGGTGGTGGACGGCGCGGTCCTCGTAGTGCACGTAGAGATAGGGGGTGAGCTCGTCCAGCCCGACCCCGCTGTGCTGGGCGAGCAGCGTGGACAGCTCGGCGACCCCGGCGTGGAACTTGTCCACGTCGGCGTAGAGCTCGATGCGGTTGCAGGTGGCGAGGACCGCTGCCTCGGTGGCCGGTTCGGCGGCGACCGTGTCCTGGACCAGCTTGACCTGGGCGTCCGCGCCGAGCGCGGCCCGCTCCAGGACGCTGACCGGTGCGCTGCGGTGGCTCAGTCCGACGACGAGGAGACTCATGCCGGCATCACGGCGGGTACGTCCCCGTCGGGCCCCTGCTCGCCGGCCTCCTGGTGCGCGGTGACGGGCGCGGCCACGCCCTCGTGCTCCTCGCCCGCCTTGCGCTGCTCGTGGAAGGCGAGGATCTGCAGCTCGATGGAGAGGTCGACCTTGCGTACGTCGACGCCGTCCGGGACGGACAGCACGGTCGGCGCGAAGTTCAGGATGGAGGTGACCCCGGCGGCCACCAGGCGGTCGCAGACCTGCTGGGCGACGCCCGGCGGGGTGGTGATCACGCCGATCGAGACGCCGTTGTCGGAGATGATCTTCTCCAGGTCGTCGCTGTGCTGCACGGCGATCCCGGCGACCTGCCGTCCGGTCATCGCCGGGTCGGCGTCGATGAGGGCGGCGACCCGGAAACCCCTGGAGGCGAACCCGCCGTAGTTGGCGAGCGCGGCGCCCAGATTTCCGATACCGACGATCACAACCGGCCAGTCCTGGGTCAGGCCCAGCTCGCGGGAGATCTGGTAGACGAGATACTCGACGTCGTAGCCGACACCGCGCGTTCCGTACGAACCCAGGTAGGAGAAGTCCTTGCGCAGCTTCGCGGAGTTGACCCCCGCGGCCGCGGCCAGCTCCTCCGAGGAGACCGTGGGGACCGAGCGCTCCGACAGTGCGGTCAGAGCGCGGAGGTACAGCGGAAGCCGGGCGACGGTGGCCTCGGGGATCCCTCGGCTGCGGGTCGCCGGTCGGTGAGTTCGGCCAGTTGCCACGGTGCTCCAACGGGTTGAGCGGGGCTGCGGACGGTCACACGTACCCAGACCGCCCCGTCGACAGCAGGCTATGTCTTTGTGAACGCGTGCACAAAGATGGTGTCCAATTTGCCCGGCCAACGTGACCGGGGTCACGCGCCCCCGGCGCAGCCGTGCGGAACCGGCGCACAAGCGCCCGCGCTCCCTCTCCGATGGGGGCAAAACCGTACACACTCCTCACGAATCCCGCCCCCGAGACCAAGCCGGCTCGATCCTAAGCGACTTTTCCAGCCGGTTTGGACTAGTCGGTCAGTGCCTTGCGGAGCCGTTCCTCGTTCACGCGCCAGAAGGTGTGCTGTTCGCCGTCGACGAGTACCACCGGGATCTGTTCCCAGTAGAGATCGTGAAGCCGGGCATCCTGGGTGATGTCCTTCTGCTCCCAGGGCACTCCGAGATCGCCGCACACCTTCTCGACCACGACCTGTGCGTCATCACACAGATGGCAGCCGGGTTTACGGATGAGGGTGACCGATCGCGCACTCGGCGCGGGCGCCTTCCGGCCAAAGAGGGGACTCATGACGTCCATTGTCCCGCCCCTGGGAGGGCATGTCCGCCGTCTTCTGCACGGGTTCTTCGCCTTGTTTAACGACCCGGTCGCGGAGAGTTCACACCGAGCCAACTCCCGTGACTCCGGAACTCCCGAACAAACTGGCTATGCTCACGACATGGCCGCTCTCGGATGGCTCACTCCCCGTAGGCGCTCCGCCACGGCGCGGAGCGTGTTGGCAGGCGAGGCCTCGGCGGAGGCCGCGCGCAAGAACCAGGAAGCGACGGCGCCGCTCGACGAGGCAGCGGAGCCGGACTTCCCGGTGCTCGGCGACGACAAGGCCGCCGCGTTCTTCGACCTGGACAACACCGTCATGCAGGGCGCCGCCATCTTCCACTTCGGCCGTGGCCTGTACAAACGGAAGTTCTTCGAGACCCGCGACCTGGCCCGGTTCGCCTGGCAGCAGGCGTGGTTCCGGCTGGCCGGCGTCGAGGACCCCGAGCACATGCAGGACGCCCGCGACTCGGCCCTCTCCATCGTCAAGGGCCACCGCGTCGCCGAGCTCCAGACCATCGGCGAGGAGATCTACGACGAGTACATGGCCGAGCGCATCTGGCCCGGCACCCGCGCCCTCGCCCAGGCCCACCTGGACGCGGGCCAGAAGGTGTGGCTCGTCACAGCGGCCCCGGTGGAGATCGCCGGCGTGATCGCCCGCCGACTGGGCCTGACGGGCGCGCTGGGCACGGTCGCCGAGTCGGTGGACGGCGTCTACACGGGCAAACTGGTCGGCGAGCCCCTGCACGGCCCCGCCAAGGCGGAGGCGGTACGCGCCCTGGCCGCCGCCGAGGGCCTCGACCTCTCCCGCTGCGCGGCCTACAGCGACTCCCACAACGACATCCCGATGCTCTCCCTGGTCGGCCACCCCTACGCCATCAACCCGGACACGAAGCTGCGCAAACACGCCCGCGAGCTGGACTGGCGCCTGCGCGACTACCGGACGGGGCGCAAGGCGGCGAAGGTGGGCATCCCGGCGGCGGCCGGCGTCGGCGCGGTGGCCGGTGGCACCGCGGCCGCGATCGCGTTGAGCCGACGGCGTCGATAGTCCGGCTTCGGCCGGGCAGGACATCGCCGCAGCACCGCGGGCCGGTTCTCAGCCGCCGCCACGTCGTGGCTGGTCGCGCAGTCCCTCCCCCGGCCTTCGGCTGGGGGTACCCCCAGCGCCCCTGAAGGGGCGCTGCTCAACCGTGCCCTGCACAGCTGCGGGCAGTCGTGCCGCAGGGCGGCACGGGTGGGCGCTGGGGGTCCCCCCGGCCGAAGGCCGGGGGAGGCACCCTGCAGGCGCCGGTGAGCGTCCCCACCCCGGTCCCCACCCGCCGCGCGCCCCGAATTATCGCTCGGTCACCCCAACACGCCCCGCACATCGCCGAAACCCGCACCTTTTCGTTCAACAACCGGTCAGCCTAAGGCTCTTGAGCGACCGCCAAACGGTTACAGAAGCGACGCAATCGATGATTTGAGCAACTCGGTGTAGCAGTGCCTGCACGAAGCGTTATTCTCCTCAGACGCAAACCGGTACCCCTCCGTCGCTACGACGGGTGAAAGGTTCCGTACTGCACGTGATGGAAGCTCTGCCTCTGGGAGTCCCGTGTACCCACACGTCGGGGTTGACGCCTCGGGCCTGGCTACGCTGCGCGCAACAGTCGCGACGGTCAAAGAGACGCTGCGCGGCCTTGTCCCGACCGCGTACGCCGTCCCCGCCTTCGCCACCGCCGCCCCCGTCGGCCCGTGCTACGCACTGGCCGACGGCATGGAACAGGCGCCGGCGCGCAGCGCCGTCGTCGAGGGCCGCCGCTCCGGCGACGGACGCGGCGTGGGCAGACGCGGCCGCACCACCGGCACCGGCACCGGTGCCACCACCGCCCGCCGCCCGGCCGCAGACAGCGACAGCGCCCGGATGATGGACCTCGTGGAGCGCGCCCAGGCCGGCGAGGCCGACGCCTTCGGCCGCCTCTACGACCAGTACAGCGACACCGTGTACCGCTACATCTACTACCGCGTCGGCGGCAAGGCGACCGCCGAGGACCTGACCAGCGAGACGTTCCTGCGGGCGCTGCGAAGGATCGGCACCTTCACCTGGCAGGGCCGCGACTTCGGCGCCTGGCTGGTCACGATCGCCCGCAACCTGGTCGCCGACCACTTCAAGTCGAGCCGCTTCCGCCTGGAGGTCACCACCGGCGAGATGCTCGACGCCAACGAGGTCGAGCGCTCCCCCGAGGACTCCGTCCTGGAGTCGCTCTCCAACGCGGCCCTGCTCGACGCCGTACGACGCCTCAACCCCCAGCAGCAGGAGTGCGTGACGCTCCGCTTCCTCCAGGGCCTCTCGGTCGCCGAGACGGCCCGCGTGATGGGCAAGAACGAGGGCGCCATCAAAACCCTCCAGTACCGGGCCGTGCGCACTCTCGCCCGGCTCCTCCCCGACGACGCCCGCTGAACCGGCCACCCTGGGCGACGCTCAACTCACGCTCCGTCAAAGCACGTTGCCTTTCTCAGCCGATCCCCGGCCGTCCGTAACCCAAGTGCCGAGCCGCTCGTTGTGCGGGATACAGGCTCCCTGTGGTCACGTCCGACCAGACCCCGGTCACCCGATCGTGTGGACTGGTCGGGGGCGTGCAACCCTCAGGACCCCCTGGGGAGTCGACCGTCATGACGAGAGGAGGTGCCGCCAGTGATCGCGAACGTATCGGCCCACCGGCGGGCGAACGCCTTCGCCCAGGCTCTGGAGGAGCAGCCCGACCGGGACCCGGCGGCCGAGCCGTCCGGAGGACCCACGGGCGATCCACCGGCCGCCCCTGACCGGGCCGAACGGACCGAGCAGGGCGAGCTGTTGGCCCTGGCGACAGGGCTCGCCGCGCTGCCCAAACCGGAGCTCGACCCGGAGGTCAAGGTCGTCCAGCGGGCCCAGCTGGTGGCCGCGATGGAGGCCATGCTGGCGGAGGGCACCCTGGGCGGGGCGGCGGACGCTTCGGTACCCGAGCAGCGTGCGTCCCGTGCCAAGGGCGCGCACCGGGCCGGCCCGCTGGGCAAGTTGCGTCCGCGTTCCCGGCTCACCAAGGGGCTCGCCGCGGGCGGCCTGAGCGTCGGCGTGGCCGCCGGAGCCTTCGGCGGGGTAGCCGCCGCCAGCTCCGACGCCCTGCCCGGCGACTCCCTGTACGGCCTCAAACGCGGCATCGAGGACTTCAAGCTCAACTATCTGTCCGACGGTGACGACCAGCGCGGCCAGACCTACCTCGACCAGGCCTCGACCAGGCTGATGGAGGCCCGCCGGCTCATGGAGCGGGACCGCGGCGGCCACCTCGACCACGAGTCGATCGGCGAGATCCGCCGCACCCTGTCCGGGATGCAGCACGACGTCACCGAGGGCCACCGCCTGCTCCACGAGGCGTATGAGCGCGACCCGAACTCCCTGGGCCCCATCCAGGCCCTGTCCGCCTTCGCCCAGTCCCACCGCGAGGCCTGGGGCGCCCTGCGCAGCAGGCTCCCGGTCCAGCTCGGGGACGTCAGTCAGCAGGTGTCGTCGGTCTTCGACGCCATAGACCAAGAGGTCGCCCCGCTGCAGTCCCTGCTCCCCCAGCCGTCCCAGAACACCGGCGGCGGCACCGGCAGCAAGGACTCCGGCACGGCGTCCACCGGCTCCTCCGGCAGGCACCGGTCGACGGCCCCGTCCTCCTCCGGAAGCTCCTCCTCGGGCCACGACACCGGCACCGGCAGCCCCAGCGGCTCCGCCTCCGGCAGCACCGACAACGGCCTGCTCGGCGGCACCACGGGCGGCCTCCTGGACCCGCCGAAGACCGGTTCGACCAGCCCCTCTCCGTCCAAGAGCGCATCCAGCGCCCCGGACGTGACTCTGCCCCCGCTCCTGCCGGGCCTGCTCCCGGGCCTGGGCATCGACAGCGAGGACACGAGCAACTAAAGACCCCGCGCCCCCAGACGGCGGCTTCGCCGCCGTCTGGGGGCGCGGGGCTGTATTTGATGTGCGGCTGCCGCCGCGTGGGCGCGACCAGCCCCCACGCACCCGCACGCACCACTCAACGCATCGCGACTCAGAAAAAGACCGACCGCCGCTGCACAAGCAACTTGTACAGCGTGTGCTGAATCTGCTCCCGCACCTGATCCGTCAGGTTGAACATCAGCATCGGATCCTCGGCCGCCTCCGGCGGATACCCGTCCGTATGGATCGGCTCCCCGAACTGGATCGTCCACTTCGTCGGCAACGGCACCGCCCCCAGCGGCCCCAGCCACGGAAACGTCGGCGTCAGCGGAAAATACGGAATCCCCAGCACCCGCGCCAGCGTCTTCGCGTTGCCGATCATCGGGTAGATCTCCTCGGCCCCCACGATCGAGCAGGGAATGATCGGCACCCCCTGCCGCAGCGCCGTGGACACGAACCCACCCCGCCCGAACCGCTGGAGCTTGTACCGCTCGCCGAACGGCTTCCCGATGCCCTTGAACCCTTCCGGCATCACCCCGACCAGCTCACCCTGGGCCAGCAGCCGTTCGGCGTCCTCCGCGCACGCGAGCGTGTGCCCCAGCTTCCGCGCCAGCTCGTTCACCACCGGCAGCACGAAGACCAGATCCGCCGCCAGCAGCCTGAGGTGACGATTCGCCGGATGCCGGTCGTGCACGGCGACCTGCATCATCAGCCCGTCCAGCGGCAGCGTCCCGGAGTGGTTGGCGACGATCAGCGCACCACCGTGGGCCGGGATGTTCTCGATGCCCTTCACGTCGACGCGGAAGTACTTCTCGTACACCGGCCGCAGCAGGGACATCAGGACCTGGTCGGTCAGCTCCTCGTCGTACCCGAAGTCGTCGACCTCGTACTCCCCGGTCAGCCGCCGCCGCAGAAACGCGAGTCCGCGTGCGACACGCTGCTCCAGGCCGGCCTCGTCGTGCGGCGGCTGCTTCACGCCCGTCTCAGGGTTCTCCCGGGTCACATGCACATCCTCCTGCGCGGGGATCCGCCCGGCGAGAGGCTGGACCTCACGCACCACCGCGGACTCGCGCCCCGCCGCAGGCTCACGCACCGCGGCCTGCTCGCCACCGCCCTTGCGCCGGATTCCCGCACCCCGGCGCCGGGCGGCCGGCCGCTGCACGGCAGCCCCGCGGGACCGGTCGTCGTCGAACGGAATGACCTTGGCGTCCGCCATCGTTGCTGCGCTCCTCAGTTGGCGCTCTGGGTCGGGTTCTGCGTCGGGGTCCCCGCCGGCGTCCGCCCGCCGCGCAGGGCGGGCAGCGCGGCGATCCGGTCGACGGCCGCGGCCACGGCCTGGGGCGGCAGCAGCCCCGGGACCTGGGCGCGCACGAAGTCCGCGAAGGTCTCCGCCGTCGTGTACTTCGGCCGGAATCCCAGCGTCTCGCGCATCTGGACCGTGTCCACCACCCGGCCGTGCGTCAGCAGCCGGATCTGCTCGGGCGAGAAGTCGCTCATGCCGAGCGTCCGCACCAGGGACCCGGCCCAGGTGACCGCGGGCAGCAGCAGCGGCACGGTGGGCCGTCCCAGCCGCCGCGAGCACTGCGAGAGCAACAGCACCCCGTCACCCGCGATGTTGAACGTGCCGCTGTTCAGCGTGCCACGCTCCGGCTCGTGCGAGGCGATCCGCAGCACGTCGATCACGTCGTCCTCGTGCACGAACTGCAGCCGCGGGTCGTACCCGAGGACGGTGGGCAGCACCGGCAACGAGAAATAGGAGGCGAGTGGGGTGTCCGCGGTCGGCCCGAGGATGTTGGCGAACCGCAGCACGCACACCGCGACGTCGGGCCGCCTCCTGGCGAACCCCCGCACATACCCCTCCACCTCCACCGTGTCCTTCGCGAACCCCCCGCTGGGCAGGGATTTCGGCGGGGTGGTCTCGGTGAAGACGGCCGGATCCTTCGGCGCGGAGCCGTACACGTTCGTACTGGACTTGATCACCAGCCGCTTGACGTTCGGCGACTTCTGGCAGGCGCCGAGCAGCTGCATGGTCCCGATGACGTTGGTCTCTTTGACGGTGGCCCGGCTCCCGCTGCCGAGCGGTGTCCCGGTCACGTCCATGTGGACGACCGTGTCGGCGCCGCTCTCGGCCAGCACCCGGGCGATGGTGGGCTGCCGGATGTCGGTCTGGATGAAGTCCGCCCCGCCCAGATGATGCTCCGGCGGCACCGCGTCCACGGCGACCACTCGGTCCACGTCGGGGTCACGCTGAACACGCCGTACGAACCGGCCCCCGAGTTGACGGGCCACTCCGGTCACGAGCACGACCTTCCCCAAGATCAGCGCCTTTCTTCCGTGTTCCCGTATGCGGGCCAACTTAGCGGGTCGATGTTGCGCCGGCATGACCCCCAGCAGGCCACGACAAGCCGCAACGGCCGGAAAATGCAGTGACCCCCCACCGTACTGGTGGGGGGCCACACACAAGCTCTCGCGGCTCGGCGCCGTAATTACTTCTTGTTACGACGCTGAACACGCGTGCGCTTGAGCAGCTTGCGGTGCTTCTTCTTGGCCATCCGCTTGCGCCGCTTCTTGATAACAGAGCCCACGACTACCCTCGCTCACTTCTCATCACTCGGTGCTGGGCATCATGGGCCCATACGACCTACGAGGGGTTATCCTACCCGCCCGAGCGCTGAGCTCGTAATCGAGGTGCTCCGGGTTATCCCGAAACCGTCGTCAGGCGGTCTCCACCCCCACATAGCTCTCGCGAAGGTACTCGTGTACCGCTTGCTCGGGGACGCGGAAGGACCGCCCCACCCGGATCGCGGGCAGATGACCGCTGTGCACCAGCCGGTACACGGTCATCTTCGACACTCGCATCACCGCGGCGACCTCCGCCACGGTCAGGAACACAACCTCGTTCAGAGGCCTCTCGCCAGCTGCCATGACACACCTGAACCTTCCGCACTCGACGGGCCACCGGCTTCCCCTTCCGGTGACTCTTCGTCGTTGCGTGCTCACTCCCCAATGTAGGGGCGGGTGATGCGAGTGGGGAAGAGGTGCACCCATCGGCGGCCTACTGTGACAGACACGCTCGATTGAGTACGTAGCGGGTGAGCGGCGTGTAGCAATCAGACCGCACGCCGTCATCAACCGGAACGGCCACGGACACCGCCCCCTCGGCCTCCCCCACGAAGAGCGCAGGGTCATCCGTATCCGCGAGCCCAATGGCCTCAAACCCGAGCTGACCTGCACCGCAGACCCACCCATGGTCCCCGACCACCAGCTCCGGCAGGGGCCCGCCGCCCTCCGCCGCCGCATCCAGCGCCACCCGAACCGGCAGCGGCGAATGCGTGTGCGCACCCGGCGCACAACCGGGGCGTTCACGGCCCACTTCTCTCACGAACCCGACACCTCGTACGTAATCGAGGTTGCACGTACGTAGACCGAACCGGGTCGTTATGTCGACACAGTGACCCTGCGCGGGGGTGAGGACCTCACACCCCGCCGCCGACAGTGCGTCCGCGAGACCGGCGTAGAACCCGATCAGCCGGTGCGGATGCCCGGTCCCGAACAACACGGCAGCCCGCCGCCGGGCCGCCGCCCCCACCCGCTCGGCGAACGCGTCCAGCCCCGCGACCGTCAAGTCGGGATCGATCACATCATGCCCTGAAACACGCCGAGGATCGTCCGAAACCCCACACTTGGCGGCCATCAACCGAATCAACTCCGCCTCTCCCCACCCCCCTTGCGGATCAATCCCGATCAACACCCGAGGATCCCGAGCCGCGAACAACCGATAACTCCGAAGACTCCGCTCCCGCGAGGTCCCCACCACCCCCGCCAGCCCGGCAGCCACCAAATAGTCCCGAAGCCCACCACTACTCACCACACCAGAGATCCTGACGCCCCAACCCCCACCAGACCCCCAGAACAGACGAAAACCGCACAGTCGGCGTAATCCACCCGATGACGAAGGCCGACCGATACCACCTCTCATCGCCCGGCGTTCGAGGACGAGAGCCGGTCCGCACCCCCACCAGCCCGTCCGGCGTTTGAGGACGAGGCCGTTCAGACCGAAGCGGGGGTCCGGGGGCGGCAGCCCCCGAAACGGGCGGTCGAACGGGGCCCACCCCCTGGAAGGACGGGACGGGACGGGTAGGGGCGGCGGGGGCGAGAAAACCCTTACGCCAGCAACCCCCGCAGCGGAAACACAGCGCGCCGAGTCGCCAGCACCGCCTGATCCAAGCGATCAGCGGGGTCGTACCCCGCGTCCCACCGCGCCCACCCCACCGGCCACCGCCCGTCCGTCATCCGCCCAGGCCCCAACTGCCGAGTCCGAGCAAACACTTCCTGCCGCCACCCCTCAGGCACCAGCGCCTCAGGCGCGACCTCCCGCCCCGCCGCAACCCCCACCAGATGCGTCCACGACCGAGGCACGACATCCACCACCTCGTACCCGCCCCCACCCAACGCGACCCACTTCCCCCCGGCGTACTCGTGCGCCAGCTCATGACACGCCACCTGCACCGCCCGCTGCGCATCCAGCGAAACCGCCAGATGAGCCAGCGGATCCTCGAAGTGCGTATCGGCGCCGTGCTGCGTCACCAGCACCTGCGGCCGAAAGTCCGCGACCAGCTCCGGCACGACGGCGTGAAACGCCCGCAGCCACCCCGCGTCCCCGGTCCCCGCCGGCAGCGCCACATTCACCGCCGAACCCTCCCCCGCCCCGGCACCGACCTCCTCCGGCCACCCGGTCTGCGGGAACAACGTACGGGGATGCTCGTGCAGCGAGATCGTCAGAACCCGCGGGTCCTCCCAGAACGCGGCCTGCACCCCGTCCCCGTGATGCACGTCCACATCCACGTACGCGACCCGCTCGGCACCCAGCTCCAGCAACCGCGCGATGGCGAGCGAGGCGTCGTTGTAGATGCAGAACCCGGACGCGGCCCCCGGCATCGCATGGTGCAACCCGCCCGCGAAGTTCACGGCGTGATCGGCATCCCCCCGCCACACCGCCTCGGCGGCCCCCACCGACTGCCCGGCGATCAGCGCCGACGCCTCGTGCATCCCGGCGAAGGCGGGATCGTCCATCGTCCCCAGCCCGTACGACTGGTCGGCCGCCGACGGATCCGCCGAGGCCGCCTTCACGGCCTCGATGTAGTCCTCCCGGTGCACCAGCCGCAGCGTCGACTCCCCGGCCGGCTTCGCCGCCACGACGTCCACCGCCCGGTCGAGCCCGAAGGCACCGACCAGACTCCGGGTCAACGCCAGCCGGACCGGGTCCATCGGATGCCCCGGACCGAAGTCATAGCTCGTTACTGCCTCGTCCCACATCAGCTGTGCGCGGCCGCTCATGCCCGCCACCGTATCGGTCCGACCTGGTCGCGAACGAACGGGCATACACCAACGTCACCAGCACCAACACCATCGGCACCAGCATCGCCCCGCGATAGCTCCACGCATCGCCGAGCGCCCCCACCAACGGCGAACCGATCAAGAACCCGACGTAGTTGAAGACATTCAGCCGCGCGATGGCCGCATCCGAAGCCCCCGGAAACAGCCGCCCCGCCGCCGCGAAGGTCTGCGGCACCAGCACGCACAACCCCAGCCCCAGCAGAGTGAACCCGACCATGCCGACCCACGCCCCCGGCGCCCCCGCCACCACCGCGAACCCGGCGGCCGCCACCACCGCCCCCAGCCGTACGACGGGTACGGCACCGAACCGCCGTACCCCGAAGTCCCCGATGCCCCGCCCGACCAGCGTGGTCACCATGTACACGTTGTACGGCACGGTGGCGAGCTGCTCACTGCTGCCCAGCACGTCCTTCAGGTACTTCGCACTCCAGTTGGAGACGGTCGAGTCCCCGATGTAGGCGAAGGTCATCACCAGGCACAGCGGCAACAGCACCTTGAAGACGACACCACCGCCCGCGCCACCACCGGCCGCCTCTTCCTCCACGGGCGCGGAGTCACCGTCCACGTACCACCGGCTCCCCACCAGCGCGGCCGGCAGCAGCACCGCGACCACCGGCAGGTACGACACCCACAGCGCGAGATGCCAGTGCGCCCCCACCCAGGCCAGCGAGGCCCCGAGGATCCCGCCCAGGCTGTACGCCGCGTGGAAGCTGAGCATGATGCTGCGCCCGTACGTCCGCTGCAGGCTCACCCCGAGCATGTTCATCGAGGCGTCCAGCGCGCCGACGGCCAGGCCGAACGCGGCCAGCGCCACCGCCAGCTCGGCCATCGCCCCGCCGGACCCGACCCCGAGCAGCGCCAGCATCACCACGGGCTGGGACCAGCGCAGCAGCCGGCTGGGCCGTATTCGCTTCACCAGCTGCTCGGTGGTGACACTGCCGACACCGGCCAGGATAGGCACGGCAGCCAGAAAGACCGGCAGCAGCGCGTCGGAGACGCCGTACCGGTCCTGGATGGCGGGGATGCGCGTCACCAGCAGCGCGAAGGTGGCACCCTGAGTGAAGAAGCTGAACGCCAGTGAGGCCCTACCGCGCCGCAGCACATCTGTCATGGCGGCGAGCGTAGGGCCCCGGCGTACTCGTGGGTAGATCCAGCCAAAGATGAATTTCCTTCAGCTTTACCTTCCGCCCGCTCAGGCGGCGACCGCGAGCTCCTGTTCCTGCTTCTGCGCGGCCTCCTGGCGCTTCACCTCGTCGGTGATCAGGCACGCCATCGGCTCGGCGGCGGCACCTCCGCAGACCACCATCCCGAGGGTGATCGCGACGACCAGCAGCAGCGAGCTCAGCCAGACCATGGTGTCCACGGGGATCGTGTAGGCGCCGACGACCCGGACGACGCACTCCACCACCAGGACCAGCCCCCAGATCACGGAGAAGACCCGCTCCTTGTGCAGGAACTCCGCCGACCTGGCCGCGGTCCCGGACGCCAGCCGCTCCCAGGCGGCCTCCCGGGCCGCGTCCCCCTTGAGGAGGAACGGCCTCAGCCCCGCCGTCATCATCGGCCTGCCCAGCGCCACCGACACCAGGATCCCGATCCCGACGGTGCTGCTGACCGCACCGTCCTTGGCGAGCATGAGCCGCGGGTCACCGGAGACGAAGCTGAGCGCGAGCCCGACCACGTTCACGACCAGGATCAGCGTTGCCAGCCCGTTGACCTGGCGCTCCTTCACCACACTCCAGACCGTCCGCACGGCCGGCACCACGCTGCTCCAGGCGAGCGCGGCGAAGGTGCTCATCCCGAAGGCCCCCTTGAAGAAGTAGTACGACCCGAGGGGCACCGCCACGTCCACGATCAGCGGCCGGAGGTTCTCCAGCACGCTGGGCTGCTGCTTGCTCTGGGACCCGGTGTTCGTCGTCTTCGTCATGCCCCCAGCTTCGCGTCCGGCCGGGGTCCCCCAGTAGAAACGAACGTCCGGAGCTCGGCATGACAATTGTCAGCGCCGCCGTCATGCCCCCGGTCATTCCAGCAGGTCAGCCAACTGCCCCAGGTCCGAGAAGAGTTGGGTGGCACCCCGCAGCCGCTCGGCCGGCGTCATGGCGGTGAACCCGTACACGTCCATCCCGGCCGCCACAGCCGCCCGGACCCCCAGCGGACTGTCCTCCACCACGGCACACCGCCCCGGCGCGATCCCCATCCGCTCGGCCGCGTAGAGAAACAGATCCGGTGCCGGCTTGCCCCGCCCCACATCCTGCGAGCTGAAGATCCGCGACTCGTCGAACCACCGGTCGAGGCCGGTCGTCCGATGCCCCACCCGAATCCGCTCATGGCTGCCCGACGACGCCACGCAGTACGGCACCCCGTCCGCCGCCAGCTGTTCCAGCACCCCCGCGGCCCCCGCCACGGGCTTCAACTCCTCCTCGAAGGCGGCGAACACCCGCGCGTGGAAGACGTCGTCGAAGTCGTCCGGCAGCCGCTGCCCGGTACGCTCCAGGACCAGGTCGTGGACCCGGTGCATCGCGGACCCCATGTAGTCCCGTATGGAGTCCTCGTAGGAGGTCGGGTGCCCCAACTCGGTGAGATAGCCGGCCAGGAGCCGGTTGGAGATGGGCTCACTGTCGACAAGGACGCCGTCGTTGTCGAAGATAACCAGGTCGTAGCGCATGTCCTGAGCCTAAACGAACCCGTAAACGCAGAAAGGCCCACGCCGTGACGGCGTGGGCCTTTCCCAATATTTGTTCGGCGGTGTCCTACTCTCCCACAGGGTCCCCCCTGCAGTACCATCGGCGCTGTGAGGCTTAGCTTCCGGGTTCGGAATGT